>VEMX01000057.1 GCA_009711805.1 Balneolaceae bacterium | reverse complement strand
TACGCAAGGCGAAGTGGAAATGGGAACGGAAGGGTACTGTGGTACCCTGAGTACCCCAATTTTCACTTGAACGCAGCGTACGGGGAAATTTCGCCGCCTAATCCGTACCTCAAAATTGGGCTATTATATAAAGCAATTCAACGGTAATATATTCAAGTATATAGATCGCCTTTTTGCATCCATTCGTGAATAATTCGGGTTAAACATCAGTACTTATACTATGTCAGCGAGAGCTTCTTCAAGTTCTTCGTAGCGAAAATCGAAGCCGCTGATTTGTAAACGTTTTGGCTGCATTCGTATGCTGTCCATAATCGGTTTAGCTGCTTCCCCATACACCATTTCCAATACAAAAGCCGGAACCCGAAACATAGATGGACGGTTCATCACATTCCCCAACACCGCTGCAAATTCGTTCATAGTAGCAGGATTGGGAGCACTCACATTATAGGGACCTTCCAGCTGCTCATGATCTATAGGGTATATCAGGGCATTGCATAAATCTGTGCGATGCACCCAACTCATATACTGTTTCCCGTGCCCGACCGGTCCCCCTACAAAAAAGGAAAAAGGAGGAATCATCTTTTCCAGGGCTCCCCCACCTTTTTCAAGCACAATACCAATACGCGGGTTTACCACCCGAACTCCAAACTCCGTAGCTTTGAGCGATTCAGACTCCCACCTCTTGCATACGTCCGCTAAAAAATCATTCGCTGTTTCCGAGTCCTCATCTAAGACCTCATCCGCATTATCTCCATAGATGCCCGAGGCTGAAGCCGAGACAAACACTTTGGGTTTTTCATTGGCTTCTCGCATAGCATCCACCAGCTTGCGGGTAGACTCCACCCGGCTGCTCATAATGCGATCTTTCACTTCTTCTGTCCAACGCTGCCCAAATATACTTTCTCCCGCGAGGTTTATCACCGCATCGGTATTTTCCATGGCCTCTGTCAAGTCATCATCCCAACTGATGAACTCTTGGTTTTTTGCGGCTTCGTCTTTGTATTTCTGCGGATTGCGTGTCACTATAATCAAGCTGTGCCGATCTTTCAGCAATATGGTTCGCAGTTCATCACCTATAAAACCGGTTCCCCCGGTGATAAGAATATTCATCTTCTGATCTTTTTTACTATTCGCTTACCGCAACCAATCTACGGTTAATTTCAATCCTTTACCGGGTGGGGGTTGGGGGTGGCTAATAGTTATTGGGTAATTTGGAATTTCTTCCATATAACCACCACATCAAGATTAAAAAGCAACCGTTTTAACCTCGTTGCAAAGCTCCGGCTTTCCGTGATAATTAAAAAATCGAATTAATCACCAACATATTTGATTGGTAGCCGGAGCTTTTTCCGAGGGGATGACTACGTCACGAAAGGATATCACGAAGGGGATCTTCGTGACGAGTATAACCCTTACAAACCTCAAACATATTGTAAGTATTGACTTTCTACACATATTCATTAGCTTGCAAAATAAAAAAGCCCTCCGCAGAGGGCAAAACTAAGAATAAGTGAGGGGTGCTAGTAAACTAACATTGCCCACGGAGTCTTATTACTCCTTATTGTGATAAGACTCTTTTCGATATGATTTAACTGAGTATAAGTCAACAGAATCAATAATACAAATGGAGATATGATGGAGAAGATATTAGGATTAGACCTGGGAGTTGCCTCTATTGGATGGAGCTTAATTGAATACGACAAAAAAAATGGGGAAATATTAGGCAATGGGGTCAGGATATTCGATCAAAACTTGAAACGAGATCAGGAATCACAAAAAGGTGAATCAAAAAATAAATTAAGAGGAACTCAACGAAGAACCAGAAGGTTAAGAGATCGAAGAAGAAGGAGAAAAAAAGCACTCTATTATATTTTAAGGGATCTTGACATGATCCCAGATAAAAACCAAAAAGATAAGTGGAATATTTGGGCTCAGATAGACCCTTATAAAATTAGAACCAAGGGGCTTTATGAAAAATTAACCCAAAAAGAATTTGGAAGAGCTCTTTATCATCTTGACCAACGAAGAGGCTATAAAAGCAACCGAAAATCTGGAAACGAAAAGAAGGGGGTTGTTCAATCAGGGATATCGGAAGTTAGAAAAGCTATGGATAAAACTGAATCAAAAACTTTAGGAGAATTTTTATTTAAGATTCAGGATAATCACCTAAAAGACAAATATAAGTTCGGTGAAGAATTTTGGCGTCGTATTCGAAATAAGTACACACATCGAGACATGTATCAGGAAGAATTTGATCTTTTATGGAAGAAGCAAGCTGAATTTTATCATGATATTTTAACACCTGAATTGAAAAATAAGCTTGAGGAAGATGTAATATTCTATCAGCGTCCCATAGGAAGCCAAGCAGAAAACGTTGGTCATTGTTCACTTGAAAATGATAAAAAGAGAATCCCAAAAGCACGCCTGATTTTCCAAGAATTTCGTTTAATTAAGACTTTGAATAACCTTACCGTTGCTGATGAAAATGGACAAGGTCTACCTTTTTCAGATGAACAGAAAGAACTTATATACAATTATTTAAATAAAAGAGAAACAGTCTCCTTCAACGCTCTAAAATCTTTAATTGGATATAATAAAAATGCTGTTTTTAATCTTGAGATTGGTGAGAAAGAAAATTTAACAGGTAATAAAACCAATGCTAAATTAACGAATGCTGTGTTCAAGTCACTAATGCAACAGAGGCTGCGTGGTGTTTTAGGGTTTGCTGTATGGGGGAAAGGTACCCAAATTTTCGAATAGGTCTATTATTGAGGTGTCGTTCAACGATTTTAATGCGCCG
>VEMX01000089.1 GCA_009711805.1 Balneolaceae bacterium | reverse complement strand
TCTGTTGAATCACATCCAGCTTAAATGCTTTGGTAAAGGTTCTTCGTTCTTTTTTGTTCATTTTATCCTTTTCTGTTTTCACTACAATATACCTTAACTCCGTGTCCATTAAAATGTAGCAAGTCCAAGAACCCTGGAATAGGTGGGTATAGCTAAGTGAGAAGGCAGAAGTGAAAAGTAAGAGAAACGCCCATGAGTATTTTAAAGAACAAGTCCTCCCTCGAGGGAGGCGGATCAGCACACCGTTTAGTGAAAAAGGCAACACACTTATTGTGCTGAGACGGTGGGTGTTGTGTGTGTGGGTAATGGTTAATGGTTATTTGGGGATTGAGCAAGGGCGTCGTTCGCGAGGAGGCGGGTATCTTAAAAAGGGCTGATGCTGTATCGACGCGGCGACCTCCTTAAATGTGATTGGAAGATATGTCAACGTTCACTTTTGTTCTCAACGTCCCGCGGGGGGTGTTTCAAAGAAACTTCAGGGAGCTGATATCTGTACTTTGATGTTTAATCGGGTTTCCCCATTTTATCCCCCAATATTTTCAGGATATCATGAATAAAACCTATGAGCGGGGCAAGGATAATCTCAATGGTGTTGTAGCATGTAAATGCTGGCAGTAATTACAAATGAAGAAGATCACAAATTTTATAATTCTACTTTTATTCGTTCAGTCTTGGATCAGTAAAACAGACACTGAGTTCTTAGATTTTAAGACATTCACCAAACAAGAGTTAAGTGAAGACTTGAACATACTCGAAACGGCTCTTAGAGAAGCACATCCCGGATTATACTTATATACTGACAGTACAGACTTAGCCGATTCTTTTAAACATCTTAAAAGTGAACTTGAAAACGCTACGGATGTATTTACCTTTTCCACTCAGTTATTCAAGGTTCTGAACCAGGTTCATTGTGGTCATATTGAAGTATCCTGGCCTGAGTCAGAAGTCGGTAAATTCTTTTCTTCAACTAAGTTCTTTCCTGATCCCATTGTGATCATCAATGACAATGTGTTTATCAATAATCCTCCCGATAGTAAAAGTTCTCTAACATTCGGAGACCAAATTCTTAGTATCAATGGGGTTGATATCAATAAAATTCTCAACAGCATTGAAGCTTTTGTTCCGGGTGACGGGACTTCAGGAACGAATAAATATCGTCAGATAGAAGATTACTTCTATCTCTATCTGGCCTTTGAATTTCCTGAAAGGGATCATTTTTCTGTGGAGATTCTCTCCAATGACACAGGCCAAAAAATCACACAGGATGTTCAACTGAAAGGCCATGATGAAACCATCGAGAAATATGAAGCACGAATTAAGCGATACGAAACAGATAAGAATTTCTCCTTTGAGGTACTAAGTGACTCTGTTGGCTTAATAACCATCCGCTCGTTTGATGCAAGATACAGAAATGATGCTGCTATAGATTCTGTGTTCCACAACATCCGGTCACAAGGAATTAAGTCTGTTATACTTGATTTGAGAGGAAACAGGGGAGGGAGCAGGGGATACAAAGAATACCTGGCATCCTATTTTATAGATGAAGCAACTACCCTGACTTCAGCTACAGAAATAAACGAACCAACCTATTCTTTCCTGGAATATACCGCCGACTCAGTGGATAGTAACTTCTATACCTTTGCCGATAAGCATACCGCAAATGAGCAGGGTAAATACATTCAAACTGTAACGGACAAAATCATACCCAAACCCAATGCATATACGGGGCAATTAGCGGTACTTGTGGATGGATATTGTTTTTCTGCATGCAGTAGCTTTGCCAGTTTTTTATATGACCATAATGGTAACAGTGTATTTATCGGAGAGGAAACCATTGGTGGTTTTAAAGGGCATACAGGCGGGTATTATACTGAGGTTACCTTACCCAATAGTCACCTGCGGATAAAAATCCCGTTAGTGAAGTTCACCGAAAACGTATCAAGTTTTTCATGGGGAAGGGGGTTAGTTCCGCATCATAACATTGAAAGCCAATTGGAAGATTTGGTAAATGGCAATGATGCTCCCTTAAACGTTGCCGTTGAAATAGTTGGCAGGCAGAAGGGAAAAGCGAAAAATTAGCCGGATCTTAATCAACGTACCGGGTAAAGTCCTCTCCCGAAAATTCGGGAAGGGGAATCAGCACGCCATTGGATTAAAAAGCTACTCCCTCATTGTGCTGAGACGGTGGGTGTTGTGGAGGTGGTTGTTTGTGATTAAGCTATTGACTAAGGGATCTACCTGCGCCCGGTGGGGCCTGCTTGGTTCTATAACTGTAGTTACGTCGTCGAATTTCATTTCTAAGCGTTGTAAGGAGTTTGCTCATAACAGTTAATTTAATTTCTGGTTACCTGTTAGAGGGCTGAAAAAGTGAACTCTTACAAAAAACTTATAAACCGTTGGAATAAACCCTGATTTATTCCAACGGTTTATTCGTCTGGTTTATGACATTACATACGTTGCATAAGAGTTTATAAGCTCTTTACTCCCTGAAAAACAGTTGTTTAATAAACCCGGATGAAGTAGATTAGTTGGTATAATTATATGTTATAGGGCACCAAAAGACTAACCATCCTACTAAATGAAAGATGGACACAGAGTTTGAAGAAAAAACTTATGAGAATTATTTCAATGCTGAACTAAACAATCGTTCTAAAGTTTTTTTCCCGTTAGGGCAAGTACAAGAAGGATTTCTTGGGTTTGATTCTTCGGCAGATTCTAGGAGCCTGTCGGACTTTCTGAGGTTAAATTATTAGTTTAGGTTGAACTTCCAATGAACCAAAAATACTTTAATGTCTGTTAATTTTCGCTTGGTGGATCGTGAGACTGCCTATTTGCTTCCTCC
>VEMX01000068.1 GCA_009711805.1 Balneolaceae bacterium | reverse complement strand
TGCCAACCCGCGATTGAAAACTGCCTGTAGTACTAATCCACCAAAAGTGTGTCGAGACCGGCTGAGTGAAAAGATTTTATTTTCGCACGGAAGAGTTATTGCCTCTTGACATTGGAGGCCATATATATGTTATGCCTAAACAGACTTAAGTGGAGCAATTTCTTTGCTTGGACGATGTGAGGATAAATCATGCATAGCCTGCAGATTTAACCAAAACTCAGGGGAAGTATTAAGTGCCTTTGACAACAGCCAAGCTGTATCCGAAGAAATGCCTCTTTTCCCCCGTACAATTTCATTAATACGCTGAATAGGAATCTCCAGATGATCCGCTAATTCTTTCTGAGTTAATTCCATTGGTTGAAGGTACTCTTTCAGTAAAATTGTCCCGGGATGTGTGGTTATTCTGTTTTGTGGAATCATGGTTTTCACCTCTATCTAATGATAATCAACAATGGCTACATCAAATGCACTGGAATCTTCCCAACGAAAAACGATTCTCCATTGAGCATTAATTCTAATACTGTGATATCCTTTATAATCTCCACGCAGTGCTTCTAATCTGTTGCCTGGAGGTGATCGTAAATCATCTAAAGAAGTAGCTGCGTTCAGTATATCTAATTTGTAGATCGCTGAATCAAGGATTTGAGTAGGCAACTTTCGAACTTTACTGCTCGAATTTCCATGAAACAGATCCGCCGTTGCTTTATCTCCGAATGATTTGATCATTCTTTAATTTAATGGATTAACGGTATCCATGCAACGAAATTGTTTTGTGAAGGCATAACGACCCAGCGTTTAAACAGCGCGGGGATTATAATTTATTTGAAGTAGTGAAATTAATTCTCCCGTAGGGATTCCTTTGGAGCTGGCAATCAAGTGCCATCGCACCCTGCCTGCCTGCCGGCATAGGCAGGTCCACGTCCGATTTAAAACGCATTGATAGGGCGTATGATTAATCTATTAGCATCGAGGCTACAGCTTCTTTAAGATACTTTTCTCGTAAATCTTTATGAGCAATATTTCCATTTCTATCTATTAAATAGGTTCTCGGAAGATAAACTGAATTATAAAGTTGAGATACTTCACCATATCCATCATCAAAAATTTGATACCAATCTATATTATGCTCGCTGACGAAACTTTTAACTCTTTCAATATCTGTATCCAGAGAGATACCTACCATGATAAAATCATCTCTATCTTTAAAAGATGCGTAAAGATCTTTTAAATTTGGCAGTTCTTTTATGCAAGGTCCGCAGGAAGTTGACCAAAATTCTAAAAGGATAACTTTTTCACGGAATTCTGATAAATCTATAGACTCACCCGAGATTAAAGTTGTAGAAAATGAGGGGGCTTTATCACCGATCTGTAGAGAATGTATCTCATTATAATATGATCGGGCTTTATCCACTATAGTTTGGCAACCTACTAGCACGGAATCACGGTTTAATTCAAATACTTTTAGTAAATATTCATTAGCTCTGTCGTATTCTTGTTGAACGAAATAGCTCTTTGCTATATAAAATGAGAGATGAGTTCGCGTTACGTTACTATTAGCATCTTTACTCCATTCAACCAACTTTTGGATATGATTTTTATGGTCTCTACTGTTGATAAAAGAAAGCCAGCTTCGATTTTTGGCATTGATTTTAGAAAGATTATAGTAGTTGGCAAGCTCTCCCCAATAACTCTCATTTATTGAAATCCTGTTTAAGGCCAATTCCATTTTATTAACAGCATCTGATACATACCAAATCGCAAAAGCTCTTTTGAGATTTTCAGTGCTATTGTCAGATTCTGGAAAATGTAAGTAAAAGCCATAAAGTTTATCACCAAAGTATTCCTCTTTTCTGAGGTCAGATTTTTCACTTTCATTGTCTGACTTCTTATAATTCAAATAATCCTGTTTGATGTTTTGATGTACAAGATTAGCAACTGAATCTATTTGAATAGGAGTCATTGTCCTCACTTTAAGTGAATCCAGCCCGTATTTTGTCAAATCAGTATTAATGTTGACCTGAACTGTATCTGTTTTGGTGCAACTATAAAGTAGTATGCAGGAGAAAAGGAATAATAGCTTTAATGTATGTTTGATAGGCATATCTATTCTGGTCTTTGTAAAAACTATTGAGCTGTTTTAATTAATTGTAAGCCCTATAACGATTTGGTGTTTAACCGGCATGGCCATTATTAGCAAGTAATTTGAAAAAAAGCTGGATGCGCTGCAACATTAAAAGATCTGAATCTTAGCAATAAGCGGCCATGTCCGAGTTGAAGCGCTTGAGGTTATAGGGCGCTTTATGGTAGGATTAGAAAATGCTTTAACGGTCAAGTATAAGCGTAGTGCGGGATTAGAAGCACTTTACTTTCGGTTTCACCTTATGTTTGTTAATATCCAATTCGTTCAATTTTAGTACTTTATCCCGCATTACGCTTATACAGTGTTACTTGCTTTTTTTATTTTCTTAGTGCCTTTTTTCTGCCAATGAACTGTACCCATTGAATAAAATTGAATTCGAGATGGTCAAACATCATCTTTTCACCTTCAACATTCATATGTAAGTTAGGATAGTAACGTAGATTTGTTCTCAATAGACTGGAGCCGGTCTTTGTTACCCTGATATCCCAACCAAATGTAACTCCTAAAGCCAATTTGTTTTCTGCGTAATCGATACCATTCACCGAGGTACTCAAGTTTTCGTAGGAAAGGATTGGTCCTACAAAAGGTACAAAACCGAGGTAATTGAAAAGGAATTTAACTGACTCAACTCCAACTGAATGTCTTCTAGTGTCAAGTCAAGTATGTAATGTCGGTATAAAGTTGTATCTTAAAAGAAACTGCTATGACTTCCTACCATGTCACTCTTACCGACCAAGAACGCTCCCAGCTTGAGGCTATAAAATCCAAGGGA
>VEMX01000074.1 GCA_009711805.1 Balneolaceae bacterium | reverse complement strand
TTAGACCAATCTTAGAGGTGCCAGGCTGGCTCGATTCCAATAGAATGTGCTGAGGGTAAAGATCATAACGTACGTATGCAATCTTTTTCCAGCTGATAAATGTTGATACCTTCAACATATGAGACCGGTGATCGGTCAGATCGGGTACGGGGTTGGTTTGGTTTACCCCTCGGTCTGCCGGCTGGAGTCCGTCTGACCGATTGCTGGCTCCAGCAAACCCAGCCTTTTCCATTTACCCTCATAGGCGTGAACGGTATATGTCCAGGAGATCACAAGAAGATACTTCACCCCAAAAAGAGATCCGGGGGCAAACCACTAATCCTTCACTACTACTTTCGATTTTATTGAATTGGCAATAAAACATTTTTTGTGAGCTTGGTGATGCATTTTCTGGATCTGTACATCATCGGGGATGTTCTCGCCGGAGAATTCAATATTGGGCTCCAACTGTATTTCTGTGATAGAGATATCACCTTCTTCATTCTTCTGCATAATGCCGCATGCTCTATCGGTATATGATTTTACTTCGAACCCTCCTTTTGCGGCTATGGATAAAAAGAAAAGCATATGACAGCTGGATACCGAAGCTACAAAAGCTTCTTCAGGATCAACCGCTTCCGGTTCAGAAAAAGGTTCTCGAACTACTTGGGGAGATGCAGAGGCAGGAACGGTGATGCCTCCGTCGAACGTCCAGTGGTGTTTACGGCTGTAAGTGTTTTTGGTGAATGAATCTCGCGTATTTATCCACTCAACAGTGGCGGTATAGGTATGTTTCAATGTATTAGGGAAGTGATTTTGTTGTTCAGGATTTTAACTTTTTGGCTATAATTTTACTCTTTTGCTTGTCGGTTAATTCTTCATCAGAATGAAGCATTTCATCCAGCATATGAGAAGGTATTTTTTTCTGTGTATCCCCGGGATCCTCATTGATGACATCCCATAACTGACTGGTAACGATGGTTTCCAAATGCCTGAGTCGCTTGTTGAATTCCTCATCGTTCTGTTGAATTGTTTGCTTTAATTCACGGACCTCCCTTGCCAGTCCTTCAGTAGAAGCGTCAAGCTTGGTCTGTTTTTCTTTAAATTTCAGCCATTCCGAAAAAGCACCGACAGCCATAGCCGCAAGAGGAATAAGAACCCATGCAAAAGGTGCTAAAGTGGAGATAATATCACCCATAACATTAAATATTAGTTATAAAAAAAAGAGTACCTGTTTGTTTTTGTAGTAGTAAGGATGAGGAATAACATTTTAAATATCAATTAGAATATGGATTAACCACGATCCGCTATTTCGCTCCGTAATGTCCCATTGAGGTTCTGCTTCATACTTACCACTGTTAATTGTATTCCAGAGCGGCAACAGGGATATCGTTCATTAGCGTAAGACACTGTTCATATTTTGAGATTACTCCCGGTTTATTCATTTATCCTCATTATTTAAGTGATAACAGGAGTAAAACTTGTGTGTAAAATAAGAATAAACGGTATTGTGTTGGTGTTATGCCAGCGTTATGTACACGCAAAAAAAATCGACAGCTACTGACATAAGGTTGTCATTTATGATGTCTAAATTTGAAATAAAAAAGCATGATAATAAAAGATTTTTCTCCATTCATCGGACAACATTGTGAAACTACAGCAATAGGTAGTCTTCTAAAACAAATGGGCATAGATTTATCAGAACCTATGCTTTTTGGTATTGGAGAAGGCTTTGGATACATATATTGGAATATGAAAACAATGGATTTTCCATTTATTGGAGGTAGAGTAAAACCTGATGTACTAACTGAGAATATTTGTAGAAATCTGGACTTGCATCTTGAGATTAAAGAAACTTCTTCTATCAAAAAAGCATGGAAAAATGTGACTCAATATCTTGACAATGGGCAAGCGGTGGGATTAAAACTAGATTGCTATCATTTAGACTACTTCACCAATAAAATTCACTTTGCAGGCCATTATGTAGCACTGTATGGGTACGATGAGGAATTTGCATATTTGATAGACACAGACCAACAAGGAAGAAAAGTACAGACAACCTTAAAAAGTCTGGAATTGGCAAGAAACGAAAAAGGCCCGATGTCATCACGAAACAGGAGTTACACTATTGAACAGGTTGAAGAATTGTCTGATTTAAATCGAATAATCAAACAGGCAATTTTTAATAATGCGACAGAATACCTTAATCCTCCTATAAAAAACATAAGCTATAAAGGAATAAAGAAGACATCTGTTGAAATAATAAATTGGTTCAAAACGAGCCAAGACATTAAAGGGGAATTCCAGGCATCAGCAAGTATAATGGAAAAAGCGGGAACAGGTGGGGCATTATTCCGAAATCTATACAGGGACTTTTTAAAAGAGAGTGCAGATAAACTTGAAAGCCCAAAAATTAAAGAGGCTCATGAAGATTTTATTGAGATTGCATCCTTATGGACCAAGGTTTCAAAACTCTTTCATAAAATAGGAGAAACAAAAGACGAAAAATATTTAAACAGAACTTCTGAAATTTTGATTGATATATCGGAAAAAGAAAAAAGAACAATGGAAAAATTAAAAGAAGCCTGTGCCTGACAATGGTCAAAAAAAGTAATAGCTCCCATTCAATTACTACTGTGCCTGGCAAATACCCTTGTTGAGGCTCGGGATACAATTTAAGGCAATAACTTTCAGTCAAAAAATCATATTCAACATTCCAAAAGAGTTTGATATAATATTGCCGATGTACAGTTATTTATTTACTATCCCATTCATTTTGTAAAGTATACATGTTGTTATAGATATGAGGTGTACTTCAGCAATACGAACAACAGTTGTTTTATACATCAATTCAGTAGTGTCCGGTTAAGCAAATTATAAATTCTTGTAACTTATTGTTGTACAATGGAATAAGTGCTATTAAAATTTTTATCGACTTGAACTCGTAGCTTACCAGTGTCTACGCCGTTCAAAAATCTA
>VEMX01000095.1 GCA_009711805.1 Balneolaceae bacterium | reverse complement strand
TGTAAGTCGATTCCGCAGTAATATGAATGGATACCCGTATATACGTTCATGGTTTTCCTCCTTGGGTTTGTTATGAGTTTTTCCAAGCCGTAATGTACGAGCTGGGAGGAGGCCATGAATAATATCATGCGTATTAACTGGGGACACGGACGCGCCGTGGGTTTCCGGAGTTGCTTGTTTTAAAATTTTAGTCGTTTAATAACTCGTAATCTTCGCCTGTTATGCGGCAGGTCGTTAAGTATTCTAAAAAAATACAATAGATATTTAAACCGTATTTGATGCCCAAAGCCACCGGTACAAGGTATTCATTCACCCCTCAAGGTAACTACCAGTTTTCGGGATCCCCCATGGTTTCGGTGTTCACACAAATAGATCCCTTGCCAGGTACCAAGGTTGAGGTTCCCGTTTGTGATGGGAATGGATACTGAAGATCCCAGCAGTGAGCTTTTGATGTGGGAGGTCATGTCGTCTGTACCCTCCAGGGTATGTTCATAGAGCGTTATATCTTCCGGGACGGCTCGGTTAAAATGTGTTTCAAAATCATGGCGCACACTGGGGTCGGCATTTTCATTTACGGTAAGGCCGGCGCTGGTATGCTGGATAAAGATATGTGCTAAGCCGGTGGTTATATCCCCTATTTCGGGAATTTCTTGGAGGATTTCACGGGTGATGATGTGAAACCCTCTGGGTTTTGGGGATAGTTTAATTGTTTTCTGATACCACATGTGAAGCTGACCGGATGTTTGTTTCTACAAAATATTCAATTTCTGGTGAATACCCATAAGGTATCAGGCATCCGGCGAAATTTGGCTTTGGCTGAAGGTATAATATCCAAATAACAGTCCCAGAAGAGTAAATGAAATCAAGTGGTCAAACATATTTGCCAGGGTATAGGGCAGGGGAAATAAATACCAGTTCATTTGTGCCAAATCACTGGCAATACCAATGATCAAGCCTACAGAAATACAAACAAGCAATACAGCTTTGGTGGAGTGATCTTTGGTTCTGCTCACAATGAACAATGCCCCGGCGGCTACCAGCATGTTGATGAGTAAACTTCTGAGGAATTGAAAAGGATCAAATATTTCTGATGGCCCCTGCTTGTAAACCATTAAGGGGATCCGGGGACCGGTTTCCCATTTTTGTTGAATTTCTTCCATGCTTTCCGGTGAGTTATCTTTGGGAAGTCCCGGATAATGATAAACTCCATCTTTGCTAAGGCCAGCCTCCATACTGCTTATGGAAATGGCTTCATCCGGAATGGTGTTAAGCGTTTGAGCATGAAAAGGCAGAGCCATCCAGGAAATAGCATTCCATATAAAAAGTATTAAGGTTCCTGAAATGATTGATATCACAACTTTTTTCGTATTCATAGATTGCTGTATAATGAGTTATGGAAAGCTTTGCAAAACCGGTTTTTGTCCAATGCTTGCGTTATCGGTTGGTTGAAATCCTCGAATATGGGGTATATGCTGTGGTTTCAATCTCCTTCTGGCTTTCACATTGAACAAATCCTTGGTTTTTCAAAGCCTTATTTATCGTTTATTGCCTCAAGTAAAGGCCGTAAGCTCTGTTTCTCCGGATGATTTGTACCTGGTTCAACAACCGGAATAACAGACTGCTTTCCGGTGTTGCCATTTAACAGCAAATGAGATACCTGTATATGATGGCCACCAATATTTGTAATTGGTTTTAAAAATGCAATGATGCGGAACTTTTTGGCAGCTGGCATACATCTATATGCAGGTAGGTAGTATGTTTCGGGGATGGAGCTGGTGCCACTATACAGTTCGTTACCTATAGTACTATTCCTTTTCTAAAATGAACAAAGCCTTCAATTTTTTATACCAATCCGGTTTCCAGCCATTAGCATAGGTTTCATCAAACAAAGTAAATGTAAGAGAGTCTTCGTTTACTGAATAAGAGTAATACTGCTTGCCGCCTTCAAAACCGGGCACTTTGGCTATATCCGGGGTAGCTATAAAAGTATGGTCTTTTAATTGGTAATAACCCGAGTTAAAAACGATTTTTTTAAACCCCATGATAACTTCTTCATCTGTGGGGTTAGAAAAAGAGCTAAAAGCCGTTCTCAGTTTAGACTGGGGAGCATACATAATGCTGTATCTTCCCTCTGCAATAAGAAGGAACCCTTGAGGGGGATACACCTTGTAGGTAGTATTGTTATAGATATAACGGATCTCTTTTATTTTCCAAGACCCCAGTAACGGATTGTTGCGGTTCCTGATTTTCTCGATATACTTTTTTACTGCTTTATTGCCATAGGTGATAGCTAATGTATAAGCATTGCAGGTATTGTTAAGGCATTCGAGATTATAGCTGCCCCCATGATCCAAAAGGAATTTGGCGGCTTTTGTGTTGCCGTAAGAAAGAGCCCAGTGTAACGCACTGAACTCGTTTATTACGTCCTGATGATTTATTTTAGCACCGGTATCAATCAGGAGCTTCAACAATTCCGTATCCCCGTTAACTGCGGCACCAATAAGCGGGGTCAGCGCATACCTGGATCCGCTTTTATTAACATCCGCCTGGTGCTGAAGTAGTGTTTTTACGATTTGGGTATGTCCAAACCTGGCGGCTATAGTAAGAGGTGTTTGGCCTACACGATTGAAGATATCAGCCCTTGCCTGATGCTTAAGTAGCAGAGATGCCATTTCATTGTTTTTGGCACGTACGGCATGGTGCAGGGCCGACATTCCCAGCCCATCTTTAGTGTTGGGGTTTGCATCATTGCTTAACAACTGTTCAATTTTTGGAATATTCGCTGTTTTTACGGCACTAAGGAATGTATGTGCTACCGTTGTTATTTCTTCATCCAATATGGTATTTCGGAATACATTAATAACAGAATCGGCATGCCACAGCCTGAAGGCAACATCAACAGCATCACCATGCTTGCTTTTTAGTGTTGGATTGGCACCGGCATCCAGAAGCTTTTGCATATTTGAAGTGTGCCCGTAATAGGTAGCCCAGTTTAAAGCCGGGTCTTTGTTTAAGTCTACGGCATTCACATCGGCGCCATGTTCTAAAAGCATATCAAGGAGAACGCCGTCTTTTATAGAGGCAGCATACATCAAGGGAGTACCTTGAAGGTTATTTTTTGAAGGCTTGTTGGGATCAGCACTATAGTTTAGAAATATATTTACATTTTCAAGGTCATTATTCATAGTTGCTTTTAGCAATAGGGTATTTCCTTCAGCATCATAACTATCAATATCTGCTCCTTTCCCTAACCCGAATTATTCACGAATGGATGCAAAATGGCGATCTATATACTTGAATATATTATCGGTGAATTGCTTTATGTAATAGCCCAATTTTGAGGTACGGATTAGGCGGCGAAATTTCCCCGTACGC
>VEMX01000058.1 GCA_009711805.1 Balneolaceae bacterium | reverse complement strand
TCCCTTGGATTTTATAGCCTCAAGCTGGGAGCGTTCTTGGTCGGTAAGAGTGACATGGTAGGAAGTCATAGCAGTTTCTTTTAAGATACAACTTTATACCGACATTACATACTTGACTTGACACTAGCAATAGTTGGGTTATTGCTTGGTTTCTTTGTTAATACTATGGTAATAGATCGTGTTGAAGCATCAATGGAATATTGTGAACATGATATGGTTCAAGACTATTGTACAGGTCACCTCTGGTGGCGAGAATGTGAGGCTGCTTGTCTCCATGTTACTGGCTCGGGTTGGAATTGTGCGGCTAATGCTGAGGGTGGTTTTACTTTATCAATTTGTAAAAAAGATTAAAGGTAGATTTATGAACTATAAAAAGATTTTACTGATCGTGTCAGGCATCTTTCTTGGAGTAAATATCTCAATTGAAGATTATATTTCAATAAATAAAGCAAATGCATCTATGGTAAGGCCTTGTGAAGATAATGTATGCAGAAGTTACGGTGCCTTATTTTGGAGTAGGCATGTTTGTGAGTATGGTGAAGATTCAAATTTACAGTGTGATATGGCTCCTGGCAATGCAGGTTGTTTTCATTTTAGATGTGGTTGGGTTGATTAACGTTGCTTTATGAATAATAAATGGATTAAAAGTTATTCATATTTAATTATATGGATAACTTTATTTTTTATGTATTCTTGTGGTGCTAAAAAGGATGCTTCTTTAAAAAAAATTCTCCATCCAAGTGATAATGCGAGAATAGTTCATTCCCAATATGAACCAAAAACAGTGTTTAATTCTGACATTAAAAACTTATTTGACTTGGATAGTCTATTGGATGTAGAAAGTGCATATTATGCGATAAAAAATTACCAAGATGATGAATATGTTGCTGTAGATGTAGTAGATGCAGATGTTAATGGGAGTGAAAATTTACTCTATTTGGTGGATAAAAAACTTGGTAAGGTCAATGCTTTTGATTTAAGTGGAGATTATCGTTTTTCAATTGGAAGAAAAGGGAGAGGGCCAGGTGAGTTTATATTGCCTTCTGCGCTTGCTAGAGTTAATAATCATTTGTTAGTTTTAGATAAGAGTTTTAAAGTGGAGTCTTTTAAAGCAACCAATGGAGAACATCATAAATCTTACCAACTGGGCTATTCTCCATTAGATATATGTGCAATTGGAACTTCTATTTTTGTATATGGATTTTCATTTGATAACGGGGATATTCCTGAAGATAAATTAGTACATAAGTATGAAATGACTACTAATGGAGAATTGATTTATTCTAATTCTTTTGGTGATTTATATCCGGGTAATAGTCAAATGATCTCATCAGCTTTGTCAGTGGGGAAATTAGAGTGTTTAGAATCTACGGGAGATATTTTATTAGTTAATCAATGGTTTCCTTTTGTTAGTCTTTTTGATAAAAATGGCAATCAAAAGATTAAATTCAGATTTGAGGATTATTCACAACGTAGGATTGAGGAGATAATAAGTCAAGGTCAAACTGTAAGTTACACAGTTAATCGAGCTGAAAGTAAAGTTCATAATTTTATTGATATTAAGAGAGATGAACTTAGTCAAACATTTCTATTACAATATACTTTTGGAGCAGATCAAACAAATGAAACCACGCTAAAAAAAATAGTTGAATCTACAGAATATTATACAGTTGAAATTAATCCTATAAGGAAATCAGCTAAACTGGTTAGTATGGATAAAAACTTCCCTTTATTATTTGTGAGTAAGAATTTTGTTTTATCCCTTAAAATGGATTTTAAAAAGAAAGAACCCAATATTGTTATTTATGAAAGAAAGAAGTAAAAAAAGATTAGCTAATTCATTTATTTTTGTAGCTGCTATTTTTGTTGGAGTTATACTTAACGAAGTATATATAGATTTTAAGGAGCCTTTTGATAAAAGCTATGGTTATGCTATTGCAGACAGCACCTACCTTGTTAGTGTGTATCTTGGGTGTTCAACTTGCGTTTACTCTAACACTGAGGAGGTTATTAGCTCTTCAAAAACTATTATTGATAAGGTGAAGAGCATTACTGATTCGTTAGGAATTTCTTATTTGTCCATAGGGGTATCAAGAGATAAGAATCTCAATGAAGGTATAAATCATCTATTAAAAGTGAATAAATTTAATGAAATTAGTACCGGTAATGATTGGCATTCTGTTCTATTAAATCATTATATCTGGGACAAGGGACTTGTTTCGTCAGCTACCCCCCAATTATTTTTTATTAAACGAAGATATAGTGTTGACACTACAGGTAGCAGGAGGAGTATAGGAAAAATTTCAGATGAAGAAGTTATATCTGTGCTATACGGTAGTGAAGGAATTGAGAATGGTATTAATTCAGTAGACAGAATTATAGAAAAATTCCAAAGTTATTAATTATGAAAAGTTACTATCACAAAATTTTGATTTTATTTGTCTTAATTGTTATTAGCTGTGATAGCAATGATAGTAACGTTAAGGGGTTTGATAATGTGATTAGTCATCCTGTAGAGAATCCCAATATTGAGCTATCTAACTATATTGATGTACATGCATTTCCTGATAATGTTGAAGGTCATAGTCAGTTAAGTACTTATTTAGAAATAAAGGATGTTTCTACTACAATTGGAGACTTGGCCGGATCAAATGATTATATGTTTGGGGAAATCACTGATGCAATAATAGATGATCATGGGAGATTAATTGTGCTTGATAAACAGCAACATGCAATAAAAGTTTTTGATAAAGAAGGATCTTATTTGAGAACAATTGGAAGATATGGAAAGGGTCCGGGAGAATTTATTCAGCCAAAGAAAATGTACATACAAGATTCCCTGCTTTATGCAATCGATAAACAACCCAGGATCCAAGTATTCAATTATTTGTCTGGTGATTTAGTGTTAACTAAGATCTTTAATTATTTTCCTAATGATTTTTGTGTTATAGATAATTTTGTGTTTATGAATGTAGATTATTACACAACACAATTTTCTAAAAAAGGAAAAATTCATCAATTTGAGCTCAATAATGATACTGCGCTTACCTATCAAAAATCTTTTGGTGCATTATACCCTCATAGCATAGATTATATTTCTCAAGATTTTTCAAAAGTCACTTTGGAATGTCTTCAAAAACCTGGATACATCATTGCCAGTAATGATATTTTTCCTTTTTTCGAGATTTATAATAAAATGGGGAATTTAGAAAGTAAATTTTATATTTCTGATTTTATAAGCTCTGGAGTATATGAAGTAGAGTTAAATGGGAAGAGTGGTATATACTTTAAAAACTCAGAAGAAAAGCATCATAGGAGAGTGAGTTTATTTACAGATAAGAAAAAAAATAAATTTTATATCCAATTTTCTTATGGAGATGCTACTCCAAGTATGAGCATTTCGAAAATATTTGAAAGAACAAAGCTTTATACCATCGAAATTGATCCAGATTCAAAAAGCATACAAACATTAATTGATAATCAGATTTTACCAATTTTTGATTTAACAGATAAATATGTAGTTGCAACAGATATTGAGAATTATCTTGAATTTGAAAGCATAAAAGTTTTCAAAAGGGATTAAATCACTCGTAGTTAAAATGGCTGTGATACTAATTAATCATAAACATCTTGGCCATCACACCCTCCACCGTTAAATCAAAAGGAAGAAACAAGCCATATCCCAAACTACCGTTGTATCAATGATCAAATGTCGGGTAAAAGCTGTCAGGTTTTGTGAAATCTGAATCCAATCAATGTCCTGATACTTCTCTCATCGGTTGCTACGCACCATCCTTCATTCTTCGATGAAACACGGAGCGTCGATGCATGTGCATGTATTGTCTCGCGATTTTTTAGGGGCTGTGTTCAAGTCACTAATGCAACAGAGGCTGCGTGGTGTTTTAGGGTTTGCTGTATGGGGGAAAGGTACCCAAATTTTCGAATAGGTCTATTATTGAGGTGTCGTTCAACGATTTTAATGCGCCG
>VEMX01000060.1 GCA_009711805.1 Balneolaceae bacterium | reverse complement strand
GGCAGTCCGAGCGTGATCACCGAAACCGGTTGCCAGCGATAGGTTTGAACCAAGGATTTATTGGAGTTATACGATGCTAAGGTAGGTGAGGACTATCTACTTGACATTTTCCTTTTTGAAGGGGTTAGCTGGCTCATTTACTTTCTAACTTCTTAACAAATATCTTGCTTTTTTTGTCTTTTACCTTTGCCCAACTCGCGGAATGACTCTCAAAAAACAATCGGATTTGGTCTTGATGTTTTGGCGTGTCTGCTATCAATATAAATCCCCCGGATTTAGTGACATCGCTTGCTTTATCTAGTACATTCTGGCGATCATTATCCTCTTCAAGCATATGCAGCACTCTGTCTATTATTACCACATCATACTCTCCAGAAGGCTCGTATGTAACAATATCCGCTACCTCCCCATGCACATCAATATTTTCTTTGTTAGCTTCATCGAGCATTTGTGAGATGCCTGTCTTTGAAATATCCACCCCGAAAACCCGATGCCCCATCCGTGCAATAAAGAGGGCATCACGACCTTGACCACAACCGAGGTCCAAGACATTAGCGCGTGACTTTTCATAATTCTCGAAAAACTCTACAAAATCGGCAAATGGTGGTCCACATACATATGGTGATTCTTTATACTGTTTTTCGTAATCAGTCATTGGTTGATTCTTTGCGTAACGATTTGAGCCAGCTAACGACATTGCGCTTAACGGGCAGGCGCCGGAGCGTCGAATGAATTTTCAAACGAAATACTAACTAAAAAATAACAAGCGAGCAAGAAAGGGCGAGGCCTGTCCTCGTTGAAGCGCGGGTTAGGTACCAATTGCTGAGAGTCTCCTGACTATACGGGCAAATTCCTCTGATTGGAAAATCGCTAGGCAAACTTTTCTAAAACTCTCTTCATTTTCTACCTGTAAATTATCGTCTTCTTCATCTATAAATTCTTTTAAAGTGTTAAAGTTATTTTTTTCTATAAAAAATCTAACGGGATAAAAATCCACTGGATACTTAAACTTAAAAATTTCGGCCTTGACTGAAGGTTTTTCTACGACTTTTAAAATGTAGCGATATCTAAAAGCTATATTTTTACCTTCAGAAGTATCATACCCAAATTCAGGATGTGGATTTTTGGTTTTTTTTGATCCACCAAATTGGCTCATCGCACTAGTCAAAAACGGGTCTTTTATTTCAACACTATAAGTAACTTCTTCTGGAAAGAAATTAACTTTTTCAATTTCAAAATTTACGAGACCGTCAGTAGCATCAATTAAACCTGAAGAGAGTTCTTCAATAATTTTATCTGGTGGAGTTAAATCTGGCTTTAAATTATCAGCTTTTTCCCAAATTTGTTCAGACATAATTTTCTAATTGATTTTAATTTTAATTGGTAGGTGATCAGAATAATCTGTTTTAGGTCTCCCACTCTTTTTGGTCAAACCTATTCCATTCAATTTTTCCAAAACATTACATTCTTTTGTGTCAATATTATTTAAGAATTTTGAATTAATTAAGGCTTGATCAAAGATGTACCAAGGTTGAGTTTGTGTTTCTTTTTCATAGAAATATGTGCCAGGAGGCCCTGCAGATAAGTCGCCGTGATAGGAAAAAAATGGATTGTAATAAATGTCATAATCAACATCTTGATAAGTTTTATAAAGTTTAGACCGATGTTCGATAGAACTAACACTATTAAAGTTATATATGTTTAACATCGAATCATCAAAGGGCTCGATATTAAAATCTCCAATAATGATTTTATTATTGGAATCATAGCTATTTAGAGATTCGTTGATCTCGTTTATAGTTTTTTCGACAATTCTTTTTTGGACATCTGGATCCTTGTTTTTTGCAAGAAAATGGACACTACAAATAATTATTTTTATAGAATTAAATACTAAAGAAGTGATCAAGTAATATTTCTTTGACTCCTCAAAGTTAACTCGAAAATTATTATTTGTAATTATTCCAACTCGCTTGTGAATATCATCATTGACAAATCCAAAACTATCAGGAAGATTGATTTGGTCATATATATCCCAGAATTCACTTACGATAAATATACTTTCATTTTCTTGTGATACTATATCTTTAGCTAAATTAAAACTCTGTATAGAGTTGTTAATATTCCAGAAATATATGTTCATCAAAGTGAATTTTTTGATTGGTACCTAACGACCTACCGCATAACCGGCGCAGGGATTATGATTTTTTAAAAGGCTACATATTTGAACAATCATTGGCAAGAAATTTAACCAAAGCCAAGTCTGCGTCCGCCGTTAATGCGGTTGTTATGCTTAAATAGATATTTCTAAGGAAAAGACTACTTTAATTTTATGGAATAATGTTTATCTATCTTTTAAAATTCAATTTGTTAGCTCAGTAATATTTATTCTTAAAAAACTATTTTCAAATCGTGAGCTCAAATATATCCAAGGGAAAGAGAATGAAACATTTTCAATTTTAAATTTTTCATCGTCTTCTTTATTAAAATAAAAAGTATTTGTGTGTATCATTTTGGAATCTGTCCTTTTGAAAAGTGATAGGTTGTTATTGCTGTGGACTAAAAATAACCATTCATCATTATGATAAATATCATTAAATAGCTGAGAAAGTCCAATTCTTCTATTTCGGGTTTCAATATCAATAGGAGGTGGGTTTTGAATAATATCTGTACCCATTCCCATAGAATTTTTAACATCTTTATTGATAATATCCATATCAGGGTGTTTTAGTCTAAATATTACATCTGGTGAACTTAGGCTAATGCCATTAATTTTTTGATGATAAAAAATTAATGGCATATGCAAACTTACAAATGTCAAGCTTCCTGAATCAGAAGAATGTGGAATAAATGAATTATAACTAGAAGGCTTTTTTCCCAGCGAAATAATTCGCTTAAAAAAGAAATTCAATGAATCATTATCTACTGATAAATTTTTACGATTAAATAAATATTCATCATTTGTTCTTATAGGATATATAAGCTCATCATTGTGTACAGTCAAACCACTTGTAAATGCGTTTAAATCTTCTAAATAAAACTCATCTTTGTAATTTAGCTCGTGATCATACCTTAGTACCTTGTTCAAGTTGTTATCTACAACTATTATGAATTTATTATCATTAAAAACTCCCGAAATATTTTGATACTCCCCAGGGCCTCTTCCAGAATAATTTTCTTCTTTAAGTATTTTTTTTCCCGTTTCATCTAGTAATCTGATAGTTTTATTATCGCTAGCTAGTGAAACTAAATTTTTTTCTAATGGAAGAATGTTGTTTGAACCCATTGTTTCAGAACTTTGATCAAAGCTAATTTCTTCTATGTATTCACTGTTTCTGAGATCAATTTGTTTTGGGTTTTTTAACTCTAAATTTAAAATTTCACTTTTCTTAAATTTGTTAAATACAGGGATGTAATGATCTTTATCATTACAAGTTGTTAATAAAAAACTACTTCCCAGTGTAATAATTAAGAAAATCTTCATTTTCATTTTCATACTATCCTTTATGCGTTAGTAAAAAAATCCAAGAGTTGCTCAGTGCAAACTCAAGGATTTATTTTATTTAAAATTAGATTTGACAAGGAGAAAAACCACCACAAATCGTTCCACTATATGTACCCTCACCTTCCCAGACGGTACCACCATCGCCACAATTAATGTTCAAGAGCCATTGTTCTGCAGATTGTTCTACAACTACATGACAATCCCCATACGAACACCCTGATGTACATGATGCCTGAGCATTAGCTGAGGCTAAAGGCAATAGAATCATAAAATTTATTATTAGTATAACATTTAGTTTTTTCATAGCTATGTGTTTTATTTGTATTTCAATTTAAACAACAAGCTACTTTACATCATTTAAAGATTTAATACTTCAACTTTTACTTCGAATTTTTCTTTGATAAAGTCGCAAAATCTTTTGGAGTAAGAGATGTTTTGTCTTTAAAAGCACTATGAAAAGTTGTTAAATGTCGATATCCTATTTCCATTGATACAGTATCAATAGGTAATAATTCTGGAGCCTCTTCGAAAATAATTTGTGCACACTCAATACGCTTAGATTTGATGTAAGAAGAAGGTGTATATCCTCAGTAGTGTCCGGTTAAGCAAATTATAAATTCTTGTAACTTATTGTTGTACAATGGAATAAGTGCTATTAAAATTTTTATCGACTTGAACTCGTAGCTTACCAGTGTCTACGCCGTTCAAAAATCTA
>VEMX01000075.1 GCA_009711805.1 Balneolaceae bacterium | reverse complement strand
GTACTGAGCGTCACAATATTAGAGCGTATGACGCTTAAACAGCTATTTTCCGATGATTCACTCACGGAATTCGACCCCCAACCTCGTAACCAATTGGGGCTCTTCGACTTTTAACCGGACACTACTGATCTGGGGATTAAAAATTGTTTGCCAGAATAAAGATACTGTAGCTTAGAATAAAGCCATTATGAAATGCAGAATAGGATTTGACGCAGGGAAATGGTTCTCTCCACTTGTAATAGGCAGAACGATCTTTCACATAAACCGCCCCGTGGAACCCTGATAGGCCGGGGCCGCATAATTGGCTCCTTGGGATATTTGACGGGCGGCTATACGCCTGTCATGGGAAAATTATCAATATTGTCTCACATTGGAACCGTGAGTCCGGGCACCAACGAGGGCGCGATGAGGATCAGCATTCCAAGCCCGACGATCATCAGTGCCAGCGGCACATCAATAATAGTTCTTGAGGGGAGGAGCTTTTGAGCCATAATGAGAACGGTGAGCACCGCCATCCACCTTATGCTCATGACACCCAGCGCCACTTGCATTAGCATCAGCCCGATGCACGAGCCCACACAGTACAGTCCATATTCGAATCCAGAGTGTATGGCTTCGCAGCAACGTCGCCGGCACAATTGCTTGAGCGGCGTGAACTCATACAGGCCTGCTGCAATTGTGATTGCACCGGCAAGCAATGTCCCGTGTGGTTGATAGAAGGTAAAAACGAGAACGCCGATGGAGGTCCACACCATGAGGTACGATCCGACGAACAATAATACCGAATCTAAACGGCCGCTGGATAGTGCATATCTAAAGACCGTGGGTGCCATACCCGGCAACATCATTGCAGCCATCATCAGCACCCACATGAGAATGAACGACTCGAAAGAACCAAGCTGGGTTTGAGCACCCATCTCCATCCCGCTCATCAGAGGAATGGAGATGCACCAACAAATTGTAGCAAGCCCGAGTGTTGCTGTTAAGGCTGCTGCTGTAGCGGATGTCTTAGTACTCGTCATGGCGGCGTAACCAGAACTCCGTTTCGTTACGCCCGAGTGGCGCTCGGTCCAGCCATTTATACATTCCCCATAGATCATCTAAGCCACGCTCATAGGTTGAGTAGGTGTGATAGATGATGCCGTCCTCCAGTACAAACGCACTCATGCCGGGAGCCTCTCTTGTGTAGGTAGCCCAGTCCGTTTCGGTACCTGCTGTAATCTTCGGGGCGGCCTCAGGAGCTGCTCCATTTGGATCAACTTCATGCTTGCGTGAACTTATATTGCCTTCGCGAAAGTTATATTCAATGTTTCCCCTGCGTTGTTGCTCTTCTGTGAATGAGACACTGAAGTCAAAGTTGAAGTCACTGCCAAATGATGATGCCCAGGGAAATGTCCATCCCATCCGCTGTTTGTATGCCTGTAGTTTCTGCAGCGGCGCCCGCGACACCGCGCAGAGTGTGACATCGTGGTTGGCCAGATGTACAACCGAACGGTCGAAGCCGTCCGCGATCGCTGAACAGGAGGGACATCCTGCCTTATAATCAGGTCCGTACATAAAGTGATAAATAAGAAGCTGCGAACGCCCCTGGAAGAGGCCTGTCAGAGAGGCTTGGCCATCTTCGGTTTCGAATTGGTATTCTTTATCGATTCGAACCCAGGGCAACTCCTGTCGCAGTTGTACCAGCTCGTCGCTGCGTCGTGTTAGCTGCTTTTCTTTCTTGAGCAGGTTTCGTCGTGCTTCAAGCCATTCCTGACGTGTGCCGGTTTTGTGGTTGGTCATTGGTTTTCTCCTTTTGCTTTCGGTTTAAGATTATCTGTAACCAATGTATTGTCTACATATCACTTTCACAGTGTGTAAAATAGACGTTTTAGCATGTTGATTTAGACATTGGTAGATTTCTATCTTGTTTAAAAAAATATCGATGATGAAACACTTGACTATCATAGTTCCTGAGGGGGAAAATAACCTGGAAAGCATCGTTGGTCCTTATAATATATTTACAAGAGCCAATGAGTATTGGGAAGGAAGCGGCCAACAATCATTGTTTGAAATTGAATTAGCCGGTGTTTCAGAAGAAGTGGAATTCTATGGCGACTTGTTTACTGTAAAGCCGCAAACCGATATTTCGGCTATATCAAAAACCGATCTCATCATTATTCCCTCATTGAATCATAATTACCAGGAAGCAGTGAAGGAAAACGAAGGGCTAACTGACTGGATTAAAAAGCAATATAAAGCCGGTGCTGAAGTGGCAAGTATATGCACCGGCGCCTTTTTGCTTGCATCATCTGGTTTGCTGGATGGCAAAAATTGCTCGACCCATTGGTCGGTTGCCGATAATTTCAGGAGTATGTTCCCCAAAGTGGATCTGCAGACGGATAAATTGATTACCGATGAACATGGAATTTATACCAATGGTGGGGCATATTCCTTTCTGAACCTGGTAATTTATCTTATTGAAAAATATTATGGCCGGCAAACAGCTATTTATTGTTCCAAAGTATTTCAGGTTGAAATGGACAGGGAAAGCCAATCCTCATTTATCATATTTAAAGGACAAAAGATGCACGAGGATGAAATAGTGAAAGAAGTACAGGACTACATTGAACGTAATGTGCATGAAAAAATATCCGTCAAACAGTTAGCTTCCCAATTTGCAGTCAGCCGGCGGCAATTCGATCGAAGATTTATCAAAGCCACCGGTAATACCCCTTTCGAATATCTGCAACGTGTAAAAATAGAAGCGGCTAAGAAACTACTGGAAACGAGCAGAAAAACAGTTACGGAAGCAATGTATGAGGTGGGCTATTCCGATGCCAGTGCATTCCGTAAAGTATTTAAAGAAATCACGAGTTTGTCTCCTGTGGAGTATAGAAACAGATATAATAAAGATGCGGTGGTTTTGTAAAGTTCCGGCTAAAAAAATTATAGACGGTTGTTGAACAGCTTAAGACGTGAAGTTACAGTTTTGATGAGAAGTATTTCTATAAAACAAAGAATATGATCAAATGGATGAATTAAAGAAGGATTTAAGAAAGTATAATTATGGATCTTAGAACTTATTTTCCGTCAGATTTTTTAAAGCCGTTTGTAAATAAATATATGATTATTGAAAGCGAGCATGAAGTGAAAAACCATGTTCTTCCGGATACTTCTGTTGTGATGGCTTTCCGTTTATCTGGCAATATATCATACCGGGAAAAAGAGGTTAATAATAACCTGCCAAACTCAGTGGTCACCGGGCTTCGTAAAACATCCCGACAAATTGTTTATACAAAAAATCAGCGTTTCATCTGCGGGCCTCTGAGAGAGAAAGGAATTGGGAAAAGGCCGGGAGGTTGGTTTGGGTAGTGTGGTTTCACGCAGAGTTTCGCGGAGTAAGGCGCGGATTTTCGCGGAGGGAGATCAGAAGTTGTTTATGAGTCTGATGAGTGGGTTCCCGTTAATGATGATATATTGAAGTTGATACACTCATATCTACTCACCCATGAATCCGATTCCAGAACCATCGGCGCAACTCAGCGGTTCATCAGCGGGCCTCTGCGAGAGAAGAGAAGTTGGGAAAAGGCTGGGGAGGTTGGTTTGGGTAGTGTGGTTTTAAGCAGATTTTCGCAGGGTAAGGTGCGGATTTTCGCGGAGGAGAGGTTGTTTATCTTGAGTTTTTGTATTTATATACCTTCTTATAAGAAGCATAAAAACCGAATTGGTTGAAGATGGAAACACTGATTGAGTTTTTTGAGGATGTCCCAACGACTTTCAGAGCAGGAATTCTGATAGGCGGAATTTTTATTTTTTGGGTGATGGAAGGAGTGATACCGCTCTTTCAGTTTCAATACAAAAAAGTACGTCATGCGGGCATTAATTTGTTCTTTACTGCATGTACAGCCATTATTGGTTTCGGATTGGCGGGAGTATTGTATTGGGTGTCAAGTTGGGTAGCTGAGAACAACTTTGGGTTATTGTACCTGGTAGAAATGCCTTTGTGGGCAAAGGTAATTCTTGGTGTGCTGTTCCTGGACCTGATCGGTGCTTACCTGGCCCACTGGACCGAGCATAAAGTGAAATGGATGTGGAAGTTTCACCTGGTCCATCATTCCGATACCACCGTGGATGTAACCACCGGGCTCCGGCATCACCCCGGAGAAACGGTTATTCGAATCAGTTATACTATATTTGCTGTGTTTGTGATTGGCGCTCCCATTGGAATTGTGATGCTCTATCAAAGCCTGTCGGTCTTGTTTGCTCACCTTACCCATGCCAATATTGTGATGCCTGTAAAGATAGACCGGGCGCTCTCCTGGATCTTCATTACTCCATTGATGCATAAAGTACACCATCATTACACCCAACCACTGACAGATACCAATTATGGCAATATTTTTGCAATCTGGGATCGGTTGTTTGGCACCTTTGCCCAGGTAGATGATACCCGCGAATTAACCTATGGTATTGATACCCATATGGATCCGGATGAAAACGACAAGCTTGGTAATCTGCTAAAGATTCCGTTCCAGCAATACCGCCCGCCCTCAGGTTCCAAGTTTGGGGAAGAAGAGCAAGAGAATATTGAATGGACTAACATTGAATAGTAGATCCAAAAGGATTATGAGGGAGACTAGTGTCAAGTCAAGTATGTAATGTCGGTATAAAGTTGTATCTTAAAAGAAACTGCTATGACTTCCTACCATGTCACTCTTACCGACCAAGAACGCTCCCAGCTTGAGGCTATAAAATCCAAGGGA
>VEMX01000056.1 GCA_009711805.1 Balneolaceae bacterium | reverse complement strand
GAATCAACGGCATGGGAAAAGGCCAGAAACAAGAAATCCAAAACAATCAATTGGCAATTCACAACAGACGATGCCCGAATAAAATTACACCGACTTTACCCGACTTTTCAGGATTGACATGACACTAGTGTTTGGCTAACGGCGTGGCGTTTAAGCGGCGGATCTGGTTTGCTGAATTAAAGAAACGAACCGCGTTACCGTCCGCTTGAAACGCTTGATCTTTACAAAAAGGATGTCCCCACTTAGATTGTGATTTCTGACATCAATCAACCCAGGGAGGACATCATGATTCACATAGGAATCAATTTACATAGCCGAAATATGACACTTGTAGCCCTTAATGACAACGGAAAGTTGCTGGTCGAGGAAAAGTTCACCAACACCCCGGACCGTTTTTTCGGGCACTTTAGCGAGCCCGTGCAGGCCGTGGTGGAGTGTACCAGTATTGGTACTGGGTAGCGTCAATTAAGATCACCTGACCGGCCACGCCATTAGAGGGTAAAGACGGCATTTTACTATAATGAACGCGTTTAGCGGTTAGAAGTACCATTTAGAGAACCTACGAGCGTCCGCAGGTCCTCGTAGCGTTCGGCTTTCCAGCGAGAATCCCGTAACGCTCGCGGGACCTGCGGACGCTGCGAGGTTACTCCCTTTCAATACTGTTTTAAGCTAATCTCCAACCGCTAAACGCGTTATAATGAGTATTAAATATTAAAGAAGCGTAACACATACGGTGGGGAAACTATGTGCCCTTGACAATGTCCTTTTTAAAGAGGTTATGTTTCAAGTCCCATCATCATTTGCCACCTCTTTTGAGGATCCCAGAACTTCACGGATTCAGGATCAAAGAAATCCGGATCATAAGGATAATAATTTTTGGCATGTCCTTTAAGCCATTCCTCCATTTCCTCATGCTCCTGATCATCTGAATCAGATAAAATTTCTAACAATCGATAATATCCAGGAACACCACCACAGTCTTCTGGAGGACACGCACGCTCACCTTTAATGCATCGAGGATATTTGGTATCACTTTCCTTTTGTTCTACTGCTACCAGTTCAATTTCATGAGTCCATCCATCACCAAAATCATAATCATAACGAGCAATATCTCCTGGACTTGCAAAGTGTTTTGTAATTGGTATTGTCCAACCTGCCACAAAATTACTATCCATAGGCCCCTCTGGAATTCCTATCTCCTTGTTGCCTGAATTATCCGAAAAATTAGGAACAAAACTATGTAGATGATAGTCAAGCCACCCCATAGCATCCTGTATTGCAACGTGTAAATCCCAAAATGTGTAAGATTCTGGTACTTCAATGACGCGCCAAATTTCTGGCTCAATTTCAAGAAGGGATATCTTAAAACGATAGATTTTTGAATGTTGTTTGTTCATAGTGATTTTATTTGAAACATAACGACCCAACATTTAAACGGCGCGGGGATTATGATTTAGTTGAAGTAGCGAAATTAATTCCTTACAAACAAGTTCCATCGTACCCCGCCTGCCTGCCGGAAAAGGCAGGTCCGCGTCCGATTTAAAACGCTTTGCTATACCCACGGTTTTAGTAATTTTAGTTCCAGAGGATGGCTGTTATTCAATGACATTTAAAACTTTTTCTATCTCATTAATAAAATAATCACCAAGACCAACAACCTGTTCTTCATAGTATTCTAAAGCTTCAAAAAACTCTTTCCTGGCTTCTGAATGAAACTTAATAGTCACTTTTGAATTCGTTTTCTCGCTTCATTTAAAACATCCATAGCCGAATGAAGGGTAGCTTTACCGGATTTAAGCGATTCTTTTCTCTTTTGAACTTCATCAATCCAAGCCTGCTCTATTTCAGGATCAATTTTGCCATGGATACTTTGTAGTAATTTATCAGCCAGACGTGCTTTGTCTCTTTTGTTTAGATTCAGGGCTGAGTTTTCAATCTCGTTTAAATCTGTAATCATAATATAGGAGTTCGTTTATCTGAATGTAATTATTACTGAAGAGAACAGGAAGCGAGATACATCATTGTAGTGGGGGCACAAGCGGACGCTTGCACCAGGCGGAGATCCGGGTTAATCCCAAAGCAGCAATATCAGCTTAAAACGCTACCTCCAAGAAATACCCATGCCCCACCAAGAGTTTGAGACAGAGCCTCAATAGTGTGTTCCGCAGCAGAGCACCGGGATGAGAAAGTTGGCAATATATTATTCCAGGTTTTTGCCCAAAATAAAATCTCTTTGCCCCACTAAAATACCATTTTCATTTTTTAGTGATAAAATCCCGTTGCTTCCTCCCCGAGGTGAATCAATGTTTCTATCTTCATTGGTGAGTTTCGGGTCATCAGCAAAGTGGTAGCTGCCAAGCCAATAGTACTTGCCGTTTGGCTCCAGGATGATCGGATGGATATGTGAGGGATTGTTGCCGTAGGAACCGGGTTTAAAGGTATAAAAACTATATTTTCCATCGGCACCGGTTTTGATCCAGCCCCGTATATAGCCGTGACGACGGCCCCAGCCTTTTTCATCTTCGCGGGTTGCGTATTCACCCTCACGATTTGTCTGATAAATATAAAGTATTACATTTTCAGCCGGTGTCTTGCCATCGGATTTATAAATGGTTCCGGTTATTTTTAGCTTCGGTTTATTCTCTTCAAACCCCGGCAATGTATCCACAGCCGACAGTGTACGGTTTCCATATTCAAAAACCGCTTCACAACCTTGGCAGGGACCGCCAACAAGGGTACCTTGAGCAAGCGTTGAATGACAAAATAAAAGAGAAAAGAGGATCAAAATGGGAGTTTTCATTTTCAGAGATATTTGGATTATAGATTTATTGATTGTGTGAAGAGCGGAAAGCTTTATTTAGTTTAGCATCGATGGAATATTTTCCAGGACCGGCCAGCAGAATAAATGCGTAGGTCATCAAAAAGAGAAATGCTCTTTCTTTAACGATAAGAGGCTGTCCGGCATTGACGATAAAAATTGCCACCAGCATCGTTATGATCAGAGGTATAGCTGAAACTCTGGAGAATAACCCCAGAATTAACAGTACCGAACAGATTATTTCAGCAAATATGGCTAACAGTAAGCTGAGTTCATACCCAATACCTAATGGATCGAAAAGGTTGACATTGCCATCTATGTAATTCGAAAGCTTTGGCCATCCGTGCAGGAAAAGCATAGATATTGAGACCCCAACACGAAGCAAGAAAATGGCAACGCTTTGGATTGAATCCTGACTGGTTTGAAGTAGAAACTGCAGGGATTTTTGATACATAATTAGTGGGTAATCTGATATTTGGGTATAGTCTTCACCGCATTTCAAACTGTGATGTCTGATCAGCGTGTGGAGACAATATTGCAAGCGGAGAGCACTCCTAAAAGAAGAATGACATAAGTGGAGTGGTTCTACCCATAAGATGAGTGGGAGCCTAAAGCAGTTGGCCCCTCAGTGGCTCAGTATAATTTCTGCTTAGTCTGAGAGTGGTTCCACAATCCATGATAACATCGTAATCTCCGTTGCCCCTTGATTTCAACTTTCTGATTCGGTCGGTGTTAACTATAGTTGAGCGGTGAATACGCTTGAAGTTGTTGGGTAAGCGGGTGATCATACTTTTTAAACTGTCTAAGATCACATGTTCTTTGGTTTCTGTATGGACTGATAAGTAGTGGCCGTCAGAACTGATCCAGTTAATCGCGTCCACATCTACGAGCGTTGTGGTACGCCCATTTTTAACTGTAATGTTTTTTAATTGATTCTGTTCCTTTACTTGATTCCGGTCGTTCCTTTGTATGGACCGGTAATATAACACTGAGAAGATACCATAAACGGGAAGAGCGATATAAAGGCGGGTTGAGAGCTTTTCAGTTAATAAGTAATATATTGACCACGAATCTTCGTAGACCAAACTCGAAATACCGAACAGCAGAAAAGAAAACACCACCAGGTGAGCAAGGGTAATAAAAACAATCAAAAGCGCACTTAAAGCCCCATATACCATCGTAGAATTATAACTTGCTGCATTATTAAACCAGTACATCAATCCGATGGAAAAAGGGGCAAAAAGCAACCAGAAAAGTTTATAGGAAAGAGACTGGACCACGGAGAAGTAATTTTGATTCAAGGCTGAACTGATATAATCTTGCCCAAACTCAAGAAAAGCCATAAACAGTCCAAAATAACAAAGCAGGTATATATATTTTCTTTTAGGGTCCTCAATGCTAAAACCTGGTAAAAAATTAGAAAAGAGATATATCTTTTTATGACTGTTCATTGAATTAAGATGGAACCGTTTAATAAAAGATTGATATTTAAGCTGTGTAACTACCGACCCGGCGTTTAAGCGGCGTGGGGATTATGATTTGGTTGAAATAGCGAAATTAATTCCTTGCAATAAGTTTCCATTGCACACCTACCGCGTCCGATTTAAAACGCTTTGATATTATTCATGGCCTCCTCCAGAGTCGTACATTACGGCTTTGGTAAACTCACAACAAACCCAAGGAGGAAAACTATGAACGTATATACTGGTATCCATTCATATTACTGCGGAATTGATTTGCACGCAAGAACGACCGCATTGACTCTCTCAAGATTGCCCGGCAGATCATAGACTCACTGCATAAGCCGAAGTGCCTCTGATAGCTCGCAGCGCTTGATTGGACGCCGTACTCGCTCCTTTTTTGTGCACAATTTTCGATGCAATGGACGTGGACAAATTTCCTCCGACACACTTGTGGGGGGAATCTGTGCTGCCCCTTCTCCGAG
>VEMX01000072.1 GCA_009711805.1 Balneolaceae bacterium | reverse complement strand
TATGTAATAGCCCAATTTTGAGGTACGGATTAGGCGGCGAAATTTCCCCGTACGCTGCGTTCAAGTGAAAATTGGGGTACTCAGGGTACCACAGTACCCTTCCGTTCCCATTTCCACTTCGCCTTGAGTACGATTAAATTTCTTGGTGAATAATCCGGGTTAAAGCTCTTCATAAAAAGTTTACATTCTTTTATCACATTAGGGGTACTTATGTTTGCAATTGTAGCATTATTTAAGACATAAGGGTATTAAATCCATTAATCGTGATAAACTTCGGACCCATGAAAGTATCTTATTTTAAACCTTTGTTACTTACAGTAGCCCTGTGTTTTGTGGCCTTTTCATGTACCACAAAAAATCAGCAATCTTCATCTGCCTCTTCTGCTTCTGCGAACAACCACAGCCAGGCAGGTGTAGTGGATGAACACTCCAAACCCAACATTTTACAGATCGCCAAAAAATCTGACGACCACACTACCCTGTCCGCCGCTATTGAAGCAGCCGGAATTGAACATGTATTGGTGAATGCCGGTCCCCTTACCGTTTTTGCGCCCACTAATGCAGCTTTTGAAGCCCTCCCGGATGGAGCTGTAGATGACCTGCTTAAAGCTGAAAACAAGCAAAAGCTAGCTAACATCCTCACCTCTCATGCTTCTCCGGCCTCATTGAAAATAGATCAGTTGACTGAAGGATTTCAGGTATACCTGGCTACCGGTCAATATGTAAGCGTTGAGAAAAAGGATGGTGAAACCTATGTAAACGGAGCTAAAATCCTGGGTACCGTAAAAGCTTCCAATGGAATTATCCACGTGGTGGATAAAGTATTTTTGTTTTAGTGATTGCGCTAAAAGCACTGCTACAACCTAAAATTAATTGATCTCCTAAACCGGATTTGCACGCAAGCAGATCCGGTTCTTTATTAATTTCTGTTGGATCTCTTATGCCATCTGCGTCCAATAAATAACGTTCAGTTTCCCCTCCTCCAAAGCCTGGACGAAACAATGTCCTGCCTCTGCCGTCTTCCCATGTAGGAATGATATCAGCAATGTGATAAAATAATCATATCATTTCTTATCACAATTATGCTTAGTCGCACAACATCACACCAATACTAAAGTAACATTATTAACCGATGAACAATTTTCAGAAAACAGGAGCTTTTGCAGCCTTCTATGCAGGCTTGGCTTATATTGTAGGTATTATAGGATTTCTATTTATGGTAGAATGGGCAGATGATCCTGCTCAAACAATCACCGTCATGGCTGAAAACCAAATCAGCCTGCATGTATTGTACATTATCGTCTACCAAATTTGGGCAGTATTCCTGGTGATCCTCTCCTTATCTCTCTATCAACGATTAAAAAATGAGTCGCCCGCTTTAATGAAAGTTTTTGCAGCCCTTGGAATCATTTGGGCTACGGTAGTCGTTGCCAGCGGTATGATTTATAATGTAGGAATGGATGCCGTAATTAGCATTCACGAACAAAATCCGGAACAGGCATCAACCATCTGGAAAGCCATTGAAACTGTTTGCAATGGATTAGGGGGCGGCAACGAAATATTGGGGGGCTTTTGGATGATAATTATAAGTTGGGCTGCACTACAAACCAACGCCTTTCCAAAAGTGCTAAACTACCTTGGTGTGATCATCGGGATAGCCGGTATCCTATCCGCTTTACCCGGGCTTGTTGATGCCACTGTTGTATTTGGGATACTACAAATCATCTGGTTTATCTGGATGGGAATTGTGCTGCTCCGTAGCAATAACAAATCTCAAGCCCTTACACAAGATCCTGAAACTCCATAAGGAACGCCTTAGGCGAAGTTCAGGGTGGGCCTTGTTTTAGCTGTTTATATCGGCTTGGGATAGTTGGCATATTAATCCAATCTATCAAATGCCTTACCCATGATATCCTTCAGCTGATTGCTGGTGTACCTGTAATCCGGATCTGGATCAAAAGCTGTGAAGAGAAATTTTGCTCTGAACTGTATGCACGATCTTGTTTTGACATTGACCCTGTTTTGTATTTCATTCAAGCAAATTATGAACCGACTTAGTCCCCTCAAAAATGACACTGCTCCGTAAATGCCGAACTTATAGAATAGTTGTCGGAAAATGGTTGGGAATCATTATTGTTATGCTGGCTATTACACACATGGTTTCTGCCCAAGCATATCATCCTTCCATAGATATCAACATTACCGAGGGAATTACACCAGTGGCCATTAATGGTGAACCGATCATTTATTATGAGCTGCAACTCACTAATTTCAATCAAAAACCACCTCTCCCTGTTTCACAGCATTGAATACCGTTTGTCTGATAAACACCATACCGATGTTATAGAGGGCGTTGAATTTACTTCACACAAAGCAGAGACTGTAGTATTTGGCCGCCCATTGGCTGGAGGACCCTGGGCAGCAATTTACGAGCCTGCATGGACGCGGGGGCACCGGCGAGTGTTCTATACCCGGAATGGAAAAGCCCGGTTTCCCGGGCGCTTTGCCATTGACTTTATAAGACTTGACATGAATGGCATGTATGCGGAGGGGGATGAAAATTACATTGAGAATTGGCATGGTTATGGCACTCCGGTCTTGGCTGTTACGGATGGAATAGTAGCAAGTGTTCGAAACGACTTTCATGAAAGTAACACGCTGGATCAACATCCAAAATATAGTGCCGGTCAGGCTACCGGGAATTATGTATCGCTGGATATTGGCAATGGGAATTTCGTTTTCTATGAACACCTGAAACCAAACTCTATAAAAGTAGAACCGGGAGAAAAAGTCAGCAAAGGTGATGTGATTGGAGCGATAGGATTCACAGGACAAACAACCGGCCCTCATTTACATTTGCATCTCGCAAACAGAAATTCTCCACTTGGAGCCGAAGGACTTCCTTTCGTATTTGAGCAATTTGCCCCGGTAGGTTCATACAAGAAATTCGAAAACTTTGGCAAGAAAAAATGGACTTCAACAGTTATTAATGACACAGTATATAATGAACGACCAGCTCCAAACACCGTGCTGATTTTCAACCAATAACAACACACATATTATCGGTATTAGGATCGGGGTACTTCAAATATTATTTTAGTTCTATGGTAAAGTCGTTGTCATATCGTTCAAGGTTCTTGTTTCCGGGATTACTTGCCCTGTTCCTGTGGTTCAATTTTGCTGCTCTTCCGGGGCACGCCCAGGATTATGACCATTCCCCGTACCCTGCCGACCAGGTTGAATTGGTAACCAATCAACGGCATACTTCAGATGCACCACAGCTTTCATTGGATGAAGTGGTCACGCATTCCTCTGCCAGGCATTCATGTTCTGTTTCCCAAAATCATATATATGATGCCATCCTTCAGTTCAATAACCGGCAGGCTGATGTTCTTTTTGAAAGCCTGACTCTAAAATACTACGCCTTCCAACCCCCGGTTTTCTTTTGGCGAACTGCTATCTATTCCAATAACCCTTCCGGCGATCTCCCCTCTATTGTGTTAGCCTGACGCCCATCTAAACAAGCCTCTTAAAAGACTGGCTTATTACTAACACAAATCAATCATTTAACCATGAAATGTTTTAAAAGCATATTCAGGTATCTACGCCTGATGTTACTAATTGTATTGGTATGCTTTGGAATTGGCATAGCAGGTGGAATTCCCATACCGATATCCCACAAAAAAGACCCCTTTGAAGCACCCATTGAATTAGTGGAGGAAAAAGATGACGAAGAGGAGGAAAAAAAAGAAAAATCTTGAGTTAAGTATTCGATCTGACTACAATCAAGATCTATTTATTAGACACCGATTTTATATCAATCAAGGGAGTTTGATTAAGGACCTCCAGGCCCGATACGTTGATGACGCCCGTATCCGAAACCGAGCGTACACTCACTCTGTGAAGTCCAATGGGATTGGGGCGATTGGGAGAGCGGGTTGAAAATACACCTGTTAGTGATTTATTGGGATTATTCCGGGGCCGGGTAGAAAGGGTCTGGCGATCTGCTTTATGCAGCCAGCTGAACAACAACAGCTCATCTCCTGCTGTGATATCCTTTATCCCTGCTCTGAATGCAGGGAGAATTGTGAGGGAGGCTTCCGGGGCTTCCTCATCCTCCTGCCGGGGACAGTCTTCCAGTTTCTTTAGTTCGGAATGTATGATTCCTATGATGGTGAGGGGTGGTTGCATGTGAATTAGTGTATTTCTTAATTGCAGCTTAAATGCTGCCCTTCTTCCCATTTCCTGAGATTGTAGCTCCGGAATATACTGATGATCGGGTTACTTTCTATTGAAAGTAAACACTTATACCGGCAAGTTGCGCAGTGTGAATCCGTCAAACTTCCTTGCTGAATGCGACAGATTTTTTTTGGGAAGTGCTTTTATCAGATGTGGCAGGAAACGACAAAAATATTTTAAGGAATAACCGGCACAGCTTTTATATTAGGGTAAACAATACATCAGAAGATGGCTGACGTTCACAATTTCAAAGCAGGAATTAGTCTTATCAGCTGATTTTCTGTGATGAATTATATATTTAAACTAAATGCTAAACTATTATTTCAGAGACTCAATACAATCATTTCTTAGTAAAACAACCTCTGAGGTTATAGGAGAAATCACTCGTTCAGATAATTTTGATTCTAGGAGCCTGTCGGACTTTCTGAGGTTAAATTATTAGTTTAGGTTGAACTTCCAATGAACCAAAAATACTTTAATGTCTGTTAATTTTCGCTTGGTGGATCGTGAGACTGCCTATTTGCTTCCTCC
>VEMX01000090.1 GCA_009711805.1 Balneolaceae bacterium | reverse complement strand
GTGGTAATGGTGTTAAGTGTGTGTTAAAGGGTTAATTCAGGTTGAGGGAGTGTTTAGAAGGGATCTTTCTCAACAATAGGATCCTGGCCGTTTCCATCGGGACCGAATATGGCGTCATTGGTCTGAGTCATTTCGGGGGTCTCAGGTGTGGTCTCATCCATCAGGGAAGCGTCGGTTACCGAGGCACATCCGAAGGAGAGGGTTACAATGGCGAGTAGTGCAACAAGTGATTTAAGAGTTTTCATGGTGGTAATGGTGTTAAGTGTGTGTTAAAGGGTAATTCAGGTTGAGGGAGTGTTTAGAAGGGATCTTTCTCAACAATAGGATCCTGGCCGTTTCCATCGGGACCGAATATGGCGTCATCGGTCTGAGTCATTTCGGGGGTCTCAGGTGTGGTCTCATCCATCAGGGAAGCGTCGGTTACCGAGGCACATCCGAAGGAGAGGGTTACAATGGCGAGTAGTGCAACAAGTGATTTAAGTGATTTCATAGTGGTAATGGTGTTAAGTGTGTGTTAAAGGGTTAATTCAGGTTGAGGGGGTGTTTAGAAAGGATCTTTCTCAACAATAGGATCCTGGCCATTTCCATCGGGACCGAATATGGCGTCATCGGTCTGAGTCATTTCGGGGGTCTCAGGTGTGGTCTCATCCATCAGGGAAGCGTCGGTTACCGAGGCACATCCGAAGGAGAGGGTTACAATGGCGAGTAGTGCAACAAGTGATTTAAGAGTTTTCATAGTGGTAATGGTGTTTTTTAGTTATTCTATTAGTCAAGTACAAGAGGGCCTAAAGCCCGTCATGTTACAAATTTGACTGTTATAATTATAAATTTTTAAGACATTCGTATGATCAAGTGCAAGATGGACTTAGCAACATTTTGTTACATTATTAACCTAAGATGATTTATTAATAGCCGCCACTTTAATATTATAAGCCGTTAACATTCCAAGAAAAAACACTTATTATTTATGCGGTTAACATTTTTATGTGAAATACAGAATTTTATATTGAATTCGGGATCAGTTTACAGGACCATTGATGGTACATCCATTTTTTCATTTTAAAGTTGGTAGAAGTTGACAAACGTCAGAGTAGATTATTCAGAGTTAGTGGAGGCACTTAAAAAGGGTGATGATGCAAAAGCTGGTGAGCTTCTTGCGGAAGTGATCCCCAGGTTACAGGATTACCTGTGTGTAGTAATGAATGCCAAACCTACTGAAGCCAGAGAATGTGTGCAACAGGCCTTTCTGGATGTATTTGAACAGATACGAAGAAATAAGATTAAAGAGAGCAAATATATTTTCAGCTACCTGATTAAATCGTCTCGCCATGAGTATCTTCGATATGCCAAGAGGCAGCACAAGTTTGATTATGATGATGAGAGCTTCGAAGACGTATATGAACCAGCTCAGCAGCTTAACAGGCTCCTGGATGAGGAAAGACAGCGAATTCTGGAAGAGTGTCTGAGTGAGCTGAGGGAGAAATCGAGGAAGTTTATACAGTTTTTTATCGACAAGCCTGATGCTTCTACGGCAGATGCCGTAAAAGAGTTTGAATATAGCAGCGCTAATGTACGTACGAAGAAATCCCGTATCCTGAGTCGCCTTCATCACTGTTACAAGCGTAAATCAACAGAATAAAGGTTATAAAACGTATACGACTCTTTATTCCCAACCACTTTTTCTCCCTTTTTTACTATCAAATCTTTAATAAGCCTGTTTGCAGTAAAGGATGCGGTGTGAATGGCAGACAGATTTGTTTTGACTACAGTTCAGCTTTTCCAGAGGAGTGAGGGAGGCAGGGGATGATCTTTGAAATTTTTACGGCAATTTGAAGAAGTTTCACGCTCAAAAAAGATCAATTTTCCGAAAAATTTTTTTTAATATTTATTTCTTCTAAGGGGAACATATATCAGTTTTTTTAATAAAAAATAGATTTATTAGGCTCTAAAAAGGGGTAAAAATTGCCAATTTGTGCGTGTAACAATTCCCGGATGTTTTAAAAAAAGAGCTGGAAAAGGCAGGATAAAAGAGTAAAATTATTTTGTAACAGTTTTTAGAAAATGGGCGAATGTGCATTTGAGGTTTTGAAAAAAGAAACAGATAGAAAAGACTGGTTCTGCAAAGCCCTCTGGTATAGAAAATGAAAATATCATACGACTAACGGAAAGCCTGCAACATATAGTTGCGGGCTTTTTCTTTACGGCCATTAGATATCTTGTTTTCTGAATTTTTTAAACCACAAACAGTAAAAGGATGAATTGAATTCAAAACAAACCGAAAGAATAAATTTATCAAAGTCTTTCTTTTTTTAAATACCTTCCATCTGTCCCAAAAATGATAAATTCATTTTAAAACCGGACTTTTACTTGATTATCCGCTAAAAAAACTTCAACATCAGAAAAAAATTCTGAATCAAATCTAAATTTAACATGTGGCTGAATTTAAAATCATTTAATGAATACAAAGAAACCTTCAAAGAAAGCGAAGAAGACCGATTGGGTTTTTGGGAGCATGAAGCGGGTACCTTTTACTGGCGGAAAACCTGGGATAAGGTACAAAGCGGAAGCTTTGAAGATGCCGATATTAAATGGTTTGAAGGCGGTAAACTCAACATAACCGAGAATGCGCTCGACCGCCACCTGAATACTATTGGTAATAAAACGGCTTTTATCTTTGAACCAAACCACCCCGATTCTTTTCGCAGAACCATAACATATAAACAGCTGCATGAAGATGTTTGCCGGTTTTCGAATGTATTGGAGAGTAAAGGCATAGAAAAAGGGGACCGGGTAGTTATTTATATGGCAATGACTCCCGAGCTGGTAATAGCCGCTTTGGCTTGTGCTCGTATTGGCGCCGTACATTCTATCGTATTTGCCGGTTTTTCAGCTCAGTCTTTATCGGAGCGGATCAACGACTGTGAGGCTAAGATGCTGATCACCAATGACGGCCTCCGCCGTGGCGACAAACATGTTCCGCTGAAGGATATTTCGGATGAAGCACTCGAAAGCAGTCCTTCAATAGAGAGTGTAATTGTATGCCAGCGGACCAACCGGGAAATTGATTGGGTAGAAGGGCGTGATGAATGGTGGCATAATCTTATACGCAATGCTTCCAAAAAGCATCAAGCGGTGGAAATGGATGCGGAGGATCCATTATTCATTCTCTATACTTCAGGTTCTACCGGAAAACCTAAAGGAGTTGTGCACACCTGCGGTGGGTATATGGTATACACCAGTTACTCTTTTCGGCAGGTGTTCCAGGTTGGAGCCGATGATATCTATTGGTGTACGGCGGATGCCGGCTGGATAACCGGGCACAGCTATATTATTTACGGTCCGCTTTTTAACGGAGCCACAGGAATTATCTTTGAAGGTACTCCCACCTATCCGGATGCCGGTCGGCTGTGGGAAGTGGTAGAGAAATACAAAGTAACTCATTTTTATACAGCGCCTACAGCCATCCGCGCCCTGATGTCCTACGATATCGATTATGTAAAGAAATACGACCTGAGTTCACTTAAAGTGTTGGGAACGGTCGGAGAACCTATTAATGAGGAGGCCTGGCACTGGTATGATGAGCATATTGGCGGAGGAGAATGCCCTATTGTAGATACCTGGTGGCAAACTGAAACAGGAGGAATAATGATTTCGCCCCTGGCAGGTATCACTCCTACTAAACCGGGTTTTGCAACGCTGCCTCTTCCCGGTATTTTTCCGACTCTGATGGATGAAGACGGCCATGAAATAGAAGGAAATGATGTACAGGGTAATTTGTGCATTAAACATCCATGGCCTTCGATTGCACGTACGGTATATGGCGATCATGAACGCTACAAACAAACCTATCTCAGTACCTATAACGGTTACTATTTTACCGGAGACGGCTGCCGGCGGGATAAAGATGGGTACTATCGTATTACCGGCCGGGTGGATGATGTACTGAATGTATCAGGGCACCGTTTGGGGACAGCAGAAATCGAAAATGCCCTGGATGAACATGAAAAAGTAGTTGAAACCGCTATAGTTGGATATCCGCATGACATTAAAGGACAAGGGGTTTATGCCTTTATGATCTGTGATGATGATATAGGTGATACCGGAGTATTTAAGAAAGAACTGCTGGATCTGGTAACCAAAATTATCAGTCCCATTGCCAAGCCGGATAAAATTCAGATTGTGAAAGGATTACCTAAAACCCGTTCTGGCAAAATTATGCGCCGAATTTTGCGTAAGATTGCAGCCAATGATTTGGATAACCTTGGGGATACATCAACGCTGTTGGATCCTTCTGTAGTAGAAGAAATTAAAGAAGGGGAAGCAATTTAAAAGAAAAACCAAAATGAGACGGGCACCTCACCCAACCCTCTCCTGAAGGAGAGGGCTTTAATTTTGCCAGGGCAAAATGTTAATTACCACTAAGAAAACCCTTCCTCTCCTTGAGGAGAGGACCGAGGTGAGGTGAGGAACAACGCCTGAGAACTTTACACCTGGCTAACTCTGATTTTATAAACACATATTCAAAAGATCGTAGGTTAAAACAGTTGAACTTTTCTAATGAAGGAAAAGAAAAACCAAAATAACAATCCGTTTTCCTCCAGGAGAGAGGCAAAGAGTGAGGAAAATAAATTTCCCCTCCACGCCGGAGCTGATTCTGAATTATTTAAAAATGCCAAACAACTCCGTACCGAAGCCACCAAAGCCGAGCAGATGCTTTGGGATAGGCTCAGGGGACGGCAATTCATGAGTCTGAAATTCCGTCGTCAGCATCCGTTACACGCATTTATAGTAGATTTTTATTGTCACAAATTAAAATTGATTGTAGAAGCAGACGGTGGCTATCATAACGAACCGGAGCAAAAACGACTGGATATATCCAGAAGTAAAGAATTAGAAAACCTTGGCTTTACCGTTGTGCGATTTGGAAATAGGGAAATAATTAATGATATAGATGGGGTTTTGAGGCAGCTGGAAAGGGTAGCTTCAGAGATTGGAAAATCGTGATGGAACGCATTCACCTTACCCAGCCCTCTCCTGAAGGAGAGGGCTTTAATTTTGTCAGGAAAAAATGTTTTTTGCATTGGTTTTTATAAGCAAGAAAATCATCCTCTCCTTGAGGAGAGGACCGAGGTGAGGTGAGGACAACGCCTGAGAACTTTACACCTGGCTGACCCGGATTTTATAAACACATATTCAAAAGATCGTAGGTTAAAACAGTTGAACTTTTCTAATGAAGGAAAAGAGAAACCGAAATAACAGCCCGACCAAATATTTTTCCTCCAAGAGAGAGGCAGCTGGAAAGGGTAGCTTCAGAGATTGGAGAATCATGATGCAACGCATTCACCTCACCCAACCCTCTCTAGGAGGCTGTGAGAAAATATCTTTTCAACAGGGATTTCATAAATGAGCAACATGTATAGTTATCTGAGTTCGCTTTAGGCGGTTGTTGCTGTTCTTACCGGATTCCAACTGGCAACCTCTTCGATAAGT
>VEMX01000069.1 GCA_009711805.1 Balneolaceae bacterium | reverse complement strand
GAGATCCCTTGGATTTTATAGCCTCAAGCTGGGAGCGTTCTTGGTCGGTAAGAGTGACATGGTAGGAAGTCATAGCAGTTTCTTTTAAGATACAACTTTATACCGACATTACATACTTGACTTGACGGTTTGGCTATGCGCAGTGTCCCGCAGGGCATTGCGTATAGGTGTTGTTGTGGCTAGTTTTTTAATTCATTGTATTTCTTGTTCGAACCTTTACTTTTTTCTATTGGGTACTTTTCGTTGTTTAGGTCAATTTTCCTTAACACGGCTTCTCTCAAGTCAATGTCAAACTCATCACATAGGTAAGTAAGGAAAATAAAAATGTCAGCAATTTCATTTTCAACCTTGGACTTATCAACCTTTTCAATCTCTTTTTCGGATTTCCACAAGAACAATTCTTGTAATTCAGAAACCTCAATGTTCAAGCCTAAAAGAAGGTCTTTTATTTTGTGAAACTGTTTCCAATCTCTGTCCTCACGAAATTTGAGGATTAGCTCTCTTAAATTTTCACGGTCTTTATTCATTTCTAAATTCAAATTCTTTATACAGTAAAGCTTCCTTAGAAGGATATTGACTTTCGAGTTTTGGCAGATGAATAGACTTGCCATCAAATTGTCTATAGTAATCTGAATCGACTTGAGGACTTATATGAATTTTGTAATTATCATCAATAAACATTAATCCACTATCATATATTTTGTGGAAATCAACACGAAGTAAAAGTCCATTTTTCACATGATTTGAATTCTGGTCAATGTATGGCTGAATATGAGCTGCCTCCAATAATTCAGGCGTATCTTCTTCTGTTATACAGCACCGATTATCGTATGCAGAAGTAAGTTTCGCTCTAAAGTTCCCTTGTCCTTTTCGCTCCGTTACAAGTCTTGCCTTCTTAAGTTTTTCGGAATTGGTTGGGAGTAGTTCAAATGCACTTGGTAAAGCTTGTATTGCTTCTTGTTGTTGTAATGGGTCTTCCGAATTGAAATATTTGATTTTGACGATATATCTTGAAAAGTCAATGTCATAATTTTCTAAATCCAAAAAATCTTCTTCATCGAAGAAAACGGCATTAGTCAAAACTATACAGCCGATTTCGGATTCGGAAACACTTTTTTCATCGGTGCTCCTATCAGATTTGTACTTATCTAGTCTATCGGTAAACTCCTTTTTACTTGCACATCCATTTTTTAGACCGAATTCATTCCATGCTTGGTTTACCGTGGTGTTTTTATATTCAAGAAATTGTCCATAACCACCTATTTTTCTAATTGGTGATTTTAACATAAAATAAAGTCTGTCGCCACTTTCAAGCTTTGAGACATTCCATGGTGTGGGTGTCCAAAAGTTGATTTCAGTATTCAGTCCTTCGTTTCTAAGGAATTTGAACCAATCAATATCAGTTGGTGAAATTGCAAACATTATTTTTCCTGTTTTTTATAATTAGCCACAACGAATGGCGGTATGGTGTCGGTTTGCCTTGCAGACTTTTTCAACTTACCACTGCCGCTAATGGCAAACTGCACTATACCGCATGTTGTGGGCAGTACTTTCTTTTTAGAAGTCATCTAATGCTTCCTTTTCTTTCACTTTTTCTTCGTAATCTTTTAATTTTACACTCATAAATTCTATTAGTAAATCAATTTTATAATTATCGCCTGACAGCATAAGAGTGATTTCAGATTCTTCTGTCTCCCACGTTGCATAGTACAAAAGATGTCCAATGCTAATAGCGGTTCCCCAATCTTCATAATCATCTCTGTATAGGTCATTTTTCCAAATAGTTTTATCTTTCTTAGGTTCTCCAAACTTTTTTGTTAATATTTTTTTCAGCGACTCATAATCCGAAATGAAATCACTCTTATTTGAATGCTCTTCTTGAAAAATATATTTCCCACGAGTTAATTTGTCACCTGTGAAAATGTAACCAATGAGTGCGTCAAATCCGAGAACAGTTGATTGATAGGCGAGAATATTATCATCTTCTTGCAACAGTTTCAATGTTTCATCATTCTTCACCTGTGTTTTTGTAGCACCCCATTCAGTTTTTCTAAAAGTGCTGTCCGTAAGTTCTGAAAGTTGTTCTTTTTCTCTCAGTTCTTTTTCTATATCTCCTAATTCTACACTTTGATATTCAATTACTGTGCTAATGCTATAATTCTCACCACTCAAATAAAGAGTTACTTCTGTCCGGTCAGTTTTCCATGTTGAATAATAAATAAGGTGTCCGATACTAATGGCTGTCCCCCAGTCTTCGTAATCGTCCTTATATAAGTCGTTTTTCCAAATTGTTTCGTCTTTTTCAGGGTCACCATATTTTTTGGTTAAGAGTTCCTTTAGTTTTTTGTAGTCACTGATATAATCACTTTTATTTGAATGGTCTTCCAAAAGCACATATTTGCCCCGTGTGAGTTTGTCCCCTGCAAAAATGTATCCAACAAGGGCATTAAACCCGGCTAATTCAGTCCGATATACAAGTGAGTTGGGTTCTTCCTGCGCAAGTTCAGATGTTTCAACTTGCTTCACTTCTGATTTGCTCATTCCCCAATTTAACTTTCTGAAATCCGTTTCTGTCTGACCGAAAATAATTGAAGAAGTCAGAATAAAGATTGTTGTTGTTGTTAAAATTTGTTTCATGTTATTTTGATTTTTAGTTTGTATTGCCCACAACGGTTAGTATATGGCATGTAGGGCAGTAGAAATCGATAAACTTTCAAGTTTGCACTGAGCCAAAGCGTTGTATTTTGTTTTTAATTTATTCATTCTTAAAAGCCAAATCAACGATTTGGCGATGTTGGTAAATAGCACTCAACTTTCGTAAACCACTGAACGCCCTATTTGCTATATACCTTGTTGTGCATAGTTATTTTATTAGTTCTTCGAATTCATCTCGGTCTAAAGCAAGATATTCAATGTGTCGGAGATTTTTTTCGCTGTTAAATTTCTTTTTTATCATCCAATTCGGTTCTTCTGAACTGTAGAATTTCCTGTCCATTGATAAATAAAGTGAGTTTTCAATGTAAAGAGTTTTTGGTTTAATCTCCTTTTTCCTAATAAGTTTTCTCACATTATTGTCAATTTCAAACGATTCTATAAATGGTGATGATATACTAGGGATGCTAATTGTGTTTTCGTTTTTAGGAATATCAAGGATTTTGTCTTCATTAACATAGTTAGTTCCTTGTGTGAAAATAGCATAGGATTTAATACCCGACCTTTTTTCAATCCCATTCATTAAATCAATAATTAATCGGACAAGTATTTCAGGGTTGTATTTATCTGATTCCTCTGGTTTCCATTTTGATTTTACAAGAATGTTATCGGCTAACATTATTATTTGTAAATCTTTATGTGAGTTCCCCACTTCAGAACAAATAGATTGGATGTTATTAATTGTATCAGCAGGCACTTCACCGTATTTAGCAATTAGTTCTCTTATTCCAATGAAGTCAATTATGCAATACATTGAATAAGTGTATGTAAAGAGCTTATTATACCAAGAATCATCTACTAATAGATACGGTCTTTTTTCAGCAGTGAAAGGTAAGAATGCTATTTTTAGCATTTGCCTTGGAAGCAACGTATTGACACTATGAAATCTGTTTTTATAGTTAATCATAAAAGACAGATTAATAAAAAGGTCATTTGTGGAATAAATCCAACATGGAGTATAATCGACTAATTCATTTGGGTGTTTCCATGTATCATAGTCATAATTATTTAGCCATTCAATCCATTGTCTTTCTATAAGTTTTTCTCCATTCGCTGACAACAAGAAACAATCCCTTTCTTTTGGGATTTCTTCAGGAGCATAAAATTCAAATTGCTCTGGTATGTTTTTAAGTTCTTTAAGCATTTTCAATTATGCACAACATTGGCATAACACCAATGCTATTCATGTTATCCTTGCTTCGTAAACAAGTTTTATTCATGTTACTATTAAAAATATGAGAGTAATATGAATAAAGCCGATTTAATAACCAAGTACGAACATCGTCTTACGCTAAAGAATTACAGTGAAAACACCCTTCGCGCTTATCTTAGCGGCTTGAATATTTTTCTAGATTATGTGAAAACAAACCAAATTTCCAGCATTACTCCCAAGGTGTTGGATACCTATTTTCACTACTGTAAAAAGGAATTGAATTACAGCTACTCCACGATGAAGCAATTGCTGGCTTCTGTAAAATTTTTATACGAAGAAGTATTACAGGAAGAAATTGATTTTAATTTCAAAATCACCATGAAAAAACCCAGTCGTATTCCTGTGGTACTGTCGGTACAGGAGGTTCAGCGGTTGCTGAATTCATTCACCAATATTAAACACAAGGCTATTTTTACGTTGTGCTACTCAGCAGGTTTACGAGTTGGGGAGATTTTAAACTTAAAAGTAAAGGATGTTGATTCGGATCGCATGCAAATTCGAATTGAGCAGGGGAAAGGACAGAAAGACCGGTATTCCATTTTGTCGGAAAAAGTATTAGGACTGCTTCGAGAGTATGTGAAAGAATATAAGCCTAAAGAGTATCTGTTTGAAGGGCAGGGTGGCGGTCAATATTCGTCTTCTTCTATTCAGGCACTTATGAGGAGACATAAAAAGAAATGCGGTATCACTAAAAAAGCTACACCGCACACATTACGGCACAGCTTTGCCACTCATTTATTGGATAATGGAACAGATACCCGATTTATTCAGGAGCTTTTGGGGCATAAACATATATCTACAACTCAAATTTATACGCATGTAAGTTCACGTTCTATGAAGGATGTTAAGAGCCCTATCGAAGACTTGGATATTTAGAACTAAGCCATATAACATAATATTATCCGAACAAGGGTATTGTTAGGGCGAACGAGCGGAAACCGCCTTTAAACGTTTTCCTGTACCTTTTCATTCGCATAATGTGATTTTTGGGATGTTATCCGAACCCTTGTTCGCCTAAGCTGTTCGTATAATATCCAAGCTGTTTTGTAAAAAATTGCTTCCTCATTGCCCCAACAAAATAACATCTTCATCCAATAAACCAACTGAGTTATGGCAAAATCTAAACTATTGGAGCAGCCAGCAGGACCATTTCGCTTGTTTGAGCAATCAGCGGCACAAATGCTGAGCCTCTATATATGTTTGTGGCGAAGCCATCCCTTCGGGGGTGCAGTCAGATGAACTGCCAAGCCGAAATTGAACACTGCTTGTAGTACAATCCCATTGAAAAGTGTATCTGCCGAAGGCATGGCCATGGCAGAAATCAGCCCAGTGAGAAGAGGATTAATTTTCTCGCAGGGAATGGGTATGGCCTATTGACATTGGAGGCCATATATATGTTATGCATTGAGTGGCAAGTGTTGACTCCAACCTTTTGCTATAGATGTAGCAACTTTAGGGAAGTCCGTATTTTTGCTGTTTTCGTTTCTTTCCTTGCAAAATTTTTCATCCCGATTGAACAATGATGAAGCAAAACTTCGCGCAGCCATAACCATTCCACTAGTTTTTTTAAATCGTTTGTTTGTAAATTTGACAAAAGCTTTCAGTAGTGTCCGGTTAAGCAAATTATAAATTCTTGTAACTTATTGTTGTACAATGGAATAAGTGCTATTAAAATTTTTATCGACTTGAACTCGTAGCTTACCAGTGTCTACGCCGTTCAAAAATCTA
>VEMX01000044.1 GCA_009711805.1 Balneolaceae bacterium | reverse complement strand
TAGATTTTTGAACGGCGTAGACACTGGTAAGCTACGAGTTCAAGTCGATAAAAATTTTAATAGCACTTATTCCATTGTACAACAATAAGTTACAAGAATTTATAATTTGCTTAACCGGACACTACTGAAACCACATAGTAAAACCGAGTATCTCGGCGGATAATCCAAACACAAGAATTAGTGTGGCGAGGAACCGGCTTCCAAAAGCCAGATTTTGCAGCCAGTTGTATTGAAATTCTCCGTTCAATGACAGGATATCGATACTTTTTTCACCCATCCACAACCAAAGGTGATTGCCATCAACCCAGAAAATGCCGGTAGCTATCAATTTACTGATTGCAGCCGATGTATAACCAAGACCAGCCCAGAAAATTACAAAACCAAACGCAAAGGGAAGAGCTCGCTTCATCTCCGAAAAAAAGAGTCCTGAAAGCCCAAGGCCCAGTAAACTAAAACCTACTAAGTTAGCACTATGTGGAATTTCTCCTTGAGAAAACCGGGCAACATACTGAAGGTGAAATAACAGGAAAGCAATAATATATACCCACCGCACTTTTTTGGTTAGAAGGGGGATAACAGTTAACAGTGATATTAAAATAGCGTTGTATATAGAAACAGAATTAGAGAAGAATATGCTAATGTCAAGATAATTGGCCAGTCCAAGCGGCAATACTACATCACTTAACCGGGGAATATAAAAAGCCCATTCCCAGGTATATATAAGGGTATAAATAACGCTAAAAAATTCGAAAGCCCGTAGCTGAAATTTCGTTCCAAACGATTCAGGGGCTTTAAACTCAAATAAGTTGGCAAATAATTTATTAATCACAGATTTACTCATCGGGGAAAAGCAGCGGGTTTTTAATGGTTGTATCTGCTGTAAACAGAAACATGGGTATGGCCTCAATAACTACAGAATCTTCTTCTGTGAGGTATCCTCGTACCCGGGTTGCCAGCCACATTTCGCCGGGATACTTATCGATTTGAAATGTTGTCCTAAGACCATTGAGCTTCCCTTTATCCCAGTTTTTTGTTTTAGATATGTAATTGGCAAAATCTATTTCATGTATTCCATAATCTTTTAAAGGTAATATCCGGTTTTCAATAGCCTCAATAGGTTTGGTTTGCCAAAGGTCGGTTCGGGTAGAATCTGTAACACGTTCTACCACTCCACGCGACCAGGGATTACCAGCCTGCGAGAACATTGGGAAAATTGAAAAGGGCCAAAATTCTCCAAGGTGTGTGGCAACCAATACACAATTAATTAGGAGAGTATATAAGATAATTCGTTTATGTTTTCTAAATGTTCCTGACACTTTTTCTTGACTTGGGAATAAGAATTAAATCAGCTCAAATATATGGCAAAATATATTAACGGAACATTATATACGTCAATAAAGACAATATTATTTCTCGATTTGAGATATATACTCGTTAACGTAATACTTTGTTGAATTTTGCTTATTTTAAGCCGTTAAAAAATTGCTCAAATAATATATCTGACTAAGCCTACGCCCCTTTAAATGCAAAAATTACTTAAGTCTCTTAAGCCTCTTTTAGATTTAAACTATTCGCATCCCTGGCTTGTATTATCATGCAGTATTCTGCTGGCTGTTGCCGGGGGATACTTTGCAGTTCAATTAAAGATTGACACAGATATAGCCAACCTGTTGCCCAAAGACCATCCGAATGTGCTTGCATTGGAGAACTTAAAGGAGAAGGTGGGGGGAGAAACGGCAATGGATGTAGCTATTCAATCGCCCAGTTTTGAGGCAAACAAGAAATTTGCCCGCGATCTTATTCAGAAGTCCCTGGAACTGTATTATCCCCGGTATGAGGATACCTATTTTAAGCGGGCTGAGTTTAAAAAAGAAACAGAGTTTATAAAGAATAATGCCTTATACCTGGCCAGTGATACTGAATTACAGGATATAACCGAATGGCTGGAAGATGAAATAAGGACGGCCAAAGAAGAAAGTAATCCCTTCTTTTTTGATTTAGGCGAGGATGAGGAAGAAGATGACAGTGATGAGCAGGTAGAGAGTTTCAAAGAAAGTTACGAGATGTTGGTCCCATCCGAATATCCTGTAAGCAGTGATAGTACAGTGATGCTGGTAAAGTTTTATCCAACAGGGTCTAAAAGCGATATTCAGTATTTAGAGGATATGTTTGTGGCTTATGACTCATTGCTGGCAACCATGAATCCGTCAGCTTATCACCCGGAGATGAACGTTGATTTCGGAGGCCGGTTAAAACGCCATCTCGAAGAGTTGACATCCATTATGCGGGATGTATTGGGAAGTTTTGCATCTGGTATTAGCAGTGTTATTCTGTTGGTGATGTTCTATTTCTTCATCAAGAAATATATCCATTACCGTAAAGGCACAAGTGGCAATGGCAAGTACAGCGTATACAGTCATTTTCTCCGCATGCCTATTCCGGTGATGATTATTGGGATTCCCCTGTTTATTAGTTTGCTGTGGACTTTTGGCATCACCTACTTTTATCTGGGAATGCTGAATACTATGACCTCCGTACTATTTGTGATTCTGTTTGGCCTCGGTATCGACTATGGTATCCATTTTTATGCCCGGTATATTGAAATTCGTTCTGCCGGTTTTGATGTGAAAGAGGCAATCAGCAAGACCTACTTAAAGACAGGAGAGGCTATTTTTGTAAGTGCCTTTACCACGGCAGCGGCTCTCTACATCCTCATGTTTGCGGAGTTTCGCGGGTTTTCAGAATTTGGCTTTATCTCTGGTACAGGTATTATCCTGGCACTGGTTGGTATGCTGTTTATCCTGCCTTCATTATTAGTGATTTTTGAAAAATGGGGATGGATTATCCTTACAGAAAATGATGAATATGAAGAAGGAGGCAGACACCGCTATCCCTTTGCACGAACTATTGTAGTAACAGGGCTGGTAGCTGCAGCCTTAGTAGTCACATTTAGTGGAAAGCTGAGTTTTCAATACGATTTCGGAGATCTTGAACCCAAATTTCCAGAGTATGAACAATTCAGAAAGGTAGCACGTCAGGCTGAATCTTCATCCAAAAGAAACCCAGCTTACATCCTGGCCGATTCTAACGAGGATATTGTCCATATCATGGATCAGCTAAATCAGAAAATGGTTTCTGACACTACATCACCAACCATAGAGAGTGTGGAAGCTTTGCAGGAGCGATATCCTACCACAGAAGCCGAAGAAAATGAGAAGCTTCGAAAAATTGCTGAGATCCGGCAGCTATTGAAAGATCCGTTGTTGATAAACAAAGATGATGAAGACCTTGAGAAACTAAGGAAAGCTGCACAGACAACCGAGCACATCAGCCTTGAACAAATACCTGAATACCTGAAATCACGGTTTGTAACCAAAGATGGAGAAATAGGAAAATTTGTGATTGTGTATCCTTCTGTTGGTCTTTCAGATGGACGCAAGTCCATCGCTTTTAAAAATGATGTTGGTGTAGTGAAACTGGATAACGGCAAGGAATTTCATGCAGCCAGCACCTCAATTGTAGCAGCCTCCATGCTCGATTTGATGCGTCGGGAAAGCCCTTATATGGTTAGTGCAACCTTTATATTTATCTATTTCTTTATGCTGTTTTCCTTCCGCTCATTCCGGTGGTCCCTTATTTCGATGTTGCCCTTATTAGTGGGATTACTGTGGCTGTTCGGAATTATGCTATTAACAGGGTTTCAATTCAATTTCTATAACCTGGTAGTGTTGCCGGCCATATTGGGTATTGGTGAAGACAGCGGAGTACACCTGGCTCATCGCTACCGTGAGGAGGGCAAAAACAGTATGTGGCAGGTATTATCAAGTACAGGTCAACACATAACCATGGGTTCGTTTACCACCATGCTTGGGTTTTCGGGATTGTTATTTACCAGCCATCCCGGATTACAGTCGCTGGGGGTGATGGCAGTTATAGGAATAGGCATGACCCTGCTGACTTCCATCACATTTATGCCGGCCTTAATACAGTGGCTGGAAGATTGGGACTGGATTCGGTATTAGCAGCAAAGGTTAGAGGCTGAAACCCCAAAAAGCATAACTCATTGCATTATAATGTAATTTGCATGGGTTGGAAGCCGGAGACTTCCTGAACATCAACTGTTCAGTCTCCGTTATGCTAAAGACTGAAAAGGTCTTTGGGAAACCCATAAGAGTATCCTGAAACCTCAAAAAACGTTCGGGAAGGTCATGGGAGAAATACATCCTTGACTTTTTTATATAAGATATCCCCACGGAGGTACAAGGATAAAAGATTGTACAAAGGAGGTTTTTTGATGCCCCGATAGCTATTTCGTATGCAATTGGTAGTACCCCCGGATTACCTCATCCACCTCAGGCCTCTCTCCGGGCACCCAGGATATTCCCATTCCCATGGTAGCTGGTTCGGCTGCGTCTACCGCTTCAAAAACCGCACGATATACATCGGCTTCAATCGCGTCAAAATTCGTTCCACAATTCTCAAAGTATGCTCTATTGATACCCAGTTCCCCAATGCTCCAGGGAATGTTGTCCCGTTTTGCGATATGTACGTAGGCGTTTATTTGTTTCTCTAAGTAGGATTCGGTCGTCGGCATGTTGCATTCCGGAAAGAGACTGAAAGCCACTTCATCATAGCCGGGAAATGACAGGTCTTCCCACTCTTCCCCCCACACTTTGTAGTTGCTGTATGAATGAGCAACGATACGCCCTTCGTAAAGAGGGCGGACCACCTCCAGTGTAGCCGTAACCCATTCTTGGGCGAGTGAAACTAATTCGGCCTTTGGCAGTTCATTCAATATAGGTTGATCGACCGGGTTGAAATAAACTTCGATCTCGATCGGAAACGGCCCGTAGGCTTCGATACCGGCGCGTGCAACCGCTTTTGCTTCCCTCTCTTTTTCGGGCAGGAAATGATCTTCCATCCAGGTACGAAAATCATCGGCTGATTCGAAGGTTGGTCCCAGCATATCATTGGGATAAAGGTTCTGTAACAGCACGGGCAGTCCGGAACGTTTTTCACGCATCATCGCGGGTATGGCACCCCGGAGCACTTCATCATGCCATTCGGGAGTTAAGGGATATTCGAGCGGGTTCCCCTGTTCATCGGCATAAGGAGGCATGGCTACCATATTGGCGGAGGAAAGCTCTACGGACTCTTCGGTACGTATTTTCTCCCAGAAGTCAAGGTGACGATCAACCAAGCCGGATTTTTGTTCAAACAATTGGGAACTTACTAAGACACGGGCAGCGAAATCAGGATAGTCGTTTACGGGGGTGTCCTTTGCCAGGCAATCGATAGTATCCCAATCGGGGCGGGTTTCCTCAAGGTTGTCGAGTACGGCCGACAGCTCACAGGGAACCTTCTCAACGGGTTCTTCTTCATCCGGTCCCTTTTCATCCGTAGCGTTGTTTGTACTACAGGCTCCAGCTACTAAAACCAGTACAAAAAACAGGATGAATTCTTTTATCCTGCTGAATGTAGGTTGTAAGCTGTTTGATCTTGCGCCTACCATAATTGATCCCTGATTTGGCAGATTGGACCGCTGTGACTATTCATCATTGATGAATTCCAATTTAGCAAAAACTGGAGCCCCAATACAATCACATCTTCATATCTTCCTGGCTTTCGCAGGAAGCTTAGCTATTTTCAGGACACCATCTCCCAGGCATTCCCCGACCTCTAGTCTTACAGCAGGTCTCGAAACTATTATTCGAAAACAAATGCAGACCAAGGTAATCGCCGTATACGCGACCCGTAGGTACGGTGGTGTGCCCCGAAGAGGTGCCTTTGGCAAGAGGCGCACCGTGAGCTTATGCCTCACGGCCGTCTACTCGATTATAGCACTAAATTCATATACTTTTTTAGTCAATCAATCCCGAGTTCAAGTCATAAGTGCAACACGAAAAAATAACCCTGAGGGGATCCCCCCAGGGTTTTCGGCCAAGCGTGGTATATTCGTGTTATCATGCAAAAATACAACCAACTTGACCTACAAGATCGT
>VEMX01000080.1 GCA_009711805.1 Balneolaceae bacterium | reverse complement strand
TCCCTTGGATTTTATAGCCTCAAGCTGGGAGCGTTCTTGGTCGGTAAGAGTGACATGGTAGGAAGTCATAGCAGTTTCTTTTAAGATACAACTTTATACCGACATTACATACTTGACTTGACACTAGCTACTACAGGATTTGTTTCCGGTAGCTCTTTATCCATATCATCAAAAGCCTTCTTTATATCATATGCGGAAGGGCTGAAAGGGTTTGATTTGGCAGACGCATCGAGATCAAATGGTAAGCCTTCAATAGGATAATAAATAGCTGATTGGTAAACGCCTTTGGCGTCATATTTTTTAATCAAAAAATCTCGTGTCCAGACCGAGTATAATGTGTCTTTATCAGATAAAGCAGTAGTAGTAATTCCCATAAATAGTAATACTCCGCTAGGCCGCATCGATTTGCTAACCCTAACCTTTAAACCAGATGGGAAAAGAAGCGGTTCAAAATCCAACTTATTTCCATTGGAGTCCATCAACAGGTTTTTAAATATCAACCTGCCAGTATCTGAGACCTGTTCAAAGAAACTTGCTATATAATTTCCGTCATTTCTCGGGATAATTCCTCCAAAATGTAGCCCCTGAACAGCCGGATCATTTCTGATGCTCCACTGCTCAATAAGCGTGGACCGCTCAAAAGAATAATCCTTCGTTGAATATTCATTCAAACGCTGGCCGGTGTTATCCAAAACGAATACTTTTCCAGCTTTGGCATATAAACGAGATATGAAACCATATTCACCTGGTCCCCTGCCTTGTCTACCCAACTGAATATGGTAGCTTCCATCCGTATTATATACATACAGAGTATGTTTATAGTTTGAGTCTGTATTCTTGATAATTACCCTTCCTTTATCATCAACAACACATCTTCTAATTGTTGTTAAATAAGGTTCTCCAGTTTTCCCAAAAGTTTGTTCCGGGATGAGTTTTATTAAATACTCAGGTTCGGAATCCCCTGCGAAAATAGTCAGGTTTTTTACTTCCTGAATATACAGAGGGATCTTATCCAGAATTCGGACTTGTCGTGTCTTTACTGTCTGTTCTGCTTGTTTTGGGTAAACAGTCTTTTCCGGTTTGGAACGGTGAGAGCATTGAACAAGCAAAAAACACAACGCGATATTTTTTAAAAATCTTTCCAAATATAGACTAAATTAAAAAAGGAGGTTTGATTACTGGTATTAGGGCTCTAACACGATTCAGTCTACACATCTGGATAAACAAGCTGCCTCTAAATCATAAATCTCTTGAATACAAGCATCATGAGGATAATGATTCCAACCATATACATCATCACACATCTCTCTATAACATGCATAAGTAGATTTACAAGAACAATCACTATACGGGCAATAATCCCCACCCTTTACATTTTTCATTTCACTTCTACTTAGCAATTTAATTGCGTTCATAATTATATCTATTTGATTTTATATTTCGCTTCTTGTTTTACCGTGAGCAAGCGGTTGGCTCACTTTTTCGGTGCTGCTCTTTTTGCGGATCCCCTTCATATCTGTCCCTTCTTTAACCAGCGTAGTCAAAAAATGAACAGAAGGAATACCCTTCCGGGATAGATCTCCGGTAGTTGGAATCGTATTGAGTTGCCTCCAACAAAAACACATCTTAACTACGGAATTTTTACTCTCTGATGTTTATAATTAATAAGCACTAAGTCAATACGTAATAACTACGTATTATTTTACGTAGTTCTAACAGTGCAATATCACCTTTTAGTTTTGTTGCACCCTTCAAGTCAAGTTCTTTGCGATATGCCCGCGGTGGTTTTCGACCCTTCTGGCCGCCTCGCTAATGCCCAGCAGCGATACCCTCACCTGGCGCAAGCGTCCGCTTGTGCCCGTAAAAACCCACTGCATTGTCAGGTATACATTTAAATCAGTAGTACAAATTCCTTTCAATCAATACCCGTTTTGCATAGCAGTTGCAGGTACAATGCCTGGGGCTTTCAACCACTTTTTTGCTGTAACAAGCTCTTGTAAATACATTAACCCATGGATCGTAGAAAAGCTGACGAAGTAAGCCTGAATTTGATCCAGAATTTATACGTTCTGCTCATTGGTTTCTTCTTAGCAGTTAAACCTGTAAGCAAGCGATTCCACAGATTAAGTTAACGAATGCTATTTAGTATGCTTAGTGGCAGAGCAGAGATGCACAAGCGGACGCTTACGCCAGGTTGGGGATCCGTTATATGTGCTCAGCCGCCTCGCTAACGCCAGCAGCGATACCCCTTCCCGGTTAATCCCGCTTTTCCTGCGAAGCGACTCCAGTGAATACTTTCGCCCATGATATTTGGCCCCCATACGCAGGCAGGTGGGGCCGCAGTCCATTTGGTTGTGTTGATTATATGTCCTAAAAATCACTGTCTGCAAATAAGCTTAATCATTGCCAAATTTTTTAGCCCAATTCTCGGAGATAAGTCATCTTGATACAAATTCAATCTTATACCTCACAACCATCTTTTGCCCGGTGTCCGGATCTTCTTCCCGTTTATAGAAGTACCCATCTTTTATGATGGTTTTATTCTTTAGGCTATTCGAATCTCTATTTCTTTTACCTGGCCAGTTAAAACGGGCGATGAGCTTACCTGACCGTTCCAGTACATACCATTTATAGTAATCTCCTTCTGTAAAAGTGGAAACCCATAGACGATCTTCATCATCAACATACAATTTGTTTAGTACCGGCCAGTGTTCTGGCAGTTCTACATCCCTGGCGATGTCTTCTGTTAAATCATTGCTAATAGCCATTGCATTCTCTCTGCTAACCGGGACCTTTGGGGTTGGGTAATAAAATGAACGCAGGTAGTTTCCTTTGGCATCATGTTCATTAATCAGAAATTCCCCAGTGCGGGCCGTAAACACATGTCCATCGCTTGTTAATACTAACAACGAACGTTCAAAGAAGGGGAAGTTTTTTATAACCACATAATTATGTTTACTGCCTTTCCTTTTGATATTCGAAGATACAAACACATCAGCCTGATGTTTATAAACCTGATTCGAATCAAGTTCAAAAGACCTGTCGGTATAGTAAAACTTTTCCTCACGTTTCTTAGATTTTGCCTGAAAAACAGGAAGTTCAAAACCTACCAAAAACCTATTCCTTGATATTAGATATACAGATCTTACATTAAATCCTTGAATGTCATCAATCATGCTCCATTTTTCCGGATCTGTCGCAATTATTTCTTCCAGCTCCAGCGTTTCTGTATCGTACAGGTTTAACCGAAATTGTTCTCCATCATTATACAACAACTTCCCATCCCGGTACTGCATTTGATAAAGGCTCAAAAACTCTCCGGGCCCTTTCCCTTCTCCGGCAATTTGTGTCACATAAGAACCATCCGGGCTAAAAACATGCAGCGAGCGTGATCCCCAGGCACCATCTGCAATATATACCCGGCCGGAATCATCTACGGTAAAATCTCCCATCACTGAGAAATAATAGTCTTCTATATCTCCAAAAAACTGATCTTTAATCAGGTAAACGGTATCGGCTTTAATATCGGATTTAAAAACCGTCAGCTTTTCATCTTCTGCATATACCTGTACTTCAGGATCTATCTTATGCTCACGGTTACACCTGCTGATCAATATCCCAATAAAGAGTAAGACCAATACATATCTATGCATGGTCTCCCACCACACAGTTGCTCAATATCCTATTTACATCCCTGAATTCATTCACTTTAACTATCTCTTTTTAGCTGATTAAACAACAGACAAGTAATGTAATTTACATACAACTATCAAGATAGTATTACTTTGTTCTGCTATTCCTGATTATTACCTTGCCGTCATGTTCACCAAAACTCTTTTACGAAAGCCCTGTCCCAACTTAGTCAACGGAATTACGGAAGCTAAGCTGGGTACCCCCGATTATCATAAAGCACTGCTTCAACATAACCGCTATGCAGATACACTCCGGAGACTGGGACTGGAGGTTCGCATACTTGAAGCCGATAATCGTTTTCCTGATTCGGTGTTTGTGGAGGATGTAGCTGTTTGCACTTCAAAAATGGCTATCATCACCCGCCCTGGGGCCGCATCCCGCAGTGGAGAAACAGCTGCTATCAAAAATACCCTTCACTCCTACTTTAACCAGCTTGAATCGATTGCCCCCGGGGGGACACTGGACGGCGGTGATGTAATGATGGTGGGAGCCCATTTTTATATTGGCTTGTCGGACCGTACTAACGAAGAGGGTGCAAATCAGTTTCTGAATATCCTTCGGAAGTATGATATGGATGGCACGAAAGTTACCATGAATGATATGCTTCACCTCAAAACCGGGGTTTCCTACCTGGAGAATAATACGCTTTTGGTAAGTGGAGAATTTGTTGGTCACCCAGCGTTTGAACCATTCGACACAATAACCATACCCCCTGAAGAAGCTTATGCGGCCAATGCTTTATGGATTAACGGTACGGTACTTATAGCGGCTGGCTACCCCGCTGCCCAGGAAAAAATTGAAGCGGCTGGATATAATACCATTGAGGTTGAAATGTCGGAATTCCAAAAACTGGATGGCGGCCTCAGTTGCCTCTCTCTTAGGTTTTAATCGGCTTCGGGTATCTGTTCTTCCTGTTCCAGCAAGCGTGTGATAATTGCCAACTGGCCAATATGATAGGAGTTGTGTTCTAAAAGAAGTACGGCTTCTCTCAGTAAATTCTGTCCATCTCCATGCGGAAAGGGTTCGTACAAGTCGTTTCTTTCATCCAGTATAAGTTGGATAAATTGATTCCGTTCTTTAAAAAATGCTTGTTTAAGCTCTTCCCATTCTTCTTCCGTCTCAGGGGCATGATCTAACGGCCAGTAATCCTCGGGCCAGGCCTGGGGCGTATAATCAGGATTCACCGAAAAGTCATAAATATCATACTGGGCCACCCGCAAATGAAAAAACTGCTCATAAAAAGAATAAGGCAATCCCGCCGGGCGTACACCCAGGTCTTCAAAATCAATATGATCTAATAATTCTTCAATGGGGAGGTAAGCCTGCCCTCCTTCCAACTGGCTAACCAAACGTTCTCTTAATTGCGTTTCTTCTGACTGTTCTAACATATGCTGTTTCGGTTTTTGATCTTCTGACGGATTAATACGAACTCCCATTATGGACTTTCTGAACTTATGAATTTACCGGCCTAATATTGAGCTCTTTTTAATGGTTTTTGCGGATCGGTTTAGTGTCGGGTACAGAACGATCGATGATCAATCAGGAATGGGATGGTGGGTGGAACGATGAACGATCAGGAGCAATCCGTGTAATCCCAAAACCCATTGAATCCGTACTTCAGATTGAATGATTTGTGATTTAGCGATGTAGCGGCGTAGCGATTTTCGATCTGTTGGTGTGGGGAATGAATCGCGGATTTTCTGTTATCATGAGAACCGAATACAAGCGGTAGGTTCACCGTTCCGGTGCTACCCATCTGCCGGAGATTCGTTATACATGCTTCGCCGCCTCGCTAATCCCCAGCAGCGAAACCCCTTCCCGGTCAATTCCGCTTTTCCTACGAAGCGACTCCTGTGAATATTTACACCCATGATGTTTAGCCACCATTCGCAGGCAGGTAGGGCCGCAGTCCAAAATCTCTTTGATGAGGTTTTTACACAGGCTGCGGACGTTGGGAACGAGGTTAAAAAATTCTCAAGAGGCTTTTGAACAATTAAGATAATTAAAAAAAGAAGCTATTCTTTTGTAGAATCTGTTACTTAACTTGTGATTGATAGTATCTGCCTTATGAAGTTCAAATATATTTCCGGAAGGGTCAACCAACATTGCTACAGGATTTGATAGTCTAACATATCCATTCAATAGATTTTTGTTGATATCAAGAGCTTCAATAGGCAGTCTCTTATTGTAATATTTATATTGTTGTTCCTCTATCGACCCTATATAGAAAAATTTTATGTATTTAGGAAATGTACCGAAGTATTCATTTATATTTTTAAGTTCATTATTTATACAGCTTGAACAGCCTGTTTCGGTAAAAAAAACAAGAAGTGTTACTCCTTCTAATCCTTGGAGTAATTTTTTATTCTCTAACAATAAATTTTTGTTACTAGAATATGCTTTTTCTTGGGCAGACCATTCTAACCCATTAATTTTTGTTTGCTTCTTTCTTAGGTTATTTAACTGAAATATATTCAGTGCTACTAATAAAATTATTAGAATAGTATTAAATAATGATTTTTCCAGCTGTGTTCAAGTCACTAATGCAACAGAGGCTGCGTGGTGTTTTAGGGTTTGCTGTATGGGGGAAAGGTACCCAAATTTTCGAATAGGTCTATTATTGAGGTGTCGTTCAACGATTTTAATGCGCCG
>VEMX01000076.1 GCA_009711805.1 Balneolaceae bacterium | reverse complement strand
TCCCTTGGATTTTATAGCCTCAAGCTGGGAGCGTTCTTGGTCGGTAAGAGTGACATGGTAGGAAGTCATAGCAGTTTCTTTTAAGATACAACTTTATACCGACATTACATACTTGACTTGACACTAGTAGTATTCCAGTACATGCACCTGCAACTACAAAATCAAACCAGTCCCCCCCTTCAATCTCTTCCATTTGATGTACTTCTAATGCTTTCATAATTCTACCTCAAAATTTTAAAATTTAAAATTGTTAAAACATCTGCCAAATTCAAGGCGATGAGTACTGCTAAAACCAATTAACACAATTCCTTTTACGCTTACAATAAAAAACACCGAACTATCTGTACAAATACCGAACATTTTGTTCACGAACCGAACTATTTACTTATTCACTCTCCAGCCATTGCCATTCTACCTGGAGCTTTCCATTTATAATCTGCCTGCGCAAGACCCTAAAATTTGTATCTTGATGCCGCCGTAAAAACATGCGTAAAGCATCTCCGCTGGACAGACCTGAATCTTTTGCAATACTGTAACTGGTAGCTTCAACATCGTTTTCCAAAAGTTGTACTATTCTTTCATACCGTACTTGACGCAAAACTTCTTTCGGTGATAAACCATAGGTTTCTTTAGTCACTTTGGACAACCATCCCCGTGAGACATTTGATTGACGGGCCCAGCTTTTTACATCTGGAATCGACTCGATTTCATGTACTAATATCCGGACAGTCTTTTTCGCCTTGTAACTATTAAATGCACTTAGCTCTGTTGTGGTGCTTTCGCTTTTCGGTTCCTGCTTCATCATCCCCTTTTTTAAACCAAAACAATTCTTTATGACTACTTTAACGCGTTTACCGGTTGGAGATTAGCTTCAAACAGTATTGAACGGGAGTAACCTCGCAGCGTCCGTAGGTCCTGCGAGCGTTACGGGATTCTCGCTGGAAAGCCGAACGCTACGAGGATCTGCGGGCGCTCGTAGGTTCTCTAAATGGCACTTCTAACCAGTAAACGCGTTATTTTAAAAAGTAGCTAACACTAAAACTGTTGAAATCATTAGAAGCGCTTAACGTAACAACCTGACCCCAGCTAAACAGAAATATCTGCCAGAGAGGCAGTTCTATTGATTGGCTATAGCTTAATATTTCTGGCAAAAGGTGGGCGCCAGGTAAGAAAGCGAAATACCCGCCAGAAGTATCAAGACAAAGTAATAACGATTAGTAAAAGTTAGATAGCACTCAGGAAGACTGAATGCTATCTATAATTAATATTAACCTTGAGATTGATTTTTATTTTTGAGCCAACCTTTTTTCTTTAACCATTTAATAATCAATGGTCCAAAAATACCTCCTCCAATTGCACCGAGGAGAATAGTTATCCAAAAATCATAATCTATTTCCATAACTCAACACCTCTACTGAATTAGGTTATGATTTATTCTTAGCTTAGCCATTTCGCTATTTTTCCAACAACACCAGTAGAGGCAACAATTGCTCCACCAGCTGCCGCCCAACCAACAGCCCCCCAGTCAAAGTCATCTGTGGTTAATTGGTATCCAGCTGCTATACCTGCACCTACTATTGCACCAGCTGCATCTTGCGCAACTACATTAGGCAGAAGTGCTGTTTTAGATTTACCTTCTGTGGTACCAATCGCATCTGGATTTTTCAACCACCAATCATAGCTTTCTTCGGCTACCGCTAATATAACACCAACTGTATAATATGAGTCTTCAGAGTTTCCACTTATTTGTTGATAAGACTCTTTATAGGTTGCAATAGAGTCAGCTAACGAAAAAGGAGGAACCTGACCGCTTTCTGCTAACTCGAATGAAGACGCTATACGCCTCATTAGTTTGATTTCCGATTGGCTAAACAAACCAGTTGATTCCAGATCATCAATAACTACTTGTTGAATCTCGATAGGATCATTAGTTGCTATTTTCTGTTTGTTCAGTGAAGAGTATTCAAACCGTACGGCCATATCCTTGTAGTTATCAATAGCAGAGTTTAAAGCAAGGATTTTACCCTCGTCCAAGTTCATATTTCGAATTGAAGATTGATTGAACTTTGAAAAGTAATTGATCTTTGCTTCAATGTCTGATTCTGATAGTTCAGGATCAACATTAAAATCGTTTTTTGCTTGTTCCATGGCCGCTCTGTGTGCAAGCATAACTTCTTCTAACGATAACCTGTCAGAAGTTTTGTCAACACTATTGACACTATCACATGCTAAAGGCGTGAGCAGAATAGCTATTAATGCTATCATGCCTGAGATATACATCATTCTTCTTTTGTTCTCCATAATCTAACCTCAAAAATTTTAAATTAAAATTTGTATAAACATCTACCAAACTCAAGGCGATGAGTACTGCTAAAACCAATTAACACAACTCCTTTTACGCTTACAATAAAAAACACCGAACTATCTGTATAAATACCGAACATTTCGTTCACAAACCGAACCAATTGCTTATTCGCTCCCCAGCCATTGCCATTCCACCTGATGTTTCCCATTAATAATCTGTCTTCGTAAACATCTGAAATTTGTATCATGGTGCCGCCGTAAAAACATGCGTAAAGCATCTCCGCTGGACAGACCTGAATCTTTTGCAATACTGTAACTGGTAGCTTCAACATCGTTTTCCAAAAGTTGTACTATTCTTTCATACCGTACTTGACGCAAAACTTCTTTCGGTGATAAACCATAACTTCCTTTCATCACCTTGACTAACCACCCCCGAGAAACATTTGATTGACGGGACCAGCTTTTTACATCCGGAATCGACTCGATTTCATGTACTAATATCCGGACAGTCTTTTTCGCCTTGTAACTATTAAATGCACTTAGCTCTGTTGTGGTGCTTTCGCTTTTCGGTTCCTGCTTTATCATCCCCTTTTTTAAACCAAAACAATTCTTTATGACTACTTTAAAAAGTAACTAACATTAAAATTGTTGCAACAATTAAAAAAGCCTAATGTAACAACCTTCGTTTATGTACAACTTTACAAGGATTCCGGTTATGATCCGGGATCATAACCACAAGAGAAATCATCAATCTAATTGAGTTATACCCAGAAGATTGAACTTACAGATCTATGTTAATCGTGTTCCTCCCACAAAATAATCTTTGGTATAAACCCTCCAATATATACCCCACCTACTAGAAAACTGGATTACTTGAGCTGGTTATAAGAGTGGCACAGAGGCGTCTTAACAGGCTACCATTAGGAACCCGAGCCTCATAAGTATCGAGCAATCATCCCATAAAACATACCCACCCCAACCTTCATCAGAACGCATAGCTTTTACCTAAATTCGGGCGAGGGTTTGTCCGTTGAGGCTCTTCCCGCTACGTCCCCTTAGCAAAATAAGACAATCAAATTAACACTCTGCAACATAAACACCTGAATACATTAGAAGCTGACAGTTAACTATTGACTGCTACACACTAGTACACAGAGGGCAACGGATCGTATTATAGATCTGGACAATAATATCCATCAAGGCGGTCATCCAGAGCCGTTCTGTCTGGAAATGAGAAATAAGGGCAACAAATCGTTATCAGAGCGTGCGCGGGATCTTCACAAGCACTGTCCGAGATTATTGATGTCGTCCCTCACAAGGTTATTTCATCATGTTGCACTTATTACTTGAACTCAGGCATCAATACTTGAACACCTAAATACATTTACAGAAGAACACCTTAGCACTGTCCGATAATGCACAGCTTCTGTAACATAGCGTACAGTTTTATGGGGTGTACCCCTCAATAACCCTAAGCAAATAGCTATATTCGTTTTGGCACAGTTATTGAATTTAGGTCATTAACTCTTCAAAAAATATAGGGTATGCTCAAAAATTATCTCAAAATTGCGTGGAGACAACTCCTCAAGAACAAGACCTATTCTTTCATAAACCTTTTCGGATTAACTATAGCACTTTCGGTATTTCTGATTATCGGTTTATATATCACTAATGAGATCAGTTACGACAAGCATCTGGAGGATTCCGACCGTATTGTCCGTATTGTGCGAGAAGATACAGAAACAAGAAAACCAGAAATTGCAGTATCTCCGCCTGGCCTCTACCATGCAATAGACGGCTTATACCCGGAAGTTGAGGCCATGACCGAAATCAGCACTCCCGGCCGCAGGCTCTTAACCGTTAACGGCCAGCCCTTTTATGCAGAGTCGCTGATAAATGCCGACCCTCAATTCTTTGATGTCTTTTCGTTTAATATCCTGAAAGGTGATGCCCGCAAAGCACTCGAAGCCCCTGGCAATATCATATTAACCCAATCGCTGGCCAATAGATTATTTGGTGATACACCCGCTCTTGGCCAAACCATCACTTATGAAGATCAGGTAGAACTGACTGTAGCCGCCATTGTAGAAGATCCTCCCTCCAACACCCACTTCACCTTCGATGCCTTAAAATCCCTTTCTACCTCCCAGCGTTTTCGATACACTGATGGCATAAAATGGTCATACTTTACAGGGGGATATATTTATGTGAAACTCAAGGATGTTTCTTCCATTTCTTCTTTTAGAAATAAACTGGCACGTTTTGATGAAGCAGCTGAAAAACCCAAATGGGAAACTGGCAATCGTCTTTCCATTCAACCACTAACTTCGATATATCTTGGTCCGGATCTCACTAATGAAATTGCTCCTTTAGGCAACACTACCTATATGTACCTGTTTGGCTCTATTGGTATTTTGATTTTGGCATTGGCATGTATCAATTACATGAATCTGAGTTCAGCCAAAGCACTCCAGCGGTTTAGGGAAGTAGGAGTACGAAAAACATTTGGTGCACAAAGGAAACAACTTATTGCACAGTTTTTAGGAGAATCGGCCTTGCTCTGTCTCATAACCCTCCCCATAGCCATTGTTATTGCCGAAGCTATCCTGCCTGTTATAAATGAGATGCTTAGCCTGCAACTATCGCTCACAGGCAGTCAATATATACCCCTTTTACTGGCGTTGCCGCTTATTGTATTAATAACCGGCTTGCTTTCAGGCAGTTATCCGGCTTTCTTTCTGTCTTCATTAAAACCAGGAAATGCCTTTACAAACAGACAGGGAAGTATCAAAGCCAGTTCACTCCGTAAATCTTTAGTGGTATTTCAGTTTGTGGCTGGTATTCTGCTAATCATATCTACCATCACCATCTATTCCCAATTGGAGTATGTGCAAAATAAAAACCTGGAGTTCCAGAAAGAACATATTATAACGTATGAAGCCGGGATGCTTGAAGATCAGTATCCCGCTTTCAAGCAAATGCTGCAAAATGAATCCAGTATTGTATCCATGACCTCAGGTCCCCCTCCCGGATTAGGCTACAAAAATATGACTACTGCCATTGAAGATTCACTGACTAATGAAAAAACATTACTGAGCATGCTCAGAGTAGATCACAATTACCCTCAAACTCTTGGGCTCAAGCTTAAATCCGGGCGGTATTTCTCCGAAGACCGGCCTACAGACAAAAACAACACGGTACTGCTAACCGAGAAGGCTGTCCAAATCCTGAACCTTGGCGAACAGCCCCTTGGCAAGACTATTGAACTATCCGATAACGACCTACAGGTTATAGGAGTACTTGAGAACTATCACAATGCCTCCTTATTTAGTGATGTACAACCCGTAGCATTTATCTATCAACCCGAGTACAATTGGACTGGTATCATTCGCCTTTCCGGAGGCAATACCCAGGCGGCCTTATCGACTATAAAAGCAGCATGGAGTTCGTTCTTTCCCAGCCGGCCGTTTGAATTCCGGTTCCTGGACCAACGCATCGACCAAATGTATCGCAAAGACCAAAAACTGGCCAGCCTGTTTACCGGTTTTTCCATTATTGCGGTTGTAGTTGCCTGCCTGGGATTATTTGGTCTGTCGGCCTACTCAGCTGAACGCCGAACCAAAGAGATTGGCATCCGCAAAGTACTGGGAGCCTCCATTGGCAGTATTCTGAGCCTGCTCTCCCGTGATTTTGTGATGTTGGTCATCATCAGTTTTGTCATTGCCATTCCCATTGGGAGCTATGCAATTGACCAATGGTTAAGCAATTTTGCCTATAAAATTGAACCAGGCCCCGGCATCTTTGCCCTGGCAGGTGGTACCGCCTTTGCCATTGCCCTGCTCACCGTAAGCTGGCAATCCATTAAAGCAGCTATGGCCAACCCTGTAGATAGTCTCAGGAATGAGTGAGTGCGTTGGCAGGTGTGCAGGTGCTAACGTCCGCACGTTCGAACATTAATACGTCAAAAACTTGACTCCATGTTAAAGAATTACTTTAAAATTGCGTTTCGGAATTTGGTAAAACACAAGGTTGACTCGGTCATCAGCATTGGCGGGCTGGCTGTGGGACTGGCCTGTTGTATACTCCTCATTTTTTATGTGCGATTTGAATGGACCTATGATGACTTTCATGAAAACAGGGATCGGATTTATCG
>VEMX01000039.1 GCA_009711805.1 Balneolaceae bacterium | reverse complement strand
GTACTGAGCGTCACAATATTAGAGCGTATGACGCTTAAACAGCTATTTTCCGATGATTCACTCACGGAATTCGACCCCCAACCTCGTAACCAATTGGGGCTCTTCGACTTTTAACCGGACACTACTGATCATATATACCAAACAAAGTATATTCATCAATCAAATATACATCCGTACTTTGTATTCCAAAGAGTTCTCTAGGTAGTTTTGTCTCTGTAACTGGGATAATTTTTTCTTCTGATAAAGATTTTTTCAAATCAATTATTGTCGCCACAAGCACTTGATTATCTACAATTAATAATTCAATATTATTGTTGTAATTTCTTAGATCAGGAACATATGCTACTCTTCGAATTTCTCCCGGTCCGCGTCCTATCTTTCCAAAAGCTCCGATGAATTCTTCTGAAATATTATACACCCTAAACACTGTGTCCCTTTTCGTTGATAACACATAAAGTGAATCAATTTTATTCAAATCTAAGATTCCAAATTCATTCTTAAATATTTCCTCGCCCTTCAATACTATTGGTTCTATTTCAAAATTCTGAGATGCAACAAAGTTTGGAGAAATACCCAATAACAAGAAGCAAAGAACCGTTATTAACACTTTTAAATTTTTCATTGACACAATATTTAGCCTGGCAGGAATTCCTGCCAGGCACATTCTTATTATTGTTGTTGAATGCAACTTCCCTTTCCTCCATCATCCTTGTATCCAACCAACCCTTGGCATCCACTACACCAAACTGTATTAACATTATCCTCTTCTTTAACTTGTGACCAACATGTCATTTCTAGACCAGCTGCATTAGCTTCTCCTCCTCCAGGAGCAAACTTCATTGTCGAAGTTACATTTACAGCAATTAACATTGCTAATAATGCTATCGTTATTATTCGGAATAAAAACTTTTTCATTTTCTATGTTTTAATTAAGGTCAGCTTTTTATTATAATTCATTTATTATTAAGTGTAAAATAAAATTCATCATGGAAGTTTTATGAATATACTGCTCTAAACCTGTTGCTTATCAGGTTAATCTATAGTTTTTTACATCGAACCATTAAACGAACGTTTCAATGAAATCTGATCTTAGCTGGTGCATAACAGAACAGGGATCTCTCAAGCCACCGGTTCTTCCAATAACAGAAGTCCTCCGGTAAAACAGATTATCATGATTGGTATACTACTCAAAATCCCCAACCATAAATGCAGTTCACTGTTTATTCCTTTAAAGGTTTTAACCCGAATTATTCACGAATGGATGCAAAATGGCGATCTATATACTTGAATATATTACCGTTGAATTGCTTTATGTAATAGCCCAATTTTGAGGTACGGATTAGGCAGCGAAATTTCCCGTTCTTTTATACCAACTCTGGCTTTTTTTCCCTGGTTCTTGAAACAGCTTTCTTTCTGCTATTAGATGATGATTTGGATGGGGTATTCTTTTTGGTCTTTTTCTTTCTTCTTCCCCACCAAATGGTGATGCCTGTTACGGGTAAACTTCCCACGATCAGGCTGCTGAGGAAAACAATGATTTTTCCTGCTATCCCCCCAATTGCCCCAACATGGATATCGTAATTCATACGGCGGATCATGTCAGCTGTGGATGCAGTTTCCAGCTTTCCCCAAATATGTCCCGGGACAATTTCTTCGAGGGTTCGGCTATCGAAATAACGGGAGTCAGTATCCCAATAGGTGCCTTCTGAGTAACGCATGTAAGCATACACGGTGTATCCCTCCCCTACAGGGTAATGCATCTCAATAGTTGATACATCGGGATATTCTTTCACCATTTGTTGCCAGATAAGATCTATTGCAGGGGCATCCAATTCTGCCTTATCAGCTGTTGCACTTACATTCTGTGGCCATACAAATGTTGGGGAGCTTTCTCCCCCGGTAATGCCGTAAAGGCCTTCGCTAAACCAACTAAAAGCATACACAAGACCCGTAATAGCAATTAACAGGGCTATGGTTGATGCGTAGAACCCCAACACGTTGTGAAGGTCATAGTTTCTGCGTTTCCACTTGGTGCGGTCGGTCCAGCTCAGTTTAAGGCGTTTTTTGGCTGCTTTCCGATTTCGGGGCCACCACAGAATCAACCCGGAAATAAGAATAACCAAAAAGATGAGTGTGCTATAGGAGACAATGGTTTTGCCAAATTCTCCCATCCATAAATAGATGTGCCCCTCAAGTACAAAATGGAAGAACCCAGCTTCCATGTTTACCACTTTTATTACATCTCCGTTATAGGGATTCAGGTATACCATGTGATAAAATTCCGGCTCTGCTTCATAGTAGACCACTTCAAGCGCATCCGTTTTATCACCATATATAACACTATGAATATGTTTACCGGGTATTGCCTCCTCTCCAATTTTGTGAACCTCGGAGGGAGAAATAAATGCCTGATCCTGTGCCTCAACTGTTTTATAATCGTCGTAAAGCCATCCAATTTCTTCCTGGAAGCAATAGAGGCATCCGGTAATAGCTACTATAAACACCACCAGCCCGGTTGGAATACCGAGCCAGAGGTGCACTTTTCCTGCAATCTTTTTAAATGTAATCTTAGGTTTTCTGGACATTGACTATTGTTCCAGCTTATAAATGCCTTTCAATTCCTCGCCAATAATTTCGGCTCCTTTCACACCTGTAGCTGTGTTGGCATCAATCTCATACACAAAGGCATTCGAAGAAGTAACAATACCGGCATACACTTTGTCACCCTCTATGTGCCAGGGGTTTCCATAAAACCCACCGTGCAACGGCACTCCATCAATATCGGTAGATGTTTTATTCTCAAGATCAATAATTACCATTTTGTGGATCTCGCTATCCGTTGCATATGATCCCCATAGAGAAGAGTCATCTATCACGATATTGGCAATGGCTTTTCCATTCCCTATATACTCGAAGAAATGAATTTTACCGCCGGTAATCTCTTCCACATTAAAGAAGTAATTTTCATCAAACTCTGTTTCTCCATTGTTGATTTTGAGGATACCTGAAGGCTTGCTTTGGGTGGTAAATCCACTGGCAAGTGATGCCGAAGAGTAGGCATAGTAATTACCATCTTCGTCTTCAATCATGCCATATGAACTGCCATATATACCAATGGGCCCCATTCGGGTATCGGTGATATATTTCTCAAACTCCAAATCTGGATAGGAATAAACAGCTACGTAAGCAGTATCGGTTTGGGGAGTAGAAAAATCGCCACGGGCATGCAATTTGTAGAAAGGAATAAAGAGTTTGTTATTTCTCACATTCAATCCTGTAGGCCATGCAACCAACGAATCGGTTCTGCTTTCCCAGATACGTAAGTTTGTTTTACCCGTGATGGATACTTCCTCGGTATCAATGGTGTGCAGCACGCGATCGGCAAAATCTACCCTGGGTACTTCCATGGCAAGCAAGGTATTTGGATCGGGATACCCTCCTACATCAAGGGTATTTTCGAACACAAATCGTCCCTTCTCAACAATGTTGCCTTCTTCATCAAGCTCGTAGGCGATGGCGTTATTGTCGGTATAGTAGCCTATGCTGAATAAGGTATGCTCATTTCCGGTGATGTATCTCCAGCCGGTTTGCTCAATACCAATGCCTTCGGCCGTTATAACTCCTCCCATCAGGTCGTTTGTGTTCAGGATATAGTCTGTAGCTTCGTTTTGTCCACCTACTGCCCGGAGTGCTACAGTATATGCCGATGATGGTTCTTCTTTATCCGAATCGTCAGAATTGTTTACATCACATGCAGTGCCTGCTATAGCAAACAGAACAAGAGTTAAGATTAAATTTGATGGTGTTCTCATGATGTGTGGTTAGAGCTCAGTTTTTTATGAATTATTAATTAAACAGATACCTCAGCTTAAGCTGAAATGATCTGCCTGGTTTTTGTAGTCTAAAATGATCGTAGGCCCTGGCATCGGTAATATTGGCACATTCAAGATTGATGTTATAGCGCCCGCCATCCAGCGAATACCCAATTTGCACATGCTGTACATACTGCCTTGGAATCACATACTTGCTTTCTTCAGATCCCAGGCTTGGCCATTTCAAAAAATATTCTTCCACAAAATTTCCCCTCCAGGCAATGTTGAGCCGGTCTTGGTCAGTTATAAAGTCATCAAACTTTATCCCCAGGCTTTGGCTGCTCATCAGGTAAGGGATATTCGGCAACCGATCGCGATATACATGGCTTTTTCGCCCATTCTCGTACTTGGTGTTATTGAGGATATTTTGATAGGTGAGATTTGCATCCACAAAAAAGAGTCTTCTTAATTCGTATCGGAAACCTGCTTCAACCCCGCTACTTACCACATTCCGCTGATTTACATATTGGCTGGTAATCCCTTGTGCCTGAACGCGGATCAGGTTCTCGGCTTTTCGCACAAATACATTAGTTTCTCCAATAAAGCGGTGATCTCCATGTGCACGGTCGTACTGCCCGCCTATATTAAAATTCTGGCTGGTCTCCGGGCTAAGTTCTGGGTTCGAAAGAGTTAACAATCCATCGCCAAACACTTCGTAGCCATCCGGGAACCGGTATGTTTTCTCATAGGAAGCTTTAAGTTGAAATCCATCTGTAAGATGATAAGTAGTAGCCAACCCATATCCCGGTTTAAAATAATCTGAGGTATAATTGGTAACCTCATCATCCCAACCCACTCCTTTAACTTCAGAATTAAAAAAGTACAGCTTGGAAAATATTGTTGTGGCCCACCGATCGTCTAACAGCTTAAGTTGATAGGATCCTGAGATTACTTTTTTGGATAAGATATTGGGATCTGCAAAAGCAACCGGACTGGTGCTTGCGGGATCACTGCCTTCCCTGCTGATATAGTTCTGTGTAAAATTGGCAATAAACTGGTGGTAATCGCCCGCCTGGTACCTGAGGTTTATATTACTTTGAAATGCTTTGTCAGTAAACTCAAATAAGGTTTTATCCCAACTGGATTCTGCTATGTTTTGGTTGTTCTTTGGTTCATACTCTCCCAGCCAGTTGTAGGATACGGCACTGGTATCTACCACTCCGGAGTTCCCTTCGAGGTAAGAAAAGAAAGCCTTAGCTTCTAAATTGTTTATACTTTTTCGGTAGGTGAATGAACCCACTTTAGTATCGCTGAATGTATGCACCCGGCCAAACACCCGGTCCATGCTCACGCCATGCTGTACCTCATCGGTATTATCAGCCAGCGATATGCCAATCAAAAGTTCATCAGCAAAGTCTGTATCCCGAAAACCACCTTCTACTTTAATCATTCGGGAGGAATAGGCATCATGGAAACGATCCACTGTTTGTTCATCACCATATTTTCCTGTTTCAGGATTCGGGATGCGAACATCTATGGAATAATTATTATCGGAGTGGTTATAGAAGCCGTTTGCTTTTAGCACAAAACCCGAAGAGGTGTCTATGTACTGTCCATCGAGCGCAATCTTATGCGTGTTGAACGAACCTGCTGAATAGGAAGCATCCAAATAATGCCGGGGAGTGTTTCGGGTCACCAAGTTAACAGCACCACCCAGTGCATCTCCCCCAAGATAAATAGGCACCACCCCTTTAAACACCTCAACTCTTTCAATAAGGTTAGCAGGGATATTTCCTAAAGAAAAGGTGCTTCCGTAGTTTTCGAGTGGCAGTCCGTCAATATAAAAACGTACCTGTCTGCCCGATAATCCATTTAAGGAAAGGTTAAAGCGAGATCCCAGTCCCCCTTCTTTTCTGATATGGATACCTGGATTGGTATTGAGGACTTCATCAAGGTTGGCACTTGAGTTTTGTAAAGGCTTGGCACTTATTGATGCTACAGCAAACTCCTCTCGTCGCTTAATCTGTGCTTCCGATCTGGCGGTCACCGTCCCGGACATGGCTACAGTTGTATTTTCCAGGGTAATACGGAGTTCTTTTACTTCGCCTGCTTCTAAAACAATGTCACGACCTACACTTTTATACCCCACTCCGGAAATAGCCAAACGGTAATTGCCTTTATCCAGCTCCTTTAACTCAAAATATCCTTCCAGGTTAGTAGCTGTACCTTTTGATGTGCCTTCAATTTTGGCGGTTATCCCAAAAAGCGACTCTCCAGTTGTACTTTTTACCCATCCCAATACAGAAGCCTTCTGTTGAGCCAAAGTATAAGCGGGAACCATCAGAACCAGACTAAAAAAAATTACAGCCACTTTTTTCATTGTGGATAAAACAGCTTATTTTTATTTGGATCGTTTTTAAATAACGACCAAAAGATAAGCTGCCTTACTGGAAAAGACAATCTTATTTAGAATAATTCTATATAAACTTTTTTTCTCTCTTAATAGCTTTAAGACATTGATTGTAAAGCAAACTTATCAGCGTAGAGAAAATATCATTATAACTAAAAAAGGCAAACACTAGGAGCCTGTCGGACTTAACAGGCCGAATGAACTGAGAATTGACTCAAAAGATTAATCAAATTTTTGAGGTACTTATTTTGTTGGATGGCTTCAATTAAAAAAAATTACACGTAGATCATTTTAA
>VEMX01000038.1 GCA_009711805.1 Balneolaceae bacterium | reverse complement strand
TTCATTCTTTTTTTCAACTTGTTTGGTCGCTGTATCAGTGCAATTGGTACCAATAAATAGACTCATTAGAACCAATGAGTAAATCTTATACATATATCTTCATTCTATAAATTTTGATTTTGAATAATTTTAGTTTTACAAAATTAATGTATCATTTAATAATGCTGTTTTGCAAAGCCCTCATTCAACACAAAGTACTTCATTATGTCTCTTGAAATTATACAAGCCGATTTTGACAATCCCGAACATGCCGAGCACATTGTATATCTCACCGATCAGTACGCCCGTGATCCCATGGGCGGAGGCACACCTCTGACGGATGAAGCCAAAGCCCGGATGGTAGAAGGATTAAAAAACATGCCCAATGCCCTGGTGTTGCTGGCCTACCTTGACGGGGAAGCCGTGGGCATTGCCAATTGCTTTATCGGCTTTGCCACATTCCCGGCCCGCAGGCTCATTTACGTGCACGACCTCGCAGTCATTCCCACAAAAAGAGGCCAAAATATTGGATTAAATCTTTTAAATGCGGTTCAGGAAACAGGAAAAGAACTCGGTTGTTATGCTATTTCGCTGGAAGTTCTGGAAAATAACCCCGCTAAGCGCCTCTATGAACGCTTTGGCTTCGACTTCGAAAAACCAAATTATCTTTTTGCTAAGAAGGTTATTGATTAGCTAAAATTCTTTATGCTGGGTGATATAGTTGTTATTTTTAGGGTTCATTTAATTTCAACAAAATCATAGAAAATTGATTGCAGAAGCAGACGTCAAGAGTGACGTTGAAATTCTTAAAGCAGACTTAGACAACCCTAAACACGCCTCAGATATCGTCCGCATAGTGGACCTGTTTGCCCGCGATCCTATGGGGCAGGATGAACCTTTAGACGAAGAGGTTCGGGTAGACATGATAGCGGAGATGAAGAAAATTCCCACAACGATGACCTACATCGCTTATATGGGAGAAAAAGCACTTGGTATAGTCACTTGTTTTACTGGCTTTTCAACTTTTACCGCCAGTAAAGTTTTTAAGATCCATGACGTAGCCGTTCATCCGGATGCGCGAGGCATGGGCGTAGGTACCAAGTTGCTTGAAACCGTAGAGAGAGAAGCCGAAGAGATGGGATGTTCCAAAATAACCCTGGAAGTCCGGGAGGATAACCCCGCCCGCCGACTTTATGAGAAAAAGGGATATGAGTACGGCGACCCCAAATGGTACTTCATGACCAATGAAGTCAAAAACTAATATCGATAGTAACCAGTATTTAAACAAAAAAGCCCCTTCCACTTCGGAAGGGGCTTTTTTGTTTGGAAAGGTTTTCGGGATGAGTTAATGCCATGACCCAATATTAGCACTTTCTGTGCAATACCCTATAGGTTCTGAATGTGCTTTATTCCCATCATAAAAAGTAATTTTTATAGAATCGTATGGCTCACCATTTGGAAGGAATATGCCATAATTTCCACCATCATAGTCAAGTGTTGAGATATTATTATCTGCACTTTCAAATGATATTATATCCGCTGCTGCATTTAGTGGTCTTATGTAATCGTATCTCGTTTTGCCATCCACAAGAGAAACGCTGAAATCAGATTGTTCTAGTTGATAACTGATGAATTTACTGTCTTGGGTATGAGTAGTGAATCTCGTTCCGGCGCTCCGCTCCGGAATGCCCTCCGGAGGCTCTGCCTCCAACTAAAAGACGATGACACCAGAGTACTGAAAAAAGTTTGTAAGAACTCTCTTGCCTGTCGCTCTTACGGTAAAAACTAATCGTATGGGAAGAAGCCGCTACAAATTTCACGAAAACTACTATCCTTACTTTGTTACAAGTTCAATAGTAGGTGGTTTACCATTATTTATGAATCCCGCCCTTACTGATATCATCCTAAAAGCCATGAGCTATATGCAAGAAAAGAACAAGGTGATATTGAACGCCTATGTTATTATGCCCAATCATATTCATATGATCGCAGAACATTCCCGGCTTCCTGTCATGCTACGCCGTTTCAAATCATATACAGCCAGATCAATAATTGATTATTTAGAGTCACATGATAAGCAATGGTACATTGCTCAACTTAAATCCAGGAAAATAAGAAATCACCGCGATAGTACACATCAGGTATGGCAGGAAGGGGTACATCCAAAGCAGCTGTTTACTCGGGAAATGGCCATGCAAAAAGCAGAATATATTCATTATAACCCGGTTACAGCCGGCTTTGTGGATAGCCCGACTCAATGGAGATGCTCTTCTGCAAGAAATTATGCAGGCAAAGAAGGGTTAATACCAGTGCACTTATTTTAGTTTGTGATGGGGTATATTAGAACAAGCTGTAACTCATTTACCGGCATTTGAGCCCACCAGTTGGGAGGGTCTATCACTTTGATTTCATCCGGCAGCTGTGCAAAAACCGGGCAATAATATACACTGTATAATAACAGGAGAACCAGGAAACGTGTCTTCTTCATGAATGTCATTTTATTAGTCAACGATCCATAATAAAGATCAGAACACACATTTTCTTATGTAAATGGCTTACATTATAGGATCAAAAAAATATTCTGCGACTTTTAGCCTATCTGTGGTGTCATATTAGTGTAAGCGCGCAAACATGAATTCCTAACAAAGGTACTTGTTGTCAAAATCTGAATTTACACAACTACTGGAGCCTCACTACGACGATGCTATAAATTATTGCCGGGCATTATGCTCGGGTGCATCCAAGGCGGAAGCTGAAGATGTAATGCAGCAATCTCTTTTAAAAGCATATGAACATTTCGATGCATTAAAAGACCGTGATAGCTTTAGAAGCTGGTTGTTTCAGATTATAACCCGCAGCTTTTATAATGCGGTACGCAAACCTTTCTGGAAGCGATTTGTGTCGCTGAGTTCTTCTGAAGGAGAAGCCGCTTTCACAATATATGAAGACGATTTTTTTGAGGAGAACCAATTGTTGGTTGGGGCACTTTCCCGAATCAGCAAGAAAGAAAGGGTAGCTCTGTTACTATTTGAGATAGGAGGATTTTCTATCAGGGAAATCACTCAAATACAGGGCGAGAAAAGCGAATCGACGATAAAGTCACGATTAAGCCGGACAAGAACCAGGTTGCAGGAGTTCATGGTACAGTTGGAGGATGGGGATTTGCGGGATGCAGACCCCCAAAAATCCAAGACGTTTATACAATCTAACGATCTATACCATGAAACAGTCAAAATTATCAAAGAAATTAAATCTATTGGGTGAAGTGATGAAACTTACCGAAGCATTTAATAAGCTCAGGCAACACAAGCATAGCAATTCTTTTGAGAGGCTGGATGAGTGGTTGGATCAGAACCATTCAAAATCCAAAAAAATGAAATCTATATATAAAACAGCTGCATCATTTATTTTCCTTGTACTTGTATTCATAGCTTGTTCTATGCCTGTTGAGCATGAAGAAAAAATAGGCTACATGATAAAAGGAGTTACTTCATTATCTGAGACAGAAATGCTAAGGGAGAACATGAAGGAATTTGGCGCGATAATGCCTCAGAAAATAAATTATAGTTCTGTTCTTCATGAAACAAAAGACGGTGAAGCCGAACAATTGGTGGAAGTAGTTTTTGTTTTTCCCGAAACTCACCATGAGAAAGTATTAAATGCTCGGAATAAACTCGCCAGTACTTCAGAGTTTAAATCCTTAGAGCTTCTTCCGATCTCAGAGAAAGTTGAACGAAGTTTGTTTAAGTCTACACTCAACAAACTTGATTTACACCTGGAGGAAGAAGAAATAGAAGTATCTCCTGAGGAGAAAATGAAGCAATTTGTGAAGATTCATTCCACAATTTCTGCCAAGGACATACGAGTAACCACAGATAAGGACGGCAACAAGGTAACAGAGATTGTTATTGATAAACTGGGGGAGATTGAAGAGTAAAGAACCTCTCAGGAGTTAATGAAATAGTGGGGGGAACTTCTTAACTGTTCCTCTCTATTTCATCAGCCTAAAATTTGACTCATCATATTGATGCAATTGAAGCTGGGAAGAGGTGCCGTTGCCAGGATGTTTGAGCAATAAGGTGTCTTTCCTGAGGTCATACCTAAATTTGATGGCGGGTTGAGCAGCATCGACAGGCTTTAAATCCAGTTGCTGCTTCGATTCGTTAATTGCATATGAGTATTGCAAGAATTCACCCTGTTCCGTCATAATGAGTATTGAACGGGAGTTACCTCGCAGCGACCGTTACGGGATTCTCGCTGGAAAGCCGAACGCTACGAGGACCTGCAGACGCTCGTAGGTTCTCTAAATGGTACTTCTAACCGGTAAACGGGTTATCTCCTTATAAGTTGATTATGCAGGATATTCAGCAAGCGGGATTCATAATCTGATTGATATTCCCAAAACATAGCTCCTTTAAGGTTATGTTCTTTGATGTACTCCGTTTTCTTAGTCAGTGATTCCTCGTCCTCATACATAATGAGTACCTTTTCATCCTCATTAAACAGGTAAGGTACACTTGCAGCAGAGTCCCAGTAGCGTATAAAACCATTTTTGTTCTCCAGCTTGGTTTTAATGTTACTAAAGGATGTCCGGTATCTCTTTTCTGGGGGGATGGCGGGTTCAAATAGACCATGTCCGTCTTCGGAAAGGGTTTGAGCCGAACGACCATAAAAGGGAACACCCAGCACAATTTTTTCGGAAGGAACTCCGGCTTCCATAAACCACTGCACCCCGGCATCGGCAGAAATGCCTCTTGGATCTTTGGGGTGAGTATATAGGGCTGCATTATGCCCGGCTATGCTGTCAGCGGATACTACATAAAAATCATAGGTCATCAGGTTTACGAAATCTAAATACTTCTGTACTTCCCTCATCTCCGTATTGGCGATATATTGTTTTGATACACCCGCTGCAATAGTCAACAAATAATGTTTGTTGTGTGCCTCACCCAATTCATCCAGTGCGGTCCGTAGTTCTTTCAAGAGCAAGGTGAAGTTTTGTTTATCCTCGGTGCGATATACATTTCCGGCTCCAACCATATTGGGGTATTCCCAGTCCAGGTCAATGCCATCCAGCTTGTGCTGCTTTATAAACTCGATGGAGCTGTCAATAAATTTCTTCCGACTTTCTTTGGTTAATGCCATATCCGAAAAGTTGCCCGACCAGGTCCAGCCACCGACCGATATCAGCAGTTTCAAGTCCGGGTTCCGTTCTTTCATATTGTTCAGGATCTTGAAGTTCTCATCGTCGTATTCAAAACCCTGGGCTATTTTCCCGTCCCTGATATCCGCGAAAGCATAGTTGATATGAGTGAGCTTTTCTACTTCCACTTCGTTGGGATCAAGCAGCCGGTCTTGAGGGAAGAGGTATCCTACAACATATTTTTCATCATCCTGATCGAAGGTTTGAGAAGTGCTGCAGGCATAAAGAGTGAAGAACAAACCGAGAGTTATTATAAGAGTGCGTACCATATTGTGATAAGGTGTAGTGTTAAAACTGTATCATTTTTACAGACCGATGTAATGCATTATTGAGGAGAAATAGTGGAATTAATCAGTTGAAAGCAAGAAGGGAGCGCTTCCATATAAGTAAGTGGTTCACAGTTAAAGTTTATTAGTCATTCCTGTAGATGTCATGTAATTCGATGACTGTTTGGAAGAGATGAAGACTGAGGCGTTAAACTGGTTATTCATTTCCTGAGCCCTGAAGCTTGGTAACAAGATTCTTGCCTGTGCAGGATGATGGATGGGTGGCGGGGAAGAACTGACTGTTTGGGTTAACCTTCTGATGCTCTATAAAAGGTCGTCAATTTCATTCAATCCGGGGGAATTAACTAAGTTGTGCTCCAATATTTTTATTTTCTGAAAAGCTTCCAGGGGGAAAACGACATTAGGTTCAACCCTGGCTTTTCTATACAATAGCAAGGCCTGCAAAGCCGAGTGTTCCGACTTCGCCTCCCTTAGCATTTCACATTCCTCATACAGCAGATCGGCGGTGGTTAACGCCAGTTTCCAGTTAAAATGACCTTGCTGAGTGAAGAGTTCTACAGTTTCTTCAAGGTTCAGATCATTAAACGCTTTAGATGAATCTTCGTTTAACTCTTTTAAGGCTTCATTAATCAGTTGCAGGGCCTGTTGTTCATTACCTTTCTTCTTTTTCAGTAACACCTGCACTAACACTTCTGCAAACTGATTTACCTGTTTCATTATATAATCTTGCTCAAACATTTTGAGGAGTTAATTGAGGTGTAAATTATAACTTAACCTGTTTACCGGTTAGAAGTACTATTTAGAGAACCTACGAGCGTCCGCAGGTCCTCGTAGCGTTCGGCTTTCCAGCGAGAATCCCGTAACGCTCGCAGGACCTACGGACGCTACGAGGTTACTCTCTTTCAATACTGTTTTAAGCTAATCTCCAACCGGTAAACGCGTTAACTTAATATATAAGTTTAACGCCTTAGACGAGTTGAATCATTTTTAGATTACATAGAGGTTACACGTAGTTAAGGTCGGTACTCAATCCCCTGATCTGTATCCACGCCATTCTATTCATGCCGACTGAACTATCGACCAACGCTGTTACCCTGAACACTAGATTATTTGATGGAGATAGACAAGTTGTCACTGAACACGCATTCCTAATTGAATTATTCTTAATTGAACTATTCCCTCCATCGTACCTTAATACCTTTGATATCTTTTTTTATGGTGATGTTTTTACGCAGAACCCTAAATCCGTTTTTCTCATAAAAAATGGTTGGAGAGTGATATGTTTCTCCATTGGCTTTTAGCTCGGTATTATGATCT
>VEMX01000013.1 GCA_009711805.1 Balneolaceae bacterium | reverse complement strand
CTTAAATCACTTGTTGCACTACTCGCCATTGTAACCCTCTCCTTCGGATGTGCCTCGGTAACCGACGCTTCCCTGATGGATGAGACCACACCTGAGACCCCCGAAATGACTCAGACCGATGACTCGGCAGTATTCTCCACCGATGGAAACGACCAGGATCCTATTGTTGAGAAAGATCCTTTCTAAACAAATTACAATTCGACCTTTAGCCAACGGTTTACTATCATGAACCCAAAGAAGAACATATTTAGGTTTAATGCTTCTAATTGCTTTTATATTCTCATTTTTTCAGCTTCAGGGAGAAGTAAACCAGGCAGACTATTATCTAAATCAAATTGCCCGGGATAACAATGTTGTTGAAAATGCATGGGCACTGAACGAACTCATTTTTTCCACTTGTAAAAGCTTAAATGAACTATCCGGCAAGCTTCAGTCATCTCCTCTTGCCGATGTCTATTCCAACATTCAATGCAATGAAGATGATGCTCTGGAACTTTCCGGTTTAAAAGCAGAAAAGCTCCGTGAATTATCTCTTAAACTGAAGAAGGATGAACTTTATATTCTTTACCTGATAGATGCCACGGAGCTAAATCCCAATCCGGATTCTTATACAACTATTCTCAGCAACCTCCAGGGAAGGTATGCCCAGTTGGGAAAAGCCATTGTTAACAAAGAACAAATTACCCCGGAACTCCTCCCTTATGACGACCATTTTTTAATTCACTTTGCACTCTTAAGGGGTACCCATCGCGGAGATTACTACACCGCTGATTACCTCAAGAAAGCTCTTACTGTTTGGGAGAAATCCGAAGAATTGCTGGAAAATAAGGACTTAAAATATGGTGCTTTTCTGGCTTCCACTTTTGTCGTATCCTATTTACAGGATCGCCACGATTTAATTCATAAATTCCATGATAATTTTATTGAGCTTGATATCTTCCCCAACATCTATTCCAAGCTCAGGGTATTAAAAACTCTGGACTACGGCCTCTATACCTTAGGATATTATGACCGTGCTTTATTGGTTCAAAGAAGGCAAACTATTCCTCTTGCCCAAATATTAAATCGGCCTGACGAGATTCATAACATTAAGGTTAAACAAGGGGCTTATCTTTCATCTTTAGGTAAATACCAAGAGTCCAAAAAAGTTTATGAAGATTTGTACAATAACTCCCAATATTCCCACAAAAAATATATCATATTAAATAACCTGGGGCTCAATTACTTAGCACTTGGTGAACACAATAAATATCTAAACTTCCTGCTCAAGGCTTTAAATGAAGATATTCCCCAGAGTAAATACAAGAGTTTACTCAATATCTACAGAAATCTATTTCTGTATTATACCTCTATTAAAGATGTAAACACAGCCTTAAACTATATTGAAAAAGCAAAAGAAGTTGCCTCCTCTCATTCTGACACCACTGAATTAGCCCTCATTGATTCTTATTTAGGCTCATTTTATTGGACTACCTATCAGGATCATGAAAAAGCGCTAACGTTCTTTAATAAGAGTAGTCAAATACTCACTCCAAAAACGAATTACATAAAGTATGTAGATTTGCTCTTAGAAAAGACCAACATATATACAGAGATTGATTCCCTTCATACAGCTTTGGAGCTGCTTAATACCATCAAAGAATTAGCTCTTTCCAAGTCTAATACCCCCATCTATATAAATGTACTTATAAATGAAGCAGCCGCATATCTTAAGTTAGGGAACTTTCAACAAGTAGCTCAAATATTTGAAGAGATCCAGATATACTCTCTTAATGATGTCGAGTTTGACCTTCTTTCAAAATATTATACCATTAAATCAGATTATTACTATCAAACAGGTTCTACCCAAAAAGCTATCGATGAATTAGAACCCGTAGTAGAACAAATTGTAGAACGAGCCAAAAATAATACCGATTCCCAGTCGGGCTACTGGAGTGTAAAGGACGAGTACCTGGATGCTTTTAGTTTACTTACGAAAATGATGATGGAATCCGGTCTTAAGAAGAAAGCCATTAGTCTTCTCGATCAGCTTAAAACCATCAATGATGCCTCCCTTTATAACAATCCTCTTGTAAAGGGGGCCAAGCTATCGGAAGCGCAGCTGGCTGAAGAAAAACGGCTCAATAAATCACTCCAGGAACTTAGAAAAAACTATCTGAATGCTCCCTCCTCTGACCGATTCAAGATTAAAACTCAAATTGATCAAATATCAGCGAAAAGAGAAGAGATTCTTAATACGGCTAATCTAAATAAGGAATACATCCTCTCCCCATTATGGGCTATCCAGAGGCAGATTGCTAAAAACGAACTGGTACTTCATTTTACGGAAGTAGCCAACCAGATGTATGTATCGTACCTGAGTTTCGAGGAAATAGATGTTAGAATAATATCTTTAACCAAAGAAGAACAAGAATTACTCACACAAACAGCCGATGAACTTGCTTCTGGTAAAACAGATCTTGCTCATTTGTATGCTGTATATCAAATACTTGACCTGGACAACCTGCCCCCCGGATATGAAAATATATCTGTAATACCTGACAATCACTTATACAGAATACCTATTGAACTACTACCCACAGAAAAGCCTGATTCGCCTACCAGCTACGGATCAGCTAAATATATGATTGAGGATTTCCATTTTCAGTACTATACCTCTCTTAAAGAGTACGAGAATAATAAGCGAACAGGCAGAAGAAATACTGCCAAACATTTTTCAGCTTTTGCCATATCAAAGTTCACCATACCTGGTATGCAACATCTTCCTTCGCTGCCATATGCCACTATTGAAGTTAACAACATTGAGCAGACTCTTACATCCTTACCCAGCAAGAATATATATACCGGACATAAAGCTACAAAAGAAGCTTTCAAGAAAGAGCTATCCGATTCTAAGATTGTGCATGTGGCTACCCATAGCGAAGTATCGGAACGGGACCCCTTGTTTTCTACCATATACCTGAATTCGGAGAGTGAAGATGATTCACTGGAATCGAGTCAAGCTTTATATGCCTATGAGCTTTTCGATACCCCCTTCAACAGTGAATTTGTAATGCTGAATTCTTGCAGCTCTGGCTCCGGGAATTATCTGCAAGGCACGGGTATCATCGGCATAACACGAGCATTGAGACATGCCGGTGCCAAATCGCTGGCTTTAAACCTATGGTCGGTTAATGACAAGGTAGCTGCTGAATTTGCAACCGACTTTTATAGACATATCAACCTGGGGAATACCAAAAGTGAAGCGATGAGGCTGGCCAAATTAAACCAACTTAAAACCAATAATGCCAATCCGCATTACTGGGGAGCTTATATGCTGATTGGGAATCCAAGTCCGGTTACTGAAAAGCCCTCAAAGCCTATACTTTTATTTTCAATCTTGGCCTTAACGGTTCTGACGATCGGATACACAAGTAAAAACTCTATCGCTCTGTCATAATAAACTGCCCTGAGACAGAAAACAACGCTCATTGCCCTTTATTCCCGACCTCACCCTGCTGAAGATATCCCCACGGGGAACCCAAAATCTCAGCAGTAAGTAACCAATCCATAGAAGCAGAAAATACCATTCACTCCCCTTTCCCCCGACCTCACCCATACCCTCTCCTTCCCCCCTGGGGACGTCTCCGGCGCGCAAGGAGAGGGCTTTTCAATGGGGACCAAAATCTCAAAAGTAAGCAACCGATCTATTGGTTAGCCAGGCAAGTCCTCTCCTCCAGGAGAGGATTTCCCCATAAGGGGTGCCTTCGGCAAGGTGAGGTGAGAGATAAAAGCTATTATTCTATTATAGCTTGAAGCATCTTCTTAGCTGAAGACTGAAAAGATCCGGGGTATAAACTAATTCTTTCTTTTTATGGTACCTCTGTATACATAGAATCCGTCTTCTGCGTTATCAATCACATAAAGTTGGTCTTGTTCATCCATCCAATAAAAACGCATTCTCCTGTAAAACTCATTTTTTTGTAAACCCGGATGTAAATTTGTGACCGGACCATGCGCTTTTAGTGTCCCTTCAGAATCAAATAGATTCACATATAATTTTTGTTCTTTGCCTATTTTTAATAATCCTAAATGTAAATAGTCTCCATTTTGCTTCTGGAACATTCCAAGACTTTCATTATTCATTATTCCTGCTAACAAGCCAAATCTATTTGATCGAGTACCGTATCCTTTACCTATAATATCGCGAGGATCTTCAACTGGTATATATGTCTTTTGTGTTTCAACATAACCATCAAACATTTTATCTAACTCCCAGTTATTCTTTTTTGAGTATTGAAGTATTGTTCCTCTAAAAAAATAAGGAGCTAACGTGATTGTAGAATCATTTACAGAAAAATGTCCTTGAAGTGATCCCCCCTCAAACTCGACTTCAAAGTTATCAGTTATATCAATTGTTTCTGAAATGGGAACCAATCTTTCCTTTATTTCACTAAAATCATCTGAAATAATATGTATAAGATAATCATCCGATTCTTTAACTTGACCTCTCATTCCAAGTAATGTTCTGTAAAAAAGTACTACCCCAACATCTTGAATATATCTCATTTTCTCTGGTTTCATATATGCATTTTTTGGAGAAAATTTTGTATTAATCAAATTTCCTTCAGAGCTAAATGTCGTAAATCGCTTTTGAAAAAAATCGTAGATAAGAATTTTATCTCCTGGTAACAGCGTCAAAGAATTGATCTTTGTAAATTCCCCTCCTCCTCTTCCTATTCTTCCAATTTTATTTATCATCTCTCCTTTTTTATTAAAAACAATGATTGAACCTATCTTAGCATCGGCAACAAAAATATCTCCATCTGAGTTAGAAATCACACCCTGTGGACTTCCAAAAATGAAACCACTATTTTTACTAAACTCGCTAATTTCTAAATTTTTGTTAAAGGTAAATGTTGTCTTTAACGCCTGAGATGTGGCATCTCCCGTGATAAATGAAATAATAATAATAAGAAGAATTCTCATATACTAAGTATTTGAAAAACAGAGTGAGACATTTAGCCCACTCTGTTGTTTATAGTTCAAATTATTCTGGAGTGCCTGGGCCACTACATGAACCATATTCTCCATAAACCTCACATGGGGGCATTCCTGGAACATGTCTACAGTTTTCCCAACCATTTTGCAGATTGGTATTACCATCATAACAGTCATCCCAACTCCCACAACTTTTGCAATAACTCTCAACAGGTGGAGGTGGTGTAGAATTAATAAAGAAAAGCCCTGATAAAGCGAATACAAATATACTCACATATAACTTTAAGTTTTCTATATTTTTGATTTTACTAATCATATATAACTCCTTTTTTTATGTTTATTGGAAAATTAGAGAGCACGTTGCATGCCTCTTTCTATTACTCTCTTTTTATGTTCTATTGGAACATCAATAATCCCAGATAGTCTATTTCTAAAACGAATTTCCTGATTCTTGTCTATAAAAATGATTTGATTGATCGATAAATCACTCTTACCAAATCTGGTAAGCACATTAGTATCATTGTTTTGATGATTTAATCCTGATGGAATAGCAAGATCTAACATCTTCAATTCTTTAATAGCTCTCTGCCTATTTTCATCAAGTAGCAAAAATACTTCTGTGATTTTCACATCTTTTTGTATTCTCATGCTATCAAAAAGAACACTAAATTCTTTTATCTCAACAATAATGTTAGCGCATTGGGAGTAGTTTGTTAAATAAATAACTGTAAGATCTTGATTATTTGAAATTAAATATTCATCAACCCCAAAATTTGTAAGGACATTTTTCAGATTTATAAATTCTGTATCATAAGAACTGCCTAACTCTTCATATATCGAGAGAGAGCTTTGCTCATTAATATTATAGTTTATAATTCCTGCTACAACTAAGATGCAGGCGCCCAGATAAAATAATCTTATTAAACTTATCTTCATTGTATAGATCCCTTGTTACTTACACGTAGTAATAAAATATTTTTTAACCATAAAATCAATATATATATATATATATATTAAAATACTTCGCTGCAAGCAGACAGAGTATCAATTTAATGTCAATTGTTAGTTTTCCAATCCAAAGGGGAGAATTAAACCGTTTGTGATTAAATAAGCAGCTGTACAAAGATGTAACTCACATTCGGCTTTTAAATCTTACAATGAGTATCGGGGTTTCATTACAGCGAACAAAGCCCATCGAGCGCTGACTTAAGAACAGTAGCCCCGCAAGGCTCTGGCTTGCTTTAGGAGGAAGAGTCTTGTATGTACGTACACCTCCAATCCAATCCCATTTAATGTTAGGGCAATGCATGGTGTGATGCCCAAATGTGAGACTACATATCCCAGTTCCCTCCAATAGGTTTAGAAACAAGAAACAACACTCATTGCCCTTTACCTCCTACCTCATCCTCCTGAAAACATCCCTACGAGAAAGCCCTCTCCTTACATAAGAAGAGGGCTTTTCAATAGGCCCCAAAATATTAAAAGCGAGTAAACGATCTACTGGTTAGCCAGGCAAGTCCTCTCCTCCAGGAGAGGATTTAGGTGAGGTGAGAGTATATGGCAACCTCAGCCTTCATAGCAACTAACCATATCAATGCTGATTGAGGTAGTGTGACCACCCTAAAGCACTCTTAAGTCTTACAGCGAGTATTGGGGGTTTCATTACAGAGAACCAAGCCCATCGAGCACTGACTTAAGAGGCAGCAGCCTCGCAAGGCTCTGATTTGCTGCAGGAGAAAGAATTGTTGTACGTACCCTCCAACAAGTATAGAACCAGAAAATACCATTCACTCCCCTTTCCCCCGACCTCACCCATACCCTCTCCTTCCGCAAGGAGAGGGCTTTTCAATGGGGACCAAAATTGGAATTGCAACAAAAAAGTGGACAGTAAGTTAGGGTAGTCAAGCAGCTATGTTATGGGTTACTAGTTGTTCTATTTCTTTTGGGGTTCGATAGCCTAAAGCTGAATGCAGGCGACGGGTGTTGTACCAGCATTCGATATAGTCAAACAGCACTCTCCGCGCCTGGCTATAGCTGGCAAAACGCTTCGG
>VEMX01000079.1 GCA_009711805.1 Balneolaceae bacterium | reverse complement strand
ATAGGTAATGAGCTGGTCAAGGACTTGTTGAGAGATATCAGGAAAGGTTAATTTGGCCATGAGTTTTTGATGAAAAATACGAAACTCTAATCTTTATACCCTAATTATTTAGTGGTAATAACACTAGTGGAAGAGTTAATAGATATTACAGAGCTGATTCGTCGAATTAGCTTAACGGATACGGAAGAAAAGCTTAAAGAAAGAGCCTTGAATTGGGCAAAGAGAATAAGAGATGAACTGTCCAGATAGTAATACAAACGCGTTTACCGGTTAGAAGTACTATTTAGAGAACCTACGAGCGTCCGCAGGTCCTCGTAGCGTTCGGCTTTCCAGCGAGAATCCCGTAACGCTCGCAGGACCTACGGACGCTGCGAGGTTACTCCCTTTCAATACTGTTTTAAGCTAATCTCCAACCGGTAAACGCGTTAATACAAATAATAATCAAAACAGGGGAACATGTTATGCGTGAATACAGAACCTCAAATTCCCAAAGAACGATATCCAAAAGCTTCTATAAGAGCATTTTAGAAGCCATTGAACAAATGCCAGAGGAGCAGGATGAAATAGAGATTCCCGATAGTGGGGGACAAATGTTAGTAAGAGCTGGATGTCCGGCTGCTAAAACGAGAAGCGATCTGATCAAAACGGTTGATTGTGCCCCGTTTCAGTATGAGGGGAAGAAGTATTTGATTTGTGTTAAGTGAGGTGTGCATTCTAATTTATGTCTGCTTCAAATCTTGGATTATTCCTTCAACAATATTGTGTGTAATAGCAATGACTTGATTGGACAGTATATGATTTGGCTTATAGAGCAATTTTTAAACGATCAACTACTATGCAATAATGATAAATGTTTTGTATGAATAGAATTTCACTGAGATAAATTGTCCGCTATCAACCTTCAGAGGGATGTTATCCCTGGTCTGATAAAAAGCAATTCGGTATAAATCAATTAATAAGGGGCGAAAATCTTAATATATTGACCGAATGAATTTACCTAATAATTGGAAGCGGGCTTATACCTTTTTTTTGGTTTGGCTGAGGAATTACCGGAAGAATATCCGGAATAAATTTCAGGATGTAGAAGTAGAGCTTTATGATCTAAACAAAGTTGCAGAACCTTTTGTCAACGGTTTTAATATACTATTGGTGATTTTAGCCGTAGCAAGCTTGGTTGCTGCCGAAGGGTTTGAGCTCGTTGATCCCTATCTTAAGTGGAATAATTACCTTGAGCTATTCATCGTTCTGGGGTTCACTATATTATACTTCTTTCGGCTGTTCCTGACATCAAAGAGATTTCAGCTTGTGAAAAACAGGAAATTTGAGTCCTTACTCATCTTGTTTTTATTACTGACGGGGCTGATTTACTTACTTTTAGGAGAAGAATTCATTAAATATCTCGAGTTATTTTTTGGTGTGGGAGATATTTGGCCGGTTCTGATATTAGCTACCAAGATGTACCTCATCATTCTTATAATTGAACGAGGTATCAGAGCTGCACCAATCCTTCTTTCGTTAAAAAGAAAGCCCACCCAGGTTGTAGCCGGTAGCTTTTTATCGGTAATAGCCGTTGGTGCCGTTCTTCTTATGACTCCCAGTGCTACGGTAGATGGACAAGGACTGAATTTTATTGATGCTTTATTTACCTCAACCAGCGCCGTATGTGTGACAGGGCTAATAGTAGTTGACACGGCTACACACTTAACCATGTTTGGCCAAATAATTATACTGGTGCTAATTCAAATTGGTGGGCTTGGGTTGCTGACGATTGCTACTCTTTTTGCACTATATGTAAGTTCCGGACTGGGGATAGGACAAATGACATTTCTTAAAGGAACTGTTGGAGAAACCCGAACCAGCCACACTTTCCAAACCATAAAACGGATTGTTGGAATCACACTGTTTATCGAGGCGCTGGGAGTGCTTGGGTATTATTTAAGCTGGTATGATTTATTTGATGATAACTCAACACGGCTTTTTTTCTCTGTTTTCCATGCTGTTTCTGCCTTCTGTAATGCCGGATTTTCGGTATTTACAAACAGCCTGGCCGATGAGGTAAATGCCCTGAATTATGGGATAAATATAACCTCTATGATTTTGATCCTTACAGGAGGTCTTGGTTTTACAACCTTGTGGGAACTTATAAAGGGTAATCCTGGTCACCGGCTTCGAAATTGGCAGTTTTCCGTCCATACAAGATTGGTACTTATCGCTACCGGCTTTCTAATTATGGTTGGTACGATTGCTTTTTTAGTACTTGAATGGAATGGATTACTTGCCGGATATCAAACATCAGATAAAATTTTACTATCGTTATTTCAGAGTATTACCACCCGGACAGCCGGGTTTAACACCGTAGATATCGGTAATCTTGGAATTAGTACCACACTTATTTTCCTGACATTAATGATCATTGGTGCCTCACCGGCCTCAACTGCAGGAGGTATAAAGACTACAACAATTTCGGTGTTATTGCTGTCGGTATGGAGTACCATAACCGGGAAAAAGGATGTGGAATTTGCAAAAAAGAAAATTTCAAAAGACACTGTTTTTACAGCTGTAACGGTATTTGTACTTGCTGCAGTTTGCCTGTTCTTTTTCACCTTCTTATTGACGATAACTGAGGATCAACCTTTTATTGATTTATTGTTTGAAGAGTTTTCAGCATTTGCGACCGTAGGTTTATCAAGGGGCGTAACTGGTGAACTGACTAATGCCGGAAAATCCATTATCATTCTTTCTATGTTTATTGGGAGGGTTGGAATTGTAACCCTTGCTTTGGCTTTTGCAAAAAGAAGAACATCCACAAAATATCAATATCCATCTGAAAGTGTAATTGTAGCTTAACAGGAATTACTATGGGAAAAACGAAAGAACAATTTTGTGTAATCGGACTTGGTGAATACGGCTTTTCTTTGGCTAAATCTTTATCAGAAGAAGGAGCCTATGTATTGGCCGTTGATAATGATTACGACCAGGTTGAAGAAATTAAAAAATACGTATCTCAAGCCGTACAATTTGATGCGACAGATCCTGTACTTTTAAAGGAACACGGAGTTTTCGAGGCAGATGTTGTCATTGTAGCCATTGGTGAAGTCTTTGAGCCTATTGTATTAATTTGCATGGAATTATTAAAGGCAAAAGTAAAACGAATAATTAGCCGTGCATCAAACGATACCCAGGAAACCATTCTTAATAAAATCGGGATTGATGAAGTTGTTCATCCGGAAAAGGATGAAGGAAAACGGATGGCTACATCTCTGGTAAGTACTTCTGTCAGTGACTTTTTTAAATTAAGCGGGGATGTAGGAATTTTTGAAATAGATGCTCCGAAAGGTATGATTGGGTACTCTATCAAAGAGCTCAAAATCAGAGAGCGTTACGATATGAGTCTTATTACCATCAAGAGGCAGAAAAAAAGAGAAGATTTGGATCACCTATACCAACCTGGTGGTGATCGTTATTACTATGAAGTGTTAGGTGTTTTAGATCCATTGACAATGATTCGAAAAACGGACCGGATCGTTATAATGGGAAGCCAGGAGTCGTTGGATAAATTGTTAGATACTAATTGAAATTAAGTTGATGACGATTAATATGGGGAGGGCCTCATGCCGATGTGCCATCACCATCAAACCGGCATCCATTGTTGAATGTATTTAGACCCTAATCAGAAAACCAGATTCAGATAACGTATATCACCGATTCCCTGCCCCTGAACACTGAACGCCATACCGAATCCCGCCATCTGGGAGATGAAACAAAGCCACCATTCTTGTTGCAGCATTGGGTTAGTCTCTGGTACATATAATCGATAACTTAGGTTTGGCTGGAAGGCCTTTTTATGGATAATTTGTGAATTGTGAAAAAGAGATATATTTAATCCGTTTAGTGGTTGGATTCAATGATAACTAAACGTACAAATACCCTGCTGTGTCATCCCAGACCTCCGACAGCTGTCGGAGATCTCGCAGTGGTAGTCAACGATGATCTATTATCAGCCTGTATCAGCGTTTACGGACTCTACGAGATCTTGGAAGTTCAGGATGACACAAAGGGTGTTTTCGACCGCTAAACACGTTATATTTAATTTATGAGTGACTTTTATGCAGCGGTATTCGGGGCGGGAATTTGTGGAACGGCCATAGCCAACGGCCTGATGAAGAAAGGGAAGAAGGTGCTGTTGATTGATCCTTTTGTATCAGAAGATGCCCCGGGACCGCCGGTAGGGATGGTAAATCCCGCAACCGGACCACGAGCAAAATTATGCTGGCGTGGCAAGGAATGTTATGATGCCCTTCGTGCACAGTTGAATACCCTGATGGCATATGTTGGCGGGGAGGAGCTGATTTCGGACTGCGGGGTGATCCGGCCGGCCATCACCGAGAAGCTGGCCAAAAACTTCAAAAGAGCATTGGATAAATACGATTGGCCGGAAGGGTGGATCCGGTGGATGAGTAAAGAGGAAGTGGCTGAACTTAACCCCGAGATTGCTCCCAATTATGGAGGCTTATACCTGGATTGTGGCTTCACGGTGTATGTGGATCGGTACCTAAATACCTACCGGCGATATCTCAGAGAAAAAGGGGTGGTTTGCAAATATGAGGAAGCCGATTATAGCCGGATGGAAGGAGAGAATCGCTTTGGGATCGATTTGGAAGAAGGAGACTCCTTTTCTGCAGAGCATGTTATTGTAGCGGCGGGAAGTCGGACGGCTGGATTTGAAGAGTGGGAGCACCTCCCGCTGGAAGGAGTGAAAGGGCAGGTAAACTGGTATGGGGCAGATGAGGACCTGGATTGGGAACACGCGGTATCTGCCAAGGGGTACAGCCTGAGACTGGGAAAGAAAGAATTGGTTGTGGGAGCGACATACGAACACCATTTTGACGGACTGGATACGACCCAGGAAGCCCATGAACGAATTGAAGGGAAATTGAAATTGATGTTGCCGGAACTCCCAAACCGGCTCACCAAAAAGGCTCAACTGGCCGGGGTGCGGGTCACCACTCCCAACAGACTACCGGTTATTGGACGTCACGCTGAGACTCCAAATCTATGTATCTATACCGGAATGAATTCCAAGGGACTGCTTTTTTCTCATTATGTGGCCGACTTCCTGGCTAATCACCTGGCCACCGGCGCTCCTATTCCCGAAGACCTGGATGTGAATAGGTTTTAACCCCACACCAACAGATCGAAAATCGCTACATCGCTAAATCACAAATCATTCAATCTGAATTACGGATTCAACGGGTTTTGGGATTACACGGATTGTTCCTGGTCGTTCATCGTTTAACCTCGTTCCCAACGCCCCCGTTGGGAATGCCCCGCCGGACCACCCGGTCCGAGTGAGCAGCAAAGAAAAAGAAATCGTCCATCGTAATTCGTTCTATTGTTGTTCGTAAATCAGTTCATACAGAATGGTCTCAGGTATTTGGGAATGGATTGATAGACTGAACTGCGAATGGGATTACTCACAAAGCCCAACCTCCGATTATCATTTTAAACTATGGCACCATCCGGGCGGAGGTTTTTCGCTGGGGTTTCGTTTACCCCGGACGGCGATTCCGCTTCGGTTTTCTAACCTATTGTAAGAATTGAAATTAGAATCATAAAAAACAATTAACTCACGAATTCAGATATTATTTAAGTATTTCCTCTTGTTTATTATTTTTTTTTTTTTTTAAATCTTAAATAGATGTTAATTTTTAACTAAATATATATGTTATGAAATATTTGAAACGTATGGTGCAATTATCAATGGTATTATTTTTAATTGGAATGAATATTATGATAGCGACAAGCACCGATGATATTGGGGTGATTGGCCTTAATGTCGCATTGCATAGCCCTTCTGCCAGTGCAATGAGTATAAATGAAAGTGGGGATGACTGTATCCGCCATATTGGAGGGGTATGTGATAAACCATATGAGTGGATACTAAATCAGTGTAATGAAGGTGATAACATGGCAGCAGTGCCTTGTCCAGATCCAGAATGATTCTGGAAGCGTGGTAATCCTCTTTGATAATTATAAAGCCAATTAACACACTCTAACAAAGTACCCAGAATATTCTTCCGGGTACTTTGTTCAGTGGAAATAATTATTTCTAATGTATAAATTTTTATTTTTTATTATTTATTGTTTGTTATCGTTTATTGGGTGTGAAAAGCAAATTTCTTCCAATAGATCAGAACAGGGTGTAAAAATTTTCAAAAATGTATACTCTACTCCATTAAGAGGAAATCGTTTAACGGTGTCTGATTCACTCGGTATTCCGTCAGATATAGAACACATTAATATAACAGAAAACTCAGACGCCTTTGCCATTATAACTGATATCACTATAGTTCCACCTCTTCATTTTGTAAATCTAACGGATGACAAATATATAACCGGAATCGGTAGGGAAGGACGAGGTCCGGGTGAGTTTTTAAATCCACATACTTTGTTTTCCTTTTCTAAGGATAGCATCTTGGTTTTAGATCCAAATAACAATAGGTTAACAAAAGTAATTCTAACGAATGAAAACCACCTTAAACACCTCCACAATGCTGAACCCGAAATAATAAATTTGAAATTTCATGGCTTACCGTTAAATGCATTTCCCTTAAAAAATGATACGTATGTTGCTACAGGGCTTATTCGTGATAAGGACAATAAGTTTATATCAATACTAAATTCCAACGGAACAGAAAAAGAACTTACAGGAACCCCTCCAGAGATTAGCCAGGAAGTCCCCGTTAATAAAAAACAAGTAGCCAGGAAGTCCACTTCAACTTCCAATAATAAAGGCGATAAATTTGCTGTAGGCTTTTCCTTTACCGATATAATACAAATATATAACTATAAAGGAGAAGTACTGGAAACTATAAAAGGACCAATACAGTCTGAATTGAACTTTAATAAAAATAAAAGTGGCAATTTCACCTTGAGTGATGATAATATTTCTGCTTACATAGATTTAGCATCGACAAGCAATTACCTTTATGCATTATATTCAGGAAAAAAAATCTATTCTTCTAATAGTAATTTTGGAAATCTGATATTCATCTTTGACTGGAAAGGTAATTTGATAAAATCATTTGAATTAGATCGACAGATATTTAGCATTACTGTAGACAAACAGGATTCGGTATTATATGGAATTGATCCCTCATCACTGGAACCAGGAATTTATCAGTATAATTTATCTTTTTAATAATGGCCCGAGTTCAAGTCATAAGTGCAACACGAAAAAATAACCCTGAGGGGATCCCCCCAGGGTTTTCGGCCAAGCGTGGTATATTCGTGTTATCATGCAAAAATACAACCAACTTGACCTACAAGATCGT
>VEMX01000062.1 GCA_009711805.1 Balneolaceae bacterium | reverse complement strand
TCCCTTGGATTTTATAGCCTCAAGCTGGGAGCGTTCTTGGTCGGTAAGAGTGACATGGTAGGAAGTCATAGCAGTTTCTTTTAAGATACAACTTTATACCGACATTACATACTTGACTTGACACTAGTCATGATTGGGGATGTATTCCTGATTTATTGCAGAGGTTCTGAATTAGAGAGGAACTATTTCGGTTTATGTTTCTATACCTGATATGTATTGGATATTGTTGTAATTGCCCTTACCATTACCGGTATTGGAAGGTGGATAAGGTGCTATGATGCGATAAATTTATCTATCCGTGAATAATCCAGGTTTAACTTCATACAGTGTTCACAATTGTTAAACACCTTTAGTTAAGGATGAACCAAACAATGGAGGTTGTTATGAAACTCAATAGAATACTCGTTCCCACCGATTTTTCTGAAACTTCCGAAGAAGCCTTGAAAATGGCAGCCAATTTTGCGGAGCTTTATGGCAGCACCATTGACATCATGCATGTGATTCCTTTGATGAGCTATTATCAGGAAAGCATGGATCATATAGGTGTCCCATTCGATATGGACAACGACATCTATCCACATGCAATGGAAAATGCCAATACAAAGCTGCAAGAAGCTGCTAAGAAATTTATTCCCAAAGAACACCGTGGGCAGCTTATTAACATGGTTGGGAGAAAGATTTCTCAGGTGATTGTGCACCGGGCACATTCGGAAGGACACGATCTCATTCTGATGACAAACCGGGGCAGCCATGGCGGTAAACATGCCCGCAGTCATCTTACAGAACAAGTTATCCGATATAGTGAGGTGCCGGTGTTAAGTATAAAAACCGCTTTTGAACCGGAAAGTGTAAAATCCATTATGTTTCCTTTCGATGGTTCTGAAGACTCCCTGGCGGCAATATTACCCGCATTTGAGTTTGGTAAAAAGCTGGGGGCCACCATCACCGTAATGCACGTGATAGAACCCTATGTATTTAGCCTGGAAGTGATACCTCCTATTTATGAAGACAACGAAGAAGTATACGCTTCACTCATAAAATCTATGCAGAAGTACTTTGAAGAGCATCCCGAGCTGCATATGCATATCAAACGCAGTGGTGATAGCTTCGAAGATTCCATTGTATATGAAAAAGACGGGGAATCACATTCTGTGGTCTTCAACACGGTGGTTGCCAAAAACTTTGCCGCTCATGCCGAAATCACCAGCGAAGCAGAATCTATTGCTGACCTGGTAGTGATGAGTACACACGGGAGAACCGGCGTAGCCCGGATTGTATTGGGTTCAACAACTGGAGTGGTGGCTCAGCATCTTGACAAGCCACTATTAACCGTTCATCCTGGTTTATAGATCTGTATTAACCTAACCCGGATTATTCACCAAGACATTTAATCGTAGGCAAGGCGAAGTGGAAATGGGAACGGAAGGGTACTGTGGTACCCTGAGTACCCCAATTTTCACTTGAACGCAGCGTACGGGGAAATTTCGCTGCCTAATCCGTACCTCAAAATTGGGCTATTACATAAAGCAATTCAACGATAATATATTCAAGTATATAGATCGCCATTTTGCATCCATTCGTGAATAATTCGGGCTAAATGAGTACGAATTGGGAGGTGTGCCTGCAAGCACACCTCTTTTTTTATGATCAGGAGTGAGGCTGTAAATACCCTTAACCGGGTATTTCCCGACTTCAGCAGTGCTGTTATGTTCAGCTAACTAATTCTAACTAACAGTATGTATTATGAAAAAAAGAAATATAACATGGGGTTTAGTAATAGTTGTCATAGCATTTCTTATATCTCCCGGAGCTGCACAGGCCCAAATGGAGACAAAGAGCGGAGATATGGTACTAACAGCAGGAGCAGGGCTTTCAGCTCTCAGTTTTGGATTTAATGGGAACTTCCAGTTCAACGTTACGAACAAAATAGCAGCTCATCCTTCCGTTAATTATAATAATTATGGCGGCGGAACATTGCTTTCGGTAGATGCCTGGGCAGGATATCATGGTCTTAAAAACATTCCATTTCTGAATGCCAGTGCTGAAGGCAAAGAGAATATAGACGCATATCTGATGTTTGGGCCTACCTATTACTCGGGGCAGGATGAAAGTGGCTTTGCCTTTGGTGCCGGTGGAGGTGCTCGTTATTATCTCAATGATAAAATCGGGATTACTGTAGAAGGTAAATACCGAATGATTGTAGGCGATGGCTACAGTTATGTTAAGTGGTACGAAGTAGGAGTAGGACTTAGCTATTCTCTGTAAAATACTGACAGATGAAAACCTTAGTTAATCATGTGTTGAGTGCAGCGGTAAAACAGCCGTACTCAGCACATTTTTTTCATATCGGCAGTATTTATAACATCACATTCGGTATCCAATCACAAGGTAAATTAAACTGGTCAGGGGCCTGCCTTAGTAGATACTACATATTAAATTAAGGGTACCAAGAGGGATTCACTTTACAGGCTTTTCTTCAGATGGAATGTACAAACTGAAGGGAAGTCTTTTTTGTTGGGGGGCAGGTCCCATACCGAGGAGCAGGGAAAGGTTATATATCTCCCTGGACTATACCATTAGAAAGAAAAGAGAGTGGTTCTATGACATAAAGCCGTTTTGGAGCGCTATTTTAACAGCAGAGGCCCGGGAATGAACATGCAGTTTCTTATAGATGTTTTTGATATGCGTACGTACCGTATGTGGGCTTATAAATAAGTTATCAGCAATCTGATGTTCCGTCAGGTCTTTAACAATGCCATTCAGAATATCCATTTCACGCTTGGTGATAGAGAATTTTTCAGCAAGGGCTTTCTCAGGATCTACAGCTTTGGTTTCTGTATTCCGCACCCTTTTGAGGAGCCGGGAAGCTACCGAAGAGGAGATAGGAGCGCCGCCCTTTTTCATGTCCCGGATGGCATGTACGTACTTTTCTATAGAGTCATCTTTAAGCAGATACCCGGAAGCACCGGCCTGTATAGACTGGAAAATCCGGTCGTCATCTTCAAACACCGTTTGAATCATGATGTCGATATCCGGGTAGGCTGCTTTAACATGAGCGGTGGTATCAATACCAGACATCCCCGGAAGGCCAATATCCATCAAAATGATATCGGGATACTCCTCCTCCGGTTTTGATTCCAATATTTGCAATGCTTCTTCCCCGTTAGAGGCAAGCATATTCACATCCATGTCGTCATAAAAATTAAACCGCTTAACCAGGTTTTCCCTGATCTTATGCTGGTCTTCCACTATTCCTATTGTAATATTCATATCAGAAAAGATATAATTATATGGATCATAGTAAATACCCTTTTCAGGGTATTAATGGAATGGAAAGCAGAAATTCGGTTCCATTATTGGGGCTGCTGTTTATGGTACAATCTCCATTCATTTCTTGTGCCCGGTTCTGAATATTTTTGAGGCCGTTTCCTGATGCTTTGGACAAGGTGTTTTCGGTATCCATTCCAAGGCCATTATCTTTACCCCCAATCGATAATTGATTGGCATCAGTTGTAAAAGAAATAGTGAGTACTACAGAAATCAAAGGCTTTTTCTTTGTTGAAATTAATCCCCCCGGCGCAGCCCACGCTCGGTAAAACGCCATTCGGGAATTGCTTCATTGATGGTCCGGTTGCTCCATCGGAGTTCTGTTTTGCGGTCTTCGTGGAGATCGAACATAGTCATTTTGCCGGCCAGCCAGATGTTTTCGAAATCATTGGTGTAGTTGGCCGTCTCCAATCGTTTGATCATAGCACCATCCTCATTAAAATATTCCGCTTTGTCCAGCACGTACCGGTTGGTGTTTATATAAAACCTGATGTAGGCATACTGACTGTCCTCTTTCTTGACCGCTTTAAGCACAGCTGTATTTTCGTCTTCCGAGAGTAATTCAAAGTCGTATTCATCGGGATTCTGATTTCCCAGGTCTTCGTAGGTGAAATCGCTGCCCATAAAGCGGTCTCCTTTTTGAGAGGCGGTGATGGTTTGTATGCGTGAGAGGGCAGGAAGGTACAGCTTCTGCACTTCATCGGTACCTTTACTCAGGGTGAGGAAAGCCGTTCCCCGCACCGAAGCTGGTTCCTTAAACACCAGTAGCGTTTTCTCGGTATCCCCTTTATCGGAGGCATAGGATTGTATTTCACGGTTACGGCTACGCCCCTTGCTGTCATATATTATCATTTGCATAAGCGCTTTTTCGTAGGTGATTTTATCGCGCCGGTTATCCACTTCTTCAAAGATCTGCCGGGCCCGCTCCGATGAGGTGTCCTGGGCGATAGCAAAAAAGGCCGAAAAGCTAAATATCAGTAAAAGAAAAAACGTACGGATCATAAGTATACATCGTGAGCTATTGGAAGTCGGTGTGTTAACATAAAGGGGGAGGGATTCCATTCACAAGAGGAGAAAATGATTAAGAAACAGGGTAAAAAATGAGGCTTAGTAAAAAAGCCTTCATTTTATACTTTTATCTGGTTTCGAAACCTTGTAACTTTGCTGCCCTTCTAAAAAGAACAGGGCCCGTAGCTCAGTTGGTTAGAGCAGTCGACTCATAATCGATTGGTCGGGGGTTCAAGTCCCTCCGGGCCCACTCTTCTTCGCCAAGGCTTCGAAGAGCGGGCTCTTCTTTTTGTTTAGCCAAGGTTTTGTAGGGTGGGCTTTTCTTTTTTGTGTTTGCTGGGTTTTGGGGTAGCATGTGGGGTTCTTATTTAAAGGAATAGATTTTTCTTGTAAGGATGGACATTCAGATGGCTCTTACTGCCTGTTAAAGGTTATCTAATGCAGGATGAATATGTTCTATGTGTATATTTTGAAGAGTAAAGTGAAGGAATGGAGGTATGTTGGGTTTACCCGTGATTTGAGAAAGAGGGTTAAAGAGCATAATAGTGGACAGAGCAGAGCAACTAAGAATTATAAGCCTTTTGATCTGGTGAGTTATGTGGCTGTATCGGACAAAGAGACTGCGCTCAAGCTGGAAAGATATTTTAAATCTGGTTCGGGAATTGCCTGGATGAATAAGCATTTGATGTCGGAAGAAGACTAAGGTAGAAAGTCCCGGTGTCATCGTAGCCTTGGCGGAGTTGACCCGGGCGGGCTCTTCTTTTTGTTTAGCCAAGGTTTTGTAGGGTGGGCTTTTCTTTTTTGTGTTTGCTGGGTTTTGGGATAGCATGTGGGGTTCTTATTTAAAGGAATAGATTTTTCTTGTAAGGATGGACATTCAGATGGCTCTTACTGCCTGTTAAAGGTTATCTAAAGCAGGATGAATATGTTCTATGTGTATATTTTGAAGAGTAAAGTGAAGGAATGGAGGTATGTTGGGTTTACCCGTGATTTGAGAAAGAGGGTTAAAGAGCATAATAGCGGAAAGAGCAGAGCAACTAAGAATTATAAGCCTTTTGATCTGGTGAGTTATGTGGCTGTATCGGACAAAGAGACGGCGCTCAAGCTGGAAAGATATTTCAAATCTGGTTCGGGAATTGCCTGGATGAATAAGCATTTGATGCCGGAAGAAGACTAAGGTAGAAAGTCCCGGTGTCATCGTAGCCTTGGCGGAGTTGACCCGGGCGGGCTCTTCTTTTGTTACCCTCTCTGAATGTTTTCAATCGCAATGATAATCTCATCTTTTCTTTCGCCTACACTTTGTTCAATTCTATAGAGATAATTTTCACCATATCGATTTTTGACCTCGTTCCGCCGCTCTGCTGCAGAACACGCATGCTAATGCTCCGCCTTCATTTGTGAACCAGAGGTTCAGCCCGACACTCCCAACGGGGACGTTGGGAATGAGTTAAAGTGTCCCGCAAAAGTGGGTACAAAATTTGGAGGGTTATTTTTAGTCTCTCCTATATGTAAATAAAGCAGTCGATCTTCAGTTAGTTGGTCATTGATTTGATAGACAGCCTGTCATCTTTTTCTAACTGTACGACTTGATCGGCATCAACTATTATAGACTATTATCAATATAACTTGATAAAATTGTCAAGTAAATTTACTTTTAATCAAATAAAATTGACAATAGTGGAGAGATTATGACAGCCTTACAACATCAGAATAGTGCTTTTAAAACTCCTTTAACTGACATTTTAGGTTCGAAAGGGCACATCCTGGTGCTTCGGCAAATGGTGAAACTGAATAGTTCCACCAGCACGTCCGAATTACTAAACAGGACGGGACTGTCAAGACAGGGAGCCTATAATGTGGTAAGCAGACTACTTAAAACCGGTATCTTAACATATGTTGGAAGCGGTAAAAAGCAGCAGATAAAATTTAATACGGATCACCCGCTGACTCAACAGGTAAGGGAACTTTTCCGGGCTGAAAAAGACCGGTATGATAAGTTTATTAAAGAGTTGAAGCAGAAAATACAAGACCTTGAACCGCAACCCAAGTCCGCCTGGATATTTGGCAAAATAGCTAAAGGTACAGATGAATATGGCGATCCTGTTCGAATAGCACTATTAGGTGATGTGAAGTCTGTGGATCAAATGGTGGATCGTTTCAGAAATAACCTTTACAAGTCCAGCATAGAGAAAAAGTATGACGTCACTATAGAGGTAAGAGGTATCACCTTAGCTGACAGAGCAGTGATGAATACTCATCCTGTAATTCTTCTTTTTGGACCAGATCCTCAGTTCTATTTAGTGAGTTCAAAAGATAAAAGGTTTTCGAATAAATCTCATTCATCTTTCGATAGTCGATCATTGGTCGATTCGGAGGCTTGGACTGAATTCCTTAAAATGCATCCGGAGGTCATTCAACGAACGATAAGTTGGATTGAAGAATACATCCATGAAAATCCTTCCGGGGCCGGAAAGGAACTGGAAGAATGGAAGCGGATTCTTGAAAGCATGACGTTCCAGCGGTTAAAAAAGTTTTTAGAATCTGATTCTGAACGCTCAACCCGCTTGCGACAATCAATGCCATTTTGGCCCGTTTTGACGGAGGAAGAAGGTGAAGAACTGGAAGCAATAAAATCCCAAAAATCTCAAGCTAAATGAACAGGGAACAATTAGAACATGCCATCCGGGCCACCTGTGATATTTCAGGTGATAATGAATTATATATCTTTGGCTCACAGGCAATATTAGGTCAGTTTCCTGAGGCAGATGAGGCTCTTACCCGGTCTATAGAGGTGGATGCGTATCCAAAAAATAAACCGGAGACAGTAGACAAAATAGATGGAGCTTTGGGAGAAAACTCTGCTTTTCACCAGACGCATGGATTTTATGTTCATGGGGTTTCCATTGAAACAGCTTCCTTACCTGAAGGTTGGCAGGATCGCACGAATAAAGTTCAGGATTATATGGATGGGCAAAAAATTGGTTGGTGTGTAGAGGCGCATGATTTGGCGGCAAGTAAACTCATGGCTTTTCGGGAGAAGGATAGAGAGTTCGTACGGAAACTACTAGTGTCATTACCACTTAATTCGTAATGTATTCTTTTCCGTAGGTCCACTTGAATGGTTTGGCATCGTTCTGGTTGTATTCTTTTATATAGCCCATAAGTTGATCAACGAGCTGCTTGCGGGAATG
>VEMX01000081.1 GCA_009711805.1 Balneolaceae bacterium | reverse complement strand
GGAGGAAGCAAATAGGCAGTCTCACGATCCACCAAGCGAAAATTAACAGACATTAAAGTATTTTTGGTTCATTGGAAGTTCAACCTAAACTAATAATTTAACCTCAGAAAGTCCGACAGGCTCCTAGACCATTTTCTCTGACTTTTTCACTTCATTAGGCATTTTTTCAACCTTTAAAAATTAGCATCCTGTACCATCTCTCACCCAACCATTTCCCTACAAAAAAACGAAATAAAAGTATTCTGAGTTTAATTTGCATTTTTAACCAAAACCAGGTTCCCTGTTCTTTAAAACGTTCATCATTCTTCTTATAAATATATTTAGTCCCATTAATTTTCTTCTCAAAATTTGTATTAATCTGATTTACAGATCTAAATTCTCGACTGAGTACTTCATCAACAAAATCAACGGTATAATGCTCAGTAAATCTGATTAAAAAATCATATTCCTGACTTGATTCAAGCTTTTCGTCAAACCCACCAATTTGTATTAGTGCTGACCTTTTAAATAACATCGTTTCTATACCTGATACAGCGAATGAGCTTAGCAATTTGCGGTATATATCCCCTTTCACCTTATTGTGTTTAACAATTTCTTTTCCTGATCTTCCATCTAAGGCATGACACGTCACCATACCTAATTTCGAATCTGTTGATCTTTCAAAACGCCTTACCTGTTGCTCTATCTTATTTTTATAAATAATGTCATCATCATCCAGAAAATTTATAAACTCACCTTTCGACTCCTCTATCCCTCTGTTCCTGGAGTAACACGGCCCTTTATTGGTCTTATTTCTTAGTAACCGCACTCTCTTAAATTTACCTACCAAAATTTCTGTATCAGTTTCCGAGCAGTCATCGACAACAATAACCTCCAGGTTTGTATATGATTGGTTAAGAACTGACTCTATGGCCCTTTTTAACATTTTTGGTCTATTGAAAGAAGGAATTATTACCGAAACAAGAGGTTTCTGATTCATCAATTAATCTTGTCTGTTTAGAAGTATGTTTTAAGACAGAATTGTATAGTTTGCATTCAATAACTGTAACAGTTTTCTAATGCTGTTACTCTTATATACTTGACATGCTGCAGTTTTGTAAACTGCATATTTTAGTTAAAAATATGTGCACAACCAATCGTTTTTTATTTATTCAATTTTATATTTTTGCTCAAAATACATTTCTCATTATTACATGTCCAAGATAAGGTCTTACATATCTTTTTTCCTCATTATTGTATCCATAATAATTCTTGGGAAATTGACTCAAAACTTTGTGTTAGCCCCTGTTATTGAATCTGCCTTTAAGGAAGAGTCATTTGATTATTTAAACAAGATCATAGCTCAACATCGTTTAAAAGCTCCCGATGAACGTACACTAAGTTTTTATCAGCATGAAATTCCAAGATATATAAATAGATTGATCCTTTTAGGCATCTATGTTTGCACTTTTCTTTGGGTTATTCTTAAAAACAATGCAAAAATTTTTAAAGATTTTTTCCTGGAGGAAAGATCTGCACTAAGCCTGGGGATACTTCGAATAGTCACACTTAGTTTGATTCTCTACATAAATTTCCCAGCTTCTGTAAATAATTTAATCGCATTGGGCTCAGGTGCCATAGTCCCTCCACTTGGCTGGAATACAGATCTGATTTTTTTTATTACCCAGCCTGCTTTTGCTTACTCCCTAAACATCTTTTTTATCATTTTTTGCCTGGGTTCGCTGTTTGGCCTTTATACACGTACCATGCTTATTGGAGCCACTATAACCGGTTTTTTTGTAATGGGTATTCCTCAATTCTATGGGAAAATCGATCATTATCATTTACTATGGCATGTACTGCTTATACTATCTATGTCGAGAGCTGGAGATAGTTTATCTATTGATGCCTGGAAAAGACAACTTCCCCAGATTAACCTTAACACTTCCATTTATTATGGAGTACCCCTCAAAATTGTGATGATCCTTATCGGTTTGGGTTATTTTTTTCCGGGCTTTTGGAAATTTGTTTTTTCCGGTTTTGATTGGATATTTAGCAACAATCTACAACTTAAAATGCACTCAAAATGGCTGGATCTTGGTGGATGGACTCCTGCCTTCCGAATAGATCAATACCCTTTGTTATATCAGGCTGGAGCTCTCTTTACAGTTGCTGTGGAACTGGGTTTTATTTTTGCTTTATTTTTTAAAAAAGTCCGCTCCATATTTGTTCTTGCTGCCTTTGGCTTCCACCTTATGGTCTATTACTTTATGAAAATACCTTTCTTTAGTACCATGGCTTTGTTTGTGATCTTCATTAATTGGCAAAAAATATTCACCTCTGCCTCCTACAGCTCAAAAAAAGCATCCATTCCAAAAAAATCCGACTCATTTTTTTTCCGAAAATTTACATGGGTCGGCACCTTTCTTATAACCGGATATTTAATTAGCGGAAGTTTGTTAATTAATAGTTGGCCATTTGCTGTATATCCCACTTTTGCTTCTATTGAATCCGATACAGTACCAACCTTGTATATTGAAGCTATAAATGAAAAGTCTGGCCACGTCGAGGCTTCCACTATACCATTATTGAACGATACCTTTACTGATCAGTTTTCCTCTACAAGCAGGCTAAGAGGGTATATCAGGGAAATCATAAATTCACAGAATCAAAACTCTGCATACTTTGGAACACTTGAAAAAATTTTTTCAAAGGAATACCTATCTGAAAATAATCAAACCACCGATAGCATTAACATTCACTTTTATCAAATCAGACTAAATACTAATCCAGATCCTAAACAACGAAGCTTTACTAAAGAGAAGTTACTATATACATCCAAATAACAATACTTCACCAACCTTTAATTCTGAGTAATAATTTTCTTATTAACTGATACAAAAACCCACTAAAATGCCCGACCTGCATTACTACTACACTAGCAACGGTATTCATCCAAAGTGATAGGATCCCCGGGCTTTTTTTATTTCCTTGCCAAATTTCCTTCTCCAACTTCTCTTTTCTCAAAAAAACTATTCGCAAAGATTCCACTAATACAATTGCAGCTAGTAAACTTACAAATTCGGGAAAATACAACGCACCTGTAGAAAATAAATCGATTAAACCGTAGGTAATTAACATACAAATAAACAAGAATGGTGTTAATCCTCTAACAGGAGTTCCCTTGGGATGCAATACTTTGGTCAAAAAACGGCCTCTTCCATACCGGAAATATTGCCGGAATAGCTTATAAAACGTATCGCGGGGATAATACCAACTCTTAATTTCCGGACTTACAAAAATACTGTTTTCACCAAAATTTTCAATAAGACGGAGATTTAATTCAGAATCCTGATTGGTAATATTATTCGTGTTAAAACTCCCAACTTCTTTCAAATCCTGCGTTCGGAAACAACCTAAAAAAACAGTTTCAGCATAGCCTTCATACGTTTCATCCATATATTTAGCTCCGCCATTGCCGAGAAAACTTTTTACAGCCAGGGCTATTCCAGCCTGCACCGTATCTTTTGCCACATACCGCTGAGCTCCTCCCACATTCTTAGCCCCCGTTTTTACAAAAACCTCAATATTTTTCTCCAGATAATCATCTGCATACAAACAATGCCCATCGGCTCGTAAAAAAACCTCTCCTTTTGCGGCTGCAATCATCTTATTCAATGCAAAAGACTGAAACTTTTCCGGATTATCAATCAGCTTAACCCGCTCGTCCTTTTTCGATAGCTCAGCAACTATCTTCCTTGTTCCATCAGTACTCCCTCCGTCAGCTATTAAAACTTCCACCAGCTTAGGATAATCAGAAGCAAGAAAACCAGATACAACTCTCTCTATATGATCTTCTTCATTTAATACCGGTATTCCTATCGTTACAGATGGTGTTTGGGTGTTAATATCTTTTTTGTCCGGTCTGATTTCTGTGAGTCCCTTATTTACTGTATTTGACTGCAAAAGTAGTAATTTTCCCTCGTGAATCTAAAAACTATTCATGCTTAGTTGTTAAACCCTGTTCCCTCCACTCAACAAATACAAAATAGCCATTCGAACAGCAACCCCATTGGTAACCTGGTCCAGGATAACCGCCCTGTCGCTGTCAGCTACTTCGCTTTCCATTTCCACGCCGCGGTTTACCGGGCCGGGGTGCATGATGGTAAAATCAGGGTATTCATCCAGGTGAGAAAGCTTAATCCCAAAACGTTCGTGGTATTCTCTCAGGCTGGGGAACAATTCCGTTCCTTCATCCTGTCGCTCCAGCTGAATACGCAGGGCCATGGCTATATCGCACCAGGCCAGGGTTTCATCCAGGTTATGGGATACTTCAACCCCCAGGTCTTCTACAAAGACTGGCATAAAGGTCTTCGGCCCACATAAAACTACCTTGGCTCCCAGTTTTGTAAGCCCTATGATGTTGGATCTTACCACGCGGCTGTGAGCGATGTCTCCTATAATGGCCACCTTCTTCCCTTTCAGATCAGGGTATATAGTTTGCATGGTAAACATATCCAGCAACGCTTGTGTAGGATGCTCGTGAGCCCCATCCCCGGCATTCAGGATAGCTGCATCTACGCAACGGGTGAGAAAATGGGGTACTCCCGGACTCTCATGCCTTACTACCACCATATCAATCTTCATAGAAGATATATTTCGGATGGTATCTTTAAGCGACTCCCCCTTCTTAGTGCTGGACGAGCTGGTAGAAAAATTAACTACATCTGCCCCCATGCGTTTTTGGGCCAACTCAAAAGAAAGCCGGGTGCGTGTACTGTTTTCATAGAACAGGTTTACAATGGTTTTGTCGCGCAGGGTAGGAACCTTGGGAACCGGACGGTCTAAAATCTCTCTAAAGTATTTAGCCTGCTCCAATACATGCAGGATATCTTCCCTGGAATAATCAGCCAGTCCCAACAGATGCTTTTGGTTAAAATCATAGCTTGTTTCTGGCTTCTCACTCATGGTCTTCCTCCCCAAGCTCTACCAGGTACACGGCATCTTCGCCATCCAGTTCTTCTACTTTCACCCGTACTTCTTCGTTTTCATAAGTTGGCAGGTACATTCCCTTGTAGTCAGCATCAATGGGTAACTCCCGGTGTCCGCGGTCTACCATACAGCAAAACTTAATACTTCGGGGGCGGCCATAGCTCATCAGTGCATCCATGGCCGAACGCACGGTCCGACCGGTAAAAAGCACATCATCCACCAGCACAATATCCCGCCCATACAAATCGAAAGGAATTTCGGTGACTTTCACATCCGGCATTTTGAGTTTAGAGCGGAAGTCATCCCGATAGAAGGTCACGTCCAGTACGCCAAAATCGATTTCTGCATCAAACTCCTGTTTTACCTCTTTCAGGATCCTCTTGCCCATATACACGCCGCGGGTTTGCATACCTATAACCGCCAGTTGCGAAAAATCATCGTAGGGCTCAAGGAATTGGTGAGCAAACCGCAAGTATGTGCGATCCAAATCCCCGGAGTTCATAATCTTGGTCTTATCCAAAAGAAAGCACCTGTTATTTTTAGGTATTAAAGTTAGGGTTTGTAGAGAGTAAATGCCAAGATTTTAAATGAAGGAATTAACAGACCCTAAAACACCGAGTTGTTGCTCTAATCGCTTGAACACGGCTTCAATAAAATAATACACTTCTCAGATAAATCCCCTTTTTTCTATACTCAATCAATTATTTCAATCATGGCCCGTCAAAAACACATCATAAGGTTCAAGGAATTGATGAGTAAATCGCAAGTATGTGCGATCCTAATCCCCAGAATTCATAATCTTGGTCTTATCCATAAGAAAGCACCAGTTATTTTTAGGTATTAAAGTTAGGGTTTGCAGAAAATAAATGCTGAGATTTTAAATCAAGGATTTAACAGGTAAGAAATGTTAACCTAATAATTTATCACTTCTACTGTAACAACTTATTTATTTTAATCAAAAAGTTACAATCATGAAAAATACAATCATTCTATTCTTTTTGTTTTTTAGCTTTAATGGTTTTGCTCAAGACTTCACCATTTCATGGTACAGACCTTATGATGCATCATGTGCACAAGATGGATATCATACCTTAAGAGGTTATCCAGGGGATTCTAATGGCAGTTTTAAGTCGGCTGGCTTTAATACATTGATAACATATTCCCAAGACTTGCTACAAATGTATAATGGAAACACAAGTAATTTAGATATTAATGACTTGATTTCAGCTACCAATCAGTACATTAATACATATCCAAATCAGAAATTCATCTTAGATATTGTTCCTAAAAGTTACTATTCCCATTTTTTTTCAAATAGTGATGTTCAACAATATATAAGTGCTTTTGAGAACAACTCGCAGGTAAAGGGATGGTATATCGCAGACGAACCAGAAATACAATCCGCACCACATTTTGATAAATCTGCACTAATCTCCAGATATAACTATATCAAATCTATATCAGATAAAGATGTATATGTGGTTTTTGTCAATGTTAAAAAATTTAAAGCAAAATTTGAATCTACACCAGGAAGTGAAAGTGTGGCTCACTTTTATGACGTTTTGATGGTAGATAGCTACCCAATTCAAATAGGATCAAATTATTATGACATGAGTGAAACATTGTGGCCAGTACAAAAAGCTATTGAAATTGCAAGAAATGATCAAAATTTTGCATCCGACTTAGTCATGTTTGTGGCTCAAGGACAAGGTTATAACGAAGACAACAACAACTGTTCTTTTGATTACTTAAATCAAGATGATTTTGACCAAGCTCAAATACGATACATGGTTATGGCACCGCTAATTTGGGGAGCAAAAGGCATGTTTTTTTGGAGTTATGCAAATGCCAGCAAACGTGGCTTACCAAGTGATTCCTGGAAGGTTGTACATCAATTTGTCAACTGGTTTACAGCACCAGACTTCCATGGAAATTTGGGTATCATCCTTGGAACATCTCCAGAACCTTCGGACCCCACCTATGAAAATGGTATACACTATCGAACGAAAATAATCGACACTTCACCTTTTACTAAAGAAGCGTATATATTATCATCAAACAACTCCAATACTACTAAAACCAAGACAATATCTGTGCCTTCTTTTGCTAATTATGAAATTACTTCAGCCGTAGAAAAAGAATTCTGGTATTCTACACCTCACAATATTGGCGATGATCCACATAGTGTAATTAACTATAGTATATCATCAACTTGGGTTGGTAGAGAAATCAAGGTTTTTAAAATAGCCTATACTAAAAATAATTGCGGAGATATGCCTTGCCCTCAAAAACAATTTGACCAATCAACGAAACAAACAAATATTCCCCTAGGAGCCTGTCGGACTTAACAGGCCGAATGAACTGAGAATTGACTCAAAAGATTAATCAAATTTTTGAGGTACTTATTTTGTTGGATGGCTTCAATTAAAAAAAATTACACGTAGATCATTTTAATGGCTGACCATGGCGTGCATTCTCTTAAGGTTGTAAGCGCATTGTACTAGTGTCAAGTCAAGTATGTAATGTCGGTATAAAGTTGTATCTTAAAAGAAACTGCTATGACTTCCTACCATGTCACTCTTACCGACCAAGAACGCTCCCAGCTTGAGGCTATAAAATCCAAGGGA
>VEMX01000084.1 GCA_009711805.1 Balneolaceae bacterium | reverse complement strand
TTAAAATGATCTACGTGTAATTTTTTTTAATTGAAGCCATCCAACAAAATAAGTACCTCAAAAATTTGATTAATCTTTTGAGTCAATTCTCAGTTCATTCGGCCTGTTAAGTCCGACAGGCTCCTAGCAAACAAACCATACATCCGGTTTAAAGTTCGTCTCTCGTCCCTGGTCCCTCGTCTTTCATCCTCCTAATCATTCTCATAACACTACCCGGATTATTCACCAAGAAATTTATCCGGCTTAGGGCAAATACTTGCTTCAGGAATTCGTAGTTTTTGGATCTATGAATACAACGAAGACAACACCTGATATTCCCATTATTTATGAAGACAACCACCTGCTGGTCATTGATAAGCCCGCAGGGGTTCTCTCCCAGGAAGATCATACTGGTGATCCTGATGTATTAACCCTGTGTAAACAGTACATCAAAAAAAAATACAACAAACCCGGTAATGTATTCCTTGGACTTGTGCACCGGTTAGACCGCCCTGTAAGTGGCATTATGGTCATAGCCCGAACATCTAAAGCAGCCTCCCGGATATCTAAGCAGATTCGAAAACGTTCAGTCGAAAAAACATATTGGGCTTTGGTACAGGGCCAAACTCCCGTCTATGGCGAATTGGTTCACTTTCTTGCTAAAAATAAACGGAGTAATACGGTTAAAGCCTACAGCTCACCCAAGAAAAATGCTAAGGAATCACGCCTTAAGTATGTAACCATCAAACAGAATCAAAAATACAGTGTGGTTGAAGTTAACTTAATCACTGGCCGGCCACACCAAATACGGGTCCAGATGGCTAAAGAGGGACATCCGCTGTGGGGAGATTATCGATATGGAAACCCCGGAAAAGATGGCAAAAATATCGCATTGAGGGCTGTAAAATTAGAATTCAGCCATCCCACAACAAAGGAGTTGATGATATTAAAGGCTCCACCCCCTTCCGGTACTCCCTGGAACACTTTTGATTACTGATACTGATATACCGCAATTTCTAATGAAGGCATCCATCATCTTGTGATAAACTCTAAAAACATAAGTAATACAGCCGCCTACATCGCCATTAAATTCTATGGAATGACGATGAATAAAGAGCTGGGTGCTTTATTTCCGGAATGGATGAAAGGCTTTTATGAAGATCTTGTCTGTTTCCTGCCTAAAAGGCTCAACTGGTATTACACTGCACTGGAAACAACGGGCTTGCGAAAGCTGTTTACCTTTGCCGAGGAATTATTGTTGCCCGGAGACCTCATGCACATCGTATGCCGTAAATATTATATCCAACAGTTGGTGGATGAAGCCCTCCGGGAAGGAATAGAACAAGTTGTAATTTTGGGTGCTGGTTTCGATCATCTGGGTGCTTATACCTCCGGTAAAGGACTGCCCACCTTCGAGATCGACACTCCATCTATGGCCCTTTATAAAGCTCAGTTTTTGGATAAGCATGGATATATGAATGATCACTTGTACTGCTGTTCCGTAAATGTAAATACGACTTCTATCGAAGAATACCTGCTCAATCATCCCCGCTTCGATACATCCAATCACACATTGATTATAGCGGAGGGGTTTTTCGATTATCTGAACCTTGAACAGACCCGGAAACTCCTGAAACAGCTTTCCAGGCTTTGTCCCAATCATACACTTATCACAACGCTCTTCTCTCTGAACGAACTCAATTTCTTTCATCGCCTTAGTTTTACCAGCGGGGTTGCCCTGGTTGGGGAAGCTATTAAGCTGCCGTTAGACCGGGATGGCTTTATCGATCTGCTAAGCGAATATTCATATAACGAAGACAGAATTATCAGTCACCAGCAAATGGATGCACAGTATATCCAAAAAACATCTATTGATCTGTCGGTGCTCAAAGGTTTTTACATCATCCAGATGTCGCATCTTTCGCCCAACTGAGCTATCGGTTTTGAAGTGTATCAATCCTGTTAATGTTTAATACTGAATCTCCTGATGTATACTGAATCAAGCTGTCGGTTTTGAAATTATTCACCGACAATGTATTCCATTCTCGAATTAACGCTTTATGGTCTTCTATTTCTTCATCAGCTTTCTGCTTCGGTTGAGGGGCATAGTTGACCCCGGTAAGCTGTCGCATTTGACGAAGCACCCATTTACTTCGTTTTTGTACAAATGGAGAAGGTGGAGCTGCCCGCATTCTTTTGGGGTTGGGAAGCACCGTAGCCAACCGAGCCGATTGTATGGCCGTTAAATCATGAGGTTTTTTATTATAGAATTCATCTGCTGCTTTGCCAATTCCATATATTCCGGGACCGTATTCAGCAATGTTTACATATACCTCTAAAATTCGTTCTTTTGGCCAAAAAGCATCTATAACCACCGCTATCCCCGCTTCCAACCCTTTTCTGAAATATGTTTTTGCCGGCCACAAGAACAAGTTCTTGGCTACTTGCTGGGTGATAGTGCTGGCTCCGCGCAGGTCGTCGCCGCGTTTGTATTCTTCCATCGCCTGCTCAATGGCATCCAGGTCTAATCCCTTATGTTGGTAAAAGCGCTGATCTTCGGATGCAATTACTGCCCACCTCATCTGTTGGGGGATTTCATCGGCTTCAACCCAATAGGTAGTCAGCGAATGCCTCTGCATATTTAATGCATTCCAGTCTTCACTGAGTGTAAAAGCTGTAAAAGGCGGATTAACCCACCGCAGGGCTGCAATAGATAACAGCAAAAACACGATGCTGGCAATGGCAATCCCCGCTATTGTTTTAGCTATGGTTCTGTATGGCACCTTAGGCTTCATCGGTAAAACTTACTGGAAATTCACCTGCTTAAATTGGGAATAGCGGTTTTTGTTTCACAGCGTTATGTTATACATCCTTAACCCGGATTAGGCGGCAAAATTTCTCCGTATGCTGCGTTTAAGTGAAAATTGGGGTACTCAGGGTACTACAGTACCCTTCCTTCCCATTTCCACTTTGCCTTGCGCACAATAAAATTTCTTGGTGAATAATCCGGGTTAAGTCAGAACATAATTGGTGCTTGAACCCTTCTTAAGTCTCTGATTCGTAAAAACAAGTTCAAAGTGCGCTCCTTCTCCGGGACTGGCTAACACTTCAAGATTAGAATCTATTTGCTCCGAAAGCGTGGAAATGAGCGTTGCTCCCAGGGTTGGGCTCTCTTCAAGTACAAAGTCAGGAGGAAGGCCAATACCATCATCTTTAACCTTGATAAACACCTTATTACCTATTGGTCTGAACTCCATATAAATGTTCCCCCTTTTCCGTCCCTCAAAGGCATAGATAAAGGCATTGGAAACCAATTCATTTATAATTAAAGCACAAGGCACAGCCTGATTTAGATTCAGAGACACAGACTCAATATGAGCATGAAGCTGGATATTTTTATCCGGTGGGCATCGATTCTCTGTAATATTTTTTATGAGCCTTTTCAGGTACTTACCAAAAGAAAGCTGAGTAAAGTCTTCTACACGATACAGTTCTTCATGGATCATCGCCATCGATTTTACCCGCATGTGATTTGCCATCAACACCGACTTGGTTTTCTTGTCATGACTCATGAATTCTTCCAGCTGCAAGAATCCTGAAATTACCGCCAGGTTATTTTTCACTCTGTGGTGTACTTCCCTAAACAAGATTTCCTTTTCGGCCAGCAATTCCTCCAGTTTATTCTGATACTTTTTCATCCGGCTGATATCCTGTCCGGCTCCAATATAATATTTCTCATTCTTGGTCTCAAAGGTGACCATACTTACCAGGTATGGTATCAATCGTCCATCCCGGGCTCTAAGAATGGTTTCTATACTCTTGGGTTGACCATTCAGAGATGTAGCAAATTCTGTAAAGCGTTCGTGTTCACTCTCAGGGAGAAACTCCCAGGGTTTCCTGGACCTTATATCTTCTGACGTATAACCGGAACTTCGGAGTGTATTCATATTCCAGCGAATCGCATTTCCTTCATCATCATACATATAGAAATTAATCGGAAGGGCATTAATAATTGTATCACTCAGCTTTTTTTCTCGCCGATATTTTCGTTCTACCTGTTTGCGTTTCGTGATATTATTAGCTGTAATAAGCCAGTTATTTTCATCTTTGGTTACAATAGCTTCAAGAAAAAACTCTTCTTCATCTTTAAGAAAAGCCAGTTCCGATTTAAAAGACTGATCTCCCAATTGCTCCCATTCTCTTAACTCATTCAGGAAAGACGTATTCGGAAGTACCGCCTCAATAGGCTGCCCCACTACTTCAGAAGGTTTAACTCCCAGCAAAGATTCCACCTTTTGGCTCACCTTTTCTATTTGTCCGCTCTCCTTATTTACAACCAACATAAGATCCACAGACGCTTCCAAAAAGGCCGATGTCATTTCAAGTTCTCTTGTCTTTCTCCTCAGTTCAAGCTCGCTTTCTAACTCGTTAGCCAGAATCTGGAGTGCTTCCAACTGATGATCAGACAAAGTTTTGGGCTCCACACCAAACACACATATAGTCCCGAGGTTATACCCTTCCTTTTTGATATTCCAGCCGGCATAAAAGCGTATTTTCGGATCGTTTCGTACAAGTTCAAGTTCTTTGAAACGCTCATCTTTTGCAGCATTCTCAACCACCATAAAATTGTCGTTCTGTATGGTATAGTGGCAAAAGCCGGAAGTTAGTGAAGTCTCTTTTATGTCATTCCCATAATTCGCTTTACTCCAGATACGGTCATTATCCAGAAAATTCACCTTACCCATGGGCACGTCACATATTCGGGCAGCCAGCTTCGCGATATTATCGAACTCTTTTTCTGCCTTGCTGTCCATGATCCCAAAAGAATGCAATATTTCTATTCTTTTTTCAAGATCTGTGTCACTTCTTGACATTCGTCCTTCCCTGTCTATTGATATAAACCTATTACTAACTTATCGGGCAAGAACGTTTTTTTCTTAAATTACAAACTCTTAACGAAATCCTTATTTGTATAAACTTCAGGGGCGCATACACATACGCAGCTTATTCCCTTATTTCATCTAGTTCCTCTGGCTGCTGTACGCTTTTGGGTAACTGCTTAGATGCCTTTGCTCCCAGCTTGCGGATCATTTCTGCCTGACGCACCAGGTTCCCCGCCCCGGTAGACAAGCGTCCCATAGCTTCATCATAGCTATCCTGGGTTTGCCGGATACGCTGGCCGATATCATTCATGCTTTCCACAAAAAGCACAAACTTATCATACAATGCCCCACCCCTCTTCGCTATTTCCTGGGCATTTTTATTTTGATATTCCTGTTTCCATACGCTATCAATAGTTGCCAGGGTAGCCAATAAAGTAGAGGGGCTGACGATGACAATATTTTGGTCAAAAGCTTCATAATATAAGCCGGAATCGTATTGCAAAGCAGCACTGAATGCCGGTTCTATGGGGATAAACAGTAAAACAAAATCAGGACTTTTTTCGCCGTGAATATTCTGGTAATTCTTGGCACTTAATCCTTTTACATGACTACGGACAGAGTTAATATGATCTTTAAGAAATTTTTCCTGCTCTTGGTCATCTTCAGTTGAGCTGAACTTTTCATAAGCTTTAAGAGAAACCTTGGAATCAATTACCATATACTTTTCATCCGGAAGATAAACCACCACGTCGGGTTTATTATGGCCCATACCGTCTTCTTTAGAAAATCCTTTTTGAGTCTCGTACTCTCTTCCCTTGGTTAAACCTGATCGCTCAAGGATCCTTTCCAGGATCACTTCTCCCCAATCACCCACGGCTTTGTTGTCACCTTTCAGGGCCTTGGTCAGGTTCCTGGCATCCTCACTCATTTTCTGGTTCAACTCCAGTAAGTGCTTCAGTTCCTGCTTTAGCGAACCACGGGCTTCTACTTCATCTTTATGCGTTTCCTCCACTTTCTTCTTGAAGGCTTCCAGTTTCTCTCCCAGTGGATTCAGCAACTGATCAATCTGCTCTTTGTTCTGTTTGGTGAATTTCTCAGATTTCTCTTCCAAAATTTTATTGGCCAGATTCTCAAACTGTGTAGTCAGTTGTTCCTGCATTTCAGCCAGTTCTCTTTTCTGCTCGTTCAGGCGTTCCTGCAGGTTCTTATACTCTGCATTCCGGGATGCCAGCCGGCGATCCAGCTCATTGGCCCGGTTGCGTTCTTCGTTCAGCTGTGCATCCTTCTTCTGTTGAAGCTCCCGCAACTTGGTTTCCTGCTCCTTAGCCTGTGTATCCAGCTTCTGCTCGGTTTCCCCAAGCTGTTCGTTCAGGTTCTGGTTCCGCTCCTCCAGCCGTGATGTCTCCGATTTTGATTTAAAATGAGCGATAAGGTAACCAGCTACAACCCCTGCTATTAATCCTAAAAATATTCCAACTAAGTCTGGCAATGTACTCTTCTTTGTGGTGAATTTGTTTGGCGTATAAACTGCTTAACTTATCCCTGTGAAGCAAGTTTTTCTGTCGATAACAATGCATTTACTGTCCCTGATTTCACATATAAACTCTCCCCTGAGTGCATGTTGTATAATTAGGAATAATTTATTCACTCAATCTCCTAATAACTGACATAGCAGGGGCAGAAATCAGATTGTCAATGCTGTTGGTCAAGATACCGGCCTGCTGTATGTGGATTCAGGCTCACTCTATATCACAAAAAGCATTGCAAATGGGCACTAATGTTTTAATTTATGCACTTACTCATGATTAACAATGCCGGCACGATCAAGCCTATAACTAAAATACAGACCCAAATCCTATGAAATCATTAAATCCCTATCTCTTTTTCCCGGGAAATTGTGAAGAAGCACTGAACTATTACAAAGATTGTTTGAATGGTGAAATCACTTTACTCCAACGGTTCGGTGATACCGATATGCCTGTTGAAGAATCCTGGAGAGACAAGATTATGCATGCCGAACTCAAAGTTGAAAATATCCATATCATGTTTTCGGATGGAGCTCCTCATAAAACCATTACACAGGGAGATAATGTTCAGCTCAATATTGATTTCGATGATCCCGATGAACAAGAAAAATTGTTTTATGCCCTGGCCAAAGATGGAGAAATAAGTATGAAACTGGAAGAAACATTCTGGGGTGCCCGGTATGGAATGCTGACCGACAAATTTGGAATCCGGTGGATGATGAACTATTCCCTTAAGGAATAGGGGAATTAGGAATAGGGGGATTAGGAATGCTCAATTTCTTAATGATTGAATGCCTGATAGATCATAATAAAAGATCCTTTTGGAGCGGAAGTGGGATTGGTTGAAAGTAAAACATACACCATGCGCCGCAGAAGCCTCAGCAGGCATAGTAACTGATGGAATCGATACCGGTTTTGCCCGGCGTATGCAATGCCACCGTACAATATGGCGATAGTTGTCCATACCAGCTTTCTATTTTGGTTAAACAATGGATGTGTTGGGGATGATAGAACACATTTGCGGACGCTTCAAAGATTGGCTCCTCTCCCTCACATATCACACCACCAGAATATATTAATCAGCCTTTGAATAACACTCGAATTAATGCTTTATATATTTGTAAACATCTATTCTTGGTGCAATTTCATCAACCGTTGCATTGATATATATGTAACCGTCCTTTGCAGCCATAATTTTATTTTTGGTATACAAATCATAGTCTAAAATATAATCTCCTGTTGTTGAAACTATTTGATATCCATAATTGCCCCCCATATTAACATATTGGATCAAGAGTAAATCCTGATCTAAGTGATGGATTGAATAGTTTGCAGTGTATTTGGTAGCAAACTTAAATACACTTTGAGACAATTTATTCCTATCTAAGTCAGGTCCCGATCCTTTATAATCCATATCACTATTTGGTCTTTTATAATAGGCTGGGGTTTCTGAAAATGTAGATATTAAATTACCTGAGCTATTATACTTATATACATTCGGCTTAGAAATATTTTTGTAAAACAGGTGATCATTTACGACGATTAGATTGTTGCCAATAATCGCCCTCTTATTAATATGTTTGAATGAAGTATCTATATTTGAAATCATATCCACTTCATTTCCGGAAGAGTCATACCGTCTAATAAAAAAACCTTCGTAATTGTTTTTCAATGAGTAAATATGATTATTCCGATCAAAAGCTAAATCAGCTGTACCATTATATACTTCAGGCATAAATTTTTTGAACGCTCCTTTTCCCCCAAATAAGATCCCCCAGGGTACACTATTTGAAACAAAAATCTCTCCATTTTTTTTAAAATAAGCATGTAAAGGTGCCCAATTCCCTCCGGGGAAACCTGCATCTAACTTTTCAGATAATTTGGCTTTAAGGGTCCCTGAACTATCGAACAGAAATACTTCATTTCTGGCTCTGTTCGTAATCAGAAGATCTTTCTCTTTATTTACTGACAAATATCGAATATCAAAAACCGTATTGGAATCTAAACTAATTTCCTTCACCTTCTCAAAGGTAGTTTGCATATTTGCTTCTACCCTCTTGGGGATTTTTTCTTTATCCTGACAGCTAAAAAAAATTACTACAACAATAATCGACACTAAATACTTCATATTTTATGTAATTTAAAATAAACGGGATTTAACATCCCGTTTATACTTATTCATAACCACATTCCGTAGGAACTTCATATCCTCCTAAACCAAAATCCGGACATTCATGTCCAGATGTGTAACACAACAAGCTGCAACCTGTATCCCACATTTCTGGATATTCGACAGCTGCCTTAAAGTTTCTTGGAAACCATTCTATCTGACTATGAACAGTTGATTGAGTTATACTTAATCCTTCTTTTTTATCTATATCTAAGTTTGGATTAATAAAAATGAATCAGTAGTGTCCGGTTAAAAGTCGAAGAGCCCCAATTGGTTACGAGGTTGGGGGTCGAATTCCGTGAGTGAATCATCGGAAAATAGCTGTTTAAGCGTCATACGCTCTAATATTGTGACGCTCAGTAC
>VEMX01000046.1 GCA_009711805.1 Balneolaceae bacterium | reverse complement strand
TTCACGAATGGATGCAAAATGGCGATCTATATACTTGAATATATTATCGTTGAATTGCTTTATGTAATAGCCCAATTTTGAGGTACGGATTAGGCGGCGAAATTTCCCCGTACGCTGCGTTCAAGTAAAAATTGGGGTACTCAGGGTATTACAGTACCCTTCCGTTCCCATTTCCACTTCGCCTTGCGTACGATTAAATTTCTTGGTGAATAATCCGGGCTAAATTCATGGAGTGGCTGTTTCCTATCCCCTGCAACAAACATTGCAGGGGATTTCTTTATTCTGTATACAACAATCCTCCCCCCTATCTGCTGTTAACAATAACGTATTTCTACATAGCTTAAAAGCTGTTTATTAATAGCTTTATTGATGCTTTAAACTTCCTCTATTTCGCTATAGGCTTCCTTTCAACCGGGTCTCCAAAGCTTTCATTTGAATTAAAAAGATAGTAGCTTGACTTGGTTTTTTAATCCTAAAATCAGAGCCCCAATTTGAAGATCGTTATAATAGGTGCAGGTGAAATTGGTTATGATCTCGCCAGTGTGCTATCAAAAGAAAAACATGATGTAACGGTTCTTGACAGGGAAAAAGAATCCCTTTCCAAAGTAATCGAAACCCTGGATGTGTTATCCCTTGAAGGTAATGCTACTTCTGTTAAAGCTCTTGATAAAGCAGGTGTAAGTGATGCCGACATCCTTATATCTGTAACCAGCATTGATGAAGTAAATATTATTTCAGGGATGATTGGGAAGAGGCTGGGTGCCAAGATGGTTATTGCCCGTGTTCGCAGCGATGAGTTTTCGGATGAAAATGCCCCCCTGACTCCTACCGATCTTGGTATTGACGTGATGATCCACCCGGAGCTCAGTGCTGCTCATGAAATCGTTCAGCTCATGAAGCGGTCATCTGCCAGTGACGTTATCAATCTTGCTGAAAACAGAATGCAGCTGGTGGGAATACGGCTGGAGAAAAACTCTCCCCTGCTTTCCAAAACTCTTAGTGAGTATGCCCAGATGCATCAGGACATCATCTTTCGGGTAGTTGCCATTGGCCGAAGGGGGCTCACCATTATTCCCAAAGGGAATGTGCGATTGCAGGCCTTTGACCAAATTTTTGTACTCGCAAAAACTGAAGACATCCCTGCAGTTATTGAAACAACCGGTAAAGAAGAAACGGAACTCAACTCCATCATGATTGCCGGCGGTTCAGCCATTGGCGCCATGATTGCCCGGTTGCTTTGCAATGATGAAACAAAAAACTGGTCCATCAAGTTAATTGAGCCGGACTATGAAGTAGCAGAAGAACTGGCTATTGAACTTAAAAACGCTATGATTCTTCATGGAAATCCCACCGACCCAGACCTGTTAGCCACGGAAGGGATCACCGATATGGATGCCTTTATAGCCGTAACTGACGATGAAGAGTCCAACATTATCTCTTGCCTGATGGCTAAGCATCTGGAAGTAAAGAAAACCGTAGCCCTGGTTTCCAAACCAGATTTTATTCCACTTGCCCAAACCATTGGTCTGGATGCGGTCATAAATAAAAAAGTTGCCGCTTCAAATGAGATCCATCGTTTTGTACGTCAGGGACGTGTAATCTCTGTCACGGAATTAAGGGGAATTAAAGCAGAGGTTATTGAGTTACAGGCCAGCCCTAAATCGAAAATTCTTAACAAACCTCTATCAAAATTGAAGCTCCCGGATGGTTGTGTAATTGGTGGAATCTTATGCGGCGGATCGGTTGAAATTGCCACTGGTAATACACAAATACAATCGAATGACCGGGTTATGGTTTTCTGTAAGCCCGAAGCCATCGAAAAAGTAACCAAGTTATTTAACTGACATGGCAATCCAAGCTATCAAAAGGTTTAATCGTACTACAATCGATTTCAAGGTAGTACTTGGGGTACTTGGCGCCTTCGTCTTTTTTATGGGCTTTGCACTGATGATACCTGCCGGAATCGACCTTATTTATAAGGAAAATACCTGGCACTCTTTCCTCTACTCAGCGGCTATTGCTTTTACCGTTGGGGGAGGGTTCTGGTATTTCTTCAAGCCTGATCGAGAACTCAGAATCAGGGAAGGCTTCCTGATTGTAAGTTTAACATGGCTGTGCCTTTCCCTGGTAGGTGCTCTCCCCTTTCTCATCTCAGGAGTACTGGACACTTATACTGATGCTGTTTTTGAAACTATGAGCGGGCTTACCACTACGGGATCAACTATTCTTGGGGGAACCACCAGCGACGGACTTACCAATCCACAAATCGAAGATATTCCCAAAAGCTTCCTTTTTTGGCGTTCCCTTTCTCATTGGCTGGGTGGAATGGGTATAATTGTACTCTCCATTGCTATTCTTCCACTGTTGGGAATTGGTGGTATGCAGCTTTTTCAGGCAGAATCGCCGGGCCCTACTACCGATAAGCTAACTCCACGTGTTCAGGAAACAGCAAAACTGCTTTGGGTTGTGTATGTGGCTTTTACGGCAGCCGAATTTCTGTTATTATGGGCCCATCCTGCCATGGACTGGTTTGAGGCGATTAACCATGCTTTTGCAACTCTGGCTACCGGAGGCTTCTCAACGCAGAATAACAGTATAGCCGGATTTGAGTCTGCCTATATTGACGGTATTATTACTCTCTTCATGTTTTTAGCAGGTATTAGTTTCGCCATGCATTTCCGGTTGTTAAGAGGAGATTCAGGTACGTTTTTTAATAACAGGGAAACCCGTTTTTATGCTCTTGTAACTCTTATTGGTGTTATAGGGATAACAGGCTCACTTTGGTTTTATAATAACTATTCCTTTATGGAGGCCATTCGGTATGGTTCCTTTCAGGCAGTTGCAATTATAACCACTACCGGATTTGGAACTGACGATTACCAGCTGTGGAGTTCATTTGGAAGCTTCTTATTACTTCTGCTCTTTTTTACCGGCGGGTGTGCAGGGTCTACCGGTGGAGGAATCAAGATGATTCGCTGGATGATACTTATTCGGAACACGGGGCGTGAAATAAAGCAAATTCTACACCCCAAAGCCATTCTCCCGGTCCGTATTGGCGAGCATGCCATCAACCAAAATATCCAGCGCACAGTACTCAGCTTTTTTATGCTGTATATGTTCATGTTTGGTCTGGGTGCCTTCATTATCAGTATGTTTGGATATGATATAATGTCATCTATAGGTTCAAGTATAGCAGCATTGGGTAACATTGGACCGGGATGGGGTGATTTTGGCCCTTCCGATAACTTTGCGGAGCTGCCTTATACAGGCAAGTGGGTCATGATTATCTTAATGATGATTGGCCGGCTGGAGCTGTTCACCGTGCTTATTATTTTTTCTCCTACTTTCTGGAAACAGTAATTTTATTGTTAAAAAACCAGCTAACCAAATCCTAAAGTCTGTATAACTGATTGCTACTTCATTGAGCTGGCCTTGTTTAAATTGATATCATTTTGGATGCTCAGTATACCCGGCTTGTCGGCTTTCCCAACAACTATTCATAATCATACATCCTGCTGTCTTTCTCCATTTCAATTCTATCACCCAAACCCTCTATGGCCAGAGCTGCTTCTTTTAAGATATCCTGTAGCACCCACTCCGGAAATTCTTTTGGTGTCAGGTATAATCTGCATCTGTCTTTTGCTTCCCACATCATATTTTCGTTCGAATATTTATCGCCGAGAGGATTTTCGTCCAACAAGGAATAAATGTCTGGCAATTGCTTGTTTACATCTTCGCTGCCATCAATACGGAGACCTATTTCTTTAAATCGAACTTCTTTCCATTTGGCGAGAAAGCCTTCGGGCCAGCGCTTTTTAATTTCAGCATCAATTCCTGCTTCAACCCCTTTCTCCATCTTATCAAGTTCGGATGCAATTTTTGACTGAGCATTAACAAATGCTCCCACTTCTTTTATAAGAGACAAATTATTTATTTCTCCACCCAGGAATGTTAGCCGGGGGGCATCTCCGATCATACTCCTCAGATTTTTAATTCTTGCATTCAAAGCATTTCTCTTGTCATATTTTCCGGCTGGCTCAATGGTGGCTTTTTCTACTTTATAAGGTATATCCCATTGATAGGCTGATTGGTAATGTGGTTGTGATGGGGCATCTTCGGTCCAATCGCCAGCACTGGAGCCATCCCTTCCCTCGGCGAGCTTCTTACGTTTTATGGTATATACCAACCGAGATGGCAAATAATTCTCATAAGTGCCTTCATACTTGCCACTTCTGTTGTATTCAACATCCACTCTATAATCCAATACATGGTTGCTCCCTATTACTTCCCACTTCGCTACATTTTCGGGAGCAGCAGAAGATGCTTCTGTAGCCTCATTAACATCTTCTGTAATCAGTGCGATATTATTCCAGTCGTTGCCCGGGCCATGCAGAAGGTGATTTAGCAAGTGCCCCCTCAAATTGGCTCTGGGCTCTTTAAACCACAGTTTCTTACCTAAAGTATTCCATCCGGCTGGTCTGCTTCCCGGTTGTCCTTTTACCGTTAATGGGTATGCCCGAACTCCGAGGGTCATTTTATCAAGATTTTCACCATTTGCAGCTTGCATGGGTTTAAACCCCAGGTATTGAATATTAGTGCCAGGCCGTTCTCTTTTTATGTCGTCGCCTTCTTTTTCCTTAAAATAGTCCGTTGTTTTTAAAACATTGGCAATGGTTACGAGCAGAGAATTGACCTTTCTTATACTTTCGTCATCATAATTTCTTAACAGCTTGTCAATGTCTTCATAGTAATACTTAACACCTTCGAAATTGGCATAAAAACCCTTTCCCCACTTTTTGTAATTCTTATCAATCTTGTTCAGATATGCTATAAATGGCATAGGAGTACTTGCCCGATACAGTACTGGCACCCCATTCACATACTCAAAATATAGCCTGTGCTCCTTGCCATCTGAACCATCCTTGTAAGTTACTTCAAGATTATTCAATACATCATTTTCAACTCCCGAACTGTTGTCTTCATCTGTTTGGGTGCTATTACTTTCAACTTCCTGCAACTGTGCTGTATGTGTATTGTTGGTAGCCATATTCTGCAACTTGCTTTGTTGAACGGCCTCCGCACGGTTGTCTGTAAAACTAAATTCTTGCCTGTTCCCGGTTTGAGAATTAGAAATAAAATTGGCCACTGATCTGCTTTTATCTGTCCGGGTTTTGTCAGTGTAGCTGTTCATAATTTTCTTTTTATAATTCATTCACCCCCTTAAATATCAACGTAGCAAATATTCTCTCAAGCCTGCTCTATATTGAGTACAACCCATATTTGCGTAAGGGTAAGCGACTCTAAAATGTAAAAACCGGGATACATTTCAAAGCAAAAGAATTAAATACCCCTTTTCACTTCTGCGCACTGCCTTTCCATTTTCCCAATACATTTTCTCCGGTAAAACTCAGCTAAACAACCAATTGTAAATTCTTGTACGATAATATAAACACTTATAGAAACCGTGCGGACAAGCGCCATACTGAATTATTAGTGACGGTTGACAAAAACTGCGAATTTCAATCTATCCAAAAGTAATGAATTTTATTTGCCCAGCATTGTTTTCCAAACTTCGTATGCTGGTCTTCCCTCTCCTTTTTCATCCAAAAGCCCGGTATCCCGCCATAGCTTGCCAAGGTCTTTGTATTCATCGGGAAATGTTTCCCATAACTGATCAAAATCCCTATATGCCCACCAAACGACAAACTCATAGTTTCTCTTATGGGCATTGAGCAGCAACACATTTAAATAATCCATCTGTTCACACACATCGCCGGGGATCGTTAAATCCAAACTCTCTATCTCCAGCGTCTCTGCAAGGTGTGTTGTTTCAACAAATGCAATTGGTTGGGATACCTGCGTATGCAAAAAATTGAATGCTTGCTGGAAATCGGCTGATGTATGTAATCCTTTGAAAAAAGGATAAAAACTTATGGCTGCAAAGTCGGTGTTCTGGTTGATATATGAACTTACTTCAGAGATAAAAGCATCAGGATTATTTACCTCCGGATTAAAATAATTATGCAGCGTTACCGATTCTGAAATTTCTAAATTAGGGTAAGCGCTATTAAGCCGCATTCGGATATTGGCTGCCAATACTTTATACTCGCTCCATTTTTGTTCCGACTTTATTTTCAAGTCGTTCACTTCCATGGCGAATACTAAATAATCAGGATCAAACTTTGAAACCAGGTAACTCAAATGCTTGAAATAAGCATCTTCTATTTTTTGATCATTTAATGCGGTATAGGATGGTATTGATCCGTCATAATCTTCCAGCAAATCACTTCTATTGGAATTTAAAAGACTCACTGAGAGCAACAGTTTATGACCATCAATCATTTTGGACCGCCTGTAATCAATGTCTTCCATAAATTCTGTTGGCAAGTCTGTATCATTAATAAGAGCGCTCCAGGGAATCTTATCATCAATCTGCTCAGAGTAGATATCCGCATTTTGAGTGATGAACTGGTAGGTTTCGCTTTTATCACTTTCGTCAGGACCATAAGGCCACGTACTAAATCCCATGTTAAATGCTCTTGTGGATATATCGCCTAAAGAATTATCAGGGAGGCAGGTAGTTGTTTCCGGATCTGTTATTTCACTCTCCCGGCATCCACAGAAAACTAAAAATATTACAACACCAAAAAGAAGTATATGTTTTTTCATCGTATGATTTGTAATGTCGGTTTAGTTCTCACTGTTTGTTTGGCTAAGGCATAAGTTAAAGGTTTTATTCATGCTTTTGTTTCAAAAATTCAAATAAAGAAAACCAAAAGCATTTTATTCTGCAATATACCCCAGCCCGGGATCCAACTCATGGGAAGGTAATATCTATCGGTGATCTGTAACGGAATTCTGATTGGCTCGTCTCCCTGTAAAACAATCATCTAATCGGGATAGAGCATGATTTCCAAACTATATCTTTTAAGCGCACTTCTTTTATTTCTTACCACATCTACAGCTTTAGAAGCTCAACAACTCCAGGAAGAAACACCAACTAACCACCCCCTTGATCAATTAATTAACAAGCACTACCCGGCTGATGGCGGCGGGGCAACCGTATTGATTCAGCACAAAGGGAAAACGCTGCTGAAAAAAGCCTACGGCCAGATTAATATTGAATACAACGTGCCTGCCCAAACGGATATGAAATTTCGGACAGGATCGCTCACCAAGCAATTCACAGCTGTTTCAATCCTGATGCTCAACGAACAAAACAAGCTCAGACTGTCTGACGATATCAGGCAACATGTTCCGGAGTACAAACCTGAGAGCCAGAAGCCCATCACTATTCAGCAATTACTGGGCCATACCGCAGGCATCCCGGCCTATGAAAACTACTATGATCATCACGGAACAGAGCGGGTAACCATGGACTCCATTGTAACCGCTATAAACCATAAGCCCCTGGACTTTGAGCCGGGAACCAACTGGAAGTACTCCAACTCTGCCTATATTTTGCTTGGGAAAGTGATTGAAAACATCAGCCGGCAAAGCTACCAGGACTTCCTGCAAACCCATATTTTTGATCCATTGAGGATGAAGGAATCCAGCTTTTATGATTTCTATACTATTGTTCCGGGCTTATCCAAAGGCTACGAATATGATGAGGTGGACACCGATAAGCTGATTCACGCAAAAGCTGTAAAACCCGGCACCGTGGCAGCTGGCGGTATTATCTCTACCCTTGATGACCTGGCTAAATGGTATGATGCCCTCGCCAGCAACCGCCTGATCACAAAAGAAAACAAAAGGAAGGCATTCACCTCCCAAACGCTAAAAGATGGACGGGAAACCCGCTATGGCCTGGGCTGGTGGGCCGCCACTCTTGGAAATTACGCTACTGCCGAACATGGCGGAAATAACCACGGCACCGAAGCTTATGCTCTTTTATTACCTGGAGAAAATCTGCGAATCATCATCCTGTCAAATATTAACAGAAGCCACCCGGGAATCCTGGCCGTAAAACTGGCTTCTGTTATCCTGGATATTTCCTCTCCCCTGGAGCAACTGACATCTCTGAACTCCTCCACACTCTCCCGGAACATACACCCACTCTGATGGAGTAAACAGAACCGTTACCTTCAGAGATGGAAAACTATATTCAAAGCGGGGACAGGGACGTGAATACCGAATTGTTCCGCTAAGTGCTCAAAAGTTTGTATTTGAGAATGCCCCGGACTGGTGGATAGAGTTTACCAGGAATCCCGATACCAATACATTTGACCTCGAGGTGGGCTCCAGAACCAACCTTGTTTCAAGAGGTCAGCGGGTGCAGTAGCTATTTCAAAAAACCTGCCAACAAAGCTGGAGAAGACTTCGCCGAAAACATGGGGAACAATTACAACAGCGGAAAATCGTATCATAAGCAGGAAACTGCTGAGTGTTTACACATACTGAGATATACATATTTTCTTGATTTTTTGTAATCCCGAGGAAGATCGGTACAGCATCGAGGCGGCGATCTCCTGAAATATGCCTGGGATACTCATCAGCGCTGATCCCATCAGTTGCCATAAACAAGGAGACTGCCACGGGATGCTTCGCCGGGCTCACGCATCCCTCGCAGATGGTGCCTCGACATCTTCTTATGGGCTGCCCCTGCATGCATGAAACGGTACTGGCCGGTTGATCCCGTTAGTATAAGCCAATTCTGTTTTATAGCTATAATTTCGACGTCGAATTTCCTGTCTGACCTGCTCCAATAGTTTGGATTTTACCATAACTCAGTTGGTTTATTGGATGAAGATGTTATTTTGTTGGGGCGATGAGGAAGCAATTTTTTACAAAACAGCTTGGATATTATACGAACAGCTTAGGCGAACAACGGTTCGGATAACATCCCAAAAATCACATTATGCGAATAAGAAGGTACAGGAAAGCGTTTAAAGGCGGTTTCTGCTCGTTCGCCCTAACAATACCCTTGTTCGGATAATATTATGTTATGCTTTTAAATCAAGAAATAAATAGAGAAACTCAGTAGTGTCCGGTTAAAAGTCGAAGAGCCCCAATTGGTTACGAGGTTGGGGGTCGAATTCCGTGAGTGAATCATCGGAAAATAGCTGTTTAAGCGTCATACGCTCTAATATTGTGACGCTCAGTAC
>VEMX01000059.1 GCA_009711805.1 Balneolaceae bacterium | reverse complement strand
GAATCAACGGCATGGGAAAAGGCCAGAAACAAGAAATCCAAAACAATCAATTGGCAATTCACAACAGACGATGCCCGAATAAAATTACACCGACTTTACCCGACTTTTCAGGATTGACATGACACTAGCAGCAGTTGTTTCTACAGCAGGTGCAGCCGTACCAGTAGCATTAGCATTAGGCCCTGCCGTTTGTCTAGGTGGTGGAGCAGCCGCAATTGCAACTTAAAAATTAAATTCATAAGGGATACAATGAAAAAATTAGAATACTCGAAATTAGAAGAAATCCAAGGTGGAGATGGTCTTGATGTCGTAAACGGTGCTTGTGCAGGAGTGGCAGCAGTTGGTCTACTTATTTTTGCAGGAGTAATTACTGTTGCAACTGGTGGAATAGGTGGTGCAATAGCTGCTGGAGCACTAGCTGGCTCTGGAGGTTTTTGTTTTGGAGCAGGAGTTGCCCAAGGGCTTACATAAATAGAATGCAATTCATTTTCTAAATACTGTACCTCAGTGAGGTACAGTATTTCTATATTCTTAATAAAATTATGAAATCAATTCTTCAGGTTGATAAGGTTTCTAAATCATTTTCTAATAATAATATTCTTAAGGACATCAGCTTTACTATTGAGAAAGGTGAATGTTATTGCCTGGTAGGAAAAAACGGATCTGGAAAAAGTACTTTAATTAATATTATAATTGATTTTCTGAATCCTGATGGGGGAGAAATATCATTTCTGAACGAGTCTTTTTTTCAGAATCGAGAAATGGCAGGTGTTTTACCGGAAATGAATCCTCTGCTTGAAGAATTCCGATTAATAGATTTCTTAGAATATGTAGGCACAATCTATAAGGTGCCCAAAGGAAAATTGCATCAGCGCATCAATTTTCTAATAGATCTGTTCTTTGATGACCAGGAAGTGGAGGGTAAGTTGCTCAAAGAGTTTTCGAAGGGAATGCGACTTAAAGCGGGGATAGTTGCAGCTGTTTTACATGAACCAACGTTATTGATTTTGGATGAACCTTTTGATGGGTTGGACCTGGCAAGTTGTAATATATTAGTCTCCTTTTTAGACGAGTTCATAAGATCTGGTAATTCTGTACTCTTAGCTTCCCATAATATTGTTTATTGTGAAAAAATTGCGACTCACGTTTTGATGTTAAGAGAAGGTTATGTGGAAATTGTAGAGAAAGAAGAAATTCTTAAAGAGCAAAATGATTTTATAAACTATTTATCTAATAAAATGGTATGAGTATAAACCAGGTTGCAAGGTTATTTAGAATCCAATTTGGTATGAAGGTGGTATTTGTTTTACCCAATACTAAAAAAAAGATATTCTTTTCTTTAAAGTTATTACTGGTTGTGATTTTTGGTACAGCCATCGGCTTTTTATTAGGCTTTGTTAGTAATGTCTACTTGTCTCAAAATGTAGTTACTGCAACTGATATTTCATTATATGTAGGTATTTATACGGGTGTAATTTTGCTTCTGATTGACCTGCTTCCTATACCAAAGAATACAACTTTCTCTTTGCCGGGCTATTACCCTGTTTCACATTTAACAGTGTTCGGTATTAACTTTTTTTATGATCTATTTCGCTATAACATACTTTTTGTAACAATTACTCTTACCTCATTTTATATATCAGTTAATACACTGAATATGCCGATGGTGCTAATATCATCTGCGGTTCCTGGATGCGTTTATATACTCAACCGAATGCTAATTCAGCAAATATTTTATAGGAAGAAAAAAGGGAAGATGCTTATATCAGGTTTGATACTGATATGTGCTATAGGGTTTTACTACAGTTATGTTTTTGGGATAAATCTTTTGGTTTGGCTGGGATTGTTACTGAGTGGAATAGTTTTTTATCACAAAATTTTCACAGCAAGAAATACATACCTGGTAAATAATACAAAGTGGAAAAAAAGTAGCTTTATAAAATTAATTACCCGGCGAAAAGATACGATGGGGTTGGTTTATGTTGGTTTATTTTTTAAAACAATGATTGTGGCCGGCTATATAGTAGCGTATTATCTGACAGGCAAATTCATGTTTGACACCATCCTGGTTTTTTTGTTGGCCTGTTCTCCATTGTTCATGTTCTCTTATTTTGGATTCAATTTTTTTGGGGTGTTTAGCTCATTGTTTTTTGTACATGCTTTAAGGGAGAGAGAACTTGGTTCTTTAGTTCAGATGTATTTAAAAATGATGATTAGGACTACTCCATTTGATCTGGGATTTTTTCTTATAGCCATGATAAGTATTGATCAGTTGAATATTAGAAACATGGTGTTTTATGCTACCTTTTATTTCTTATGCTTGGGCATAGGTTTTGTCATATCTATTACAAAGCCGGTGATTAAAGATAATTTTGCTTTGTTCAATTCTGATTCCCAGCAGAAAAATCATATGAGCAAGCAAGCTTCGTACTCAATAATAATAGTTATGTTAATTGCATTTGGGCTATACTTTTTGCCCTTTCAATTTCAACTAATGATATCTGTTTTGCTTGTTTTAAGTACATTGCTATTTGTGAAGTCTTTCTTGCAAAGAAAACTAGATGTTAATAAACGAGTCCATGATTTCTATTTCCGTGATAAAGGTAAATTATAAAATTTAAAAATGGATAGAGAAAAAATACCTGTAGTTTACTCGGAAAGAAGCATGTCTTTATCTATACCAAGGTTGATTTTAGATCTTTCAGCATGGTGGATATTTGGGATTGTCTTGTTCCTCTATTTACTCGTAGCGGGTATATCTCAAGAATTTATATATAAGAATTCTCTTTACTACCGCAGCTACTCTGGCACTTTAACAAATGATACCATAGAAGGAATGCTCGGTTTCCAATCCCGTTTTTGGTGGACAGGGTATGCAGTAACTCCCATTATATTACTTTTCAAATTCCTTTTTACATCCATATGCATCAGCATCGGTGCCATGCTTCAAGGTATCGACATAAAGTTCAAGGATATCTTTAAAACGGCTATGCTGGCAGAAGGGGTATTTATTGTAGCTCAGGTTATCTTTATGATTTCCTTATATGTGCACTTGGAGGATGTAACGCTTCAAAATACTTCTGGTTACTACCCGTTTTCGGCTCTTTACTTTATCGGGATGGAAAACGTCAACGCTCAATGGGCGGTATATCCTCTGCAAACCATTAATCTGTTTGAGGTTCTATACGTTGCAGTTATTGCATGGCTACTTTCCAAAAAATGGAGACCTGATTTTATCGAAGGTCTAAACATTGTGATTCCTTCTTATGGGTTAGGACTGTTGCTTTGGATGGTATTAGTGGCCTTCTTAATCCTTCAGGTTAGTTAATAAGGTTATGAAAAAGATCATTGCACAGATTGTTATTGCTTTAGTATTAGTAACTATTGGGGGATTGGGTTATCTGATGTATAACAAATTTGCAGAGGCAGAGAAAGTCCGAAAACGTATTGCTACGCTGCCTCAACTGGAGCTTGTTTCTTTATTAAGCAATCACACAGATTCGGCAAAGGTACAACCAGTTATAATTAACTATTTCAACAGCAAATGCCAATTCTGCTTGTCGGAAATACAAAGTATTCAGCAACATAAAAATCTTAGGAAGGAGGCGAAGGTCCTGTTTATATCAGATGAGTCTAAAAGAAGGCTTGAGGTTTTTTCCAGAAGCTTTGGGCTGGATACTTCTAGGGTTGAGGTGGCCTGGGATAGTACAGGATTGGTAAAAAAAACATTTGGGGTAGAGCAAGTGCCGGTGACTTTTGTATATCGTGCAGACCGGTCCTTGATTAAAAGTTTTAAAGGAGAGACCAAAGCAGAAGTACTTTATGAATTAATTAAATAGTGTTCAATATACGAGCGGGGAACATGGGGTTAATCAGGAACAAATCGAATCTAAAGAAAAAAGCGGAAAAAGCTTTTGTCCATCAAAAAGACCAATCTGATTGTGGAGTAGCTTGTCTGGCTGGTAGTATCCAATATTTTGGAGGAGCAGTTAAACTGGAACGTCTTCGTGAATTGAGTGGTACAAGTAAGCAGGGAACAACTCTTTTAGGTTTGTACCAGGCAGCCAAGGAGGTTGGGTTAATAGCTGAGCCGTATGAGGCAGAGGTGGACGATCTGTGTGAGCTGAAGGAGCCTTGTATTTTGCACGTTATAAAGAATAAAACTCTTCAGCATTATATAGTATGTTATGGATATGGGGAGGGGAAATTTTTAATTAGTGATCCAGCTGAAGGTGTAATGTATGTTTCAGAAGATGAATTAAAAAAAATATGGCAAAGCAAAGCCTTGCTACTGCTGAAGCCCACTTCCTCACTGACTGCAAAAAAAGAAAAGCAGAAGCGTCGGTGGGAATGGATAAAGGCCCTTGTTGAGGAAGATATGAGTATTCTTGGCCTGGCATTGGCTTTAGGGATTTTTATAACGGTGCTAAGCCTTTCAACGGCAATCTTTTCTCAACAATTAATAGATGATATTATTCCCCAACGGGATTTGGTAAAATTATTCCTGGGAGTTGGCCTGTTAACCATTCTGCTATTTGCCAGGAGCGGACTGTCTTATATCAGACAGCTTTTCTTGATAAGACAAAGCCGGGATTTTAATAATCGAATTATAAACTATTTTTACGATGCATTGCTAAACCTTCCAGTACCCTTTTTCTTTAATCGAAAAACCGGTGATTTGATTGCCCGAATGAATGATACCCGTCGTTTACAGCGCACGGTAACCTTTCTTTTTGCTGAAGTGATGATTGATGTGCTAATGATAATTGTTGCTTCAGCCTACATTACGTACCATTCTTTGCTGTTGGGCGGTTTTGTATTGCTAAGTGTTCCCTTGTATTTCTTTTTAACCTGGTATTATCATCAGCCTATACTGGATGGGCAAAAAGCAGTAATGGCTGCTCATTCCGCAAATGAGAGTAACTACGTAGATACCATACAAGGCATAGCAACTATAAAAACAGGAAACAAAACCTCTTTCTTTTCCAAGCTAACCAAAACAGTGTATGGGTTTTTCCAGGATCAAATATTTGATCTTGGAAAAATTGGAATATCATTCAGTTTATGGGCAGAATTAATTGGTATAGTTTTTACGGTTAGTGTACTTCTTTTCAGTTCAATGTTGGTGTTAAGTGGAGATATTTTGTTAGGTGCTTTAGTAGCTATTTTTCAAATGACATCACAGTTAATTCCGTCAGCCAATCGGTTGGCACTCACTAATGTCCAAATTCAGGAAGCACGAGTAGCTTTTGATCGTATGTATGAATTTACTTCTTTAGAGCCTGAGGCTATCAATGAAAATGATATGAATGGCTTAGATTCTATAGAAAAACTTGAAGTGTCCAGACTTTCATTTCGTTTTCCCGGCAGGTCGCAACTCTTAAAAAACACTTCTTTTGAAGTGAAAAAAGGAGAAATGATTACATTATTGGGAGAGAGTGGTTGCGGGAAAACGACATTGCTTCAAATCTTGCAACGGTTTTACCCATATGAGGATGGAGAGATAGGAATTAACTCACAGTTAAGTTTGAAGGATATATCTGTAGAAGAGTGGAGGAGTAGAATAGCCTGTGTTTCACAGCAAGTAAAGATTTTTAATGGAACACTACTCGAAAATATTTGCCTTGGCAATCCAGAACAAGAAGCCGAAAAAGTTATAGAGTTTTGTCGAGAATACGGTTTTGATAAATATTTCGAATCTTTTCCACAGCATTATGCGACATTATTGGGAGAAGAGGGAGTAAATATTTCGGGAGGTCAGCAACAATTAGTTGCATTGGCGAGGGCACTATATCAAAAACCGGAAGTTTTACTTTTGGATGAAGCTACATCTGCAATGGATAGAGAGACTGAACAAAAAATTTTAAAGTTGTTGATGAGCCTCAAAAGAGAAATGTCTATTATTTTAGTTACACATCGAGTACAAAGTGCAAAGCTGGCGGATCGTATTTACATCATCGAAGATGGTATAATTACTACAAAGGGAAAGCCGGAGGTTTTGTCTCAGAAACAGAATCTATTTGCGGCCTCTCTGGCAGATATTTCTGTTTAGCTGGAATCAGGTTGTTACATTAAACCCTTCTAATTATTGCAACAATTTTGGCGTGGATTTCTTTTTAAAATAACGCGTTTACCGGTTAGAAGTACCATTTAGAGAACTTACGAGCGTCCGCAGGTCCTCGTAGCGTTCGGCTTTCCAGCGAGAATTCCCGTAATGCTCGCAGGACCTACGGACGCTGCGAGGTAACTCCCGTTCAATACTGTTTTAAGCTAATCTCCAACCGGTAAACGCGTTAAAGTAGTCATAAAGAATTGTTTTGGTTTAGAAAAGGGGATGATGAAGCAGGAACCGGAAAGCGAACGTGCCACAACAGAGCTAAGTGCATTTAATAGTTACAAGGCGAAAAAGACTGTCCGGATATTAGTACATCAAATTGAGTTGATACCGGATGTAAAAGTTGGGCTTGCCAATCAAAAGTGTCTCGTGGATGGTTGGCCAAGGTGATGAAAACAAGTTGTGGGTTATCACCGAAAGAAGTTTTGCGGCAAGTACGGTATGAAAAAATAGTACAACTTATGGAAAACGATATTGAGGCTACCAGCTATAGTATTGCAAAAGATTCCGGGCTGTCCAGCGAAGATGCTTTACGCATGTTTTTACGGCGGCACTATGACACAAATTTCAGAGGTTTACGAAGACAGATTATAAATGGAAAACTTCAGATGGAATGGCAATGGCTGGAAAATGAATAAACAATTAGTTTGGTTCGTGAATAAAATGTTCGGTATTTGTACAGATAGTTCGGTGGTTTGTGTTGTATGCGTAAAAGAGTTTGTATTAATTGGCTTTAGCAGTACTCATCGCCTTGAATTTGGTAGATGTTTTAACAAATTTAAATTTTTAAAATTTCGAGGTAGAATTATGAAAGCGTTAGAAGTACATCAAATGGAAGAGATTGTAGGAGGGGACGGGGATAAAGTGATTGCAGGAATAGGTTGTGCGTTGGGAGTAATATCTTTTGGCTTAGCTTTTGCAAGTTTAGTTACAGCAACAGGCGGTACTGCATTACTCATATCAGCAGCAGCGTATAGTATCGCTCCATCTGCAGCTGCTCTTTCATGCGTAGGTTTAGCAAAGTGAGAAAAATGAAGACTTCAGAAACATTTAATAAGTTTCTTTTTTATTCATGTACAATAGTTGCGTCAGTAGCATTATTGGTATTAGTCATCAATGTATTTTATTTCGATAGCTCTGTTAATGAAAGCCTGAATATAGGACTATTTGGAATATATTTGAGTATGATGTTGGTAACCATAGTGCAGCACTTTGAAATAAAACAGAAGCAAGAAAGGAAAGGGCAACTATAGAACATCATATTGCTAACAAAAATAAAATAAACACACCCGGAAAACTAATGTAGCGGGTGTGTTTATTTTCTAAGCTAATGGAGAATACAAATTTTAGCATTAGTGATATCGATTTTAGGGTTATTGTTGTTTGTTATAATTTTTTCAGTAGTTGGTTTTTTTCCCATAACCACTCTTGAAAGCCAAGTGCCAAATTATCAGGGCTGTAGTTGTGGTCCTACAGATAGTGTTTGCACACGTGCTCTTCAGTCATGCATAGATCATGCTGAAGATCGAGACACCATAATACCCTCTACCTGGGGTGGAGACTGGGTTAGAGATGCATATATTGCAGCCTGTGGAGAGGGTTATATAGATTGTTTGCATAGAGAAGCAGAAAGGAATGAAGGAGTGATATTATGCACATTTTCAATAAACAAGGTGTCTTAACTGGGAGAGCATTTTTGCTTTCCCAAATCTTAGTGGGATTCGTTTTTGCTGCACTACCTAATTTCCTTGTGGCTCAATCAGAGTTGCAAGCGAAAAAGCATATTTTTATAGAGTCCAGCGAGTACCTTAATTCCTTTACCATTCATGAAGATAAGATTTACTCTATAGACCGATATTTGATTAATATATCCATTCATGACATGAATGGTGCTCAAATTAAAAGAGTAGGTAGATCAGGTAATGGTCCGGGTGAGTTTAATGATCCCCCCAATAAAATATTCCATCATATTGATTCACCAATAGCTGTAATCGATGACAAAAGGATGGAAATAAAGCTGTACGACAAAGATCTAAACTTGCTCAAGAAAAGTCTAAAACTAAGATTGCCACCTTCCGATGCAGACTATTCAAAAAAGGGAGAATTTATTATTTGTACTCTTCCACTCACTGATAATGATTCTATAACTATTTTCGACCAAAATCAGAAGTTGATTTCTTCGTTTTCTCCTGATATTGCTCCAGGTAATTTTCTTCTGAATTCATTCTATGTGAATGCATTACCTGATGAAAAAATATTAGTCAGTTATCGTTTTAAAAATCTATTTCAGGTTTATAACAAAGATGGAATATTAACAGATTCTTTTAGGCTACCTGATTTTCCCTCTGTAGTTGAAACAGTTAACCTTAACACTGATTCACCTCATGGAAAGAATATCCCAAAAGACTTAATGTTCTTTTCACCTTCAGTGGATGAGAATGGTCATATATTTATCCTTTCAGCTAAATATGGTCTACATGCAAATAGAATGGTATATCAAGTTGAACCAACTGGAACTTTGATTAATACATTTATATTGGATCAGAAATCCGGGCAAATAAAGGTAAATGATAACAAGTTGTACTCCTTGTCAACAGCTGATCCTAATTCATTACTTGTGTACTCTCTGGTAGAATAAGCTTCATTTTTTGTAGTTCTTTGTCTTCGTTGCGCAAGCTCAGCTCCGCAATGCCCTATGGAGGCTTCACCTTAAACTATTATTAACCGGCCATCAGTCTGCCAAAAAATAATGCAAGGATTCCTTCCCAAATTGCCCTTACTAAGAAAAAAGGATATTGCCATGGGAAGAAGCCGGTACAAATTTCACGAATTCCATTATCCCTACTTTATAACGAGTTCTGTAGCAGAGGGTTTGCCGCTGTTTATGAATGCTGTCCTCACCGATATTATTCTGAGGGTTTTATGCTACATGCAGCAGGAAAATAATGTTTTTTTGAGGGGGGTACGTTATCATGCCAAACCATATTCACCTGATTGCCAATCACGAACAGTTGCCAGATATGTTAGCCTGGTTTAACCCGAATTATTCACGA
>VEMX01000023.1 GCA_009711805.1 Balneolaceae bacterium | reverse complement strand
TATGTAGGTCGATGGCTATGTATACTTGTTTGTAGGTTTTCATAAGAGGACTCCTATGGATTTAGTTAAAAGTTAAAGGGACTTTAAAGCTAACAAATCCAGGGCGTCCTCTTTTTTATAATACCTTCGGGAGCTCCGCTCTGAATGACTCGTTGATCTAAAAGAAGAAACAAACCAAGTAAAAGCACCATCGCCGAAGGCACCTCCTGCGAGGGCTGCGAGGGATGGTGAGCTCGGCGAACCAGACCGTGGCAGTCTCCTTGTCTATGGCAACTGGTGTGTGTAGCGTTGATGTATATTCTAAACACATTTCGCGAGATCGCCGCGTCGTTAGTGTATTGAACCTTATTTAGGATTTGGACTCCTCGCGAATGATAGTTCCCCTAATACACCATGTAGAGATGCAATATCTTGCGTCTCTACATGGTGTATGGCCTTATTTATTATTGCTCTTCCCGCGAGTGTGGCTTTTAGAGGACGGAAAGGTATCCCACACAGAAAAACCGGCACACTCAGCCGTTTGTTTTATATATCTAAAGATATTACGTTCTCCATATAGCGAGGTCAAATAATAGAACTATGGGGAGGATAAATGTCGAAGTATGAGAAACTGGGGTTTGAGCCAAAAAAAAGTGTAGGATGGTACAATCCCATTCAATTGGCCAAAACAGGTATTAAAACGATAATATCTTCTATTTTTGGGAACTTTAATGATAAGCGGGAGATACAGGCTGCCCTGTATCAGAATTCTGATAAACAACATTTCTATGATTACCGGGATCACGATGAAGTTTGGATAGACTATATCTCGGATTTGGGTGATGGTTTTGACGCCACCTATACCATGGCCTCTTTGGTAGCCAAACCGGAGCTTGAGCTGGAAGGCGAAAAAACCAAGCGGGGCAATATCCTTATTATGGGGGGCGACCAGGTATATCCCACTGCCAGCCGCGAAGAATATAAAAACCGTTTAAAAGGTCCTTATGAACTTGCCCTTCCCCGCCAAGAGGAAGGTCAGGATCGTCCTCAGCTCTTTGCCATTCCCGGTAATCACGATTGGTATGATGGGCTTACCAACTTTCTTAAAACATTTGGACAGAAACGCAAAATAGGCAACTGGCAAACCCAACAGCAGCGTAGCTATTTCGCCATTCAGCTACCGCATAACGTTTGGATATTTGGCATAGATGTACAACTCAACTCTGATATCGATCACAATCAGCTTCGTTATTTTAATGACATCACAGAAAAGTATGTAGAAGATGGCAGTAAAATCATACTGTGCACAGCCGAGCCATCATGGGTATATAGCGGATCGGGTAAAGGAGATGCTTACAGAAACCTGAAGTTTTTTGAGACCTGGTTTGCCAATACTCCCCCATCTGAAGGAAGTAAAGAAAACCCCATCTCCCAAAAGAAAAGAACACAGGTATTAACCTTAGCCGGAGACCTGCATCATTACTCTCATTATATCGCTGATGACCAATCACACAAAATTACAGCGGGTGGAGGAGGTGCTTTTATGCATCCCACACAAAACCTCCCGGATACCATTAACGGAGTACGGGAAGGCGATCTCAAAAAGGAAACAACATTTCCATCTTCCGGTAAGTCAAAATCACTTTTGTTCAGGAACCTTTGGTTTAACTTTACCAATTGGAGATTCTCGGCCTTCCTTGGGATTTTTTATGCCATTACCGGTTGGTTTATGTATCTAGCCCTGAATACAATCTCCCCTGCTCCCGGACTTAGTCAAATCATCGGTAACCTTTACTATAGTCCGGCTACCTTCATTTTACTTACCATTCTTGTACTCGGGCTTACCCTGTTTACTGATACCCATCCTGTTACACCCCGTTTTCCATCCTGGGTATACCGGTTGGCGGGATTTGTCCATGGGGTTTTGCAAGGCTTTTTATTGCTTATAGTGTTCTGGGGACTCATAACATTTTTACCTGATCCGAAATTGGGTTTAACCCTGCTTGGAATGATTGCAGGGGGCTTTTTAATCTCCAGCTTCACCTTTGGTTGTTACCTGACGCTGACTAACCTTTTCCTCAACATTCACGACAATGAATCATACTCGGCCTTAAAGTATGAGGGATATAAAAACTTTCTTCGCATCCACATCACCAAAGAAAAAATTACGGTGTACCCGGTTGGGGTTGAAAAAGTGAATAAATGGAAATACAAGGAAGAAAATGGCAAAGCTTCCTTCTCCTCAGAACATCCAATCCGTCATACACTGATTGAGGAACCCATAACCATAGATCTTTCATCATGAATAACAGCAAACTTTCTAAACCCGATACTGAGTTAAAAAGTGAATATGACGTTGTTGTCATCGGTTCCGGGTATGGAGGCAGTATAGCTGCTTCGCGCATGGCACGGGCTGGCCGTTCGGTTTGCCTGTTAGAAAAAGGAGAAGAAATACGGCCCGGCGACTATCCAGCCAAAGAAATTGAAGCAGCTTCTAATATTCATGTGGATGCGCCCGGTATTGAATTGGGTAAAGAAAATAATCTGTACCAGTTTTTAGTGAATGATGACATCAGTGTTTTCCAGGGATGTGGACTTGGAGGAACCTCACTGGTCAATGCCAATGTGTCTCTCCCACCCGAACCATGGGTAATGCAAGATGAAGCATGGCCGGAAGAAATAAGGAATAACCCGGAAAGCGTGTACCGGGGAATCGAACGAGCTAAACATGTTTTACAACCCGTGGCCTACCCTGCCGGACAAAATGGCTACGAGGAACTGCCCAAGACCAAAGCACAAATGAGATCGGCAGAAGTCACCGGGGGGACATTCAAATATACTCCCATCAACGTGCAGTTTAAAGATGGGCTGAATGCTGTTGGTTACGAGCAAAAAAAATGCACGAACTGTGGTGATTGTGTGACGGGCTGTAATGTAGGCGCTAAGAACACCACGTTAATGAATTACCTCCCCGATGCCGTCAATTTTGGTGCTGAGATATTTACAGGGATGGAAGTAGCTCATCTCTCCCGAACTGAAAATGACAAATGGCAGATTCATTACCGGGTGCTTGACAGTGGCAGTGATAAGTTCGGGGATGAAAGCCAGTTTATAACCGCAGATTTTGTATTTCTGGGAGCAGGCAGCCTGGGCTCAACAGCCATATTATTAAACTCCCGGGCAAAAGGCCTCACTACCTCCGATCACCTGGGCGAGCGATTTACCGGAAATGGTGACGTATTGGCGTTTGCCTATAATGCCGACCAGGAAATATCGGGTGTTGGTCTTGGCCATATCCCCGAAGGAAAGTACCGTTCTCCCGGTCCGTGTATAACCAGTGTAATAGACCGCCGGAAGGAAAGCCCAAAAGAAGAAGGAATGGTAATAGAAGAAGGTGTTATTCCGGGGCCTCTGTCTGCAGCCATGCCTAAAGCCTTCAAGATCTTCTCCCGCTTATTAGGCAAAGATACCGACAGCGGAGACTCACTGGCTGAAAAATGGAGAGAGGTGATAAGCCTGTTTAGGGGAGCCTACCGGGGTGCCCTCAACAACACCCAGACCTACCTGGTAATGAGTCATGATGATGGCAAAGGGAAAATACACCTTGAAGATGGCAGGCCCCGCATAAGCTGGCCGGATGCAGGAAAACAGGGTATTTTCAAAAAAGTGAATTCTACTTTAGAAAAAGCTGCAAAGGCTATCGGAGGTACCTTTATCAAAAATCCCGCCTGGACTAAGGCCACTGATTTCGACCTGGTAACTGTTCACCCGCTGGGGGGGGCTCCTATGGGACACTCAGCTGCCGAGGGTGTGGTAAATCATAAGGGACAGGTATTTAAAGGGACATCCGGTACCGATGCCTATACTAATCTCATTGTGTGTGATGGAGCCATTATTCCCCGCCCGCTTGGGGTAAATCCCCTGCTCACCATCTCGGGACTTGCCGAACGTATTTGTGAAGAAATAGCAGCCGATAACCAATGGACGATCGATTACGGCTACAAACCGTTTGTACAGGAACCCCAAACTACCCGGCCGGGACTGCAATTCACCGAGTCGATGACCGGTTTTATTCAGCAAATCAATGGAACTGAAATTAGCTACCAGGATGCTTTTGAGGAAGGCAGGCAACAGGATAATGAATGTACCTTTGTTCTTACGATCAGCACTGATGATGTACAAAGCTTCCTCGAAGATGAAAAACACGAAGCCCGGATGCAGGGCACGGTTGACTGCCGGTTGTTTTCGGGAGAAGCCCTAACCGTGAATAACGGCTATTTCAATTTATTCCGTAAAGATGAACGTTCGGTCAATACCCTCAACATGGATTACCGCATGCAGATGCAGAGTGTTGAAGGTGATACCTATTATTTTGAAGGCTTCAAGAAAATCAAAAATGATCCCGGTTTCGATGTATGGAGCGACACCACTACCCTTTTCATCGATATTTACAGGGGAGGAAATAATCAGGGTAAAAAAATAGCACGGGGTGTACTCCACATTAAAGTGGCCGATTTTATCAAACAGATGCAAACTATCAAGATCCCCAATGCTGACAGCAAAAAGGAAGAAGTTAAATGGACGGTACGGTTTTCTGACTTCTTTACTGATAATCTTACCGAAGCCTATGGCGGAGTCCTCAACAGTATAAACCTGTTTAATCCGGATGCTCCCGATCGGGACAGAAGACCCCTCAACGCTCCTCTACCGGAAGTTTATCCGTTTAAAGCAAAAGACGGTATAGATCTAAGACTCACCCGCTATAAAGGTGGGAATAAAGGGCCGGTGATGTTGGTTCATGGGCTTGGAGTTTCCAGCCTCATCTTCTCTATCGATACCATCAAAAAGAACCTGGTGGAATATCTTTGCGAACATAATTATGATGTTTGGCTCATCGATAATCGTGTAAGTATTGAAATGCCTGATGCCGGTACTCGGTTTTCCGGGGACGATATTGCCGATAATGACTATGAACCCGCCATCGAGTTTATCCGGCAAGAAACTAACAGTGATAGCGTTCACGTGCTTGCACATTGCTTTGGCAGTACCACTTTCACAATGGCACTTCTCAAAGGCCTGCAACATGTTAAATCGCTGATCATCTCCCAGATTGGCCCGCACATAAAAGCACATCCCGGTAATCTCTTTAAATCAAAACTTTACTTGCCGGAGTTGCTTGATGTAGTTGGCTTCGAAAACCTGACTGCCTACACCGACGTCCATGATTCGTGGAAAGCTAAGGTGTTCAACTCATTGCTGAAGTTTTATCCCTATGACCGGGAAGACCGAACCATTAACCCTGTTTCTAACCGCATCACCTTTTTATATGGACAACTCTATGAACTGGACCAGCTAAACCAGCCAACGTTTGATGCTTTGCATGAACTATTTGGTGTTGCCAACATTGAAGCCTTCACCCACCTGGCTGAAATGATCCGTGAAGAAAAGGTAGTTTCTGAGTCCGGGCAGGATATGTACCTCCCGAACCTACAGCAAGGCATGGCAATGCCTGTGACCTTTATACATGGTGAAGAGAATACATGCTACCGTCCGCTCAGCACCAAAACTACTTATGAGAAACTAAAGCAGCTGAATCCCGGGGTTCCATATACCTATCACCTGATCCCAAAATACGGCCATATTGACTGCATCTTCGGAAAGAATGCTCATGAAGATGTGTATCCCTATATCCTTCAACACCTGGAAAACCATGCCTGATATGTCAACCACAGATCCTTTTAATATCCCGCTTAAAACAATTGCAGAGAAGAATGGAGTACAACTACAAAGCTGGGGCGAGGGCACTCCCCTGGCGGTGATACCCGGCCTGGAAGGCAGCGGCGAAAGCTGTCTCCATTTCATTGTACCTGCTATAGAAGAAGTAAGTCGGCAAGGTTCCCCGACACAACTGCTGCTGGTTAATTATGCCGGAGAGCAACATGACAGTCTCAAAGCTCTGGCAAATACAGTACAGGAATTGCTGCACCAAACGCTGGACTCCCGGGAGCTTCTCCTGTTTTCTCAGTCGTTCGGGAACCTGATAACCGCCCGGATTGGAAATTCCGATCAGCTTTCGATAGAAAGGGTATGTATGGTCAGCCCGTTTAAACAACTCCCCCCTCTGCTTGCGCGGATTGCGTATTATTCGATGTTTGTTACTCCCACTTTTCTGTACCGTGCTACCATAAAGCCCATGGGCAGATATGTATTCGGGCCGGTGGGTAATAGCTATAAGAACCATCCTTTCTTTGGGGCCCTAACGCGGGCAACTTCTGCCCAGGTACGCCGGCAAACAGGCTGGCTGGCCGGCTTAAATTATGAGCATCTGTTTTCTGAACTTCAGCCAGAACTCACAATTATACTGGGTAAAAAAGATCGCCTGGTTAACATTGAAGATGAAATTGCCTTTTTCCAACAACTCTGTTCACAATCCAACAACCGAAAGCTTTTGCTGAATGACAATAGCGGTCATGTAGTCTTGCTCAAAAATGAGATAAAATGGTTAAAGGAGACTCTGCTTACTTTTCTTAAACACCAGGATGTGGTGAAAGAACATTAGTTCCGTTCTTTTTGATGTTTGTTTATCGTATTATTCCAAATAATTGACAAAAAATGATACTCAAACAATTTCCGGATTTGGCTTGGATCAGAAAGCAATCACGAGAGGGATTTGCAAGCCGGAAAGCCATACATAACATTACTCTCCCACACAAAGGCTGGCCTAATGTTGTACTTAATGCTCGTTCATATAATACCGAGCGAAATGGTATAACAGCTCCCTTCTCTTTATTCTTTAACCTAAAAGGAAGTAGTACTGTTATTTCAGAAGAAAACGAAAGTGAAGTTACTCCGGATACTTTTAGCCTGGTGAATAGCGGTGCTTTATTTGGTTTACGAATTGATGACAAGCAACCGACCGAAACCTTTAACATTCACTTCGGAAGTAAACTATTTAAAGAAAGTGTGCATTCTTTTCAGCATACTCATCTTGAGTTGATGGACTTTCCTTTGGCAGAGAATACGCGACTCCCTCATTTCTTTTCCGGCAGCAGATGGCTTAATCCTGAGCTCAGAAAAGAGATATCTGCACTGTACAGTTTTTATAGAAGAAGAGAGATCCCTCTATTTTCTGATGAAGAAGACATGCTTCTGAATAATCTGATTCTGAAAATTCTGAAGCATCACACAAAAGAATATTCCAGACTCCAAAGCCTCTCCTCACTAAAAAAATCTACACGGCTTGAACTCTATAAGCGCCTGACGGTAGTAATAGATTATATACACAGCAACTATAACCGAAAAGTATTAATGGATGAGTTAAGTGAAGCATCACTCCTCTCAAAGTATCATATGCTCCATTCTTTTAGGGAAGCTTTTAACTGTACTCCTCATCAATATCTTATGAATATCAGGCTTAAAAAGGCTGAGGAACTTCTGTTAACTACAAATCTCGAAATATCAGAGATAGCTGATCAAACTGGTTTTGCAGAACCCAACTCCTTTAGTCGTTTTTTTAAGAATATGAAAGGTGTTTCACCAACCGTATTCCGAGATAATTAGCAACATCGGATAGATGACTTTTCAGATCTTTCATTAGCTTGTAAATAAAAAATGACTGAACTCGGCTTCTATATTCTTCCTTTCATTATGTTCCTCACAACCTTCCTAATTTTAAGGAATAGTCCTGATGCCCGGAATCTCAGCCTCAGTTATATCAGTATTTTTTTTCTATGGACTGCCTATATCCTCGTACTTGTAAGATCAGGTATACTAAGTGAACTGGACCTTCCTCCACGTATCCCACTTCTTGTTGTCATACCCGCTATACTAATTATACTTTTTCTCACTTCGCGAGAAATAATGAAGGCTGCATTAAAAAATACCCCGCCTTCAACGGTAATTTATATGCAATCATTTAGAATTGTTGTTGAACTCCTTATTTACGGGGCCTATCTGAATAATGTATTTCCAAAAATAGCAACCTTTGAGGGAATCAACTATGATATTGTTGTAGGAATTACTGCTTTAATTGTAGGCTTTCTCACTCAAAAACAAATCATAGGTAAAAAAATTATCGCGCTCTGGAATATAGCATCTCTCTGTATTCTGACGGTAACTGTGTATTCCTTTATTTCTACCTATTATTTTACCGACTATGCCTCAACAACGGAAAACTTTGAATTCCTTCAATTACCATATGTTTTTCTTGCTTCTATACTCCTTCCTTATGCCATTTTCTTACATGTAGCTTCCATCAGGCAGGTAGTTCAACTCTCTGAGAAGGTACCTTCCTGAAAGGAGTATTTGGTATTAGTTCATCAGACAGCAAGAACATTATTTAAAAAATTTCAAAAAAGTCTGCGTCATTTTTGGAAAAGCATCGTCTTTCCTATAGAAACGAACCTTTAAAACCAGCTTTATGAAGATACTATATTTATTTCCACACCCCGATGATGAATCTTTTGGCCCCGGAGGAATCATCAACCAACAAATACGCCAGGGACATGAAGTAAGTCTTGTTACTTTTACCAAAGGGGGTGCTACAAAAATGAGGCATAAATTGGGACTTTCCATAAAGGAGATGGGAGAAGTTCGGCATAAAGAGATGAAGAATGTACAACATACCCTGGGAATTCATCACATGACTATCCTGGATTATGAAGACGGAGCACTATCTAAAATAAATCCCCTTAAGCTCCAGGAAGAAGCGGGCAAATGGATACATTATTATAATGCTGAAATTGTAATCACCTATCCCATCCATGGAGGTAGCGGACATCACGATCACATTGCCTTACACATGGCTGTAAAACAACTATTCTATGCCTCACGAAGTGATTTCAGCCACTGGCAACGCCTTGCTTTTTTCACTTTACCGGATACCGGCGACCCTATGTTTATGGAAAAAGGAATTCCCAGAGTAACCTGGACTAAAAAAGACGACATTGACGTAATCTGTCAGCTTGAAGAAGAGGACATAGAAGCTATGAAAAAAGCTCTTCTCTGTTATGAGACGTACCAGGAAATGATAGAGACTACCAATGTGATAGAGCGAATAGGCAACAAAACACACTTTGAACTGGCTGATGAATATCATCCCCAGGTACTCAGTTCTTTAACTCAAGGTATAGACATAAAAGTGTAAATATGGTATGCCTTCCACATTAGTATTTGCATCTATTTAATCTGAACTTTTAAAAGAGCTTCGTCTACCAATAGGCAGAAACTATAATCAGAGATTTTTAATGTCCATCCCTGAATTAGCTTGACCGTTAGTTAGGGTTATTAGTTTAGATTAAAAACACAATATGGATATTCTCGCGCCCTGTCAACAGCATTGGATTGGAGGCTAGCCTCCGAAAAATCCGGGGTG
>VEMX01000054.1 GCA_009711805.1 Balneolaceae bacterium | reverse complement strand
TGCCAACCCGCGATTGAAAACTGCCTGTAGTACTAATCCACCAAAAGTGTGTCGAGACCGGCTGAGTGAAAAGATTTTATTTTCGCACGGAAGAGTTATTGCCTCTTGACATTGGAGGCCATATATAGGTTATACGGCGTACTTTCTTTCTTCTTGGCCAACCCACGGCGGCTGCAAAAGAAAAGAATTGAACCTGCGCAATGAATCAAACATCCCAGAGGCAATTTATTTTTCTTGTACCAAGAAAGAGTCTATTCTGAGGGTTTTAACACTTCCATGATTTTTCTACCTTTATAACTTGATTCAAAAGAAAGATTAAGATGCAGAAGATCAGCGACACATTGACTAAAGCGAATAAAGGCGTCGTCACGGCGATATTGGCTTTGTTTATTCTACACTTTATGAGTATTCATGTAGTGGCGAATGCACTAGTCATCTGTTTTGAGGAAAATGGTGATGTGAACGTAGAATCAGTCGCCGGTTCTTTTTTAACAATCCCTTCTGAAGATCAGGTTCATAACGAAGCATCCCACGACCACAGTAAGTCCACAGTAGAAGTATCTCACAGCCATCACAGTGATGTAGCGTTTTCGAATCTGTGCTCCAAAGAGCAGCGAACCACGCGCTATGATCAGCAGCGCACCCTTGCCTATCTCGACGGTATATTAAATACTGCTATTGAGGAACTTCCGCGCTCGCGTGTATTTCAGTTAGCCTCATTTATCCCTCCTCTTATTGAAGATTTTATAACAACGAATCTACAAACAGTCGTCCTGCTTAATTAGGGCACTCCAGCCACTTCCTATCCATTCTTAAAAGCAAGATTAACCGATAATTATATCCTACCGGTAATTCTTGCCCTTTACAACCATTTAAACTGGCTGGATTTACATGAAATTACTAAAACCACTGCTGGCCCTCGGCATGCTCGTGCTTGCTGCCGGATGTGTCAGTGAAGAAACCCTGATTAAACCACCATCTAAAAGCACGCTGGGAGAAAAAAATTATGATCATTCTCCCGCTTTAAATAAAAATATGAACCCGCAGGACTCGGTAAACGTACCTATTTCTGATACGCTTACCTTTACCGATGCATTGTCCAAAGCGCTGCTCGAAAATCCCCGGCTGCAAAGCTTTGGCTGGCAGATCCGCATTCGGGAAGCCGAGCGCCTGCAGGCGTCGCTGCTGCCTAACCCTCAACTGGAAGCCGAGATGGAAAACTTCGGCGGCACCGGCCCCTTCGATGGGCTGGACAGCCGCGAAATTACGATCCGGCTCGGGCAAAAAATACTGCTGGGAGCCGACCGGCTCAAACGCAAGCGCTTGGCGGACTACAACAAAAAACTGGCGGGATGGGACTACGAGACCCGGCGGCTGGACGTACTCACCGGCGTTACGCAAGCCTATATTTTCGCGCTGGAAGCCCAGCGGCAATGGCGCCAGCAGCAGGAACTGGTGGATGTAGCCCAAAAACTATTTGACTCCATTTCCGCACAGGTGGAGGCCGGTAAGGTATCACCTATTGCTGAAACAAGAGCAAAAGTCGAGCTCTCCCGCGCCCGCATTGATCTGAAGAATGCCCTTAACCGTTTTGAGTCGGCTCGCGGCAATTTAGCTTCTTTTTGGGGCAGCAAGCAGCCCGCCTTCGAAGGGTTAGCCGGTACACTTAATTCACCCGATCCTCTTCCTGCGTATCAGTCGCTTACCCAGTACATTCAGCGGAACCCGGACGTGGCGCGATGGGCAACGGAATTGCAGCAGCGCGAATCCCGGCTGGCACTTGAACGCGCTGAAGGTATCCCGAATCCCACCATCAGTGGCGGCTATGAACGCTTCGAAGATGTAGATGCCGAGGCAGCGGTGGTTGGTATTTCCATCCCGATTCCGTTTTTCGATCGCAACCAAGGCAACATCCAGGCGGCCAAATACCAAATCAACCGCGTTGAATCGCAGCGGCAGGCGGCCGTTACCGAAGTCAACAGAGCGCTTCGGGAAGCGTATAATACGCTCGATGCATCCTATCAGGAGGTGCAGCAACTGGAAGATGAGATTTTGCCCGGCGCCGAGTCCGCTTTTGAAGGGATTCAGACCGGCTACCGGCAGGGCAAGTTCGACTACCTGGAGGTGCTCGATGCTCAGCGCACGCTCTTTACCAGCCGTACCCGCTACATTCAGGCGCTGGCTGAATACAACCGCGCGGTCGCCGAGGTGGAACGACTCATCGGCACGCCCTTATCCGAAATTACATCCAATTAATTTTTAAGCATCACCAATCATGAAGAATTCAATCATACTACTAACTATTGTAACATTGTTTGTAGCCGGAGGCACACTCACCGGTTGTGGATCGGAAAGCGATACACACGAAAATGCGAATCCTCAAACAGAGCAAGAACAACACAGCGAAGGAGCAGGACAACACGAAGAAGAATCCGGCAACCATGCCGGAGAAAACAGCGGGCAAGCACAAGGAGGCGCACAGCATGCTGAGGAAGTGCACCTGAATGAGCAGCAGCGCGAGAGCCTCGGTATTAACGTGGAAACGCTGGATTCCGGCAGTGCGGCATCAACCATTGCCCGACCGGCCAGCATCAATTACAACCTGGATAATATTGCCAAGGTAGGCCCGCGCATTGAAGCCAAGGTGGTGCGCGTGCTCAAAGATCTGGGCGACCGGGTCGGGCGGGGCGAACCCCTGGCGCTGATGAGCAGCGTGGAACTGGGCAAAGCCAAAGCCGAATACATCCGCCTGAAAGCACGGCTTAAATCCAAGCAGGCAACATACAAGCGCGAGCAGTCGCTGTATGACCAGCAGATATCCAGCGAGGCCGAACTGCTCGAAGCCGAAGCTGCATTTGAAGAAGCCAAAGCAGAAATGGATGCTACAGCGGAGACACTTCGACTTTATGGCTTGACCGATGAGGCTATCCAAAATATTGAAACGGGCAGCGATCAGCCGCTTTCCCGCTATTATATCAGCAGTCCGATTAGCGGCGTGGTGCAGGAACGCAATCTTTCGCCCGGGCAAACGGTATCATCCAGCGAGACGCCTATACATGTCGCCAACCTGACGGAAATGTGGGTAATGATTGACGCCTACGAGCAGGATGTTCGTTATATCGAGCAGGGCCAGACGGTCAACATTTCGGTGCGGAGTATCCCGGATGAGACCTTTAAAGGCACCGTGAACTGGATTTCCTACGCCCTTGAAGAGGGCAGCCGGACGATGCCGGTTCGTGCGGTCGTTGAAAACCCCGACCGACAGCTGCGAGCTGGGATGTTCGGCACAGCTCGCATTCAAACGGGACAAGAACGAAATATTGCTGTGATTCCGGTAGATGCGGTTCAAACCATCGAAGGCGAATCTAAAGTCTTTGTACCGGGTGACGAGGAAGGCAGCTTTCAGCCAATTACCGTACGGCTCGGCGCTGAAAATGAAGGGCTGGTGGAAATTCTTTCCGGACTTGAGCCGGGCGACCAAGCCGTTACCGCCGGAGCCTTTGATCTAAAGTCAGCCCTGACCGCTAAAACCCGCAGCGCGGCGCACGGACATTAAGAAATCTTTTGAGCCCCAATTTATAGTGAACCAAAGAATTTTATACTATGCTTGAACAAATCATTGAACGCGTACTTAAAAACAGGCTGACCATCTTTTTGATGGTTGCCGCTGTAGCTGTCTATGGCTATTTCTCCTTTCAGGATGTACCTATTGACTCATTTCCTGATGTCTCCCCGCCGCTGGTGCAGGTATTTACCTCCAGCCCGGGGCTGTCACCGGTGGACGTAGAAACACAAATCAGCTATCCTATTGAAATCTCGATGTACGGGCTGCCCAACCTTGACCGGGTGCAAAGCACCTCTATCTTCGGGCTGTCCCGCGTGAATATCTATTTCGAGGAGGGTACGGATATCTACTTTGCCCGCCGGCTGGTCAATGAGCGGCTTTCGCAAGCCCGTAATGAAATCCCTGAGGGGTTGGGCAACCCCCAGCTTGGACCGCTCACGACCGGCCTCGGTACCGTGATGATGTACCAGATCAAAAACAAAGAAGGAGCAGATAATTCGCTAATGGAACGGCGCACGGCCCAAGACTGGATTGTGAAGCCCCAGCTTCGAACGGTGCCCGGGGTTACCGGCGTGCTTTCACTGGGCGGCGACGTACGGCAGTTCCAGGTCAACGTGGATATGAACGCGCTGCTTGCGCGGGATCTCACCCTCGAAGATCTGGAGCAGGCGCTGAATACCAACAATCGGAATGTGGGCGCTTCCTTTCTGGAGCGGGGTGGAGAAGAATATCTGGTTCGTGGCTATGGCTGGATTAACCAGCATGAGCAAGGTATCGAAGATATCCGAAATATCGTGGTGTCTAATCAAAATGGGACGCCGGTATATGTGAACGATCTGGCGGAGATCCAATTTGGCTCTGAAATAAAGCGCGGCACCCTCATTACCAACGAGGAGGAATCGGTTGGCGGCTTCGTACTGAAGCTTATAGGGACGAATACACAAGATTTACTGGCCCAGGTCGATCAAAAAGTGGATGCCATTAATAACGCGCTGCCCGACGGCATGGTCATGGAGACGTTCTACTCACAAGGTGAACTTGTGGATAAAGCGGTGGGCACCGTCACCAACGCACTCTATATTGGCGCTATCCTGGTGCTGGCGATCCTCTACTTTTTCATGGGTGATATCCGCTCCACGCTGATTATCATATCCACGGTGCCGATTGCGTTTCTCATCGCCTTTATCGGGATGAACCTGATGGGAATATCCGCTAACCTTATGAGTCTTGGAGGCTTGGCAATCAGCATCGGAATGATCGGCGATAGCGCGACCGTAATCGTGGAAAATACCTACCGCCTGCTGGAAGAACGAAAGCAGGGTAATGTATCTTTGGTTCGTATTGTCGGCGAAGCCGCCCGCGAAGTCATCAGACCTGTTGTTTTTGCAACCAGTATCATCATTATTGTATTTCTCCCCCTATTTTCGCTGGAGGGAGTAGAGGGTAAGATGTTTAAACCGCTGGCCTATACCATCACCTTTGCGCTGGCCGGGGCCATATTTTTGGCGCTTACCTACATCCCTATTATTTCCAGTTATATCCTGCCGGATAAAGGCATGGATAAAGAGCCGTGGCTGGTGCGCAAAGTAAAAGGTGCAAGCCGGCCCCTCATCGAAAAAAGCACGAAATATCCCAAAATGGTATTCGGGGCGGCACTGGTACTTTTTGCCGCAAGCATGGCGGTTTTCCCGTTTTTGGGAACGGAGTTTCAGCCAACGCTCCGCGAGGGGACCTATGCTGTTCGCTCGGTACTGCCACCGGGCGCGAACCTGCCGACGACCACCGAATATACCAAGCGCCTGCAGGAATCCATGCAGACCTTCCCGGAAGTAGAAGGCGTCTATTCCCGCGTGGGCCGCGCGGAAGTGGGCGGAGATCCCGAACCGGTAAACGTGATATTTAACGTGGTGGATCTGAAGCCGCTGGACGAGTGGGATGAAGGTCGCGACTATGAGGAGCTGCAAACCGCTATGGCGGAAAAACTAAACGAGGACCTGCCGGGCGTATCCTCCAATTTCTCTCAGCCCATCCAACTCCGTACGGATGAGTTACTCAGCGGCGTGCGCGCCCAGGTGGTCGCCAGCCTGTACGGCGATAATCTGAACACACTGGCTGCAAAAGCGCAGGAAATTGCAGGTATAGCCGAAAGCGTGGAGGGAGCGGTAGACGTACGTGCTCAGCAACAGGGTGGTAAGCCCCAAATCTTGATTCGACCCGACCGTGAGCAACTTGCGCGCTTGGGTATCAGTATTGATCGTTTTCTGAGCACCGTGGAAACGGGCATCGGCGGCTCCAAGGCGGGGCAAGTATTTGAAGGTATCCGCCGCTTCGACATCTTCCTGCGGCTGCGGGATGACCAGCGCAGCCGGATCAATCAGATTCGTGAGCTGCCTATCCGCACAACCGATGGCGCATTAATACCGCTATCGGAAATCGCGGATATTGAAGTATTTACTGGTCCCAAGCAAATTTCCCGCAATAAAGCCAGTCGCCGTACCTACGTGCAGCTTAACGTGCGCGGCCGGGATATGGGCGGGGTGGTCAACGAGCTGCGTGAAAAGGTGGAGGCACAGGTCGATCTGCCGCCCGGTTATTTCATGGAATACGGCGGGCAGTTTGAAAACCAGCAGCGCGCGATGAACCGGTTGATGGTGGTCGTGCCCATTACCCTGGGACTGATCTTCTTTATGCTGTTCTCCACCTTCGGCAGCTGGCGCTATGCGGTGCTCATTTTCCTGAATATCCCCTTTGCCACCATCGGGGGTATCTTTGCCCTCTGGATATCGGGCCTGTACCTGTCCGTTCCGGCGGCGGTCGGATTCATCGCCATTTTTGGTATTGCCGTGCTCAACGGACTGGTATTGGTTAGCTATATCAACCAGCTGCGCGAGGAAGGAATGGACATGGATAAATCGGTGGTGCAGGCCTCGCTGCTGCGGCTGCGTCCGGTGCTAATGACCGCCTTGACCACCGGTCTCGGCCTGCTGCCGCTACTGCTGGCCAATGATATCGGCTCCAACGTGCAGCGCCCGCTGGCCGCTGTGGTTGTAGGTGGCCTGTTTACCTCCACGCTGCTAACGCTGGTGGTACTGCCCACCATCTACAAGTGGTTTGCCGAACCGGTCACACAAGCCGAACTGTAAATTTAACACTCAGACCTGTTAGGTTTTCAAAACCTGACAGGTCTAATTTAACCATCTAATATTATGAAAGAGATCAAAGCTTTTATTCGAACCAACATGATCGATTACGTTATTGATGCGCTTGAAAACCTTGAGGATGCCCCCGGCATTACGCTCAGTGATGTACGTGGCTGGGGACATGCACAGGAAAAAAATGTACCCCAACTTGTAGAACGTATAAAACTGGAGACCGTAGTGCTCACACATCGCGTTGATGAAATCATCAATGTGATTGTTGAGAATGGGCAAACCGGCAACTACGGAGATGGCAAGATATTTGTATCAAATGTTGAAAAAGCCGTACGCATCCGCACCGGGGAGACCGATGAAGATGTCATACGATAAACGCTGATCAATCCCCGAAGGCTGTTCCGGCTTGATTGGCGGGGCAGTCATTATTTACTAATTTAAAATTTATATCATGGCACACGATCACGAACAACAAATCAAAACCTACGGCAAAGTCTTTGCAATCGGCATTAGCTTAAACGTTGCCTATGTAGCGGTTGAAATAACCTACGGATTGATGCTCGATTCGTCAGCCCTGCTGGCTGATGCCGGTCATAATGCGAGCGACGTACTGAGCCTCATTTTTGCATGGTTTGCGATGGCGGTAGCTACGAAACAACCCTCGCAAAAATACACCTTTGGATTAAGGCGCAGCACCATTTTGGTATCCATTTTAAATGCGCTGCTGCTATTCGGGGCTGCCGGGGTGATTGGCTGGGAAGCCTGGGGAAAACTCTTTGAACCCGCTGAGGTAGCAGGTACCAAAGTGATGATTGTAGCCGGAATTGGCGTAATCATCAATACGGTTACCGCTTTGCTATTCATAAAAGGGCAGAAAAATGATCTCAACATCCGGGGCGCATTCCTTCACATGGCTGCTGATGCTGGTGTATCAGTGGGGGTCGTTATTTCCGGTCTGCTCATCAACCTCACCGGTTATAACTGGATTGATCCGGTCACCAGCTTTTTAATATTAATTGTAATCGTGTATGGCACTTGGCAGTTATTTGTTGATTCGATCAATCTGGCGCTGGATGCTATTCCTAAAGATATCGACTACGAGGAAGTGAAGGACTATTTACTCAACCGGGATGAAGTCAACGACCTGCACGATCTGCATATTTGGGCTATGAGTACCACCGAGAATGCACTTTCAGTTCATTTGGTGATTACCGAATGCAGCCAAGATGATTTTCTAAAAACACTAAAGCACGATTTGCATGATAAGTTTGAAATCATTCACACCACTGTCCAATTAGAACGGAAAGGCTTGGATGATTCGTTGGAAATAGAATAATCTATATGGAATTATCCGAATATACGATAACAAGATAAATTGTTTTCTTCTTTGCAATGTTATTTTTGATTAGCCGTATAACATAATATTATCCGAACAAGGGTATTGTTAGGGCGAACGAGCAGAAACCGCCTTTAAACGCTTTCCTGTACCTTCTTATTCGCATAATGTGATTTTTGGGATGTTATCCGAACCGTTGTTCGCCTAAGCTGTTCGTATAATATCCAACCTATTTTGTAAGGAATTGCTTCTTAATCGCTCTGATAAGATAATACCATCAACTAAATAATCAACATAGATTATGGCCAAGTCTAAATTATTGGAGCAGGTCAGACAGGAAATTCGACGTAGAAATTATAGCTATAAAACAGAGCAATCTTACACACGGTGGATCATACGCTTTGTAAAATACCATGGCACGGTTCACCCAAAAAATATGGGAGATGCCGAGGTTGAACAATTTCTGAACCATCTTGCAAACGACCAAAATGTGGCAGCTGGAACACAAAATCAGGCTCTTTCTGCTTTGCTGTTTTTATATAAAGAAGTGTTAGGAAGAGAATCCCTGGATCTCAAAAACTTAACACGAGCTAAAAAACCCAAACGTTTGCCTGTGGTTTTGTCGGTGGAAGAAGTGTCTGCTGTGCTAAAAGAAATTAGCGGAGTCTCCACACTCATCTGTAATTTGTTATATGGTAGCGGACTCAGAATTTCGGAATGTCTGAGGCTTCGCGTACAGGATATTGATTTTGATTATGAGCAATTATGGGTTCGTTCGGGAAAGGGCTTGAAAGATCGGGTGAGCTTATTACCGCAAAAATGTATCCCAAAACTCAAAGAACAGATTCAAAAAGTGGAGACCATCCATCAAAAAGATCTGTCGAATGGCTACGGGAAAGTACCTGATCACGGCGATGTGCTGGAATCGTATGGAGAATTAGCCGGTGTTCCTGCAGCGATGAGTGAAGAGTTTGATCAAATGCTTCAACGCGACGATGCGCCCGATACACAATGGGTCGTAGACGCGTATCTGAAACTTGCGGAGCTGCCGGCGGGTGAACGTCCAACGAGGACCGTTGTCGGTATGACCTGGGGTGTTGATGAAATCAATGAAAGAACACAACCTATCCAGGATAACGTACTCAAAGAGATGCAGCTCGATTCCGTTTTAGGCGGCACTTCAGCTTAATCATTAAAGCTTTGGTTCATTTTTCAAGAATCACAAGGGGTTTGGCTCTTGTGATTCTTTCAAATAATATTGAGAAATGCCAGTTTAAAATTGGCTGCAACATTGGCATATCACCAACGCTGTTGAGGTTATCCATGCTTCATACACAAGTTTTAGTCATGTTTTTGTTCAGATATTGAGGATAAGACGAATAAAAAAGATTAGGATCAAAGTACGAATATGAGCTTACACTAATCGAAAATTTAAAGCTGCAAGTAGATTATCCATTTTTTTCGCAATCGGAATAGCCCTATAACGACATTGCGCATAAGGGGCGTGCAAAATGACGCCAAATTTGTTTTAAAATGTACTACGGAAACTGACCAAATCGAAGCTGGCAGCCAACGGCGAGGCACGTCCCACTTAATGCGCGGGTTAGCAGGCTGGCCGGTAACTAATTAAGTTACAAGTACATTTAGTCAAGCAATTTTACAGAGTTAACATATTCTTGAAATTTTGATTTTGACTCGCTGTTTGTCAACATCATTAAAGACTGACCTTTCCCGTGATTCACAAAATGCAGACGGTACATAAAATTATTATTTACTGTAAGTTCAGATTGTAAAGCAGTCTTATTTTTGAAAGTCGTGTTTTCAACCGAAAATCCATCCTTTTTTAAGTTTTCGGTATAAGATTCAAAATAGTATCCCAAATCAAGGTCATCTGGAAGTTGACTTGATGTCAGATAGTAAATTACTCTATTATTTCTGTCTTCGTATTTAAGTTGTAAAGTTTCACTATTGCTCTGTCCTTCGAATTTATATTTATCTGGTACCGCAATATTATGTGCTTCATATGTTTTCCATTCCTGACTAAAAATTAAATTCGGAACTTCAAAAATAGATGCGGTCTGAATCTTTTCCTGATTCAGAATATGAGATGATTGTGATGGCTTAGATATTTTGAAGAAGATATTATCTATGGTTGGATTTAGATTAAAACCCAATGATAGAGTTCGCATTTTAATTAGATTGCCATCAAATTTTAAAATTCCTACGGTGTGGTGAGTGCAAACAGGGTAAGTGCCTCCGTCATTTTCATTTAGTCTATATTGTTTTATTAATCCCTGTTTATTGGGTTCATTAATTGAATCCTCATTTATTAACTCAAATTTAGATAACGGTTCTTCAAACATTGTTTCTCTAAAGTCAGACAAAATACTTTCTAGGAGCCTGTCGGACTTAACAGGCCGAATGAACTGAGAATTGACTCAAAAGATTAATCAAATTTTTGAGGTACTTATTTTGTTGGATGGCTTCAATTAAAAAAAATTACACGTAGATCATTTTAA
>VEMX01000037.1 GCA_009711805.1 Balneolaceae bacterium | reverse complement strand
CCATATAAAAATTTGGAGGGATTTCAATCCTTTCCATTTGTCTTGTTTCAATATTAAACCGCAAAACATGCCCCTTTTCATTACCATAATTAGTTAATGGGATGTATAAAAATTTATCACTTGCGTAGATATGGCTAAAATATGGCAATGTTTTTCTTTGTTTAAAATAAGCTTCATATTCAGGATTGTAATTAAATATACTTGAATACCTCTTCATCATAAAATCAATAGTCTCTGAAGTATTTATATATTCCGGAATGTCTGAAATTTTATGCTCGGAAATATTTTTAGTATTAAAATTAAAAACCTTAAAGTTTAAATTTTCAGCATTAGAATAAAAGAGTTTACCATTATTAAAACTCCAAACTGTTTCATTCCCAAATATATTCTCCCGAAAACGTTTACTTCCATCAATACCAGTTGTCTCTATTAATTCACTTCCCTCTATTTCAAGTATTTTCTCTTTCATCCTGAATTCTTCATCTAAGTAATGCACATATAATTTATTTTCAACCTCCATATTTTCATATTGCCGTAATACACGAAAAATTCCAACGGTATTATCATTACTTTTAAAAACCGATTGCAAATAATATTGTCCATAATCCGGAAGATGTACTATAGAAGATAACTTTAGGCTATCCTCTGTAATATCATAATAAGTAAGCCTTTTTAATTTTTTATCAAAAACCTGAAGTACACTTTCATCTATATATGTGTACATATCATTGATCCCCATATATTCACCAGGACCTCTACCCTGTCTCCCTTTCTGATCAAGCAGCGTACCATCTTTTTTTGCCATAAAAATTGACCAAACATTATGGTCAATTAAAAATACTTTATCCGGAATACTATTTTCTATAGTGCCAAGTATAGAGCTAACTTGTTCTCTATCAATATCTATTTTTGTTTTTGATACTTCAACTTCTGGTAAATCTAAAATATAACTTTCTAATCCTGACGAAGGTTGGACTTCTTTACCCTTACTACACCCTAATAATAAAAGAATGATAATTACATGAGTATAAATTGTTTTCATATAAAAAAGATGGGCTATACAGCCCATTAATTTTTGGTTGATTATTCCATTTCAATACAAATATCTCTAGAACTTGCACAACCGGTTATATAGCCATAATAAAGATAAAAGTTATCTTCTTTATCATAGTGATTATTTTCAATGCAGGTATCATACAAGTCTTCACAATCCAACATTATAGACGAATAAGTTTTATCTGAAAATCCAATTAGTAATATAAAAGTACATGCAAGTGTTATTATGTAATTTTTCATGGTCTTCTCCATTGTTTTTAGATTATTATTCTTGTTCTATACATGCATCGGCAAAACCAAAACAACCATTTATATAACCTATATAAGCATGATATTCATGTAAATTTTCATCATAAGAATAGGGATTTGATTCTAGGCACTCTTTAAGTATATCTGTACAAGGAGTCATAGCCGAAGATATACTAATAAAAAATAACGTAACTATAGCAATAAATAAGGATTTCTTTTTCATAACAATTGTGTTTAATTAAATTTTGTATTTAGTTTTTCAACTACTATAAGCTATCCAAACATTTCTTTTGAGAATAACTTGCTCCTTAATTAATAAATTGATTATTCCGATGCTGGAACTTAATCATGAATTCTTTATTGAACTTTCCCTTGAATTTTTTCTATCCAACTTGATGGAGTAATTCCCCCTGCATCTCGTATAAACGCTTTAGAAAAAGCAGAGTGCGATGAAAAACCAATAAATAAACTCACTTGTGCAATAGTTAAGTCTGTCTCCCTTAGTAAAATTTTCCCAGCATTAATTCGATGTTTTAAGATGAATTTCTTGGGAGTAATTCCTGCATAAAGACTAAACTTGGCACTAAAGCTTTTGCTTTTAATGTTGCAGGTATTTTTTATATCTGCGATCGTTAGAGACTCATCATACAGATGTTCAAAAATGTATTTTAAGGTACATTCTATTCTAGCCGGAAATTCTTCACTAAAAGAATTCCATACTTCATTCTTATAATCAGTTAGTAACTGTTCAGAATAATTATAGGAAACATGCATTCATACCCCCCTTCATGTAATTCGTGGTATTCGATTGTAAAACCAAAGTACTTATAACCAATCCCCTTAAAACATTAGCCATAACTACGTTATAAAACTATCGGTTTATTTTTAGTTAATTTGCACCCAATACCCTCCCTATAATTAAACTTAGAAGCCAACCAAAGTTTATCATTAGCCCTAAGCTATTGGCAAGAGTAGTTCAACGTAAAAATGTTACAACTTATTTACCATTATATGTTCAGCTTATCACTTATTTATTGAAATAGATGAAATCATTACTCAAATCAATTCCAACAAATGGTCTGTTTTATTCAACTCAATAGCTTTAAAGATTCCTTCATACCATATAAGCCTATTAATAGCCCCATTCTGATGTTCCACCTTGTGCATGTTTTCAAGGCCGAGACCAAGCCATTCCGACAGTAGTATTCGAATCAACCGTCCGTAAACCATCAATACAATTACTTCAGATTCTTTTTCAGATGATTCCAGTATCTCCAGCACCTTTTGATGAGCTCTCTCAAATGCTCTTAAAGGAGATTCCCCACCATCCGGAGCATACTTCACATTTCCGTTGCTCCACTCCTGATGTATTTCTTCAATGGCAGGCTGTATTTCGGTAAACTTCTCACCTTCCAATATGCCAAAGTTGATTTCATTCAAATCCGGATACCGTTCTATCTGTAGTTCCTTTAGTTCAGCCAAAGGTTGAGCTGTTTCGTAGGTGCGTTTCAGGCTGCTACAAATCAATCTATCGATGCGATGCTCTTGTAGCGACTCTGATATGGCCTGTGCCTGGCGGATGCCTCTCTCATTAATAGAGGCATCTATACCGCTGCCCTGTATTATCCTTTGTTTATTATTGTCGGTCTCTCCGTGGCGAACTACAAATAGTTGTTTCATTCCTGGCTGTGATGATCGTATTCTCTATAAAATACGTCTCTGCACATTAACTATACAAACTTAGTCGTTAGGTTTGTAATCAGACGGTAATAATAAAAGAATGCGTTCCCTCCCCCATTTACCTTCAAAAAGGAGAAATGCCGGATCATGCACATAACCGCTTTCACCTACAAGAAAAAAGGGATATTTTGTAGCATAACTAATATAGGTGAGATCATTCCTGTTTCTAACTTCATCCATATTATTTGCCCATAGTTTATACCCAACAATTACCGGTGGATCCATAAGTTCGTAAAACGAATATAAATCCATAGTGGTAATCCAGCGATCGGAAAATAAATAATAAAAACGAGCCGGATTTTTAATTTTCCTAAATCCTTCACCTTGTGATATTATTTTAAACCCTTCTTCTCGGATCTGCCCTTTCTCAAGACTTCTGAAAAAATGCATAGAAGAACCTTCATAAGCTTTTTTCCTGTTTTTCTTCCATCGCCTGGCCTGACTTAAACTGCTTGGTTCCAGTTCAGTAAAGTGTGAGTACACTTTGTAAACACCCTCTCCGGAAAATGGATTGAATCTTGTTTCAATAATATCTACTTCTACCCTGTAGCCCAATGCGGGATTTCTAACAACAACCGGACTTTTTGCCAATGCGATAAGTTCCTTACCATCACTACTCTTGTTAAAACTGACGACCTCTGGGTTGACTATAGACAAATTGTTTGAGAACCGGCCTATCCCCAAAAAGAATTTCCTAAAATGACTAAAATTATTTTCCCACTCTTTATTTGAAGCCGTTACTACAATCTCCCCCAAGACAATTTCTTCTATAGCCAGTTTTATGTCATATTCTAAATTTTCACCAGGTTTAATTAATATTCTGAAAGATGTTCGTCCATAACCAATTAAGCTGGCTACAAATATAAATTCTCCTGTTTCGTCTGTTTTAAAAGAAAAAGCTCCCTTATCATTCGTTGCACCACCACTTGTAGTCCCCGACAAATACACGCCAACACTTTGGAGAGGTTCTCCCGATTCCTTGTCTGTTACTGTACCTGAAATAATAGTCTTTTGAGCTTGAGCAATGCTCCCCAAACAGGTAAACATCAGAAGAATAAAAACTACACATTGCTTTTTCATCTCAGACTCCTTCTAAAACGGTAAGTTTATAAATAATTAATAATTAAGCTATATAAAGGAAGAAACCCAAATATAAAAACCGTTCCGGAATACCCCTTGAAAGGAGAATCAAAACCCTTGTCTATAAATCGAAATACTACTTTTTCTGCTTGTGCAGGTTTGCAATATGAATAAGCCGATCTCTCATCTCCTCTATGTCCCCGGTCAGTTTACCTTCCTTCATTCCGTACCGGATCAACAGCATATTCAATACCCGGTCGGGCAAATCCAAACCTGACTTTTTCATTTTACTCCCCAAAAAACGCAGACCAAGCCTGAGCAATCCCACTTTAAAAAGAAAAAAGAGGCCAAGCCCTACCCACATTAAGTCCAGGTTTCCTATAAATGAAAAATAGATAAATGCCGCACCACAACTCACATAGATAACCCCGTCGTGCTGTAATATTTTGATCATTCCACTTAGTAAAGGAGTAGTAAAAGCACTGATATTAAAATACCAAAACGGGTAAAACAGTATAGCTACAACAGCGGCCATCAGGGGGCCTGTACCTGCAAAAGCAAGAATAAGGTATACATACATTGATAAAGCATCCGGACTTTTAATCCATGCATCTGCTTCTTTAATAATCCTTTCCAGCGTATATTTTTGCAGTAGCCCCGGTATATATTGATTGATGCCATCTCTGGTAATATGGTACCAATTACCGTTGGAGGTAGTTATACCATCCTTCATTTCCAGCATCTGCCATTTAAAACGATTGTCTCTTTTTTCTTCCATGTTTCAATATAAGAGTATGAAAACTCCAAATCAGGCTTGAGCCACTGTCGCTATTAAAATTTCCTCTCTTTCTTCTTTTCTGATGGTTGATGCTAATTCAAAAGTGGTGGCTCCTGTTGTAAATACATCATCAATAATTACACATATTTTATGTTTCACCGCCTCTGCATTAGCTACGGAGAATGCTTCTTCCATATTTTTCTTGCGTTTCTGAAGGGTAAAGCCGGTCTGAGTTTTGGTATTTTTTTTTCTAAGAACATCGCTTTTCCCAACCATGGATACTTTCATGACCTCTGCTACCCCCTTGGCTATATAATATGCCTGATTGTATCCTCTCTTTCTTCTTTTCCGCCAATGAAGAGGTACGGGAATTAACACAACTTCAGCATCTTTGTTTAACAGCAAATCTTTAAACCATTGGTTAGCCTTTAGGCTCTTTCCCAGTTGCCTCCCAAGGTCTACGCCTACTCCCGGCAGGCGGTTATATTTCAAGCTATGGAGCAGGTCCTGAAGCTCCCCGCCCTTATCAAAATTCCAAAGTGCATGTTGCAGATACACTCCCTCGGGGAGCAACGTATCGCTTGAAGATCGTTGATGATCCAGGTTTGCTTCTTCAAACTTATCGGTCATGCAGTGAGAACAGACAAAGTGCTCATGAGCTGATAACTTTAAACCACAAACAATACATATGGAAGGAAATAACACCTCCAAAAGCCCTTCTTTTATACTCTGTACATAGTTTTTCATCATTCCGTTATCTTCTGCAAAAGTTTGCTTTTGCCATCGACTTTATTTAGTTAATTTCAGTCACTTCATCAGCCTAAAAATATATTCTATGTCTCTGGGAAAAGACCTTGCAACTATACGTAAAAGCCAACACCTCACACTCGAGGATATACAAAATGCAATTAAAATTCCCATTGCTACTCTCCAGAGTATAGAAAATGACACTATTTTTTCACAAACGAAGGAAAGTAAAACATATATCCGCAGTTTTGTCCGGTCTTATGCGCGTCAGCTCCAAATCAATGATCAAAAAATCATAAAGGCACTTGATGCTGTTGAAGAAGGCAATTATAAAGGACAGTTGCTTGCAGATACCGAGCCAATAGCTGATCGCCCTCCGGAAGATCCAGCACACTTCACAGATACTAAAACACCTGCAACCACTTCCCCTGAAGAGTCAACATCTTCCCAGCCGATCCAGAAAAAACCATCAAAACCCAATATTTCCACTCCTGATACTCCCAACAAAGCAAACCCTGCTCCTTCTTTGGGCTCTATTGACTGGGCTGATATGGGAAAAAGGATAAATCCAGGCTCAAGAAATACAAAAGTATGGCTTATTATAGTGATCATAGCATTTATTGCGGCAATAGGGGTGAGTGGTTATATCTATTCTGAAGAAATAGCCGGTTTTTTTACTTCTGACATTTCTGAATCTGAACCGCCGGATGAAATTTCAAATGAAGCATTTCCTGTAGATTCAACGGCCATCAATAATGAAGATCCATCAGCAGGCCAAGATGTGGCAGCCGATACTCCCCGGGAACAGCTGACCCAATCTCCCTCCCTGGAAGATACCTTAACAGTGGCTGTTTATGCCGCCTATGGAATTTTGGATCCGGTGCGGGTAACCAGCGACTTTAACGACCGAATCAATCCATTCTGGATGGAACAGGGAGAAGCGTATAACTTCGATTTCAGAGATACTCTGCTGGTAAGAGGTCAATACAGTAACCTTATCTTACTTTTTAACGGGCACGTAATTGAAAATCCCCGGCAAAACTATTTTAGTGAGGCATATAATTCCATCCTTATTAGCCGTTCTATACTAAATCAGCCTCAATATTTAGCGGAACCGCCCGAGGAGTTTCCTTTAGAAGTAGCACCCCCCGATTCCATTGTATATAGAATTAGTTTTTAGCAGACCGTACGTATTTCTTACATGAATAAAGAGCAGGCACAACAAAGAGCAGAAGAACTAAGAACCCTCCTGGACCAGGCTAATAAGGCTTATTACCAGGATGCTCACCCTTTTATGAGCGACAGAGAGTTCGATGAAAAACTCCAGGAACTGGAACAACTGGAACAGGAATTTGATCTCCATCATCCCGATTCCCCTACCAGGCGAATAGGTGGTGAACCCTCCTCCGACTTTGCCAGTGTTCAGCACCCGGTAGCCATGCTAAGCCTCGACAATACCTATAACGAAGAAGAGTTGCGTGATTTTGACGGCCGTGTACAAAAAATACTGGGCCATCAGGATTATGAATATCTGGCTGAACTTAAATTTGACGGGGCTTCACTCAGGCTCCGGTATGAGAATGGAGAACTGGCCCTTGGAGCTACCCGGGGTAACGGCCAACAAGGGGATGACATCACCAATAATGTGAAAACCATCCGTAAAATCCCCCTCACTCTCGAGGGAAATTACCCTGAAGTAGTGGAAGTCCGTGGCGAAGCATATATGGAAAAGGAAGCTTTTGCCCGGATGAATCTGCACCGGGAAGAAGAGGGCTTAACCGTTTTCGCCAATCCGAGAAATTCCACAGCCGGTTCCCTCAAGATGCAAGATCCCAAGGCTGTAGCCCAACGTCCCATTCGTTTTTTTGCTTTTGATCTGTTGCTTGATGATGAAGATGATTCGCTCACCCAGGATAAGAAGGCATCACTGCTAAAAGAATTTGGCTTGCCGGTAAACGAATACTATACCGTTTGTGACAATATTGATGAGGTACTTCAAATAATCCCAAAGTGGGATAAACTACGCCACGAACTCCCTTACGAAACGGATGGAGTGGTTGTTAAAGTAAATCAGACTAAGTTTAGAAGTGAGCTTGGCCGCACATCAAAGTTTCCACGCTGGGCCATCGCTTTTAAATTTGAAGCCGAACAGGCTACAACCATTATAAACGATATTACATTGCAGGTGGGCCGGTTGGGCACCATTACTCCTGTAGCTGAACTTAATCCTGTTTTATTGGCTGGTACCACCGTAAAACGTGCTTCACTACATAACGAAGATGAAATCCATCGAAAAGACGTTCGCATAGGCGATACGGTTGTAGTTGAAAAAGCTGGTGAAATAATTCCTCAGGTTATAAGTGTTGTTAACCCGGATAATCCAGACAGAAATGCGCCTTTTGAATTTCCCGAAAAATGTCCGGCCTGCAGTTCTGAGCTGGTTAAATTTGAAGGCGAGGTAGCCTGGCGATGTGTAAACCCTACTTGTCCGCCGCAAGTGCGTATTCGGATTGAACATTTTGCCTCTCGGGATGCCATGGATATTGAAGGATTGGGAGAATCTGTAGTGGATCAGTTGGTATCAGAAAAACTCATCGCTACATACGCCGACCTTTACGACCTCAGGAAAGAACAGATTATCGATCTTGAGCGTATGGCCGAAAAAAGTGCTCAAAACCTGATTGATGCCATTCAAAAAAGTAAAAAGCAGCCTTTCGAGCGGGTTATCTATGCATTGGGTATTCGGTTTGTAGGCAAAACCGTAGCCAAAGATCTTGCTAAAGCCTTTAAGAATATAGAAAAGCTTCAGTCGGCTACTGAAGAAGACCTGACAGCCGTTGATTCTATAGGACCACGCATTGCAGAATCTGTAGTGGATTTCTTTGGGAATGAACAAACCAACGCCATAGTAGCCCGCCTTAAAGAAGCAGGACTACAATTTGAAATAGAAGAACAAGAGCAGATGTCCAGCGTTTTTGAAGGAACTAAAATTGTTTTAACAGGTTCCCTTCCTACTTACACACGTAAAGAAGCCACGCAATTAATCGAACTTCACGGAGGCAAAACAACTTCTTCGGTAAGCGGTAACACCGATTATGTACTGGCGGGAGAATCTGCCGGAAGCAAGCTTGACAAAGCCAAAAAACTGGGAATACCTGTTTTGGATGAGGCCAGGTTCCGGAAAATGATCGGGGAGTGATTTTACGAAGCATCGTTTTCCATGATGGAACCTTTAACGCAGGAGCCCTCCTTTGCTATGCTAAATTAGTGGGCGGGGGATATTCCCTACCGCACCAAGTGGCTATTTGTTCACAACTGGGCTTTTCCAGCTGGCGACAGATGCTTTTAGTGGTTTTTATTATAATAGAGAAATTCTTCATTGAACCATTGATTTTACTATCTTCGGAAAAATAAGCCATACCTATTACCCTCATGGATATTAAACCTCTTGACACCGAGCAAATTGGATTGAAAACACTTGAGAAACATCTCATGCGATCCAAAAGTCAGGTTTCCCTTAAGATTGGGCTGCCCAAAGAGATCTCCAACGATGAACGCCGGATATCACTTACCCCCGGAGGTGTATCCATACTAAAGGCAAACGGGCATAAAATATTTATAGAAGAAGGAGCCGGAGAACACGCCAATTTCACGGACCAGGAATATGCTGATGCCGGGGCTCAAATAGCTTACTCACCCGATGACATCTTTAGCAAGTCGGAGTTGATATTGAAAATTGCCCCCCTGGAAGACCAGGAATTAGAGTTGCTGCAACCTGAACAAGCTCTGATCTCAGCTCTCCATATGGGCAGTCAAACAGAATTATACCTGGAAACTCTCATCGAGAAATCCATCACAGGCATTGGCTATGAATTTATCCGGGGAGAAGACAAAGAGTTTCCCATTGTGCGGATGATGCATGAAATAACGGGATCAATGGCTGTACAAATTGCGGCTCACTATCTCGAAAGCCTCAGCTGTGGGCAAGGAATTATGCTGGGAGGAATATCAGGAGTGCCTCCTGCAACAGTCGTAATACTGGGAGCAGGTATCACCGGCGAGTATGCCGCACGTACGGCCCTGGGCTATGGTGCCCAGGTGTTTGTGATGGACACCGACCTTGCAGCCCTTCGCCGTCTCGAAAACGCCCTCGACCGGCGGATCATTACAGCAGTTGCCAATCACCAGTATTTGAATACAGCTCTTAAGTTTGCAGATGTGATTATCGGAGCCGCCATGGCTGAAGGTGAAACAGCTCCCTGCTGGGTTACCGAGGAAATGGTTATTGGGATGAAATCGGGTAGCGTTATCGTGGATACGGTCATCGATCAGGGAGGGTGTGTAGCCTCCAGCCGGCCTACTTCGCATTCCAACCCGGTTTTCATGGAACATGATATTATCCATTACTGTGTACCCAATATTCCAGCAAATGTAGCCCGAACCGCCACCTATGCCCTTAATAATGTATTAGTGCCGTATGTGCTGGCGATTGGAGATGCCGGCGGCGTCAAAGAATGCTTATGGGAAAATGTAGCTCTGCGTAACGGTGCCTATATGTATAAAAAACACCTAACCAAAAAAAACCTGGCCAAGATGTTTGATATGCCTTACCGGGAAATTGAAATGCTGATTGCTTCCCAAATTTAATGGAATCAATTATCCTTTTTACTCAGTTTCATTCGTAGCTATACAACACAAAACAAGAAAGCTGCTTACCATAATGTATCCATATACTCCTCCACAACATTCCTTAATTGTATGAATGAACTAAGTGAATCTAATTACAGGCGTATTTGTGTGATTAACTGGATGCTTACCATTCCAATGATGGTACTTTTTGCCTGGCCTTATTACTATGCAGGAATGCTTGCCGGGCTCAATTTTAGCCTTCGTTATCTTGGTGCTGCTATATTTGCCACTCCTTTTATGCTCACTATACTGCATGGCCATGTTACCATGGCCCTTGGTTCTGTTCACCGATACCTCTATTACGAATGGCTGGAAGACCGCCCGCTCACCTTTGGGCTATTTTTCCATCATATGTTTGTGAGCACCCGTTTCCGGCTGATTTTGCTGGTAATAAGCCTGTTGGTGTTATTAGCCGGGTATTTAGTATCCGTAAAATAGAACCCTACCCATATGCTCTCATCCCGGATTTTGGGTGAAGTTTCATTTTGGTTTTTCTTTTCCTTCATTAGAAAAGTTCAACTGTTTTAACCTATGATCTTTTGAATATGTGTTTGTAAGATTAGGGTTAGCTATGTGTAAAGTTCTCAGGCGTTGTTCCTCACCTCACCTCGGTCCTCTCTTCCAGGAGAGGAAGGTTTTTCTTAGTGGTAATTAACATTTTGCCCTGACAAAATTAATGGAATTGCAACAAAAAAGTGGACAGTAAGTTAGGGTAGTCAAGCAGCTATGTTATGGGTTACTAGTGTCATGTCAATCCTGAAAAGTCGGGTAAAGTCGGTGTAATTTTATTCGGGCATCGTCTGTTGTGAATTGCCAATTGATTGTTTTGGATTTCTTGTTTCTGGCCTTTTCCCATGCCGTTGATTC
>VEMX01000032.1 GCA_009711805.1 Balneolaceae bacterium | reverse complement strand
GGCGAAATTTCCCCGTACGCTGCGTTCAAGTGAAAATTGGGGTACTCAGGGTACCACAGTACCCTTCCGTTCCCATTTCCACTTCGCCTTGCGTACGATTAAATTTCTTGGTGAATAATCCGGGTTAACAACATCGAACAGTAATCCGCAGAAAAAAACTACACACAATGGAATGGCTTTTAAGAATGTACGATAATAGTTATATAATGCTAACATTGTTCAGGTGTGAATAAACCCGCCAATTCATATAATCAAAACTCTAACTACAATCTATTGGAGCTACCTATGAGAAAACTACTACCTATGATATTTATGTTGATCCTATCAACAAGTGCAATGGCACAACTAAGTGAAGCTGATCGGGATTTTGCTATCCGATACTTGCAAGCTACCCATAATGATATCAACAATCTTGTATCAGATCTGACTGAAGAACAGTGGGATCACAAACCGGAAGACGGCGGATGGTCGGTAGCCAACTGCCTGGAACATATTCTGTTAACAGAAAGTGCATTTTTGGGAATGGTGCAGGGTACCATTCAACAATCGGAGGCAAACCCATCACTCGATTTATCTGCAATTGATGGAACTCTTATTGGACAATTTGCCAACAGGGGTACCAAGGTAAAAACGGTTGATCAATTCGAACCATCCGGAAAATGGACTACAAAACAGGAAATGCTGGATGAACTTGAGCGTTCGCGTACCAAGCTTATCGAATATCTTAAAACCACCGATGATGACCTCAGGAAATATAAAATTGCCCTGCCCGGCGGTCAATCCGATGCCTACCAGATCTTTCTGCTTATCTCGGCGCACAGCCAGCGACATACCTTCCAGATGAACGAAGTATTAACTGAATTAAGCTAACCTCATTTTATTGTGATTATCTGAACCGGAGTATATTAATGCTCCGGTTTTTTATTTATTACTGAGTGCGGTCACTCCGGGCAATTCTTTTCCCTCCAAATACTCCAGGCTGGCCCCTCCCCCGGTAGAAACATGGGATACCTGATCGCTTAATCCTGCTTTCTTTATAGCAGCCGCAGAATCGCCCCCGCCTATAATAGTGGTAGCTCCAAACTTAGTAGCCTCAGCCAGGGCTTCCGCCACTGCAAAGGTACCATCCGCAAAGTTGGGCATTTCAAATACCCCCATCGGCCCATTCCAAAGTACCGTTTGAGCTGCTTTTATCTGGTTCCCAAAAGCGATTGCGGATTGTGGACCTATATCCAAAGCCATCCAATCATCTTCAATTTCATCTTCGTCTACAACTTTTTGTTCAGCATCATTGTTAAATTCTTTGGCTACAACAGAATCAAGGGGTAACAAAAACTTAACACCTTGCTCTTTTGCTTTCTCCATCAGCTCTTGAGCCAGTTCCACTTTATCATCCTCAACCAGGGAATCTCCAATCGGCCAACCCTTTGCTTTGTAGAAAGTATAAGTCATTCCTCCCCCAATAATAATGGTATCTACTTTGGGAAGCAGGTTTTCGATCACTCCGATTTTATCAGAAACTTTGGCACCTCCCAGTATAGCTACAAAAGGCCGGTTTGGATCATTAACACTTTCTTCCAGGTACTTAATCTCTTTTTCCAGCAGGTACCCCGATACCGCCGGCTGCAAATAGCGGGGCACACCGGCTACCGAAGCATGAGCCCTGTGACTACTCCCAAAGGCATCATTCACAAACAGATCGGCATGTCCGGCCAACGCTTTACAGAAACCTTCATCATTTGCTCTTTCTTCTTTGTGGAAACGCACATTTTCAAGCAACACAATCTCGCCATATTTTGCCCCTGCTATTACAGATTCGGCTTTTTCTCCAATACAATCTTCAGCAAAATGAACTTCAGTATCAACCAGGCTTCTCAAATGATCTGCAACAGGTTTAAGTGACAGTTCAGGATTAGGTGAGCCTCCCGGCCTTCCAAGGTGACTGGTAAGAATCAGTAGTCCTCCGCCCTCAACAACATGCATAATAGAAGATAAAGCCTGAACAATTCGATTATCGTCGGTAATTTTACCCTTTTCCACAGGCACATTAAAATCTACACGCATTAACACTTTTTTGTCGCTTACATCAATGTCATTAAGAGTAAGTTTGGCCATTATAAAAGAAATTATTGTCGGATTTTAAATACGCCCAAAGGTACGATCTTTAACCCTGGAAGTGAAGCTCTATTTGGAATTTAGATATCGGGTGAGAAGGCAAAAATTAAAAGTAAAACAGCAGGCCAACGGACCATTCATCCAATGCCCCATCAAATAACCCCCAATTGATAATTGATAATTCTTAATTGATAACTGATAATTGCCAATCAAACTTAATCAATGCATTAATCCAATATTTTGTTACATTTGTTTTTATCAATGCCTATATGCTTATATAATCGCTTTTCAGTTCTGTCATTGAGGTAATTTTTCAACAACACACAGGGAGAAATACCATGAGAAAACACTTATTCCTCATCCTATTCAGTTTTTTTACAATTCAATCCATCGCTCAAATAAAGCTTGTTAGTTCAAATCCTGAAAATGGAGATTTTGCTGTAACCCAGGATTCTATTGTCCTGGAGTTTAACCTACCGGTAGATATTAATATTGAGAATCCGGATTCAAATGATTTTTACTTTTTTCTTGGACACGGAGAAAACGAAGCTTCTTTCGATAGCATGATGGTAAGTGAAGACGGGCTTACCGTAACCCTATATACCCAGTTAACCGACGATACTGACTACATCGCCATACTTGAAGATATATCTGGCCAGGGTGGAGAGAGCCTTGAATCTCCAGCAGTCATTCAGTTTACGACCGCCGATCAGGCAGGTCCATATTCAGTGAGCGGAACAGTCTCTAATGAGAGTCTGCAAAAGCTCAAAGCTTCCTCCGACAGTTATAACGGAGTTATAGTTGTACTATCTTCAGTCCCCCTTCAACTGGGATTTGGTGATGATAATTAGGCATTAATATTTCGCAGGAAACGGATGAATTATCCAGCTTTTCAACCCCTGACATTTACTTGTATGAGCCGGACAGTATTATCGTAAATTCTTCCACTACTTCGAATAATGTGCTGTCGGGCATAAACCTTTTCTTGCTTGATATTTCTCCTCTTTCTTTTGCAGAAGCCATTAATAAAGCGAATCAGGTTCTTTCAGAACTTGATAATACTCCTGAAATTGTAGGAGGAGCCACCTCATATGCATACAATGAGAACTCAGATGATTTCACCTCTTCAATGAGCAAAACAACGGAGAGGATCAAACCCATTGGAATAACATATCCTAAGATAGCAGGAACTTTTTTGTATAATGAACGGATTTCAAGAGCTAAAGCTATTCACCAAGATGAAGAGAACTTCCCTACCTACCCCAATGGATATAATCTGATGTGGGAAGTATTTGCTTATGATGCCGTTAAAGATTCCGCAGTCGGAATTGCAGTAACCTCTTTTGATTCACAGTTCTTTGGATATATTGGAGAAGATGAGGCGGACCTCCCCGAGAATGTCAGTTTCAGCGATATTAAGCCTTTACCAAACTCTTATATAGAAAGTGATGCTGCTGCAGAAATTATGGAAAATAATGGAGGTGTTGAATTCAGAGAACAATTTGAAGTTTCAACTGATCAGGAACACGGATACTGGGAAATGGAATTACAGGCTTTACACGAGTTCTGGACTTATGAACCAAATCCCACAACAGGTGCTCCTGTAATGTGGAAAGGAATGTATTATGGAAATCTCTACAATCAAGAGACTAATGTATTTACAGAAGATTCGCTGGTTATATACCTGGACATAGAAACGGGTGAAATTCTTCACCAAATTACTACTTCCTCAGAAGGCGAAACTGCTATCCCGCATTCAGTACAACTAAAACAAAATTTCCCGAACCCCTTCAATCCTTCTACCACTATACCTTTCGAGTTAAGCAAAACAGCCAACGTTCAAATCAAGGTGTACAACCTGTTGGGACAGCAAATATCTACCCTTGTGGATGGGAAATATCCGGCAGGAAATCATATTGTGAAATGGGATGCCCAAAACCTGGCAAGTGGTGTATACATATACCGGCTTAAGACGGAAGGTTCCATTCAAACCAGGAAACTTGTTCTTTTAAAGTAAACCAATACAGCATAGCTTTCTACATATAACAACTAATCTATATTTGTGATACTTTTTTACCTTTAAACATCTCTCTTTATAATTTGTCCTCAATCGCCTGATTGGGGACTTTTTTATGAAATCAATCCTTCATCACAACGAGTTGATTATTCTTTCTTTGTTTTGCTAAAATTTTAAGCTTCGTTTTGCTATGTTTTTCTTAGATAAATTGAATATTTTCCTATTCTAAAAACGGGAACTTATAAATCATCACTCTATTCATGAAAACCATCTATTTCGATCATGCCGCTACTACTCCATTAGATGACAGAGTATTAGAAGAAATGCTGCCTTACCTGAAGGAGAATTACGGCAATGCTAATTCTCCCCATCATCTCGGCCAAAAGTCCAAAGTCATCGTTGAAGATTCCCGCGAAAAGATAGCTGAACTGATAGGCGCAGAACCCTCGGAAATTGTATTTACCAGCGGTGGCACTGAAAGTGACAATGCCGTTATTAAGGGAGCCCTTGCTATATCGGGAGATAAAAAAGAAGTGGTTACATCAGAACTGGAACACCATGCGGTTTTACATACGGTGGAACTGGCAAAGATGAATGGAGTGAAGCCGGTATTTGCAGAAAGTATGAACTGCGGTACTATCACGGCTGAAGCTGTGGAAAAGGTTATTACCGATAATACAGCCTTGGTCACCATTATGCATGTAAATAATGAAATAGGGACCATCAATCCTATTGCAGAAATAGCGGAAGTTTGTAAAGAAAACAACGTATTGTTCCATTCTGATACGGTTCAAAGCCTGGGTAAAATCCCTTTTAACGTAAAAGACATTGGTGTAGACTTCCTGAGCGGCAGCGGTCACAAAATATACGGCCCCAACGGAGTGGGCATCATGTACATTAAAAATGGTTCCCGCTGGATTCCCTGGATGCAGGGCGGCTCCCAGGAACGGAAACGCAGAGGCGGTACCCTGAACGTACCCGGAATTGTCGGTTTTGCAAAAGCTTTGGAGCTTTCCATTTCTGAAATGGATGAACATAAGAAGCATTTCCAAAAACTTAGAAAACTACTCTTCGAAAAACTGGACAACTCCCTTGAATTTGAGTATACCGTAAATGGCGCCGACGAAAAAGGGGTACCTCATATCATCAACCTCTCCTTTCATGATAAAGAAGGCAAATATGTAGATGGAGAAATGCTGCTTCTGAATCTTGATATAGAGGGTATTTGTGTATCCAATGGATCGGCCTGTACCTCGGGAGCTGTAGAACCTTCTCATGTATTATCGGGCATCGGGCTTGAAGATGAGCTGGCAAAGTCGAGTATCCGCCTTAGCCTTGGTACGCAAAATTCCGAAGAAGATATCCTCTACTTTGCAGACAAGCTGAATCATGTTCTCCAACGAATGTTTGCGGTAGCCTGATGAAAAGTGTTTGTGTGTATTGTGGATCCCACATAGGTAAGAATCCCAATTTCCCTGTACTGGCAGAAGATATAGGCCGACAAATTGCCCGGCATCAGTGGGGATTAGTGTACGGCGGCGGTAAAGTTGGATTAATGGGGAAAATTTCAACAGCAGCCCTTGCAGAAGGTGGTGAAGTGATAGGTGTTATCCCCACAGCATTGAAGCGGGCAGAGGTGGTACACACCGGGCTTACCGAGCTTTATGAGACTTCTGATATGCATAGCCGCAAAGCCAAAATGGAACAGCTTTCAGATGCATTTCTAATCCTCCCTGGCGGCTTTGGCACCCTCGACGAGTTTTTTGAGATTCTCACCTGGCGGCAACTTGGTATTCATCAAAAACCAATCATCTTTCTGAATACCGAAGGTTATTTTGATGGTATCCTGAAGTTTGCTCAACATGCCGTGAAAACGGGCTTTGTAGCCGAAGAAAACCTTTCGTTATTCGAGGTGGCCGACAATGAAGCTGAATGTATAGAAATGCTGGAATCTGTTTTAGGGTTTAGCTAATCGTTTTACGTATGTGAATACCATCACCTTTATGAATACAAATAATGCCAATCCACTCCCGCCCTGCCCAAAATCACCCAACTGTTGTCGGCTAACAGAATCATTTAAAGCCGATGAATCTGCACTATTGCATGCCTTTACCTCCGTCTTTGACGAAGAAGCACATTGTTGGAAACAGGCCGACTCTCATAGAATTGAACTTCATTCCGTGTACAGAATTCCATTGTTTGGCTGGAAAGACGATGTAGATGTAATTTTAGAAGCTAAAGAAGAAGAACAAACTATTGCCTATATTCGGAGCGCCAGTCGACTTGGCTTTTTTGATCTGTGGGTCAATACAAGACGGCTTAAAAGAATCATCAAAAAAGTAAAAAAGATACTTCAAGGTAGTTAATTATGTACAACGGTTTATTACACGCTCACTCCGGTCTCCGATGGATTGTTTTAATACTGCTTTTGCTGGCTGTCATCAAAGCATTATCAGGATGGTTTGCTGACAAAGATTATAGCAAAGGGGACAAAATGCTCTCTCTTTTCACGATGATCTTTACCCACATTCAGTTCCTGATTGGCCTGGGATTGTATTTTATGAGTCCTAAAGTTGTCTTTTCTGGGGATACGATGGGGAATACCATTCACCGCTTTTTCACAGTAGAACATATGTTGATGATGCTTATTGCCATTGCCCTCATCACTATAGGATATGGTAAAGCCAAAAGAGCAACAGAGACCATCCAGAAACACAAAAAAACTACTATTTATTATGGTATTGCACTCTTGATTATTCTTGCTGCTATCCCATGGCCGTTCCGTGCACTTGGAGCCGGCTGGTTTTAATTAAAGAATTCCCCGATGGCCCTGCCTCGGGATAGTTTATAGCTGCAAGTGCAGGCTGGGATGCTACACATAGAAGAATTGTGGGATAAAGCCCTCGTTGGTTTGTGCCATCCCCGGCCCAGACCCGCGATCTCCCCGGTTGGGGTAATGCGGGTAAACAAAGCGCGATAGCCAGTGCCGGATCACTTAGTATAAAACCATGGGGCCACTTTAATCAAAGAACTCCCCGATGGCTCTGCCTCAGGGTAGTTCATTTGAACCTCCAGTTGCAAGAAGGATCGAAAAAGGCACCAGGTAAACTGTAATTCCACAGCTTCTTCTGCCTTTTATTCAACAACTGAATCTCCCAATCACTCATAACCACTTTCCATTAACGGAAAATTACTGTTCATTTTGGGCTCTAAAACGGTTTATTACTCCCCCATAAAGAACGGCCTCTTTTTGGCGCTCGCTGAGTGTATGCTTTAATTGGTACTCCTTATCCTGAGTTTTATTATACAAGATGACTTCATCCTCATCCCCTATCTGCTGCCGGATATTATTAACATATACAATATCCCCTTGCTGAATATCTTCATAGTCTTTTGGGTTTCGGAACTCCAGCGGTAGTATCCCAAAATTCACCAGGTTTTGCCATCCTATCCGGGCATAGCTCTTCGCCACTACTGCTCGCTGACCAAGGTATCGGGGAGCAATGGCTGCATGCTCACGGCTGGAACCCTGCGCATAATTTTCGCCTGCTATCACAATATGCCCTCCATGCTTTTTCTTGGCTTTTTGTGCCCTCTCGTAAAAATTTTTATCAACCACATCCAGGGTGAATTTACTGATCTCGGGAATATTACTCCGAAAAGGTAGTACCTCCGCTCCGGCTCTTAGTATTTCATCTGTTGATATATCATCCCCCATCTTAAGCAATACGGGTACTTCAAAATCTTTTAGCTCATCAAAATCGGGCATGCTTGAAATATTGGGTCCCTTCTTGATTGGTCCCCTTTCTTTCTTGGGAACAGGAGCTGTAAGCATATCAGTATTTACAATAGGCTCTTCCAGTACTTCAAACGCTGGGGGTTTCATGTTATAAAGCTTTTCTAAATCCCGTGGATCTGTAATCTTACCTGTTAATGCCGATGCTGCGGCTGTTTCCGGGCTCACCAAAAAGACCGAATCCTCGGGAGTTCCCGAACGGTCGGGGAAATTCCGTGGCACCGTACGCAAGCTATTCTGCCCGCTTGCCGGAGCCTGTCCCATCCCAATACATCCATTACACCCGGCCTGGTGAATTCTTGCACCAGATTGCACCAGGTTATACATGACATCATTCGTTACCATATTCTCTATGATTTGCCGTGAAGTTGGATTTATATCCCAGGATACATTTTCATTAACGGTACGGCCTTTTACAATTTCAGAGGCAATCCAGAAATCCCGGTAGCCTGGATTTGCAGAAGAACCTACATAGGCCTGGTAAATGGGTTTCCCTTCCACTTCACGTACCGGAACTACATTCCCCGGACTACTGGGTAGTGCAATCAACGGTTCTACATCATCCAGGATCAGCTCTTCATAGGCATCATATTTAGCTCCCATATCTGCTTTAAGCTCTGTAAACTCATGCCCCCTGCCCTGTGATTTCATAAACCGCCGCACTTCCTCATCGGCTGGAAACACGGTAGTAGTGGCTCCCATTTCAGTTCCCATATTGGCAAGTACGTGGCGGTCCATAGTAGACAGGTTCTCCAAACCTTCACCGTAATACTCGATTACATAACCGGTAGCTCCATCTACATCATATCTGCGAAGCATTTCAAGCACCACATCCTTGGCGCTCACCCAGTCACGCATAGAACCTTGAAGTACCACCCCCAACACTTTGGGCATCTTCATGAAAAGCGGCTCTCCGGCAATGGCAAATGCTACATCCAGTCCCCCCGCCCCAATAGCCAGCATTCCCATACATCCAGAAGCTGGAGTATGGCTATCTGAGCCTGCCAGTGTTTTTCCCGGAATAGCAAAACGCTCCGTTTCTATGGGATGGCTCACCCCGTTTCCAGGCCGGCTAAACCATAACCCAAACCGTTCTGCGGCCGATTTTAGAAATACATGATCATCCGGATTCTTATAGTCTGTCTGTAACAGGTTGTGATCTACATATTGGCAGGAAATCTCGGTTTGGGCTTCTTCAAGTTCCATGGCTTCCAGTTCCAGCATCACCATGGTACCGGTGGCATCCTGGGTAAGTGTCTGATCGATACGCAGACCTATTTCCTCTCCTGGAGTCATGGTTCCACTTACGAGATGATCTTTAATTAGCTTTTGAGTAACATTTAATGGTTCTGACATTTCTATAGCTGTTGTTGAACTTCTGTTTTCATTTCGTACTAATTCAACTCATATTGCTTAAAGATGATTCAAATTAAAGGAACAGACTTCCATTCTTTTGTTTCCAAAACCTGGCCGTACGTTATCAAGTGGTGGTTTTCGGTCGTGTGTATTCCCTTCTGCTGGGTATTGGCTCATCAATACTGGATGGCTCTTAAATGGGAAATATCCTTTGCCTGGATGTATGATTACCCCTTTTTTCTTGCCCCTTTCTTTTTCTTCATTGATAATTTTTTACTGATTGTTCACGAAGCCGGTCACACTTTCTTTGGGCTCTTCGGCAACCGCTTTCTAACTATAGTCGGGGGAACCTTACTGGAAATACTTTTGCCTTTTGGGATCTTTGTGTATGGCTGGATTGCAGCCCGAAGATATACTACCCAACTGGGGCTGCTTCTTACCGCTTTCGCCTGGATTGAATCTTCTGCATATGCCGCCGATGCCCTGGAACGCCGGTTGCCCCTCATTGGGAATCTCCCCAAATCAGCCCATGATTTTTATAACCTGTTCACCCGATCAGGGGTATTAGAAAGCCATCAGGAAATAGCCTGGGGGATGTATTGGGTGGGGATATTACTACTCTTCATATTTCTTGCATGGCCGGTTCTTGAAACACAAAAAGCTGACTATGTGGATTTGAAGGTAGATGTTTAGCCCTTTTGATCAGAGTTCACACAAATTTCACATTCGCATTGTATACTGGATATTTTGAACTGAATATTAATATCCTATGAATATATCTACGGTTGAATTGATGGCTCCTGCGGGTAACTTTGAGTCGTTACAGGCAGCCATCCAAAACGGGGCCGATTCCGTTTATTTTGGAGTAGAACAATTAAATATGAGGGCCAGGGCCAGCATCAATTTCACCATTGATGACCTGGAAGAAATTAGTGAACGATGCAAAAAGCATCATGTACGTACCTATCTCACCCTCAACACCATCATCTACAATCACGACCTGAAGCTGGTAAAGAAGTTGCTGGATGCAGCTAAAGGTGCAGAACTGACGGCCGTCATTGCCATGGACCAGGCGGTAATAGCTTATGCCCGCGAAATAGGGATGGAAGTTCACATCTCTACCCAAATCAATATCACCAATATAGAGACGGTAAAATTTTACGCCATGTTTGCTGATACTATGGTGCTAAGCAGGGAACTGAGCCTCCGACAGGTAAAAAGAATCTGCCGGCAAATAGAGGAAGAACAAATCACAGGCCCGTCTGGCAAATTGGTTGAGATTGAAATATTTGGCCATGGAGCCTTATGTATGGCGGTTTCGGGGAAATGCTACCTGAGCCTGCACGCTCATAACTCATCCGCCAACCGGGGCGCCTGCAAACAAAACTGCCGTAAACCCTATACCCTCATCGACCAGGAAAGTGGCTTCGAGGTAGAGGTAGACAATGAATATATGATGTCGCCCAAAGATCTCTGCACCATCGACTTTCTCGACCAGGTGATTGACACCGGCATTAAAGTTCTTAAAATTGAAGGCCGTGGACGTGCACCTGAATATGTAGCTACCGTCATCAAATGCTACCGGAAAGCTATTGATGCCTGTACAAACAGCTCGTACACTCCCGAAAAAGTGGACCAGTGGATGAGCGAACTGGAGAAGGTATATAACCGCGGCTTCTGGGATGGCTATTATCTTGGCCGCAAGCTCGGGGAATGGAGCGAAGGAACAGGTTCGCAAGCTAAGCAAAAGAAAGTATATATTGGAAAGGGTATTCACTATTACTCAAATATTGGAATAGGACATTTTAAAGTAGAGGCTTTTGATATCAACATTGGGGACCAGATATTAGTCACCGGCCCCACTACCGGGGTGCAACGATTTAAGCTGAATGAAATGATGGTTGACGACATCGAAGTAACAACCGCTCAAAAAGGAGATGATTGCACCATACCGGTAGATTTCAAAGTACGCCCCTCCGACAAACTCTATAAACTTGTGGAGGTATAATGATTATCATCACCCTCCACCGGGAGCATTGTATAGGATGTAACTATTGTATGGAAGTAGCCCCCAGCTATTTTGATATGGATGAGGAAGACGGTAAGTCCATCCTGTTGCACTCTGAAGAAAAAAGCGGTTTCCATTCCCACAAGACTCACGATGATTCGGCCTTTGATGAATGCAACTATGCCGCAGAGTCGTGCCCGGTAGATATCATTTCCGTAAGAGAAAACTGAAGCAGAGAGCCACTTCGCAGATCTGCCTTTCACAAACCATTGATCACTATTCCTTCGAGACCGTTTATGTAAAAGCTTCTTTACTAACAACTCGGACTACCCCTAATCCATCGATCAGGTACTGTGTTAAAAATCAAGATAAATTCCTATGTTATTGCTTCAAAGAACATCAGGATGCTTTTGCAGCTGATGTATCTTCTGTAGCCTTGCCTTCGGGCAGGGCTATCTTTTTTTG
>VEMX01000085.1 GCA_009711805.1 Balneolaceae bacterium | reverse complement strand
AAAAAATATAAACTTTACATGATGTGGCACAAAAATATCAGAGCACAAAACATCTTAGTTTTTTTGTTTTCATTGACTGGCCTGGCAAGTGCTTTCTATTTTGTGAATTTAAAACCACAATTAAGTATCGACGAAAAACAACAGATTGAGAGAATAGTGTTTTCGGGGTTATTTGATTACTTCATTGATCATCCGGATGCAGATCCAGACTACTTTTTTATCGGTACTTCTGGTTCAGATCCATCACCCAAAGTACTGAATAGCTTTGCAGATCAGATCCCAAAAGTGGCAGCAATCTCTTCCTCAAAAATGACTTTTGGTTTCTCAGCGCCTGTTACTCATATATCCGATCAGTCCCAAAAAGGGATCATAATCAATCTTGAGACGATCGATAAACAAGCCGATGGTAAGGTTCGTGTCTTAATCTCTTTATATCAGAAAAGAGGTTCATCAGATATATACGAGTACATACTCAGTAAGAATGATGAGGCGTATCAGGTTATCTCCATAAAGCATCCTACCAGTTCTTAATATTACCTTTATTCTGATTCTGTGTTACCAGGCTGGAACTTTTCAATGGTTTCCCAAGAATCTCCGAAGTAAGTAAACGAGCTATGGATGCCCGGTAAGTCCTCTCTTTCAGGAGAGGATTTAGGTGGGGTAAGAGTACACGGCAGTCTCCCTGTTCACGGCAACGGGTGGGATCAGCATTGATGGATATCCCAACCATATTTTAGGAGATTGCCAGGTACTTACCCACTTAGTGTATCTGGTGGTCTTGCTTGTGTAGGTTAACAACGTACTTATTTTTTGAGTTAGTTGGTACTTGGCTCTGGCGGAAAAAGGTTCGTATCGTATTTAATTGGGTACTTTTCTTCGGTAGCACCGCTTGTCCATGGCTACATGCCCTAACCCGGATTATTCACCAAGAAATTTAATCGTACGCAAGGCGAAGTGGAAATGGGAACGGAAGGGTACTGTGGTACCCTGAGTACCCCAATTTTCACTTGAACGCAGCGTACGGGGAAATTTCGCCGCCTAATCCGTACCTTAAAATTGGGCTATTACATAAAGCAATTCAACGGTAATATATTCAAGTATATAGATCGCCATTTTGCATCCATTCGTGAATAATTCGGGCTAACAAGGTGATTCCGCATCTTCTCCCGATCAAATCGGGATGCGTGCGGGAAAACCCCGTCATCCCGGACAAGGCGTAACGAAGTGAAGTCGCCGATCCGGGATCTCCCGCCACATGGGTTGCACCTGCCACGGCCTCCTTGTTAACCACCTTGCCCGTACTAGGGAGATCGCGGGTCTTCGTATACACTTCGCCCGCGATGACTCATTCTTTAATACCCCCGTAGTTTAGATAGGTGAACCCCGCCCGATATCTTGGTTCATTGTTTAAGGGGGGCAAATCGCCGGTATTTTCCTCGCCATTTCTCACAGACCCCTGCCATCGCCGCCAAACCTACACAAGAAGACTTTTTTATGCTACCGGAAGACACACTTTTCTGGGAAGTACCTTTCCACCACAAGAAGACGATTCCTCAAAACGGGGTCAAATCTATCTTAAGAAGTACTGATGGGATAACAGTAAAGAGCCCCGGTTGACAATCCGGGGTACGTAAGTCAGCGAAGATAAACCTTCGTTTGGGAGGTGATAAAACCGATGCTCTCTTCCGAAAGTTGGGCTATAGGTTTTTTGAGAGCCGATGTCGACAAACCGTGTAGGAGCAAATCATAAGAAGATTTATCGGAGGAAAAATCAACGTTGGTTGAGAGTTGAAATAAGGATAATGAGATTTGAGCCTCACCCGGGCGCATGCGATGTGCCCCTACGGGATTTATATTTCATCACTCAATCCCAAATCAACTGGCCAAGGCATGCCCACGGTGCTATAACCATTACACCCATAACTAACTACGTCTTAGCCATCGTTTTCCCCTTGGGGGCGCCCTCGCGGATAGCCAGTTGTCCACAGCCGGCGTCAATATCGTCGCCGCGGCTTCGGCGTACGGTAGCCCGCACATCATTCTGGATGAGTTCTCTCATAAAGTTATCGAGGCGTTCTTCGCGGGCTCGTTTGAGCTCCACCCCAGCCACGTTGTTGTACATGATGATATTTACCTTGCTGGGAGCCCACTTCACAATCTTAGATAATTCCCGGGCGTCCCGTCTGCTGTCGTTGAAATTATCAAATAACAGGTATTCGTAAGTGATGGGGCGCTGTGTGACTTTGTAGTAAAACCGAACAGCTTCTTCCAGACTTTCCAGGTTCATGGAATTGTTAATAGGCATAATCTTATCCCGCTTCTCATCGGTTGCGGCATGGAGCGAAATAGCCAGATTAAACGGCTCTTGATTATCGGCCAGCTTTTTTATTTGCTTGGTGAGGCCTACTGTAGAAACAGTGATTCGCTTGGGTGAAAGTTCAATGCTGAGCGGATCAGAGATGATACTGGCAGAATTGATCACAGCTTTGTAGTTATGCAATGGTTCTCCCATCCCCATATATACAATGTTGGTGATTTTCTTACCATATTTCTCTTCAGCCAGTTCATTGATATACTGCACCTGGTCCACAATCTCACCGTGCGTGAGGTTTCTGAAGAGCCCCATTTTACCGGTTGCACAGAAGGTACAACCAAATACACAGCCTACCTGAGACGATACACATACCGTTAAGCGGCGTGCGGCGCCATCCGTAAAAAAATCGGGAATTAATACGGCTTCTACTTTATAATCCTGTTCTTCATCCTGAAGCCGGAATAAGAATTTGATGGTTCCGTCACTGGATTCCTGTTGTTGGACAGCTTCAATGCGATTGATGGTGGCAATATCCTTGAGTTTGTTCCTGAGATCTTTCGACAGGTTAGTCATGTCGTCAAAATCAGAAACCCCTTTTTGGTATAGCCATTGAAATATTTGGTCGGAGCGGAAGCCTTGCAGCCCCAGCTCTTCACAAAAATGGGTTAATTCTTCTTTGGTAAGGGATTTGAGGTCGGTTTTCTCGAGCGCGCTTTCTTTAGTCATAGTTGCCCAAAGATAAGCAGAAGATTACCCATTGACGAATTATCCCTTAATTCGGACTATAGGCTTCTGCAGCTGCCAGAAGTATATTTCCACGTATGCGTTCTCTGTAATTGGGATTTACATAATTGAATTGTACGGTCCCGTCGGTATCAATAATGTAGACGGCGGGCGCAGGCAGCAGGTGATGACCGTAACCTGAATCGCCTTCTATATCAATGTTATAGTCTTCTTTGTACGTTTTAACTAATGATTCTTCCATCTCAAAAGCCAGGCCAAATGCTTTGGTAGCATTCATGGGGCTATCTGACAACAAGGTGTAATCCAGCTCATGTTTGTTCATGCTTTCTTTAAGTTTGGTCGGGCGGTCGGGGCTGAGCGCGAGAACCTGATACCCCATATCGTACAGCTTATCTTCAACTTGTTGGAGTTCGGCAAGGTGTTGGTTACAATAGGGACACCATCCACCGCGATAAAAAATGAGTATGGTGGGTTTCTTTGAAGTAAGCTCCCGAAGTTTTACATTTTCACCATCAATAGTTTTAACGCTTACATCCGGAATGGTTGAACTAATGAGCAGAGGATGTACTTTATCGGCACTGGGAGCCACTCTTTGAGCGTGAGTAGGTATGCTGAGTAGCATAAGTGAAACAAAAATACCAAGTATTAATTTTTTCATTGTTAAATAGTCGCTTTTTTGGTCAATAATAATTGAATGTATGTGCAAGGAACAATACGTATTAAGAATTCCTTACTTAGGGTAAGACAAGAAATAAATGAATATAAATCATAACAAAACTGTAACATAAATTTATGGAATTAGAAAATGCATATGAATTGGTAATGAATAAAGTTGAAACCTGGATTGAGACGGGCATTGAAATGTTACCCAACTTAGCAGTGGCTCTGCTGGTTCTGATTGTTTTTTATGTGTTGGGGCGCATTATTCGCAAGGTTGTGGGGAAGATTTTGTACAAGGTAACATCCAATAAAACAGTTATCGGATTGATACAGACGATAATGGGGGTATTGATAGTTGGTACTGGGATTTTCATTGGGCTCAGTATTTTACAGCTCGATGGTGCAGTTACCAGCTTGTTGGCCGGTGCTGGTATTGTAGGTTTAGCATTAGGTTTTGCCTTTCAGGATATTGCATCGAACTTCATTTCAGGTATATTACTGTCGGTGCGGCATCCTTTTGGTATTGGTGATATCATTGAAAGTAATGATTACTATGGAACAGTCACCAAGCTGAATCTTCGAAATACCGTTATACAAACGCCACAGGGACAGATTGTATATATCCCCAATAAACTAGTGTTTGAAAATCCATTTAAAAACTTTACCAAAAATCATGAACGCCGTATAGATTTAAGTTGTGGAGTCTCTTACGGTGATGATCTTGAGAAGGCAAAGGATATTGCAATTGAAGCTATATCAGAACTTGAAGGCAGAGATAAAAAACGGAATGTAGAGTTTTATTATGAAGAGTTTGGCGGGAGTTCAGTGAATTTCGTGATTCAGTTTTGGGTTGATTTCCGAAGCGGTTCAGATTTTTGGTCTCCACGCAGTGATGCTATCATAGCTCTTAAAAAAGCTTTTGATGAACATGATATCAGTATTCCATTTCCTATACGAACACTGGATTTTGGGATCCGGGGTGGCGAGAAATTAGATGCTATGCTCTCCAGGGGTAACGGGAATCAAGGAACCGAACAACACACTGGAGAGAGTTAAAACGTATTAGTGGCTCCAGTTTTTTCGAAGGTCTTTCAGTAATTGCTGGAAGGCCTTTTCATTTACCTCTCCGTGGTTGATGGCATATGCCAGCTTTCCATTTTTATGAAACACCCAGGTGGTAGGGGTCCAGTAAGAGGGGAGGTTCATGAACAGCCGGTTTCTTTGATTTTGGCTACGGCCTATCTCTTCCTGGCCAAGTATGGTAACTTGTTCAGGGATATTATATTCAGCAAGTACATCGGTGCCCGTCTTGCCCTCATCACGGATGGTTACAAAAATGAATTCGGTATCCGGGTTACGGTTAATGATGCGTGGCCATATACCTCGTTTAAGCTCTGACCGGGAGTTATGGCACCAGGTAGCCCAAAAATGCACCACATATATCCCATCCTGCGAAATCAGTTGGTGTACCTTATGTTCAGTTTCAGTCCAATCGGAAGTATCAGCGGGTTGGGGCTGGGCCTGGACTGAAGAGCTGGCAATGAAAGCGAGAAACAGTACGAAATATTTCATATAAAATTTTTTGGGAATATAAGACTCATCAGCATTATACCAATAAAAAAAAGCCGTACCTAAACAGGCACAGCTTTCATTAAAAAAATAAGAATAGATTTTTAGAACCGTGGGTTTACCACATTATTATAGATAGATCCAAAGGTAATTTCGAAGCCAATAGATCCACCATAGCTATAGGAGGTAGATTGCTGTCGGAGGTTTAAAAGCAGTTCCTCATCGGTAGTGTTACCAGCTGCAATGTTAATTTGATCGTTAATGACAGCATAATTTGTGGAGAAGGAAACAGAAAGGTTTTTCGAGATTCTGAAATCAATTTCAAAATCAAACTCAAGCCTGTTTTTGCTCAAATCGTGCAGGTACGAGCTTGCATTCATACGGGCTTCAATTTCTCCCCAGGGTTGAGTGAAGTCCATACTGGATTGAAGTTCCTGTTGCAATAGAAATTCATCATCTTTGCCAAAAATTGTGGTTTCCGTATAGTTATTGAAGGTATTCATAACACCATATCGGAAAGTTATTTGGCGTTGCGTATGTTCCCGGTATGGAAAGACGCTGTATTCTATAGAGGGGGTTAAGGCAACTCTAAGGTCATAGTTATCTCTTGTTGAGGATTGTAACCGAATAAAAGATCCCAAAGTCCAGTGACTACTTAAACTGCGAGCCGTAAGTCCGAAGAGGCTCATTCGCTCAGTGGTATATATATCTTCCTCTTTGTTGCCCAGGCTGTCTTCCGATACGAAAGTACGCCGGTTATACCGATAATTGGAGTAGATAAATGTTTTCCATTTTTCAGTAATTCGGCGAATGCTGAAGTCACTGTTCATATTCAGGCCTTTTCGAGATTCTTCACCGTTAAAATTGGTACCCGCACCAACCTCAAATACCCAGTTATTCCAGTTGTCATCAATAGGATCCACTTCTCTTTCCTCAGTAGGAGCGTATTCAATAGAGAGGTCTTCTAATGCATTACTGCCCGTCATGTAGGATAGCAACCCTATCTTTACTTTATTTAAAAGCCCTTTTCGGCTTTCATCTTCGGTAGCAGAACCCGAGGAGGAATAAGTGAGTTCCTGCGATTCGCTGGCAAGATCATCCTGACCTATAAAATTAAGTGTGTATTGGCCGCCTCCGCCCCCCGTTCTTTGTTTGGTGATTAAAAGATGCACCTGGGCTACTCCCTGATCTCTTACAAAGTTAACAAATTTGATTTCATTTCTTATGTATGATACTTCGTTGCCACCCCGAAAAGACCTTCCACAGTCTCTGCAATCTACGAAAACGTTTATTTTTTCTGATGACTGATTAGCCTGAGAAGAGGCTATAGTGGGAACCATTATAAAGATGAATAGTATTAATTTCCTAAAGAACATTTATTTTTATTAGTGGAGTATTAGTAGATTATTTAATTAACCGAAAGTTATGAAGGTTTCTTGTTAACGGTTGCAATTTGATGTTAACGGTTGCAAAATATTAAGCTGAAAAGGAATGCTTCAGTGGGGGTATCGGTAGAAGCACGGGAAGGTTAAATTCTATCTCAAAAAGGATTGTTCCTGGTTTGGAAGGCTTTAATAAATTCAAACAAGAACGCCTTTCTATTCAATGGGATGATAAGGGGTTTTTACTGTCCAATCAAAATTTGGAAGGCGCTCATAGCTAAGATTGCCAGGGTAACCCACAAACCAACTTTTCGGGCTTCACATTTCTCAAGAGCTTCCGGGATCAGGTCAGCAAATACCATCCAGATCATGGCACCGGCTGCAAGTCCAAGGCCGAAGGGGAGATATTGGCGGAAGGTTTCCACAAAAATAAAAGCCGGTACTGCCATCAGGGGCTGTGGCAGGCTGGAAAAGATACTCCACCATACCGCTTTTATGGGAGAGGTGCCCTCAGGGATCATCACCAGGCTAATGGCAAGCCCCTCAGGTATATTATGTACAGCAATAGCAATGGCAATAAAGATCCCAAACTCGAGTGTACTGGCAAAAGAAACTCCTACACTAACTCCTTCCGCAAAAGAGTGTACAGTCATAATACTCAGGAATAGCAGCATTTCCCGGCGGCCGCCGCCAATCAATTTTTCAACTTCAACATCCGAGCGTTGGTTAATCCAGCGGTCAGCCAGTAAAACCAAAAACACACCGGCCAGCATTCCACCTACTGTCATCCATTCATTGATGCGGTATCCTTCCATAATCAGGTTAAAGCTTGCGGCAAGCATAAGTCCGCCGGCTGCCGCATTCGACCGGCCCAAAAAAGAGGGCGATATTTTTTTGATAAAAAAGAAGGGTAGGGCACCAAGACCTGTAGCTACAGCCGTAAGCAGGGCATAAAGGAATACTTTTATAAGAGGGATATCAAACCATTCCATATGACGATAATTTAAGAAGCCAAAATAGGGAATGGCAGAAGAAAACCCTAAGCATGTATTGCTGTCTGCATAGTTTAAAAGTAGTCAAAATAGAAAGAGGTTATTTATATAGACCTGGCAATGAGTACATGCAGATTCTACTAATTTTGAATCGGTTTTTTGCTCCAGTTTATCTTTTTAATCACAATGTAAAAGCCGATCGATACAAGAGGGATACTCAGCCACTGCCCCATGTTGATGGCCCATTCACTGGCAAACTCAGCCTGTGGGATTTTAGTGTATTCCAGGAAAAACCGACCAGAAAATAACAGAATGAGAAACATCCCGAATAATGAACCTTCCGGCGGTTGGGTTTTATACTTTTTGTAAATGGTCCACAGAACGGAAAAAACAAGAATACAAAGCAGAACTTCATACAGCATAGTGGGATGCCGTGTCACCATTCCAGCCTGTCCGGGAAGATTTGTAAACTGTACAGCCCAGGGTAAGTCCGATTGATGTCCATATATTTCAGAATTAAAAAAGTTCCCCGTACGGATAAAAGCCCCGCCTACAGCGGAGGGTATAACCACCCGGTCGGCCAGCCACCAGAAGCTCATATCGGCTTTTTTGCGGCTTATTAAAATCAGGGTTGTAACAACACCAATAGCAGCACCATGGCTAGCCAATCCACCGTTCCATATTGCCAGAACCTGCCCCAGGTTTCTAAGGTAATAATCCAGGTCGTAGAAGATGACATGGCCCAGGCGCGCACCTATGACGGTACCAATAAGTACTTTTATGAGAATGTTTTCCATTTCCATGGCGCTACGGCCGGCATCTTTCCACATTTTAATGCCAAACATATAACCGCTTACAAAAGCCAGTGCAAAACACACTCCATACCATCGGGGAGCAATGGGACCTATATGTTCAATAGTGGATGTGTTGAACATGAGGGCTATAAGCTGACCTACGACAATGGCGACGATAACCACCCCCCATACTTTCCAGCTTTCGGGTTCTTTTCCGGTTTTATCCTTCTTCTTTTTGGAAGAAGAGGCTCCAGTCCCCGGGAATAATTGTTTAAAGGCAATATATCCCAGTATGGCTGCTATACCTAAGCCAACAATAGAGATAGGAAAAGGAAGCTGTATGGGGCCAACGCTAAACAGTTCGGGGTCAATACCCCAACTCAGGTTTTCAAGAAATAATAAAGTCATAAATATATGTAATAAGATTTGCGCTAAAATAAGGGGCATAGAGCCAAAGTAAAACAAAAAGACTTTTTCTTAACTCTTTTTTTATACTAAATCTGTATACTTGGACTGCAGTAAAGTCGCATTTAAGAATTGAATAGTTTGCAAAATCGCCGATTTGTACGTCCACGTAAGAAGCTGATAGAAACCCTCCGCAAAAAAGGGATTAAAGATGAGCGCGTGCTACAGGCCATTGGCACCATTCCCAGGCACAAATTAGTAGACACTGCTCTTCACAATAAAGCCTATCACGATACGGCCCTGCCCATTGGCATGGGACAAACCATATCGCAGCCCTATACCGTAGCAGCCCAAACTGAACTGTTAGAAATCATAAAAGGTGAAAAGATACTCGAAATAGGTACTGGTTCAGGCTATCAATGCATGGTATTATGTGAGCTTGGTGCAGATGTGTATAGCGTAGAAAGGCACAGCAAACTCTATCACCGTGCGAAAGAGGCCCTCCGGGAGTTTGGATATAAAGCCATGCTGAAAGTGGGAGACGGCACCCTGGGGTGGTCGGCCTATGCACCTTATGATGGTATAGTGGTAACTGCGGGTGCCCCGGTAGTACCCGAAGACCTGGTGAAACAGCTCAATATTGGTGGGCGCCTGGTTATACCGGTGGGTGATGATGAAAAGCAGATGATGATGCGAATTACCAGGGTATCAGAAAATGAGTACAAGCAGGAAGAGTTTAACCATTTCAAGTTTGTGCCATTGATTGGAGAAAAAGGCTGGGGAGAATAAGCATTGAGTAATACTGAACATGACTCTGGTGATATTACAAGCTGGAAAGAAGCTCCTTTTTTAGCTATTAAAGGTTTTTTGATGGGCTCGGCCGATATTGTGCCGGGAGTGAGCGGAGGCACCATGGCCTTAATCCTGGGCATTTACGAGCGCCTGATTGATGCCATTAAAAGTGTGGACATCCCGTTCCTGAAAGCGTTGTTTACCTTGAAATGGAAATTGGCTTTCTCAAGAGTTCACCTGTTTTTTATCGTGATTCTTTTTTCCGGAATATTTTCTGCGTTGGCCTTTTTCACCAAAATTGTGCCTTTGCAGATTTATATGTTTACCCATCCGGAAACTGTATATGGCCTGTTTTTCGGTTTAATCGTGGGTTCCATCTACATTCTCTATAAAGAACTGGAAGCATTTGGGTGGAAGGAAGGAGGGAGTCTCATTTTTGGTATTGCCTTTGGATTGTGGATCGTGAACCTGGTTCCTGCCGATACCCCTGAGCATCCGTTGTTTGTATTCCTGAGTGGTTGTATTGCTATATGTGCAATGATCTTACCAGGCATTTCAGGTTCGTATCTGTTGTTGATTATGCGCAAATATGATTATCTGTTATCCCAAATAGGGTTAATTGGAGGAACCGACACTGTAGAAGGTATGATAGGATTGTTGCCATTTATAGCAGGGGCCATCACCGGACTCACCCTTTTCTCAAGAGTATTATCATGGCTGCTAAAGAAATACCATGCCCAAACCATTGCTTTGCTGATTGGCTTTTTGATTGGTTCTTTGTACGTGATATGGCCTTACCAGCATCGGGAGTTTGAAGAACATGTCAGAGCAGTGAATCGGGTAGAAGCTACCAGTGAAAAGGTGACGAAACTGAAGAAAAATCCACCCAATGAAAACCTGCCGGAATTTGAACGTCTGGGAGATACCCTGAATGCCGAAGCCGCTTTTGATGATATGAAACAGGTAGAAGTGCTCACCATAAAAAAGAAGCTAATAAAATCTGAGCCGTATATTCCGGCCGGCTGGAATTCTACCCCGGCTGCTACTCCGGATGTGTGGGGAGGTATCATCGGTATGACTATAGGTTTAGTGCTGGTGGGCGGATTGGAACAGCTAAGGTATCAGGGACAGGAACAAGAGGAGTAGTTTCGAAGTATTAGAGGATTCTTAGGAAAGCTGTTTTTTGTACATGTGGTTTACTTAAAGGATTAATCTGGTTACTATGCAGCAGGTTAATGCTAACTAAACAAGTCAGATCATGGATGTTAAAAGAATCTTGGTTCCCACCGATTTTTCAGAAGAATCGAAAATGGCCCTGGTATTTGCAGATATTTTTATAGAGCTATTTGACTGTAAAGTGGATGTGATGCATGTAATTCCACTTTCTGATTATTTATCGGATAGCTTTAGTAGTATTGGGATGCCCATCAATATGGATGATGATGTTTACCCAAAACTTATTGAACAGAAGAAGGAAGAGCTGCAGAAGTTTGCGGATGAGCATATCAAAAATAAGAAAAACAAGGGAAATTCGATTGTAAAGATTGACCGCAAGCCTTCTGATGCTATAGCCGAAAGAGCTAGTAAAGAAGAGTATGATTTAATTCTGATGAGTGCAACGGGCAGCCATAAATCAAGCCTTTTCCATGGCAGTATCACTGATAAAATCATCAGAAAGTCGTTGGTGCCCGTACTGACAATCCCGGAAAGTATTACAGGAAAGGATATTCTTAAAATTTTAGTGCCCTGTGACTTCTCCCACCATTCCATGAGTGCCCTGCCGATAGCCTTTGAGATAGCGGATAAGTTTGATGCCGGCATAGAAGTAGTTCATGTTATTGAATTATTTGCTTCTGACATACACGGTGTGGAGCCAAATACTTCCGGGCTTGCCAAGAAGAATGTATACGAAAGCCTGGTGAACGAGATAGCGCGTTTTTTGGAGGAATATCCTGGTAAAAGGTTAAGAATAAAGAGAGGTGATGTAGACTATTTTGACGAAATGGTTTGTGAAGAGAATGGTGAGGAAACATCAGTGATGTTTAAGGTTGTGATTACCAAGTCTGTGACTTCCCATCACGAGATTATTGAATACGCCAATAATGAATCTGATTTAGTTGTGATGTCTACCCATGGGAGAACCGGGCTCTCACATATGCTGCTGGGGTCTACAGCTGAACAAGTGATCAAGCAGGTAAAAAAGCCCCAGCTTACAATAAAGCCTGATTTAGACAATTAGTATAACAATTGTTTAACCCGGATTATTCACCAAGAAATTTAATCGTACGCAAGGCGAAGTGGAAATGGGAACGGAAGGGTACTGTGGTACCCTGAGTACCCCAATTTTCACTTGAACGCAGCGTACGGGGAAATTTCGCCGCCTAATCCGTACCTCAAAATTGGGCTATTACATAAAGCAATTCAACGATAATATATTCAAGTATATAGATCGCCATTTTGCATCCATTCGTGAATAATTCGGGTTAAGTTTGATTAATACTAGTGTCATGTCAATCCTGAAAAGTCGGGTAAAGTCGGTGTAATTTTATTCGGGCATCGTCTGTTGTGAATTGCCAATTGATTGTTTTGGATTTCTTGTTTCTGGCCTTTTCCCATGCCGTTGATTC
>VEMX01000088.1 GCA_009711805.1 Balneolaceae bacterium | reverse complement strand
TGCCAACCCGCGATTGAAAACTGCCTGTAGTACTAATCCACCAAAAGTGTGTCGAGACCGGCTGAGTGAAAAGATTTTATTTTCGCACGGAAGAGTTATTGCCTCTTGACATTGGAGGCCATATATATGTTAGGCGAACTTTAGAGACTTAAGTAGGGATAAAAATGAGACTTTAATTCTTTTGTAGTCTTAGAAAACCAATTTAGTAATTCCATGTTTTCTTCTGCTATCCTAGTCCTTTCTCGACCCACATCTAAATACCTACTATTTAATCTTTTGTTAGTATAACGTAGTTGAGATGCTTGATGATAAATTTCAGCTATTAATTTGCTGATATCTTTATCAAATAAAAAAACCGCTTCATCAGTTTTATTCGCAAATTCTATCATATCTTTAATCTCTATATCAGCATCTCTTATAATAAGTCCAAGGAATTTTCGAATCTCTCGGTAAATTTTAATCTTCTCTTGATACACATCGAATTCTAGCTTATCCCTTTCAACATTATTAGTATTTTCTTCAAATACTTCTAAATCAGGAAGGTTTTCTGTACCAAGTTCTTCGAAAATTTGATATAAATCGTCGCGATATTTTTTCACTTCATCTTTTTGAAGTGATTTTGATTGGCTTGTTTTACCATCGAATTCATCGTGATGGTCAAAGCAAAGAAAAGCTAGATTATCAAAATCGTTGTTACTAGAATCTTGATCTAAATGCGCAATTTGTCCCTTTTTTATATCAGTGTCTCCATTCAAACCATAGCAAATTGGACATCTTCTTCTAGATTTATAAAGAATTTCAGTTTGAGTTGTTTGTTTAACTTTTTTTCTACTCATCTTGAAGTCTAAGTTTGCCTAACATAATATTATCCGAACAAGGGTATTGTTAGGGCGAACGAGCAGAAACCACCTTTAAACGCTTTCCTGTACCTTTTTATTCGCATAATGTGATTTTTGGGATGTTATCCGAACCGTTGTTCGCCTAAGCTGTTCGTATAATATCCAAGCTGTTTTGTAAGGAATTGCTTCCTCATCGCCCCAACAAAATAACATCTTCATCCAATAAACCAACTGAGTTATGGCAAAATCCAAACTATTGGAGCAGGGGAGGCAGGAAGGAGGCCGCTGATGGGACTTGGCTGGTTGCCCGTTTCAACCAAAGCCCGAAGGTTGGGCAGCGGTTGTTTGAGGGTAGATCTCGACAAACCGTGTAGGTGCAGATCAAGGGTTGTTGAAAAATTGAGTCATTGATAATTCTTAATTGACCAACTACCCTTGCTTAAACTTGAATAGGTTTTCGGCGCCAACTTTATCCTCGCCCTGGTTAAGGGCATACATGGAGTCGAACAATACGATGGGGTTTTCTTCCATGTCTTTGGTTACATGGGTGGAATAGCTGGCCTCCAGTTTCTCGGTGATGTCTTTGCGTTCATTCGGCAGCCAGCGGGCGCAGTAATACGACACCGGGCTCTTCACCAGTTCCACCCCATATTCAACCTGCATGCGGTGTTCTACCACTTCAAACTGAAGCACTCCCACCGTTCCAAGCAACAGCTCGTTACCCACGCCATTGGGCACCTCAAATACATGCACCACTCCTTCTTCAGAGAGTTGGCGGAGGCCTTCCCTAAGCTGCTTTCGCTTAAATGGATCTTTGGTGGCCACCTTCTGAAAATGTTCAGGGGTAAACAAGGGGATCACATCAAACTTAACCTCATTCTTTTCATAGATGGTAGTACCGATGCGGAACGATCCCGGATTAAAGATAGAAACAATATCTCCGGGGTAGGCATGCTCCATGAGCTGGCGGTCGTCCCCCATCAGCGTATGCGGGGTCGACATTTTTACTTTCTTGCCAATACCTGCTATGGTTACCTGCTGCCCCCGCTCAAACTTACCTGAGGCCACCCGGATAAAAGCAGCACAATCGCGATGATCGGGATTCATGTTAGCCTGCATCTTAAAGATGAAACCAGAGAAACTGTCATCCAGAGAACGCCCTTCGCCTTCCGGGGTTTTATATTGCTGGGGATAGGGGGCCAGTTGGTGGAAATAGGTGAGGAACACATCCAGCCCAAAGTTGTGCAGAGCCGATCCAAAGAAAACCGGCGTTACCTTACCGGAAGCATAGTCTTCGGGGTCCATCATTTCATACATATCCTCAATCAGCATTACCTCTTCCCGGAAATCTTCTTTCTCGGTATCGGAAAGAGTGGAGGCTTCGATGGCATCCTCTACATCCAGTACGTTAGTTACGGCTTTTTTGGCACCATGATCGGCTTTTTGGTACATATGTACTTTCTTGCCAATGGCGTCATAAATACCCTGGAACTTCTGGCCGTATCCCATGGGCCAGCTTGCAGGGACCGCTTCAATACCCAGCTTGGTTTCAACATTACTGAGCACTTCCAGCGGATCCATACCGGGGCGGTCGCACTTGTTTACAAAAGTGATGACGGGCACTTCGCGAAGCTTACAAACTTCAAAAAGTTTTTCCGTCTGTTCCTCAACGCCCTTGGCCACGTCAATAACCATCAAGCCGGAATCGGCGGCTACCAGGGTTCGCAGGGTATCCTCAGAAAAATCCTTGTGACCGGGAGTATCCAGCAAATTGTACTTAATGCCTTCTTTTTCGAACCGGAGCACCGAAGAGGTTACAGAAATACCCCGTTCCTGCTCAATCGACATCCAGTCGGAGGCGGCATGCCGGGTGGCTTTTCGGGCACGGATAGATCCGGCTTCGTGCAGGGCTCCACCATAAAGCAATAGTTTTTCGGTAAGGGTGGTTTTACCGGCGTCAGGGTGAGAGATAATCGCGAAAGTGCGCCTCTTCTGTGCTTCCTCAATAATCTGGTTATCGGTTGTTGCCGTCTGGCTCATCTAAATAAGGTTTGTGCTTAAAAAATGGGAGACTCCAAAAATACGATCTTTTCAGCTCTTTTTGTAAGTATAAATTGAGGTTCTGATTTGCCCGAACAAATATCAGCATAAACAGCCTGTCATGATTTCAGTTTTAGAAAACAAAAGGCGGGAAATATTCAGCAGTTAAAAAGGTTGTAAATGAAGAGTATTTTTATCTAATTACTTGAAACCAATGATTTAAGGTGAAAAAAATGAAAATATTTAAATGGATGTTTTGTTTGGGGATCATGCTGATGCTTCCAGCAGTTATTGTTGCACAGACAATGGATTTAAGTGAGCTGAAGGCGCTGGAAGAGGGTAATTACAGTTTTGCCAAAGGGAAAGTACAGGTAACTTTAACTGACACCACAACTCCGGCTTTTGTGATGAGGGATTTTAAACAGCAGGGATATGAAGTATCCAGCATCAACATAAAGCCTATTGTTGGGTTTGGAACCGCAGAGGTTGAAGAATCGGTCATTACAGAACTGGAAGAACATCCATATATAAAAAATTTGATCGTCCACAAGCAGGCCTTTACATCGGCAGACCGGGAAAAGATTATGGAAATGGAGAATGCTTCTAAGGAGAGAAAAGAGAAACTGGTTGAAGAGCTGACTGCTATGAGCAAGAAAAGCAGGATGCAGGTTATCTTTAATATAAATATAACAAAAACGAAGGCACATGAACTGTTAGATCGGTACCCGGCAATTTCTGTAACCCTATTGAACGATGATAGTCCCAGAACCGTCATTGTAAAAACACCTGAAGGCAGAGAGACCCAGATGATGGATAAACTGGAAAAAATACCTTATGTAGAAAGCACGGCCATGATTGGGGTGATTGACCAAAACCGGAGATAAGCTAAATAAACAGGTGTTAAATGGGTTTGAATGTTGGAAAAAGTGGGTTTATGATGGGGAATCGATTCATACTAACCGGACTGCTTATCATTCTTTTAACATCTCCTATATCTGCCCAGGTGCAGCAGGATAACAAAGAAATCAAGCGGCTTCAGCACGGCAGCTACAAATTTACACAAGGAGTGGTTCAGCTGACTTTCCAGGATACCGTATCGAATCGTTTTGTGAAGGAGCAACTGGAAGGGCTGGGATATAACATATTGCAGATGAAGGTTAATCCTATAACCGCAGGTACTAAAGCAAACCCTCCCGAGGAGATGTTGCTTAAGCTCAGCAAGCACCCATATGTTGATCAAATCCGGGAAACACAGCGTGGGTTCCCGGAGGAGGCTTTCCAGGAAATGTTGGAGAGGAGAGAGAATGTTACTGAAAAAGAAGCTGAAGAATTGAGAAAACGGTTCATGGAGTTTGCCAATACCCGTTTTCCAACCGTGATTTTCAAATATCACATCACAAAAGAAATGCTTCCTGAACTGTTGGAAGAATATGTAGCAATAGGATTGAAGCTCAGAATGATTGTTCCCAGGATGGCTATCGTGGAGACTGAGGTGGGCAGGGAAAAAGAAGTGATGCGGAAATTAAACAAACTTCACTTTGTTAAAAATACGGCATTTGTAGCGGGCCTGGATAATGACTGAGTCGTGTGTTTAGAAAAGCCCAAGCTGCTTGCCCTGTTTGTCGATGGGCCATTGCGGGAGCGGGGGAATCTCGATCAGCTTGGAAAGAAGCTGGTGAAAATGCCTGCATAACTTTGGCTGATCTACTTTGTTGGGGGAATGAATGAAGATATAGGGATGTAACCCTTCCTTAATCCATTCAGCAACAATAATAGCCCATTCTTTTAAATAGGGTTCATTATTCAGAATGTCGTTGGTTCCCACATAGCGCACCAGGGGGCGGTTGTGCGTGTTGTCGAAACGGATCGGTACTTTGGGTTTCTTTTTTTGGGCTTCAAGTATAGAGGCGGCCTGCGATTTCACGGAGTGAAGCTTACGACTATCGAAGATCACCCGGTCTATATTATAACTTTGTAAGAGCGACACAAAGTTTCGTTCATGTCTGCCGTGATCAAAAAAATCTTTGTGGCGTACTTCTACCGAATAGTTGAGATCTTTGGGGAGTATAGACAACAGATTTTCGAGCCGAGAGATATCATTGGCTGAAAAGGCAGGAGGCAGTTGAATCATAAACGGCCCCAGTTTCTCCCGGAGCGGGGTAAAGAGTTCTACAAAACGCAGGGCATCATCATCGGTTTCCATCAACTGTTTTTTATGGGTGATATGCCGGGGAAACTTAAAACAGAATTTGAATCCCCGGGGGGTTTTCTTATTCCAGCTTTCTATTTGCCCGGGCGAAGGAATATTGTAAAAGGTGGTATTTCCTTCTACGGTATTGAATACCGAAGCATATTGAGTGAGGAAATCAGCGGCTTTGGCGTCATCCCGAAAAAAAGAACCTACCCATTCCGGCAGCGCCCATACCGAGCATCCAAGATGATAAGGGAGTATCATTTCATTCATACACAGATGATTTCAGAGATATCATTAAAGCCAAACTGACAAGACCCTAATTAACAAAATCAAAACCAGACCGGAAAGGGGTTTTTTGGGAGATGGGAGATAAAGGTGAAAAATTGTCACTGAACACGCATTCCTGATTGAATAATTCTTAATTCTTAATTCTTAATTGAATAATTCTCAATTGAACTATTCAATTACTCAAACAATCCCTTTACATTCATTTTGTACACTCTCCCGATAGGAATAGTGTGATCGTCCCCCAGGAAAATGCGGTTGCCCTGAATGCTTTTAATATGTTGAACGGACACCACATAAGACTTATGCACCTGGAGAAAATCATTTCCCGGCAGCATCTCCAGGAGCTCTGTGATTGTTTCCCTAACCGTAATCATGTCGGGTCCGACAATAACTTTAACGTAATTACCCGATGCCTCCAGATATAGGATGTCATCAATAATCACCTGTACATACTTTTTATTTTCGCGGAGAAAAATCGTCCCGGCTTTGTCATCGGAATGCTTCGGAACCGCGGCTTTGCTTTTGGAGGAGGTATTTCCCGTTGCTTTATTAACGGCTTTCAGAAAGCGTTCGAAACCAAAGGGCTTCAGCAAATAATCTACCACGTTTAGCTCATAGCCCTCCAGGGCAAATTCGCTGTAGGCCGTGGTTACAATCACTTTGGGCGGGGTCACCAGGGTTTTCAAAAAATCAAAGCCCTTTAGTTTGGGCATATTCAAATCCAGGAAAATCAAATCTACTTTATGCTCACGCAGGTACTCGGCTGCTTCCAGTGCATTATAGCAGCTTTTTGCCAGTTCAAGATAGGGCAGCATATCGCAATACTCCCTGATTACTTCATGGGCAAGGTGTTCGTCATCTATTATCAGGTAATTAATCATTTAAGCTCGATCGACAGTTGAGTTTTGTATATACCATCTGCTTTAGAGGTTATCAACAAATGCTTTTTGGGATAGGCCAATTCCAGCCTGCGTTCCAGATTCTTTAACCCGATCCCTTCCTCCTCTGCTTCCCCCGACTCACCATCATAATTATTTTCAATCAGGAAATTCAGCGCCTTCCGGTTTGCTATCATATTGATCCGGATATATGCATCCTCATTCAGGTTTTCGGCACCGTGTTTAAACGCATTTTCCAGCAGGATGATAAACAGTAGCGGCATAATTTGATATCCTTCTTCCTGGATATCTACCGTAAAGGAAATATCTATTTCTTTGTGATACCGCATTTTGTGCAGCTCAATATAATTCCTGAGATATTCTACTTCCTGTTCCAGGCTCACCCATTCTTTTTGCCCTTCATACACACTGTAACGCATCATATCGGATAGCTTCAGGATCATATACCGGGCTTTTTCAGCATCTTTTCCCACCAGGGCATACAGGTTGTTAAGCGTATTGAAAAAGAAGTGAGGATTTACCTGGCTTTTTAAATGCAGCAGCTCTGTTTTGGCCTTTTCATGTTTGAGCTGCATCAGTGAACGGGCCTTCCAGATCAACCAGGGAATCACCACTACAAACGTAAAAATGATCATCCCCAAAGCCGAGAATGCTTCAAAGTCGTTGCCACTCTCCCCCATGTCATCGGCAATCACCATCAGGATAAACAGGCCGATGTAGGTGAGGATAATGAAGAGTAATCCACGCTTTTTTATAAATGAAATCATGCACAAAAGTAGGCATCAATATGTCTTCAATCAAAAGAGTTGACAAACGGCTTATTCCTGTGTTCAAACACCCCCGAAGGTGTGATGAAGTTCTTTCAGATACCCTAAACAGTTTTCCAGATTATACCATCTGTTATTCGTCCCGGTTTCTTCGCCGGGCAACTTAGGCTTGATAAATTTGCTCAAAAATAACGCAATGCTATGAACAACCTTACCATATCCAAATTATCAAAAACCTATTCAAACGGAACACAGGCGTTGAATAAAGTCTCGCTTGACATCCCCACCGGCATGTTCGGGCTTCTTGGCCCTAACGGCGCCGGCAAATCAACCCTGATGCGAACCATCGCAACCTTACAGGAAGCTGACGAAGGCACGGTCACCTTTGGCGAACTTGATGTTCTGAAGGACAAAAATGAGGTGCGCAAGATCATAGGCTACCTGCCCCAGGAGTTCGGGCTGTATCCCAGGACCACTGCGGAAGTCTTGCTGGATCATTTAGCGGTTCTCAAGGGAATCCGAAATTCCAAAGAACGGAAAGAGATAGTGGAGGGACTTCTTCAGAAAACGAATTTATATATCCACAGGAAGAAGAAACTCTCTACTTATTCCGGGGGCATGAAACAGCGTTTCGGCATCGCCCAGGCCCTGTTGGCCAATCCCAAGCTCATCATTGTCGACGAACCAACAGCCGGACTCGATCCCACGGAAAGAAACCGGTTTCACAACATTCTCTGTGAGCTGGGTGAAAACACGGTGGTAATTCTTTCAACACACATTGTGGAAGATGTGAAAGAGCTGTGTACCAATATGGCCATCATCAATAATGGGGAGGTCTTGCTGCAGGAAAATCCCCTCCGGGCCATCAACAGGATAAAAGGAAATGTGTACTCGAAAACGATACGCAAAGAAGAGCTGGCCGAATACAAACGCTCCTATAATGTGATTGCTGAACGGCTGTTCCAGGGTAAAAAAGTAATTCATGTTTATGATGAACGTGATCCCGGCAAGGGTTTTACCCCTGTGGAAGCCAGCCTGAACGATGTGTACTTCACCTACATCTTCGGGGCTGCTGCTCAATAATAAACCGGAAAAAGCTGACTTCTATTTTCACTTTAACTTCTTCATCATGCTATTCGAACTATTCAAATTTGAAATTAAATACCGGCTCAAGCGGTCCGAAACCTATGTATTTTTTACCGCTCTTCTTTTGTATTCCCTGATTGCTGTGGAAGCCTTATTCGGTAATGGAACCGAACTGATAAGAGCCAACGCTCCCTTCATCATTGCCAAAACTATGGGAGTTACCACCGCCTTTTTCATGGCAGTGGTCTCGATGGTTATGGGGGTTTCTGTGCTTCGTGATTTTGAGCATCATATGGAGTCCCTGATGTTCATTAATCCCATCACCAAAAAAGCATACCTGGGCGGGCGATTCCTGGGGTCATTTGTGGTGCTTCTTGGAATTTTTAGTGCGCTTTTAATCGGTTTGATCATCGGTAACTTTTTACCCTGGAAAGACCCCGCTACTTTACTCCCCTTCCATTTTTGGAGTTACCTGCAGCCCTTTCTTACCGTAGTGTTGCCTACTATATTTTTTGGGGGATCGCTCTTTTTTGTGACGGGTGCACTCAGCCGGAGAATAATGGTGGTTTATGTACAGGGCATCCTTCTTTTAATCCTTTATATTTTCACCCTTCAGCTTACTGCAGGCTCCGGGAACAAACAGATCATAGCAATACTGGATCCTTTTTCCTTTCAGGCCATAGGCGGGATTGTTGAATTCTGGACTCCCGCAGAGAAAAATACCCGGATTGTCCCTTTTGAGGGAATCCTCCTTTACAGCCGATTACTTTGGATTGGGATAGGGATGCTATCATTGATAGTCGGTTATTACCGATTTAATTTTAACGTTGTGACCGGTAAAGCTGGCAAAAAGGCTTCAACGACCAATCAATCAAAAGCATCTACAACAGGAGCCAGCATATCTATTCCCTCACCTGCCATCCGTTTTGATCTGCAAACTGCAATCCGCCAACTTGCAAGTCATAGCTGGTTTCATATCAGGACTATTCTGAAAGAGTCTTCGTTTTGGGCCATTGCAGCCTGTGCCGTGGCCACTATATTTATCAATTCTATCAGCCTGGATATCAAATACGGCGTAGACAGCTACCCGGCTACCTACCTGATTGTGAGTCAGCTTATTGAACTATCTGTCCTGTTTTTCCTGTTTATCATCCTTTTCTATAGCGGTGAATTGGTGTGGAAAGAACGGGATGCCAACTTTCACCAGGTTTTCGATACCGTTCCTGTTTCCAGCTTCATCAGCCTGACTGGAAAGTTGCTGGCCCTCTTGGTGATCCTGGCTTTTCTTCTGTTATCCATGATGGCAGCAGGAATGGTCTTCCAGGCTTTTAACGAATACTATATTTTTGAGCCGGGCTTATACTTTATGGAATTCTTTACAGGCATATTCTTTTTCCTTGTGCTGCTGTCCCTGGTCGCCTTCTTCTTCCAATCCGTCCTGAATAACAAATATGTAGCCCATATTGCGATGGCAGTATTTTTAGTGGTTGGAATTGTAGTGTTAAATCTTTCCGGCTACAGCCATCCGTTGTATTCATTTGGAGGCGGCTTTTTACCCATGTATTCTGAAATGAATAGCTACGGGAGCTTTCTTAAGGGATACCTGTGGATTAAATCGTACTGGCTCTGGTTTTCCATCATGTTATTTGCATCGGCTACCCTTTTTATTGCAAGAGGAACAGAAACGGATTTTAAACAAAGATGGAAATCACGCAGACAGAGATACACCAAACCTCTGGGGCGACTGATTGCCGGAGCCTTTCTCTTCTTTGTTTTTTCGGGAGGATATATATTCTACAATACCAACATCCTGAGCGACTTCGATTTTCCTTCAGCAGAAAAAGTATACAAGGCTAACTATGAGAAAGCGCTCAAGAAATTCGAACATCTTCCGCAGCCAAAAATCACTGCTGTTAATTTGAATGTAGATCTGTACCCATCGGAAAGGAACTTTATTGCCAAAGGCTCATTCACCCTGGTAAACAAGCACGACCAGGCTATACCGGAAATTCATATACAGAAAGCTCCATCCCCGGACCTTACTATTGAGCGAATTGAATTTGAAAGAGCTTCGGAAGCTGATAATACCTACGAGGAATACGGCTATTTCATCCATACCCTGGATACACCTTTGCAGCCGGGGGATTCATTGAAAATGGAGTTCCGCCAAACCTACATCACCCAGGGGCTTGAGACGGGGCTCAATCACGACATTGTCCAAAATGGCACCTTTTTCAATAATAACTATTTCCCTACCCTTGGATATCATCCGGATATTGAATTAGAAGATAAAAGCGAGAGAGAAGAACAGGGGCTGAAACCAAGAGCCAGAAGGGCGTCCATAAACGATCCGATAGCCCTGAAACAAGGTATGGCCAATGATGACGGAGAAGAAATTCGTTTTGAAATAGTGGTAAGCACCGATTCAAGCCAGACGGCTATTGCTCCGGGCTACCTGGAAAGCCACTGGACTGAAGGCGACCGCTCTTATTTTCGCTACAGAACAAACCAGCCTATTACCAATTTCTACTCTGTCACCTCTGCCGATTATAAAGTTGTAAAAGACCGGTGGACTCCATCCGCCAACCATTCACAAGATCCGGTTGAGCTGGAAATCTATTACCAGAAGGGGCACGAGTATAACTTGAAACGAATGATGAAAGGGCTGAAAAAATCCCTGGGGTATTTCAATTCACACTTCAGTCCCTATCAATACCCGCAGTTACGGATTATGGAGTTTCCACGATACCGGACCTTTGCCCAGTCTTTCGCAAGCACCATTCCCTTTTCTGAGGCCATCGGCTTTATGATGGATATTGATGATGAAAAAGATGTGGACATGGCCTTTGCAATTACCGCTCATGAAGTTGCTCACCAGTGGTGGGGGCACCAGGTGAACCCCGCCAATGTTCAGGGGAGGTCTATGATCTCCGAATCACTGGCTCAATATTCCGCCTTGATGGTGTTGAAAAAAGAATTCTCCGACGAAAAAGCGCACCAGTTTGTACAGCGGGAGATGAGGCGTTACCTGCGGGGGCGATCGGACGAAGAACAACAGGAAATGCCGCTTGCATTGGTGGAATCTGGCCAGGATTATATTCACTATGGAAAAGGAGCGGTCAATATGTACGCCCTGCAGGATTATATTTCCGAAGACAGTGTGAACCTCGCCCTTAAACGTTTTCTCAGAGACTGGAACAACATCGATGGCCTGATCAAACTCCGGACAGACCGATATGCAACCACCAACGATTTGATCGGTTACTTCAGGGAGGTCACTCCGGACAGTCTTCAATATGTATTGGAAGACTTGTTCGAGACCATCACCTTGCATGATATACAGGCTGTTTCGGGAAGCTATGAGTCAACAGCGAGCCAGCAGTTTGAGGTAAACCTGGAAGTGGATGTCACCAAGTTGCGTCTGAATAAGTCCGGGATTGAAGACACGGTTGAGGTTCATGACTGGATAGACATCGGAGTTTATGCAGAAGACAAAAACGGAAGCCAGGAATTGATCTACCTGAAAAAACATAAGATCACTGAACCGCTCACGAACATAGAAATCACAGTAGACCGCAGACCTACTAAAGCCGGAATCGATCCTTTACACAAACTCATAGACCGGGAACCGGATGATAATGTTATTGGATTGAGTGGAAAGGAAGAAGGCAGAGAAAGTCCATAAACTTTTCAAAAGCAGGGGGTGCTGAATTTTCCACCTGGCGCAAGCGTCCGCTTGTGTCACCTCTGCTCTGCCACTAACCCTTGCATAGGAGATTGAGTAAAGGGCCATTGCATGCACCCCTGCCCATAAGGGACTTTTCCCATAGGGACCACCTGTGGCGCCCTCAAAATAAATGACTTACATTCTCGTAAGCCAAAGGCACCCATGCCGGGCACACACAAGGCGTTTTAAATCGGACGCGGTCGGGGTGCGATAGAAACTTGTTTGCCAGCTCCAAAGGAATCCCTACGGGAGAATTAATTTTGCTACTTCAACCAAATCATAATCCCCGCGCCGTTTAAACGCTGGGTCGTTGTCGTTAGGTGTTTGCCTATCTTTTGCAAAATGTTTCCTTCCTATTCTAGTGTCAAGTCAAGTATGTAATGTCGGTATAAAGTTGTATCTTAAAAGAAACTGCTATGACTTCCTACCATGTCACTCTTACCGACCAAGAACGCTCCCAGCTTGAGGCTATAAAATCCAAGGGA
>VEMX01000067.1 GCA_009711805.1 Balneolaceae bacterium | reverse complement strand
CTTAATACCTTTGATATCTTTTTTTATGGTGATGTTTTTACGCAGAACCCTAAATCCGTTTTTCTCATAAAAAATGGTTGGAGAGTGATATGTTTCTCCATTGGCTTTTAGCTCGGTATTATGATCTATGACCCATCCGTTTAATTCATAATTGGATTTTTTAGCTTCATCCAACAGTTTAGATCCCCAGCCTTGTCCCTGTATAGATGCATCCAGAATCATGGCAAAACACCGCTCACCATCCCTGATAAAGTAAAGGAGCCAGCCCTTAACTACGTCTTGATCATCACACAAAAGAATGTGGTGTTTGTCGTTAAGGCCTTGCAGGTACTCCTCAAGTGCAGTTTGGTCTGAGAGGAATAATTTTTGGGGATATTCCTGATTCCACAATTTGAGTATTCGACTTTTTTGCTCTTTGTTCAGGCTTTCTTTGTATACAAATTTCATTACAGTGCATATTTAGTGGCAGATTGCTAAAGCAATAGAGCACGACTTACGAGAGCATATGTGCTTTGTTGATGATGGTATAAAAATATGCTCACATAGAAATAGCAGAATTAATTTTAGAGAAACAAGGGAGCGGGCTCGTTGATCTCATCAATTGCCACGAATACTGAGATTGCTGCGGTCTGCTTCGTCGAATTCACGAGGTCATCCAGAACCGTTCTGCCGGGGAGCAGGAAGGAAGGGCAAAACACTGTAAACAAAACGTGCTCCCGAAGAGATGTCAAGGCAAAAGTGAAAAGGAGGAATCCTAATTGAATAATTCTTAATTGAACTATTCACTTCATCACTCAATCTATTCATGGTTTAAGGCCTGCGTTAGGGGTATTTAGAGGTACACCAACAAACGATACCTACATCCCCATCCCAACCAAAACATAAGGAGACGCTTCGGCGGTAGCCTCTGCGTGACTCCTTTATATAGATTCAGACAATTTCTCTCACCAATGAGATTTCCAGAACCTACCCCGTATACTTAATCCCCCAATCTCCATTCTACCAATAACCACCGCCGATCCCTTCATACCGACATAAGCCCTCCATAAATTTAAGATCATTAACATTTCTGGCTTTTGCATTGTAAGCGGCTTCAATTACATTCCAGAAACTTTTTGCTCTTACAAATCAACATCCTATGAAAAAATTAAATCTGCTACCCCTCTTACTCCTGTTTATTATTTCAGGATGCATCCCCAAAAATGAAAATCCCGACATAGTCCGGTGGGAAGCTCAGGCCGAAAACATCACCATTATAAGAGATGACTATGGTGTGCCGCATGTGTACGGAAAAACGGATGCCGATGCCGTGTTCGGACTTATGTACGCTCAGGCTGAGGATGATTTTAACCGGGTGGAACGTAATTACATTTGGGCCATAGGAAGACTGGCTGAGGTTGAAGGAGAAGATGAATTATACAGTGATCTCCGCGCACGCCTGTTTATGAGTAAAGAGGAAGCCATCGAGCACTACGAAAATGCTCCGGCTTGGCTTAAAGAGCTGTGCGATGCCTGGGCTGATGGGCTCAATTATTACCTGTACACTCATCCCGAAGTGAAACCAAAACTGCTTACAAAGTTTGAACCCTGGATGCCTATGTATTTCAGTGAAGGTTCTATAGGGGGTGATATCGAGCGGGTGTCGGAACGAAGAATAAAGGCTTTTTATGAAGAGAAGGCTTCCCTGTCGCTGAATGAATTCGGAAATGGATTAACGGTTGTAAATCCCTATGAAGAGCCCAAAGGATCGAATGGTATTGCCATTTCCGGAGAGCTGACAGAATCCGGTAATGCAATGTTGCTGATTAACCCACACACATCTTTCTATTTCAGAGGAGAAGTTCATGCCGTCAGTGAGGAAGGGTTGAACGCCTATGGAGCGGTAACCTGGGGACAATTTTTTATCTACCAGGGATTTAATGATGAAAATGGCTGGATGCATACTTCTACCTATACCGATGTGATTGATGAGTTCAAAGAAGTGGTGGAAGAGCGGGACGGTAAACTGATGTACAAGTATGGGGATGAATGGCGTCCCGTGGAGGTTTCTGAAGTAACGCTTAAGTATAAGGATGGGGAGGAACTCAAAGAGAAGACCTTTCCTGTCTACCGCACACATCATGGTCCCGTCACTCATATGATAGATGAGCAGTGGGTATCTACAGCCTTAATGTGGGAGCCGGTGAAGGCGTTGGAGCAGTCGTACACCCGTACTAAAAAGAACAGTTATGAAGAGTTTCACAAGATGATGGATATCAAAACGAATTCATCCAATAACACCGTATATGCTGATGCAGATGGGAACATCGCGTACTATCACGGAAATTTTGTTCCTGTTCGGGATACCCGGTTCGATTATAGCCGCCCGGTGGATGGTAGTAATCCGGCTACCGACTGGCAGGGATTACATCCGGTGGATGAAGCCATCACCTTGCTTAACCCGGATAATGGCTGGATTCAAAATTGCAATTCTACACCATTTACAGCTGCGGCAGAGTACAGTCCCAAAAAAGAAGATTATCCCTATTATATGTCTACCAGCAGCGAGAATTTCAGAGGGATTCATGCCAGGGACTTGTTGGCCAAAGCAAATGACCTGACACTGGATAAACTGATCGAGCTGGGGTATGATCCAAGAGTACCTGCTTTTGAGAACATGATTCCGGGCTTAGTGGAGGCGTATGATCAATCATCCCCCAAAGATGAATCCATGGCTGCGGCTATTGATGTGCTGAGGGGATGGGATTTCACTACCTCGGAAGAATCCGTAGGCATGTCGCTGGCTCATTTTTATGGGATGACCTATTTGTACAATGGTGAACGCCCAAGAGGCCTGAACTTTATGGAACGGCTGGATTATTATGGCGAGGAGTCTCCGGAGGAAGAACGGCTTACCATCTTTAAACAAACGCTGGAAAAACTGGAAGAAGATTTTGGAAACTGGAATACCCCCTGGGGCCAGATCAATCGTTTTCAGCGACTGGATGGTGCTATACAGCCTCATTTTGATGACAACAAGCCAAGTCTTCCGGTTGGCTTGGCTTCCGGGAGATGGGGGGCTTTGGCCTCGTATGGAGCCCGTACCTATGATACTAAAAAACTGTATGGAACCTCCGGGAATAGTTTTATAGCGGTTGTGGAGTTTGGTGATAAAGTGAAAGCCAAAAGCTTGCTGGCCGGCGGACAAAGCGGAGACCCCGATTCTCCTCATTTCTACGATCAGGCAGATAATTATGTGAATGTTGAGTTTAAGGATGTACCCTACTATCGCCAGGATGTTGAAGCCCGCGCCGAGGAAACTTACAAACCGGGAGACAGAAGATAAGAGAGGTATTTTGCGAGGGAATTTAGATTGGTGAAAAGAAGACAACTGATGTATTATTTAATGATTTTATTAATGATTTTTAAAAAATGTAAATAATGTATTTTAAAATGTAATAATTATTGATTTAAAATCTCTTTTTTATGTAGCCAGATATAGTGGCGTTTAACAGAAACATGAATTATAAACTACTTTGTTTTATGTATAATAGAGTAAATGTTAGTTCCATATTTCAGTTTGTTGTTATAGCAGTGCTAAGCTTTTCATTAATGAGTTGTAGTACAGAATCTGAAGTGAACCGGGAGGTTGGCACAGAAAAATATGAGAAGCTTAGTTCTATCATATCCAAAGACCTGAATCACTTTGCTGAAGAGATAAAGGCTCAGAATGCCAGTTTCAATAATCAGGAGCTGGTACAAAACGTAGCCCTGAACTATTATGGGGAACCCTCTGATGATTTCGAAGCTTTTAAAGCAGAGTATGTGAAAAGCACAGCCAGGAATAAAGCTTCTGGGACAGAAGATGATATAGATCTTACTGACCGTCAAAAGCAGCACCTGGGAGAAACACTGGGTTATATTTCAAGTGCAGACAGTTACACGGAATATAAGATGTACCTGCAGGCTAAGTTTGATGAAGTGCATCACAGTAATATGAGCTTAGATGAAAAGGACTTTCTGCTTTCTTATCTAACCATATACAGTACCAGCCTGGAATTCCTGAATGAAAATACAGATATTATTCAGCCTGAATTAGAAGGTGCGGCAGCAAAAGCCGATTGGTGGGATAGCTGGGGGCGTTGTGCAGCTGGAACATTAGGCGGCGCCGGACTTGGAGCCCTGAGTGGCGCAGGTGTTGGCGGAGCCGGATGTACCGTAGTACTTCCTATAGTTGGAACAGTTGCCTGCGGAACCGTTGGCGGAGTAGTTGGCGGCGTTTCAGGAGCATTAGCAGGTGCTGCAGCAGCATGCTAAATAGATGTAACCGAATCTAAATTCACAGCGCTATGAGATCATTTCTATATTTATTTACCCTCATAAGTCTGCTGATTTTTATCGTCATCGGACTTGAGGAAACCGGAAGCTGGAAGTTCTATGCTTCACTTCTTGCTGTAACAGGTTTTTTCTTCTTGGTTATCTTTGACTGGAAAAAGAAGAAATCGAAGGGAGTAGCGTAGGACGCAGCAAAAGATAAACTAAATAAAAAAAAGCAGACCCGATTACTTCGGGTCTGCTTTTCTAATATCATGAGATAAACAAAGCTTATTTATCCTCGCCCAGGAATGGGTAGCGGTAATCGGTTGGAGGTACAAAGGTCTCCTTGATCGTTCGTGGAGATACCCAACGCAGCAAGTTAATCATGGAACCGGCTTTGTCGTTGGTTCCTGATCCTCTGGCACCACCAAATGGTTGCTGGCCTACTACAGCTCCGGTAGGTTTATCGTTGATGTAGAAGTTACCGGCTGATTGTTCCAGTCGCTTGGTAGCCAGTTCAACAGCATAACGGTCCTTTCCAAAAATAGAACCGGTAAGTGCATATGGAGAGGTGTTGTCTACCAACTCAAGTGTGGCTTCGAAGTCATCTTCATCATATACATAAATGGTGATAACCGGGCCGAATATTTCCTCACACATAGTGGTGTACTTAGGATCTTTGGCAAGCAATACTGTTGGCTCAATAAAATATCCTTTCGACTTATCGTAGTTGCCGCCTGCAATTACTTCCACATCATCACTGGCTTTGGCATCATCAATATAACCGGCAATTTTGTCGAACGATTTCTCGTCAATTACGGCATTTATGAAATTAGAGAAGTCCTCGGGGCCGCCCATCTTAAATGTAGCGAGATCTTCCTTCACATATTCCCGGACATCATCCCAAAGGTTAGAAGGGATATACGCCCGTGAAGCAGCAGAACATTTTTGTCCCTGGTACTCGAATGCACCCCTTGAAATAGCAGTAGCTACCTCTTTGGCATCAGATGATTTATGAACCATGATGAAGTCTTTGCCGCCGGTTTCGCCAACAATGCGCGGGTACGATTTATACTTGTAAATATTTTCCCCAATGGTTTTCCAGATGTGCTGGAATACCCCGGTACTTCCGGTAAAGTGAATGCCGCCAAAATCCTCATGAGAAAAAATAACATCACCTGTTGTTGGGCCATCTACATAAATTAAGTTGATGACGCCATCAGGAACACCTGCTTCACGGAAAACTTCCATCAGTACATTGGCAGAATAAATTTGAGTGAAGGCCGGTTTCCAAACTACCGTGTTCCCCATCATCGCGGCAGAAGTGGGCAGGTTGCCTGCAATAGCAGTGAAGTTGAAAGGAGTCAGAGCAAATACAAATCCTTCAAGGGGGCGCTGCTCCAGTCGGTTCCAGATTCCTTTGGAAGAGTTTGGCTGCTGAGAGTAGATTTCAGTCATATACTGAACATTGAACCGCAGGAAGTCGATGATTTCACAAGCGGAGTCAATCTCAGCCTGAAATGCATTCTTAGATTGAGCAAGCATGGTTGCCGCATTCAGTTTTGCCCGGTAAGGCCCGGCAATCAATTCAGCGGCTTTCAGGAAAATACTGGCCCGGTGCTCCCATCCCATATTAACCCACTCAGCCTTGGCATCCATAGCAGCATCAATAGCTTGCTGTACATGGGAGGCATCACCTTGAGAAAAATGCCCTAACACATGCTGATGGTCGTGAGGAGGAGACATAGACTTTTTGTTGTCTGTAGTCACCATCTCGCCACCTATATACATAGGTACATCAATTTCTTTAGATCGTGCTTCTTTAACAGCAGCTTGTAATTCTTCTCGTTCTGGAGAACCCGGAGCATAGCTCAGAATAGGTTCGTTTTTTGCAGGAGGGACATTAAAAAATCCGGTGGCCATAATGCGTACTTTTCCGTTTTATAATTGTAGTTTTTTGATGGATGCAAATATACGCTTTTAAAGGCCATTATAAAACCGTTGTGGCCGATTTTGATGAGTCACACTATCGAAGAAACAAACAATTAATTACTAAGCGAATCTACTGCTATGAGCCCGTAGTATAGTATTAACGCGTTTACCGGTTGGAGATTAGCTTAAAACAGTATTGAAAGGGAGTAACCTCGCAGCGTCCGTAGGTCCTGCGAGCGTTACGGGATTCTCGCTGGAAAGCCGAACGCTACGAGGACCTGCGGACGCTCGTAGGTTCTCTAAATGGTACTTCTAACCGGTAAACGGGTTAGTATTAATCTCCAGCTAAGCCGTTCTTCACATCATGATGTACTGCAGCGGGCCTGACATTCCATTCACAACTATGTCGGAGTTCCGGAATGAGTCCCCGTGGTTGTACCAGGTTGAAGCCACAAATGGCAGCCTTGAAATAACGTCTTCCTCACATTAGAAAAGGAATCAGAATAAAAGTATGAGAGCCTCAATGGGGAGAGCACCGGAACGAAAAGAAGTGTTCCTTTTCCATCTGTAAAACCAAAATATCCATTTGATGTGGTGACTGTTTTACCATCAACAGAATCTAATCTATTAATAACAGGGTTTCCTTCTGTTATCAACAAACTGAAAACAGGCACAACATGATGTTGTGCCTGTGTATTTTCAGATACAGCTGATGGGCTGGTATCTTGTTGAGGTTTTTCAGTTTTAAGGATCATAACCCGGATTATTCACCAAGAAATTTAATCGTACGCAAGGCGAAGTGGAAATGGGAACGGAAGGGTACTGTGGTACCCTGAGTACCCCAATTTTCACTTGAACGCAGCGTACGGGGAAATTTCGCTGCCTAATTCATACCTTAAAATTGGGCTATTACATAAAGCAATTCAACGGTGATATATTCAAGTATATAGATCGCCATTTTGCATCCATTCGTGAATAATTCGGGATAAATCACTTAATTGGTTTCAGGCGGACATTCCCCGATTGCAGTACCATAGTGTCTGTAGTTGCTGCAATCATTAATGGTGGGATTAATTCCTTCCTGGAAGAGCATAATGATATCGGAGCCTCCAAACAGGAAGTAGCCAAATTCATCTCCCTTAAGGAGTTCATGGCCGGGCTGAGCGATCATGTTTACGGATGATACCTGGCACATGCCCACGGGTATAACCGCGACTATTCCCATATCACCATAAGGTGAATTGGTAGTATCAATGGTGATGATGCCTCTTGCCTGCAGGAATTCGTAGCCGCCTTCCGCATTATCAGGAGCATCAAATTGCTTGCCGGAGAGTTCTACATCCAGAGATACAAGTCCCTGAACGGCATAGGATTCCTCAACGACACCAGACACAGGTATATGAAACCGGTGGTAGGAGTATGGCCCGAGGAAGTAATGAGCAAAAGTTCCCCCGCCAAAATCATCGGCATACTTACTGCCTTCCAGCAATTGATTAATATTGGCAAACTGGTGGGTTTGCTTAATGGTAATCTCAGGGATGGTTGAGTCAGAGGCAATGTCGTACTTCTTTCGGAAGGTACAGTCGGCCGGTGAAGTAACTACGGTATTATCCATAGGACTTGCAATGGGTCGTAAGCCGGGATTCAATTCCCTGGCAAAGAACTGGTTGAATGTAAGCCAGCCACTTGGGTTGTTGGGGCGGCCATCAATCATAGAGTCTTGCACCCGGTATTTGGGAGAGTCGTTGATAAATGAGTCAAGAATATCCTGATTGAAAGAATCGGTGGAATTGAGGAAACTTCCCCACAACTTGGCGTATTGAACCAGCCATTTACTAAACCACGGGATGTTTTCAACAATGATATCCCCCTCCTTGCCAACCGGCTGATCGATGAGGAAATAAAAATGACACAGCCGATCGTATACTTCCTGGCTGCCATTGCTATCCGGGGTTTTCCATGCCGGCAGGTCGTGCTGCTGAGGAATCCATCGCGAGAATTCCTGCAGGTATACAATGTATTCATTAAAAGTAACAGGCCATGACAGAGCATTGTACAAATCCCGGTCCAGGTTTACTTTTGCGAGCTGTTCTGCTTTTGTGAGGGATTCAACTAACAGTGTTTTGAAATTATCATCAACGTTACTATTCAAAAAATCTATACTTCCCTGGGAAGTTTGGAATTCGATTAAGGTAAGAGTTGTAGTTTTCATGACAGATATATTTAGATAGGATTATGATTGGTATCAAGAATAGAATGTGAACCACAACATTATATCTCTTGCAGAGATGTGTCTCTCATTTTCCATCTCTGTGATCTAAAATGGTTATTGGGAAGGTTATTCGCAAACAAAATATTTCACAGGAAGTCTAAAAGAGGAGCCCGGATTTTAATAAGGTCCGATACCTCACCGATGCGGCGACCTCCTGAAATATGGTTAGGATCTACATCAACGCTGATCACATTAGTTGCCACGCATAAGGAGACTGCCACGGTCTGGTTCGCTAAGCTCACGCAGCCCTCGCGTGCCGTAGACATCCCCACAGGAGATGGAGGCTTTTATTATTTTTTCTTTCTTGTCCTTAAATCAACGCGTCATTCAGAACGAAGTGATGAATCTTCTAAAGCTCTACCCGGGTTTATATTTTACTTTAAATTCGCTGAATATAATTTGGGTTGGTATGTGAAAAGCCCTCTCCTTGAGCGCCGCATACGTCCCGAGGGGGAAAGAGAGAGTTCTCCCAGGGATGTTTTCAGCAAGTCCACAAGGTTCAAAAATCTTTTCACCTTTCACCTCTTCCTTTTATAAATCCCCCATATTGTTGTAGAAACCAGCATCCAGAACAGGCCATAGATCATGGGTATGAAAGTCAGGAAAAACCCTCCGGTGATGGCGAAGCCCTCTCCATCATATTCGTCCATGATGCTCAATAACTCAAAGGCTTCGACAGGGAATACCAGTAGTCCCACAAATAATGAGAAAAGTCCGCAGCCCAAAATGATACTTCGGGCTCTCTGGCTATTTTCCATCATGATGATACCACCCAACTGCAGCAGCACGATCAAAGCCGTAAAGCTTATCACCCCCATATAGACCGGGTATCTTGCGAATGCTTCCGTCATGTATTCCACCAACACCATATAGTTGTTTCCTTTTGTATTCTTATTGCGGAACCATAATAGTGGTTTTAGGCATCATTAAAAGCCATTTGCGATATATGGCAACCAAAGCGCGATGAACTACAACATCATTAGCTCTCTCATATTTGACAAGCCGCATATATTCGCTGACATTATCCCAAAAACAAATACATAAACTTTGAACCGACAGATTCTGATTCACGGTACCTACTGGATATGTGCTTTTGCCCTGTTTGTGCTGCTTTACTCTTTTATCGGCCCGGTAAGCCAGGGGATGTTCTACGCCGCTCTCACCCTGCCTCTTGTAGCAGCTATTGCATATTCATTTATCCATTGGGTCGTTCCCCGGCTGCTCTTTGAACAACGCTACCTCTTGTTTACGCTACTGACAGCTACCATGCTGGCAGGTGTATTAAATATCCAAATGATCGTTGTTTTGCTTCATCACTCCCTACCGATTGAAGACATGGCCTCCTACCCAACATCTATACTGTGGGATATCTTCTACCTGATGATAAGCACTATCCTGCTGGCCCTGCCGGTCATCTCATATGAAGCCCTGCGATCCTGGAATCAAAAAGAACAAGAAGTACACCGGCTGTCTGCGGAACGGGAAAACAAGAAACAGCACCTCACTATCCGGAGTAAGGGCAAGACCCACCGTATTGCCCCTGCGGATATCCGTTATATTGAAAGCTATGGGGATTATGCCCACATTCATCTCCCGGACCAAAAGATTATAACGCGAATGTCGCTCAAAAAGCTGGACCAGCTATTGCCAGGCTGCCTGCGTGTACACCGCTCCTATATGGTAAACTCCCTGCACTGCCGGGCCTTCACCTTCGAAGAAATCCTGGTCGACGAAACGGAAATCCCTATTGGAAGGACTTTTAAGGAGGAGGTTGTGGGGGTTTTAGGGGGGGTAGCGTTGTAGATTAAGACAGTTATTCTAAAACAGGGATTCCCAAACTTTTTAAATAATTAAAAGTGGAATCATAGAATTCTGGCTTCCTTGTATGATCTTTACTACTTCCTTTTGGAACTACAATAATCATCCCTTGTCGAGCTCTCGTTAGAAGAACTCTATATGCATTAATTAAATACTGTTGTCTTTCCTTTTTTCGAATATTTTGCCATTGCTTACCTTTAAATGAATAGGGCTTCCATCCATTCTCTGAGTAGCGTAAATCACCATCCCAAATTATACAAGTCCAATCTAACTCTAATCCTTGAATATGAAATTCTGTAGCCACTTGTTCCAAATAATATGAAGAACGAACGTCGTCTTTTCCATTCAAGAACCAATGGATGGGATTCATGGGTGATCTTACATCTACAGCATAAGGTTTCAAACGCTCTGCTTGAGAAGAAACAATTAAACCATACCGCTCACTCCCTCTTGCTTTTTCTTTGAGCCATTCTTTCCCCTTTTTTAGGCTTCTTGTCAATACAATTGGGTAATCATCAGGTATTATACTTAGAGATTCTTGTGCTTCTTTTGAATCAAGATCTAAAAGTTGCTTAACAAATTTTGAAAGGTTTTCGGCTCTAAAAGAACGTACTGAAACCGATAGGTGTAGATCTTTTTTCAGGTGAACTTTGGTTATTTTTTGAAGCTCATTAATAGCTTCCACAGCTTCATACTCTGAATCAGTAAGATTTGGTGAAATACAAACTTCCCAATCTCTAAACTTTACCTTAATTGCTTTTAACCACTCAGAAATTCCTGCTTCTCCTCTATTAATCTCCTGCCCACCACCAACTAAGCAAATAATTACAGCCCAGTCTTTATGTCGATCTAAACAAGAAATCAAAAATTCAGGCTCAGACGAATCAAAATTATTGATTCCTTTTCTTTGCTTCATAAAACCGATAGTACGGTCTTTAGTCCATGCTCTTTGTGCCTCATCAAAAATAGCTACATGATCAATCGGCGCTCTTTTATCTCTCAAATATTCATCTCGATAGTGGTGGACATTTTGTATAAATGCTTTAACACTTGCTCGAGCATTGGTTTTGGTTAGTTTGTTTCCTTTTTCTTTTTCTCTTTTTACTCGATCTCTTGCCAACGCTTCTTGTAATATTTTGACCAAAGGACCATTTCCAGATAAATACACACTAGCATCATTGTTCTTATGATCAAGATGTTCAGTTGCAATATTCAACCCAACTAAAGTCTTTCCTGCTCCAGGTACTCCAGTCACAAAACAGATTTTTTTCTTGTTTTCTTTGCGGGAAGATTTTATCAAATCCGAAATTACTGTTGTTGTATCAGACAGATTCTTGACACTTGCATCTCTTCTAGTAATTTCATCAACAGAATGATTGTTATATAATGAAAGTGCCGCTTCAATGATGGTAGGTGTAGGAGCATATCGCCCTTTTGAGTATTCTTCACTATTAATGTTCTGACCTTCACTAAAGAACTCAAGCGTATACTCAATAGATTTTCGTAGATCTGTTTTATTAGTCTTAATAGGATTGATCAAGTTATCACTGTGAGAAGTTGTTGAGATTTCGAGAAATGAGTTTTTCGCTTCTGTCGAAACCAGAATGGGAACTAAGACTACATTATGACTGGGTTCATGAAAATATTTCAAATCGAGTGAATAATCCCAAACCTGTTCTACATCATGCCTTAAATAACTACTCTCTCCAACTTTAAACTCAATAACAAATATGACATCTCGGATAATCAAAATCACATCAACTCTTCGTCCCATCCTAGGAATTGAGAATTCGAAATAGATTTCTCCTTTAAACTCAGTAAGGACCTCCTTCATAATTTCGATTTCAACTTCCCATGCCCTGCTCTGATTGAGCCTAGGAGCCTGTCGGACTTAACAGGCCGAATGAACTGAGAATTGACTCAAAAGATTAATCAAATTTTTGAGGTACTTATTTTGTTGGATGGCTTCAATTAAAAAAAATTACACGTAGATCATTTTAATGGCTGACCATGGCGTGCATTCTCTTAAGGTTGTAAGCGCATTGTACTAGCTTCCATTCGCCTTTGACTTTATCAAGGCCTCTCATCAAGAATTGGCGGAATCCCATCGCCTGCTTGATGATCCCAAACACCGGTTCTACCGTCGACTTTCGCCGGGCATATACGGCTTTCC
>VEMX01000092.1 GCA_009711805.1 Balneolaceae bacterium | reverse complement strand
CATTCCCGCAAGCAGCTCGTTGATCAACTTATGGGCTATATAAAAGAATACAACCAGAACGATGCCAAACCATTCAAGTGGACCTACGGAAAAGAATACATTACGAATTAAGTGGTAATGACACTAGTCCGCATAATAGCTGCGAATAAAACTGAAACTATAAACTTTCTTCTCTTCAGATTCATTTAATTTTAGAAAATCATTACTAACGCTAACGGTGAGTTTTTTTAACGTTGACTTCCCTGAAGATAGGGTAGTATATGTTTGGTAGTCGGTTGTTTCCACATAAACCACTTCACAACTAACCAGATAATCTATCCCATTCACAGTGATGGTATCTGACCAACCGTCAAAATCATCAAAGTCATTAAAACCAGATCGTGAGTTTTCACCGCTTCCTGACCCTAAAGTAGAAAATCCATCAGGTATTACTACGGGTACTTCACTGTCATTTCCTGACGCAGGCACCGTATTAGCATCATATTCAAGTGCTCTTGCCTCTTCTATTATATCTTGTGCTAAAGCTGTTACTTGTTCTTCCAATTGACCTTCAACCATGACTGTATTATTTGATAGGATAATACGATTCGAGTTTAAAACCATGGTTGATACCAAGATCATGGCAAACATAGTATACAGTATTTCTACATATCCACTCATAAACCCAATATAGTTAATTGAGGCTAATATTAAAAAATATTAACAATGAAAAGGCAATACAAAATTATTGCTTTCAGACTCTATGCTGCTCAGACTATAACAGCAAAGATTTCTTACTACTTGATGAAAGTCATTTTTTTGGTAATCAGTCGATCTTCAGTGGCAAGCTTGTATATATAGACCCCGCTTGAAAGATTTTTGGGGGTAAACCGAACTTGATGATTACCGGCTGCCATACGTTTTGATATGATGGTGGAAATTTTACGCCCCAATATATCATACACTTCCAACAAAACATCCGCTTCTTCTGTGAGCCCAAAGTTTATGGTAGTGGCAGGATTGAAAGGATTAGGATAGTTCTGAGCAAGGTACAAGGTTTCGGGTATGTTTGCTTCTATTTCCTCTGTAGTGATTGTTAAACTAAAGCGGGAAGGAGAGGAGTTGGTCCGCTTTGCAGGGCCATATACACTTGGTATTGTATTGCTGATTTTAGCTTGTGTATTATAGGAGAAGGTGTATGAGGGTTCTTTTCTTAAATTGGTGATTCTACCGGTTTCGTGATCTTTTAATAGCAATAACCATTGCTCAGGTACACTTCTAAGACCAGGCCACCTGATGGTATATTCGCCTGGATGCGTATTGGCATCTTTGAAGGCGTCAAAATGAATGGGGATTACACTTCTCTGGTCGGTATAATCGGGGAGGTGGTTAATAGCAAGTTCAGTACCATTTTCCAACACACTATAAAATTCAATATGAGAATTGGAGTATGGTAAGAGTCGAAGAGCGTCATTGTTATCCTTTCCTTCAGCTCCATTCTCTGATATCATCACAAAAGTTGTTTTGCTAAGGTCATTCCCTGATACTTCAAGACCAACAACGGGGTCAATAATACGATTTTGTTGTTTTCTTAAGAATGTACCACCGGTGGTTTTAGCGTCCTCAGTAACCTTCAAACTTGGACTGGCACCATTTGCTTTTACCCAGAAGCCTTGAAATGGAGGAATAACTCCGTTACCTAACGATCCCGTTGTACCGTTCCAGGTCAGAAACTCACCATTGCCGCCATTGGCAGCAGGATCCCAGATATAAATAGTGTTGTCAATATTGGTTTTGGTCCAGTTGGTATTGTCATCCCAGTCGATACTTGCACCATAGGGGTTGCCCACAAAATTCCATCCGGTATCTGCATCAGCGGTATAAGTAACACCGAAATCTACCTCGGTGCCGGTACCTTCGAATTCTTGCCCCTGTACGTCAAGGGTGTCCGGGAGGGCATCGTTGTAGCGAGAGTCACCGCTTACATCTCCAAAGAAATACACCCAATATCCCCGGCCTGCCACCAGTGAAGTTGCAGAACTGGATGGAGCCCTGAGGCGAGAGTTGTCGGTAGAAGGATGGCCGCCAGCTGTAGTTGAATAGTTTTCGAGGTACCAGAATATGTTTGGTTGTACGGTATCTCCGGGATTGGATCCTGTGCTGTAGTATGCACCACTATATCCCTGTGTGATGGTACCGTCAAGGAAATCACCGATATCTGAATCGACAGGGGAGGAAAGCATGCGCCAACCCCTCGACCCGGATATCTTACGTTGAAAACGAAGTTCTCCCGACCCATAGCTTTTGTCATCAGCAAGAAGATAGAGCCCGCTGGGTATTAACAGCTCACCATTGGTTAAGGTCAGGGTACCTGTAACTGTCAGTGTCTGGGTGGCATTTACGGTGGTGGAGTTATCAATTTCAAGATTTACAAATTCATCTGGGCTGGTAATATCTTGCTCTGAGGTACCATTAAATACTACAGTACCAATAGAAATGCTGCCTATATCAAGGTTGCCTCCCACCGTAAGGGAATCATTATTACTGCCAAGGATACTGCCACTGCCTGCGGCTCCTCCTGTAACTTCAAAATTGTTTCCGCCAGAAACGGTGATTTGTGCTCCAGATTCAATAGAGATTTCAGAAACGATAGTGCTTGCCTGGTCTACAACCGGGTATTCGTTCCCCACAGCAGGATCAGCCGGTATTAGTATCACGGATGAAGAATTGGGAATACTTCCCACGTTCCAGTTGTCAGTGTTTTCCCAGTCGGTGGCAATAGTTACAGACCCCAACTGACTTTCCCAAATATGGGTAAATGCTGCAAATTCAACTTCAGCATTATCGTCTATCGAACTTCCGCCAAGAGTGCCAGTTATAGTTGCTGTAACAGTACTTGTAGAAGAGGTTAAGGTGGCAGAGTGGGTGCCATCTGCATTATCGATGGTACTGCCAACCGATCCCTGATCGGTTGAAACAACAACAGTTTGTCCTCCTGAGGTCAGGTTGTTGCCATAAGCATCTTTCAATTGAACTGTGATGTCTGATGTACTTGTCCCATCATTCTGGATTACAGAAGGAGAGGCAACGATTGTTGAAGTTGTAGTACTTGCCGTGCCAGGATTTACCGTAAAACTGTTACTTGTCCCATCTTCTGATCCGGATGAATTGGTTGCAGTGATGGTGCAATTACCTACACTGGTAATGCTTACTGTAAGGGAGCTCAATACGCCGGAAGAAAAACTGGAGGTTGTACCCTGTCCGGTTCCCATAGTACAGGATGATGAGACTACCACAGTACCGGTAAAAGAGGTGACAGTGGTACCCGAACCATCAATAGCTGATATCTTGATATTAAAATTTTGCCCGGCTGACTTGGAACTGATATTACCGCCAGTGGCGCGTTCTACCTTAAATCCGGTAAGTACACCAGGATTTACAATTTCGAAAGATGAACTTACGGCTGAGCTTAAACCCGTGCTTGAGGCAGTTAATTCTTTACTTCCGACATCATCTATTTCAAGATCATCAAATTCTGCGATTCCCAGAGCATTGGTGTTTTGTGGTGTAGTGCCCGACAGAGCCCCACTTCCCGAAGAAAGAGCCATACTAACCGATACCCCGGATTGTTCGACTTCATTTCCGTATTGATCAACCAGCTGTACTCTCACCTCGGGACTAATAGCTGTATTTACATTTGTTGCCGTGGGTTCCTGAGAAAATTCCAGGCTGTCGGATACGCCTGCAACCATGGTAAGGCTTCCGTAATTAGTGGAACCTCCCAGGCCGGTTGTCCCTGTATTTTCGATATTTCCTGAGTTGGGCAGTATTCCGGTTGTTGGGCGTACTTCAAGTCCGCTTATAGTTATTTGGCCTGGATTTGAAGTAGAAGCAGCATCTATAGTAAAGGTTACCTGCGTTGAGGTAATACTGGTAAATGACACTGCAAGGGAGGTACTGCCCCCATAGGCGGGCGATACACTTACTCCGGGGGTAACCCCTGTATCCCATTCATATCCTGTGGGAGCGTTGAGAATATAGGTTCCCCCACTGGTAAGTTCTCCGGCAAAACCTTCTTGAATTACAGGCCCGGTTAAACTGGTATAAGTGGTATTGGCATCATCGGCAGAGATAGATTCACCACCCGTAGCGGCTGTTATCTGACGAATAGCCAGGTCGTATTTTTCGGAGAGATAATCTTCTACACTTTCCCGTTCGGATTGTGATAATAAACGACCATAAAAAATGAACTCAGCAATTTCGCCATCCCAGCTGCGATTTGAGGTGTTGGGATCATCTTTTCCTCCTTTACCCAATATTGCTGTAGAAGCATTGCTTATGGAGCCCGTTGGGGGAGGGCCGGCAGAGCTTGGATTATTCAGGATGCCATCAACAAAAATATCATACGTATTTCCACTGTCCCATTGGAAGGAAATGATTTGCCCGCCGGTAGTTTGAATATCTGAAAAACTCTCCAGTTGATTATCAGGGTCGTTGGCCAGAATACCGGTTTTTACTACATCGGTGAAGCTTCCGTCATTATTGGCCCCGGCCGCGTCATACCGGATGGTTAAATATTTATCGTCATTATCAGGGGGTTGGGCTATAAAAATACCACGATCGGTACCTGTTTGATCTGATTTAATGACCACAAACATGGTGAATTCACTATTGCCATTTATGTAGTTTGTTTCCCCATCCGAATCTTCAAAATGATCTCCATCCCCGGCAAAATCTACCGCAGGTTGGCTGTTTAGTGCACCCGAACTGGCTACAGTAGTTGGCCGTGTGCCTGCATCAGATACCCCTGTGTAGTCATTCCCGTTTCCACTTTGGTCTTCCCAGGTAACAACCTCACTGCCGCTGGTTATCAGGCCCAGATCAGCCCGTAGCCATACATCCAGTCCCGAGATAGCTTCTACAGCACTTACATTTACCGTTCTGCTTACCACATTACTTTCAAGATCTCCATCATGGGCACTAAAACTCACTTCGCGACTCGAACCAGAGGGGATACCAGCGTTATTACGATATTCTACAGAGCGGAGGGCTGCCTGGTAATCCGACAAAGAATTTGTCCCTTCAAGTTTTAGCCGGCCGGTAGTTGAGTTCCAGCTTCCCGTAATGCCGAATAAGGTGCTGTACACGAGTTCATCTTCCGATGACAAGTAGTTTGAGGTAATTTCAACAAAAGCACTATCCAGCAGGGTATTATCGGGGTCGGTAACTTCTACCGTGGAGGTGATGATCACATCAGAACCGGGATATTCAAGGTCGGAGCTTTCAATAGCACTTAATACCGGTTTAGAGTTGGACGCAACAACATCCACATCTCTGGATTCGGTATTACTGTCATTGTCGCCGTCATTTACCGTGAATGAGATAGTTCGGGTGAGCTCCACCGGATCGGAACTGGTATTTTCGTAGGTAACAGCTTCCAGGGCAGTTTCGTAATTACTGGCTGATGAAGTTCCTGAAAGGGTGAGGGTGCCAGAGGCAGAATTCCAGCTGCCGCTTATCCCAAGTTGATCGGTAAAATCGAGTTCATCTTCTCCCAAAGTATAATTACTGGTGATAGCAATTTCTGCACTTTCCATATTGGCATCATCCACATCCGAGATAGACACGGTAATGGGAAGGGTGCTGGCACCATCACCTTCATTATAAGTGACGGGAGATCCTGTAATGCCTGAAAGGGAAGGAGTGTCATTAACTCCGATTATATTTACGGTGCGGGAAGGGGCATTACTTGAGTCATCCCAATCATAAACTACAAATTCGATTTCCCTGGAGGTAAGTGAAGGATCGTCATCGTTGGTGTTTTCATAGGTAACCGACCTTAATACGGTTTGATAATTGGCTTTGGTGTCGGTTCCGCTGAGGGAGAGTATCCCGGTGCCCGAGTCATACGACCCTGTGATGCTGCCGGTAGCTGTAAAACTGAGTACATCCTCAGTGCTTACAAAGCCTGTAGTGATAGAGACTTTGGCACTGTCTAATACGGTGTTGTCGGAATCAGAAACGGTAAGAGATGAGGTAACGATTTTAGCAGGATCACTTTCGGTATAGTCCAGATTGGTTCCCTCAATACCTGCTATTACCGGGGGATCGTTGCACCACTTGTCGCAGAAATGATCATAAATGCTTTCTGCAATACCATCTTCGAGCACTACATTCCAGGAAATCAGTTCGGCCATATAGCCGTTGAAATTGTTGGTGCCGCCCGGATTCGAAAATGTAACCGGACTGCGGGTACCGTCTTCTTCACCAATAGTTGGATCTCCGCTGTGTGAATTCATTGTTTCTGCACCAGTGAGTTCACTAAATGACCCACTGTTTACCCTGGCTTTCCAGCTATTGGTGCTGGCATCATGGGTGGCCACTACAATGTATGTTTCATTGGTTGAAACAGATCCCAGGTTGATTGAATGATTTTCAGAGGCCCAGTCTCCACTAAAAGCATAAGCATACAAGGTGCCGTCATTAATTGAGAAATTATACCCCCGGACACCTCCTCCTTGCTCATATATGGTTTGCAGCCCACTGGTACTATTTCCGGTTCTGAAAACAAGGGCAAAGGATTTTTCAGTAAAAGAAGATGTATTAAGGATATTGTCATCTTCGCCTTGGTAGTTACTGGTACTTCCATCAAAGAAAAGTCCACCGCGTTCTCCAAAATAGCCAGCATCCAGTACAGGTTCGTCTCCTCCGGGAGCGGTAAAATCAATGTCGGTAGTACTACCACCGCTTACATCATCGGAGCGGTCGCCCCAGGTGCTGAGGGCTCCGTCAGCGGGTTGATTGGTGCCTGTATCGCCGTCCCCATCGGCATCCTGAGCATCCATGTGAAATACGGTCACATTGGTGCCAAGGCTGGTAGCAGGATCACTAATTACGATTTCCATAATAATATCCCGGGAAACCGTGTTACTGCTGTTATCTATATCACTGACGGTAAAAGAAACAGTACGGGTGCTATAGTCACTACCAGTATTTTCGTAGGTAATGGAACGCAGGGCTGTCTGATATTCAGCTAAGGTAGCTGTACCTGATAAGGTAAGCGTACCGGTGCCTGAATCCCATGATCCGGTAATACTGCCTGTATCAGTGAAATTGAGAACATCATCTCCACTTATATAATTGCTGGTAATTTGGATGGTAGCACTTTCCAGATTAGGAAGGAAGGGAGCGGAGGTTTGGATGGTATTGGTTACAAATACGGCCGAACCACCTATTGTAAACGATTGGTCACTGCCCTCAATAGAAGAAAGTACGGGTGCTTCTGCTTCCTCGGTATAAAAATTAGCAGGATCAGATTGGTTCGTATATTCTGTTTCTATCCATCCTGCCGAGCGGGCTACTTGAGATAGTCGCACTTCATCCATCATCCCGCTGTATGCATAGGTACCGTTACTGGAGATGTATAAAGGATTGGTGTTGGATCCATTGAAACTCAAGGGGCCATCATTGGTGGAATAAGTTATTTCATTTCCATCCAGGTATATAGAAGAGCTGCTCCCGTCGTTGGTAAAGGTGAGGTAGTATTGGGTGCCATCACTTAATGAGGAACCTTCTACGGTGTTTCCCCCATTATCTCTGAAGGTTATTTCACTGAAGAAATAGGCACTGTAGGCTTCGGTATAGCTTCCTTTTGTGATTAAATCTGGACCGGTGCTCCCCAGGTTGCTTCCGTTAATCCACATCGATATGGTGATATCGGAAGTAAGCCGCAAGTCGGCCTGATCTGGTATTTCAATGTATTCACTGCTGAAATTCCGGCCATCACCAATAGCTCCTGTTGTGGATGTAGTGCCATCGTAGGTAGCATCGTGTGAGTTTGAAGTAGCATCTGTTTGGGAGCCGGAATCATCCATATGGTATACCAGCAGGTAATCTGAATTCCAGGTGGATGCAGTAGACTGATCGCTGACGCCCGATTTACCATAATAAATATAGAATTCGGTATTACTTGAAGAGCTAAGGGAAGAAAAGCGTACCCAAAACCTGATTTCACCGGTGGAAGCATCATAAGCTTCCATCTCATGATTTAACTGAGTGGAACCGTCCGATGATGTAAAAACAATATCGTATCCATTGGAGTTTTCCACTCTTCCACCATTTGCGGTACTCCTGAAATCAGTATCAGTGAGACTAACCAACACGGGAAAATCAGTTAGATTGGATGTTACATCTGCAGCATCAATAACAAACTTTTTCCGATAGGAATAGCCTGATACTTGAGCGGTTATTATTTCTGGAATTAGAAGAAAAACCGCCACTATCATAAAAAGAATACGACGATAGCAACTGATAAACATCCCCGGGTGCCTTCGTTTTTAATTGTAGCAACAAGTTAAAAATTTGGCCACCGGAAATATAATTATAGAATATTAACGTTATAACCTTAATAGGTAATAGCTTCATAAATAAAAGAGGTCTCTATTTAATGACCGTTAGTTTTTTGACAAATACCTGGTCAGTAGTGGAAAGGCGATAGATGTATACCCCGCTTGAAAGTCTTGAAGCATCCCATTCATAGGTATGAGTTCCGGCAGACAGCTCATCATCGATAAGATTTGCCACCCGTTGGCCCAGAATATTAAAGATGGTTAGTTGTACCTGGCTTTGAAGGGGCAGATCAAAGGAAATAGTAGTAGTTGGGTTAAAAGGGTTGGGGTAATTCTGGTATAGGTTAAACTTTTTGGGAAGTCCATTCGCGTCATCTCCGGGTTCTATTCTAAGCAAGTAGCGGGTGTTAGAAGCCAGTTCTTCATCTTTTAGAGAAATCGGTGAGAGGGAAGGATTAGGTTCTACCGTGCGTTTAGCTGAATTTGTTGTGTTTTTAAACTGAATAAATTTAGACGTTCTAAGGTCGGTAACCGCAGACCGGCTTTTATTTTTGGCTCGGTCTATAATACTGACTTTCCACCCTGCGGGTAGGTTTTCCACTCCTTCCCAACTTAGCTTCATCATTTTTTCAATAGCTTTACCGTAGACATATCGCTGCGCATAAATAGGAATTTCAATGGGGATACCAAAATTCCGGGGAAGATTGTTAATAGCCAATTGCGTTCCGTTATCCAACAGGGTAAAGATTTCCATATAGGTATCAGAATTAAATGGTTGCAAATGGAATGCATCCTGCGGGTCTTTGAAATAGGAGCCGCTGGGAGAGAAAGAGAGGTAAGTTGATCTCTTAAATCCTTCACTTTCAACTGTTAAAACCAAGCTCACAGTATCTTCCCTGCTTTTATAAAAGGAGCCCCCGGTTGTTTTTGAACTCTTGTTAACTTCCAGTGTGGGTGCTCCGGCTCCATTGGCTTTTACCCAGAAGCCCTGGAACGGTTTAATAGTGCCATCCCCGAGAGAGCCGGTAATTCCATTCCATTCAAGGTACTGGTCTCCGGCAGGATCCCATACATAAATGGTATTGTCCATATTGGTCTTGGTCCAGTTACCATCATCCCAGTCAATAGTAGCGGCAAAAGGATTACCTGCCAGGTTCCAGCCTGTGTCTGCCAAAGCTGTATAAGAAACTGGAAAACTAAATGATGTACCATCTCCGTCATTTTCTGCCCCTTGAACAGTTAATGTATCGGGTAAGGCTTCATTATAACGGGAGTCTGTGGCAACATCCCCAAAAAAGTACACAAAAATACCGCGGCCGGGAGTAAGAGAGGTACCAGCAGAGGCAGGTACTCTCCATCGTTGATTATCGGTTCCTGATACAGATTCAAGATAGTAAAGAACGTTTGCCTGAACCGTGTCACCGGGATTGGATCCTGTAGGATAAAAGGCACCGGTATACCCCTGGGTTACAGTCCCATCAAGTAAGTCCCCATAATCGGTGTCGATGGGAGAGGCAAGTAAGCGCCAACCACTACTTCCCGAAATATCCCTCTTCATGATGATGTTACTGGTACTGCCCGATTTGGTATTACTTACCAGGCTGTAACCGGCTTCTATAGTCAATGTCCCATTCAGGATAGAAAGAGTTCCACTCACGGTTAAATCATTGTTGAAAACCACACCGGCTGTATTGTCAACGGTTAAATCATTGACATTATCGATTCCATTTACCTGTTGTTCTATACTTCCATCCAGGAATATGGAGGTACTGTTTAAGGTGATATTGGAGCCATTTATATCTCCGCCAAATTTGAATGTCGAAGTATTTCCAACCAGGTTTCCTGTGATATTAATATCGCCTAAGGCTACCAACTCTGAGCCTGATGACATGGTTAATGTTTGTCCTAAATTGATGTTAATGGTGCTAAAAGCTTCCAGGTAACTTGTTCCGGTTACATCATTCTGGATATTTAAAATATCTGCCGTAAAATCATTGTCAATGGTTTGAGTGGACGAACCAAGCAGGTTTATAGTTGAAGAGCCTGCTATAAAGTTGTTTATGGTACTATTTCCATAGAGGTTAATTGTGGCGCTGTTTCCTGAAAAACTCCCGGCACCAGAAATATCTTCGTTTATAGTTATCGTTCGGCTTACAATGGTTACATTTGTTCCGCTCTCAATTTCAAGGAAATCAATGGTAGGGTTTACATTTTCGATGATGGGACTGGGGGTAATTCCACTTGGAATAACGACTACTTGTCCTGTAGTGGGTAAGCTGGCCAGACTCCAGTTTTGAGTATTATCCCAATCATCCTTGTTAGCGGCACTTCCTCCGGCATCGGCTTCCCAATAGTTGAACTGTGTAACGGTTACTTCGGCATCATCTGTAATGGAAGAACCATTTACAGTTCCGGTAATGGTGACTGTTTCAGTAATGGTGCCTGCTGTAAGAGTGGCACTATAGGTTCCATCTGCATTATCACTTACAGCACTTAACGAACTTCCGGCACCTGTTTTAGAAAGTACTACAGTATCTCCGCCTGAATCCAGGTTATTGCCGTATGCATCAATCAACTGCACAGTAATAGGGGTATTATCCGTTCCATTGCTCTCCAGGAAACTCATACCCGGAGTGATGGTTGAATTTGTAGTGCTGGGGGCTCCGGGATTAACGGTAAAGCTATTACTGGTTCCGGTTTCGGTTGATGCGGTTTTACGAGCAGTAATTGTGGTACTGCTTACTGAAGTTATAGTGACAGAGTGGGAGCTGAGCACACCGCTTGTAAACTGTGCGCTTGTACCTCCGCCTGCTGTAAGGGTGCCAGAGGATGTGATTTCAACCGTATTACCTGAGCCGTTAAAGGTAGTAACCGTATTACCGTAATCATCTTGCGCTGTTATTTGAAGATTAAAAGAAGTACCGGCTGTTTGAGTTCCAATAGCCCCTCCGCCAGAGGCCTCAACAAGAAATGTTGAAAGAGTTCCGAAAGTATAAGTGATGGTGGGATCTCCCGAAGTGATAGAAGATCCATTTACAGTCGCAGAAATAGTAGCAGAACCCACGCTTCCGGGAGCGGTTACAACAGCGGTGTATGTACCGTCTCCATTATCCGTAGTACCCGATATGCTTCCCGTTCCTGACGAAATACTTATGACAACAGTATCTCCGCCTGAGGTTAAGTTATTTCCGTAGATGTCGGTGAGTTGAACCGTGACTGTTGAGGTACTGCTGCCATCGGCAATTAATGTAGAGGCCGACACGGATGTGGAAGAACTGTCGGGACTTGCGGTAGCTGGGTCAACAGCAAAAGTATTACTGCTACCCGATTCAGTACCGGCACTGTTGGTTGCTGTGATAGTAACTGAACCTCCGGCCTGTAATAATTCTACAGAATGAGGATCATAAATACCCCCAACAAAAGGGCCTATATTTGTAGTGGTGGTAGAACCTGAAAAAATACTGGTTGTAGTCAGATCGACACTACCTGTAAATTCATCCCGCCCCATATTTCCATCCAGCGTATCGCCTACTCCATCTACTGCAATCAGGCGAATATCAAAGGAAGTACCAGCTGTTTGAGTTCCAATAGTTCCATTGCCGGTTTTCTCTACTAAAAAACCAGCCAGGGTACCCGAATTGGCAATGGTAAAGGTGTTACTGACCGGCGATATTGTCAATCCGCTTGCCGAAGCTGTAATGGTTTTATCACCTGTTTGATTAAATGAGAGTGTACTGAAGATAGCGGTGCCACCGGCATTAGTATTGGCTGTATTGCCGCTGATATTTCCCGACCCAGAATTAAGATTTAGAGTTACCAAAGTACCCGACTGAGATACCGCATTGCCATATGTATCATATATTTGTACTTCCACGGAGGGGGTGAGATCCGTATTCTTGTTTGAGTTTGCAGGCTGTACGGTAAAGTCCAGGTTATTTGCAGCTGCAGGGTTTACGGTTATAGCGCTGGATGTTAACGAAGAAAAACCCGAAGCAGAAAAAGTGAGATCAATACTATTTGCTACGGTATGATAAAGGCCGGTAAAAGTTACCACGCCACTGGCCGCAGTTTGTGTTGTAGTTCCCTGGAGCGTGCCGCTTCCGGAGTTCCTGCTGGCTGTAATCTGTGTAAAGCTGTCGTCTGTTACCAGGTTTCCATAGTCGTCCAGGATATGAATAACCGGTTGGGTTCCAAAAGCAGAACCTGCGGTAGCTGTGGCAGAAGGCTGGGTATTAATTGAAAGTGTTGTGGCATCAGACGGTACCTGTCCATCCCTGAATTAGCTTGACCGTTAGTTAGGGTTATTAGTTTAGATTAAAAACACAATATGGATATTCTCGCGCCCTGTCAACAGCATTGGATTGGAGGCTAGCCTCCGAAAAATCCGGGGTG
>VEMX01000091.1 GCA_009711805.1 Balneolaceae bacterium | reverse complement strand
TTCTACCACAAACCGGGCTAAATGATCTTCCGGAAGCCATTCATCTATAGATGGAGGAAGCAAATAGGCAGTCTCACGATCCACCAAGCGAAAATTAACAGACATTAAAGTATTTTTGGTTCATTGAAAGTTCAACCTAAACTAATAATTTAACCTCAGAAAGTCCGACAGGCTCCTAGAACACGCGATTTTTTTCCTCTTGCCTCAGGCTTTTTGGGAATTGGAAAGAACTCTAATTCCCATTCCCCAAATTTATAGGACCATTTAGGGAGATCTTCAATATTTGCGTATTGATAATCATCCGGATTGAGAGATTTGAGTTTCGCCTTCAATTCCCGCCTTGCCTTTTTAAGAGATGGCTGCTGAGTTGGTTCTCCTTTCAGCTCAACTCCAAGAAAAAAGTTATCCGATTCTATTTTATTAATTTCATCAAATACTGTGCTCTTAATATTGTTTTTGGCCTTATATTTAGATGAAACTTGTTCTGAGCAAGTAGCTTCTAAATAAAATTCTTCTTCCTTATTTGAAACTAAAAAGTCAGGTCGTGCTTCGATTCCAGGAACAGTCGGATGTATTTCAATTTCGTAATTTAATTTCCTTAACAATTCATGCAAGTACAGTTCAAAAAAAGCAGAATAAAATAAAGAATTATCTCCACTTTGAATTCGAGATTTTAATTCTGAACGATGTGCATTAGGATAGTTTTTGTACCAACAATTTAATCTAGGAGCCTGTCGGACTTAACCTAATCTACTGTGAACCAGCCGAATTTGGCTCGATTCCGAGCTCTTTTTCGTTGCATAGCACCACTATTCGCCTCAAAAAACCTCAAAATTGGACTCAAATTGGCTGATTCTCGTTACAATTCCCTAAGCCCGACAGACTCCTAGTTCTTACCTTTTTAAACTTGGGTTGGGCTGATCGATTGAGAAAACTATATGTCGATTCAGAATGGTTAGCTGGTCCTTCGTATGTTCTTTTTCTTTTTTCAAAAAGCATTTAGTTATCTAAATAATCATCCCGATTGTAATTTTGGGTTATAACTTTTTCTAATTGACCATTTAAATAGTCATCAATCATTTCATCAAATCTACGTAAGTTTGGGACTAAATCGTTGTATAAATTAGAAATATATTCGACCCTATTGGTGTGATCACCGTCTGGGTTTTCGCGTATTCTTTCAGATGTATTAGCGGCATTTGAAATCATTTCATCTAAAATCTCCATATTGAAACATATGGATTGAAGGACAGCTAATTCTTTTTTACTAAATCTCTTAACTGCTTTTAGTTTGAGTTGAGTAATTTCATCAGAAGAAAAAGGAGTTAAACGATCGCCAACTAACGTGCCACTTTCTAATGATTGTTTATAACTAATTACGGCTTCTAATTTCTGCCTTAATAATTCCTTGTTAGCCTTTAACATTTTATCAATATCAGTTTTGATCTTCCAACTCCTGATAAAGTCGGTGACCATTACTAAGAGAAAAGCCGCAAAAGCTCCTAGCAATGCAGAAAGAGCTGAGTTATTTAATATTTCCAAAATCCAATTCATAAGAGGTAGAATCTAAATGCCTAACATAGTATTGAGCAGATTTTACAATCTGTAATAACAGGACGTATAATATTCCAAATCCGTATAAAAGCCAAGTAAACTCCTGTTTTTCAATATTATGCGGATTTCAAATTCTTGAAATCCGCATAATATGGTCAGATAAATTTGTAAGGAATATCGTTGGGATCGCTCTTACAAAGAAAGAAATGGGAAAATCTAAACTACTAACTGCACTTAGAACGGAAATCAGAAGGTTGGGATAGTTTGGAAAAACCCTTCCCGGGGATCACCTCGTGAGAAGGGGTTAAACCATGAATATCCCCAATCGGCCGGCGTAATATTTTTGGGTCATTCTGGTCACTGTTTCGTTTGCCCGTCCAGCCAGTGTATAATATTCAACAGAAGCTTTACATTTTGGTGGGATTTACGATCATTAAAACCCACCTTCAGATCATTTTGCACCAACTTTCGAGCTGAAAACATGGCAGCTTCACCAAAGACAACCAGCCGCCCCTTTCTAAATTTCATAAAGGCGCCCTGACTCCAACCTTCTATCATTTGACTGGGGGTAGACTCTTTAAATCTCCAGGCAGTATCGGGCATAAGTGCATAGTACTGATTATTAAAGGTCATTATCGATTGAGCTTCTTCTGGAATTTGAAAAGCTTGTCCCGTAAATGAGGCTACAGAGTCAATACCCTCTGTTAACTCTGTAGAATGCAGGGTCCCCTCAGATTTACGAAAGAGACTTGGAGGCCAGGTCTGTTCTTCCTTTAAAGCGAATCCGTTAATGAAGGTAAATCCAAAAGAAGTAACAAGAGTTTCTGCGGCACCAGGAAAAGGCATATGGTCGGCAATTAAAAAGAGGCTGCCTCCCTTGCTTACCCAGTCTACAAGATTGTCAATCTCCTTGTCTGTAAACGCTGAGGGGGTGGGCAGATTCCAGTTGCCTCCTAAATTACGCTCATTCAACGCATTGGCAATTACTAATATCTTACAGTGATCGGGAATAGTTTTTTCAAAAGTCTCGCTATTTGATTTAAGCTGATATCCATCTTTCCTCAACAGTTTGCCAAAAGCAACATAGCCTTGATGAACGGTGTGTAAATTATTGTGGGCTGCGTCTAAACAGATTGTACTCCCATCACCTCCCGGATAGATGGGATCGGCTATTTCGGGAACCGATGCAGTATCCGGCAAGATACTTTGCTGGGCAGAAGCGCTACCAACAAATAGTAACGATATTACCAGAACCAGTCTTGTAAATCTTTTTCTACGATCAGTCATGGTTTCCAAAATAATATTTTTTCTTAATGTCTCCAGTGTCTACACGCTCCAGAATCCAACAGAGCTGTTTCATAAAATATCCTGGAGCAATACGCCCTTCTGATTCAATATAAAACGAGTGATTTGCCTTTGGGAAAAAATAGTGATCCACTTCCATATCTCTTTCCGACAGCACACTGTCAGCCCGTTTCCAGCTCAGTCTACCAGGTACTCTTTTATCCTCATCACCCCAGAGCATAAACACCGGTATATCGAGCTTCTTAAGAAAAGGGACCGGCGAACTTTTAATATTTTCCCAAGGGATACCCACATTTAAATTTGATGTGGCAGGGGGTAACGGCAATCGAGTATCGGATGAACGCTGAAGATCCCGGATTTCCTGAATGAGATTGGCTTTTACTTTTTTTTGATAGAGTTGATCATAATACCGACCCCAGATATCTACGATTTTTTGTATCGTTTTTTCCTGTATGTTTTGTTGGCGGCTAAAATGTTCATAGGCATAAACTTGTCCTTCTTGCAGGGTTGTAACAGGCGTGGCGTTACAGATCAGCCATGCTACCTCCGACTTTTGAGCCGCCGCCATTATTCCGATCCTTCCCCCTTGGCTCGTCCCCCAAATTCCCACCTGCTGTTCATTGACTTCCGGCCGATTTATAAGAAAATCTAAGACTCCGAGGGCATCGTAAAGTAACTCCTCAAATGTCGGCCAGGTGGAAGTTCCATAGAAATCACCGCCGGAAGATCCGGCACCTCTCTTGTCATATAGTAGTACGGCCAAGCCATAAGCTGCAAACAATTCCGCTTCAAGTTTAAGGTTGTTACGATCAACCGGACCTCCACCGTTAATAATCACAACGCCGGGATGTTTTCCTTCTCGGTTGGGTTTATAGTAGGATCCCGCTAAGGTGACATCTCCATTTGTAATCCTGACTTCCTCAACATCGTATGGATTTGCTTTCCGGGCCTCCAGACATTGATCTTTCCAACACCAGGTAAGCGAGGGGAGACGATCATCGAAGGATCGATTAAAAGTATATTTCTCACCCGTCTTAGCCTCATACAGATCTTTCTCAACGAAATTCAGGGGGTAATACTCTTCGCCGACCGGAGAATGGGCAAACAAGCTGTTCTCCGTCTTTTTAATCCTGAAAATCTGTTGCTTGTTCACTTCATAATATCCTTCCAATTCGCTCAGCCAATTCGCTACGACAGTATCCGATGCCATATTATTATTAGAAAAACCATCGTGTTGTCTAATCTCTGCCGATCCCGGCGAAGATTCCAGCAAGACAAAAATAAATCCGCAAAGCAAGTAGCGCAATCGATACATTCAACTAATATACTATTTATATAATACTAATTTTATAGTCTAATAATATATTTACGAACTCGCAATCAGAGATATAGCTTTTGAGCTTCAGTTAAAGAACCAGATTAAAAAAGTAACCTGAGAGTATCATCCCTATACCAATGGTTGCAAAAAGCCTATCAGCAGCTGTTTTTTCATGACATTTTTGAGTAGTAATGCCTCCGGCAGCGATAATGCAATAGCTGTACCCATAGGTACCCCTTTACCAATGAGAGATTCAATAACGGGCAGTACGCTCACTGCATCCAGGTAAAGTGGAATGGCCATTAAAACAGAGAAAGGTCGCCAGTAAATTATTTTCCGCCATATATTCGGTAAAGAATTCTTTGGGTACATAACCATGAATAAAAGCCCCAACAGCCATCCCTGCAAAAACATACGGTATCAGCTTTACAACAGTAGTAGAAACTTCACGATTAATTGACGGCAACCGCTGTAAAAAGCCTTTTGAACTGTTCTCCACTTCCATCTCTTTATACTCGAGCTCTTTAACCCAATCGGCGATATATTTGCCCATTCCGATTTTCTCTAACAGGATGCCACCCACCACCCCGAGCACAACCCCGGTTGATACATAGATAAGGGTAATCTTCCATCCACAGGTAGCCCAGAAAATGGCAATGGCAACCTCATTGACCAGTGGTGAAGTAATGAGAAAGGAAAGAGAAATACCCAGAGGCAGGCTCATGGCAGAATTATATAGCCCAGCATCGCGAAGGCCGGGGAAAATTCGCCTGCCTTGAGCTTTTGTGATCCCGAGGATTCTGGGAGGTCAAGCAAAAGTAAGGGTATAAACAAAAAAGGATTTAAAGGTTCAACTCCTCCGGGTTTCTACGACTATCCCACAGGTGCAGAATTTTAATAGCATTGTCTTCGTCTATATAAAAAATCTGGTAACGATCCTTAAAAATACACGCTCTTCCCGATTATCTAATTTCCTGCCAATTTGCGGAAAACGGGACAGGAGCTGAATAGTCTCTTTAAACATTTCATCCAGTTTGGATGAATAGTCCTTCGTTCCCCGACGCTTATACCAGTAATCCAAAATTTGAATGCGATCGGCAACGGCCTGTGGGGCCCATATTATTCGTTTAGCCATTTACTCACAAGTTGATCGGCCTGCTTATTGGTTAGTGCCTCTCCTTGATTAATGCTCTTTTTAGCTTCTTCAATGCGATTTTCCTGGTAAGAAGTTAATCTAACTTCCCCAGGTTCATATTTGTGATCCAGAATATCCTTGACCATCTGAAGGAATACCCCATCATCAATGTTCTCGGTACTCTCGTGAAGCAATTTTTTCAATTCCCTGGCATTGATACTCATAGCATCTGAATTTTGGATTATTGAGTTACTACAGTATTACTAAGAAGAAGCAAAAATTGTATTAACAGAATTTGCGGATCGGGAGGCCCTGAACGCCATTCCCTGCGGAGACGTTGGAGCCGAGGCTAAACCCCTATAAAAACCAAGTAACCCTCAATTTTTTCAATGTTATACGGATCCCCCTGAAGGGATGACTTCGTTGTAATTTCTTGAAATATGGATAATACGGTCTGTTGGAAGCCGGAGACTTCCTGAGCATCAACTTTCCCGTCTCCGCTACGCTAAAGACTGGAAAGATCTTTGGGCCCATGGCAGAATTACGCAGCCCATCATCACAAACGCCGGGCAACATTCGCCCGGCTTGAGTTTTAATTTTTCTTCCGCAGGTATATATCTCCGCTGATGGTTTCCAGGTTTAGTCTTTTCCCGCCCCCGTTAATTTTTGCATCCAAATCTATCCCTACCTGGGAATAGCTTTTGCCGCCTTTGGGACTCATCGTTTCCAGGTCGGTAAATGCATCTCCGCTAACCGTCTTGAGTTTGATATCCGCGCCGTGGTTTTCATCCCACGTCAAATCCACAAAACCACTAATCGACTTAGCATACAGGTCGCCAAAAACTCCTTTTAACTCAATATCCGATGAAATGGTCTCCACTTTTAAATCTGCCCCCTCTGGCACATAAATGGTGTAGTAGATTTCGCTGCATATATAAGAGCCGTTACCTGAATTCCAATGGGAGTGACTGCCTTTGGAGGGGCAATCTTGCCTTCTCCCTCTTTCAAAATCTTTTTTATCAAAATCTGTCTCTATGTATAATCTTGAGGATGATTCATTGTATTCAACCTCCAATATATCATTTAACTTGCCGCCATTTACTTTTATCACGGCTTTAAAAGAAACTTCATTCTTATTCCAGGATTCAATGTTGATCTCATCACCAAAGTTCAAATCCAGCACAATTCTTTGATCACCAGAAACAGAGAAACTTTCATTTACCAATCTTGACTGGGCTGTCGTTATAGCGGCACCCAGAATCAATGCGCATACTAATGCTGTTAATTGCTTCATAATCTCTTTGTATTTTGGGTTAATACTTATTCAGCACGGAGGATGAATCTTCAACAATCTCTCTTCATTCCGTCAGTTTATATTGAATTGAAGATTCTCCTACTCCGACTGCTATTAAACTTCGCTTATTTCTTTCTCAGGTAGATATCGCCACTTACCGACTTCAGGCTTACTTCAACTCCCCCACCATTCATTGAGCCTTCTATCTTTCCGCCACTTAACCTCTTCATATTGTCTACCTTGTTGGGGACATCAATTTGCAGGTCTGTAAAAACATCTCCGGTTACGGTATATAAGCTAAAATCCACTTTGCTGTTTTCGGGCATGGTGATGTCAATATCCCCACTCACCAGTGAAATGGAACTGGGCTTTTGCTGCATAAGGCTGGATATTATAATCTTGATATCGCCACTGGTAGAGCTTGCAACAACAGGACCGGTTATATTTTCCAGGAGCATGTCACCTGTGTTCGTTTTAAACTCAATCTCCCCGGAGTGATTTTTTATCTCAAAATCGCCGCCTCCCCAGTTTACTTCTTCTACTTTAATACGCACTTTATTGGGTACCTTAATTTTGAAATCGCCGCCGCTCCGGTTTGCTGGATATATTTTAAGCGTTCCGTTTTCTTCTTCCACTGAGAGTCCGATACCCGTATTATCTTCTCCCGAGGAATATAGCGATCGCAGGCCTTCTGCTCTTGCCGGTGGTTCTTCATAGTCCATATTTTCTATAACCACCTCGTTTCCGTCATACCCTTCTATATATAGATCACTTTGGGTTACTACAATTTCTATCGACTGATCTGCACTATTTGAGATCTGATGCTGATAGGTTTGTGCGTTAGCTGTCTGGGCATAAGCCAGGAATAACATAACAATAGGTAAAATGATTTTTGAAACTTTCATAGTGTTCGTCTTTTGATTTTTTTGAATTCTTTAAGTTGCCAGAGAAGCTATAGCGGCCTCAAGTTGTGGCTTAACTTCTTCTCTTGTGTCTGTATCCAACAGCATACGCCGCATCTCTCTCACTGAGTTACTAGCCTTGATATCAACCAGCAGGTTAATGAGTGAAATTTGTACTGTTGGGTCTTTTTGGGTTGTTAATGAATGTATAAGAGCTTTTCGAACCCTATCCTCATCGGCAAACCTGGCCAATGCTTCGGCAGCTTCAATTCGTACATTTACATTTTCATCGTTGTTCATCACATATATAAGGATGTCCGTTATCTGCTGGTCTGCTTCTGTAATGGCACCGGTTTGTTTTACTGCCAATATTCTTTCACTGGCCGACACCTGCCTGTATGGCCCTGAAATAAGAGTTGACCGCATTTGCTCTACTTCAGCTCTCAATGCTGAAACTTCATTTGCTTTGGGAAATTCATATCGCCCCAGCAGTAGCCCAATACTGAAACTCATCAACAGAAATAAGAAGCCCGCAGCCATTCTGTAGAATTCTCTTTTCGGTTTCACGGGATGAATTTCAGCTTTTGAAACTTTTGGCTTTTCATCAAAATCAATTTTTTGAAAAGGGTCAAAACCTGCCTGATCTTCTTCTCTTTTGGATTGAAAGAATCGAAACTGAGACGCATAACTCTCCAGCTCTTCAGGAATGTCGTCCTGTTCAAAAAAGGCGTACAACTCCTGCTCCTCGGCTATGGTAGTTTCACCTTCAAAGTATTTTGCAATCAGCTTTTGTATGTGTTTAGTCTTCATGGCTGTATTTCTTCATGTATTCTGCCCGGATTTTTTTCCTGGCCCTGGAAAGCATAACGCGAAGGGTTCCCCTTGCCACGCCTGTCATTTCCACAATTTCGTCGTACTCATACTGCTCTACTTCCCGCAAATGAACCATTAACTTCTGCTGTTCGGGAAGACTATTCAGTATCTGATTGAATACCTTCATCTTATCCTTTATCTCTGTTGATCGATCCGGTAAAGGAGCTACTCCAACCAGGGGTATCGTTCCAACATCTGTGTTATCCTGCTTTCGATGTTTGTATGATTTCAATTTATCGAAGCATTGATTTTTGGTCATGGTTACTGCTAAAGCTTCTATACTTCTGTATTCACTCAGTTGCTTTCTCATATTCCACAGCTTCAGGTATGTATCCTGAATAGTATCCTCTGCCTCCTGTTTATCAGAGAGAAGGGAGAGGGCTATTCTGTATAACTTTTCCCGAAATGGTAATATGTGTTTTTTGAACTCCGCAGTATCCATATGCAGTGAGTAGACGAGCCAGTTAATATTGCGTTACAAGGTAATGAATATTTTGTCTGGGTAGATGAAATTGTTAACCGTATCAGGGTAATAGTTCCTGAGGGGTAAGATGAAATAGAGATGCAAGAAATACCTAATTCTATTGATGTTCGAAACTCTGGAGACCAAATTATGGATAGGAAATCGCAATAATTATTATCACTAATTGACCTTGATCTACAATTTCTGCACGAAAAAACAGGTGCCTCTTCGTTTCTTTGGGTGAGCTAATAATAAATAAAAGCTGAGAGGTGATTACCGGGGCAGATGGGCATAAAAAAACCCTGCCTTCTATTGGCTGGGTTGGTGTTTTTTGAATAACCACTTTCAATATACGACGGGAAGAGGGTGTTGACCAAATCTAATCTTCAATATATAACTAATAGAAAGTAATGATTGCTTAATGATATGGTAAATTGTAATTAAATATAATTTACTCTGCTGCTTTAATACTCTTTATTACTCATTCTAAATGCCCCTTTATGGTGAGAAGGTGAAAAAATGTGCCGTAACTAAATCATCTCCTCCTTCAGTATTGAATCCGGGAAGCCGATTCAATGGTGTGAAGCGAAGGTATAATGGATGAGACTTCCATCAAAAATTTAGCAGGCAGACTCAGAGATGGAATGTTGAATTGTTGGGTATCATCTTCGAGAGAGAAACAGCTGACTGAAACCAAGACAAATGACGCTGAAAAGAAAAGGATTGGAGCAGATTAGAAAGGACATAAAAAAACCCTGCCTAGGTTGGCTGGGTTGGTTTTTTTGAATAACCACTTTCAATATACGGCGGAACAAGGGGGCTGACCAAATCTAATTTGTATTATATAATTAATAGAAACTATTCTTAAGTTAAGGGTAGATAATAACTATTCATTGTAGACTAATAATTGTTAAAAAAGCTGGACTATGCCAAAGAAAATAGGCAACCTTACCCTCTATTCGGTTGATGATCTGCACGAAATGCTCGGTATCTCTAAAATGACACTTCGAACTTATCTTCGTGAAGGCCGTCTTCGCGGAAGAAAATTAGGAGTCAGTTGGTATGTTACAGAAGAAGCGATAAGAGAGTATTTTGAAGAACCCCATCAGAATTCATCCCCTCAAAAAAAGAAAAAGAAAACAGAGAACCGTTATATTGTGCAGGGTATCAACGACCTGGTAAGCGAAACCGAAGCCTGTGATACTATATCTGAAGTTATTGAGGTGTTAAACAGCCAGGCAATCATAAGCCTGTTCCAGGTACAGATAGTAGATAAAGAAACTGACGAAATAACTGAAATTATTAAAGCCCGCGATTTTCTGGAACAACATGCTTAAACTTAAACACACCGGCTTAGAAGAGTTTTCATTCGGCGATGAACGCGAAGACCTATACTACGTATTGATTAACCGAAAAGTGAGTCCCAATGGTTTAGACCTGGAAAAAATTCGCCTTGCCGATCCACGTGCTTTTGATCGTACCCTGGAACAGATGGGCTGCCTGATTATGCTCAATGGAGAAGAAGTGGATGAATTGGCTCGAAGAGGAGACCTCAATAAAAATCAGCTGCACAAGTCGTTATATGAATTGGCCAAAGAAGAAGGCTTTTTACAGTAACAAGTAGACTCAGTCTGTACTGCTTGTTAACTGAAATGGGGTATTCTCCTGCCACCACTGCCAGGTTCTCAACAAACATATGACTGTTTTTCCGTCGTTGATTTCCCCGGTGTGTACCATCTTTACCACCTCATGAAAGGGGAGGCGCTGGCATTGCACAAATTCATCTTCATCGACATCTTGTTCATCCACCCTTAAGTTCCACGCAGCATAGATATGGATGACCTCATCAGAGTACCCTATACACGGATAAAAGTGTCCAACGAACGCAAATTCCCCGGCCGACACCCCGGTTTCCTCTCTCAATTCCCTGCTTGCCGTTTGTTCCTGAGACTCTTGGGCATCTATCTTTCCGGCGGGCACTTCCCAGAATACCTGTTTCACCGGGTAACGGAATTGCCGCACCATCATAACATCTCCATTTTCAAAAACAGGCACTACTGCACATGCGCCGGGATGTTTGATCCATTCTCGCCCCGATACACTCCCATTTGGGAGCTCCGCCTGATCTTCAAAAACATGCAATAGCTTCCCATTAAAAACTTCTTTGGAAGCGATTGTTTTTTCAACTAATAATTTACTCTTGTTCATGTTGGTATTACTTTAACAATGGCTGTAAATTTGGGCTGCTAATATCGTAAATAAAATAATGCTTTGAATAGTCGGGAAAACGTAGACGGAAAAAACCTTGAGGTCTCAGGCCGTATTTTCACCTGGTCAAATATCATCTCATTTTCGAGGGTGCTTATCGCCTTTCCTATAGTGTTTCTGCATTATAAAAATGATATGCAAATAAACGCCCTGATTATAGTATTAATTATTTATGGAGTGATATCTGATTACCTGGACGGACTGGTAGCCCGGAAAACCAACACCATCTCAGAAATGGGCAAGATGATTGACCCTATTGCCGACAAGCTTTGTGCCGTCACCTTATTTGGTTATACCGTATGGATTGGGTGGATCCCGCTTTGGTTTCTTACTTATGCTATCATCCGCGATTCACTAATTATGGCAGGTTCCTTTTACATCAAGAAAAAGTATAACAAAGTTGCTATGTCTATAACCTCTGGGAAGATTTCAGTGAATGTACTGGCTTTATACTGGCTTTCTGTTTTCTTTTTTCCGGAAGCAGACAAAGCACATATGTTTTTGCTTGCGTGCACGGTAACTATTATGCTTATTTCATTATTCGACTATTTTAATCGCTACCGGAAGATCATGGCCGGGGCGAAATTTAATTAGACTATAAGATCATCATGGGATTTCTCGAAAAATTAGGACTTAAGAAAAAAGAAAAGCTCGACAAAGGGGTGGAAAAAAGCCGCAAAGGCCTGATGAACAAAATAGGCAAGGCTTTTGTAGGTAAAGACAAAGTTGATGATGCCACCCTTGATGAGCTCGAAGAAATTTTGATTACCTCGGATGTTGGTGTAGCCACCACTCTCGAGATTATTAAACGTATTGAAGCCCGGGTAGCCAAAGATAAATTTGTGACCCAATCGGAGCTGCAGACCATGCTCCGCGAAGAAATTGCAGACCTGCTGGAAGACAACGCCCCGGACAAACCCGCAGAATTTGAAGCTGATTTCCCGGTTAAGCCCCACATTATTTTGGTAGTAGGGGTGAATGGGGTTGGTAAAACCACCACCATTGGAAAATTAGCCCATCTCTATAAAAAAGCGGGAAAGAATGTAATACTTGGAGCGGCTGATACTTTCCGGGCAGCAGCGGTAGACCAACTCAAAATATGGAGTGAACGAGCTGATGTGCCTATTATTCAGCAGGGGCAGGATGCAGATCCCGCATCGGTTGCCTACGATACCGTGGCAGCTGCCAAAGCCCGCGGCTCGGATGTGGCCCTGATTGATACGGCTGGCCGCCTTCACAACAAAAAGGCCCTGATGGATGAGCTTTCGAAAATTAAACGGGTAATGGGAAAGGTAGTAGAAGATGCCCCCCATGAAGTTATTTTGGTACTGGATGCCTCAACCGGGCAAAACGCTATGCAACAAGCCAAGGCATTTACCCAAACAGTAGATATTACCGGCCTGGCCCTAACAAAACTGGACGGTACCGCAAAGGGGGGAATTGTGATAGGAGTATCTCATGAGCTGAATGTACCTGTTAAGTATATAGGCCTGGGCGAGCAAATTGAAGACCTGCAGGTATTTGACCGGGCTGATTTTGTGAACGCTTTATTTGGGGAATAAAAAACCCCAGCCTGCTAAGGCGGGGTTTACTTAAATCAAAAAATGTATGTTTCTGTACCACTAAGTGGGATCCGGGGGATCCTCCTCTTCTTTTTTATCTTCTTCATCTCCTCCCGGGCCACCGTAAACGGTTCTTAATTCTTCTTCAGTTAAAGTTTTCATCACTTTTTTTGGTTTGATTAGTAATTTAGTACACTTGGAATTAACATATAATTTTTTGAATCTCCCGAGTTCAAGTCATAAGTGCAACACGAAAAAATAACCCTGAGGGGATCCCCCCAGGGTTTTCGGCCAAGCGTGGTATATTCGTGTTATCATGCAAAAATACAACCAACTTGACCTACAAGATCGT
>VEMX01000022.1 GCA_009711805.1 Balneolaceae bacterium | reverse complement strand
CCGAAGCGTTTTGCCAGCTATAGCCAGGCGCGGAGAGTGCTGTTTGACTATATCGAATGCTGGTACAACACCCGTCGCCTGCATTCAGCTTTAGGCTATCGAACCCCAAAAGAAATAGAACAACTAGTAACCCATAACATAGCTGCTTGACTACCCTAACTTACTGTCCACTTTTTTGTTGCAATTCCATCTGTCCCTTTTAAGATCATCCATTCCCAAGGCTATTTCCTTCAATTCAAATGTTAGTTTTCGTATGGGAAATGAACGAACGTTTGCCAATACAATAACTGTCAGTTTATCATCAGTATAGCGGTGCAGGTTTGAAAGGAACCCATCCATAGAGCCACCATGACGTGTAAGTGTTCCTCTATTACTCTCTTCACCTGCACGCTGGTAATCCCGGATTCTAAAACCATAGCCATAGTAACCAAATGACTTGCTCTCTGCGGAAAACAATCTGTCAACGCTTTCTCTGGAGAGAAACTCATCCCCATATAAAGATTGTTCCCACTTTAATAAATCGTCTACAGTAGAATAGATATCTCCTGAACCCAATGCATACGACACTATATTTTCATCCCTGTTCAAACCGAATGCTCTTTTTCTATATCCATTCGCTCTGTTATCCGGGATATTACTGAGTCTTTCTACACCTGAATTGTTCATACCAAGCGGATCAAATACTAACTCTTGCATCGCCTGTGGGTAACTCTTTCCTGTTACATTCTCTATAGCTATAGCAGCCAGATGATAGTTTAAGTTTGAGTATTGATAATTGGTGCCGGGTGTAAATGAGCGTTCGGCAGTATTTATGATCTCTAATATCTCGTTTGAACTTATATCTTTCTCTTCAAAATGAGTCAACCGCTCCAGGTGTTGTGGTAGCCCCGATTGGTGCTTCATCAATCGGTGTAACGTAAGTTGATCAGCCAGCTTCTCTTTCAGATCAGGAATGTATGTACTGATTGGGACATGTAAACTCAGTTTTTCCTGGTCAACCAATCTCATCACGGCAACAGCTGTGAAAGATTTGGTAAGCGAACCGATCAAGAATTTTTTATCTGTAGTGTTAGCAAGGTTTTTTTCTAAATCTGCATGACCATATGCAGATTTAAATAAAACATCCCCGTTTTTTGCGACAAGCACAGCCCCCTGAAAGCTTTCTTCTTCAACGTATTCTTGAATATGCTTATCGAGTTTCCCTGTTAAACCTGTATTTACTTCCGAATTACATAATGAGAAGAGACTGAATAGAAATGTAAAACAAAAAAGAAAATGCTTCTGCATAATGGTACTTAATAGTCTGAATGATTTGTTCTGGCACATAAAGTTTGCTGTAGTGTTTTTAAAAAGTAATAGCAGTGTTCCTAATCACGACCTCAGTAAAGACAGACCTTCCCCGTGGACGTTAGAAAGAGACTAAAAACAACACACATTTTTGGAGATCTCCGCGTCGGGGTGGTACAGGATTATTTTAACGACTTGAGTTTTTCCTCATATACCGGTAGCTGATCATCGCCATGAACCTTAGCCAGTTTTACTGCTTCTCTTAGATGGGTTTTAGCCTTTTCATGATCATCCAGCAATGCATAGGCACTTCCAAGCCCTGCATGCATACGTGGCAGGTATTCGGGCTCAGGGTATTGATCAATGCCCCGAGAGAAATATTCAATCGCATTTGATGCATCTTCATATTTTAAATCATTGTTGTCCGGTTAAAATTTAACGAACTCCATTAATCTATCCTATTGGCTGCCCGAGGGCTAATTTTAAGTAGTAAGCCAAACAGACCCCGTCCCTTTAACCAAACAGTGTCAGTTGATCAGGTGGTTTGGAGGTTAGCTCTCGCCAGGATTGCTCCGGGTTTTTTAAAAAGCTAAACAAGTCAATGTAACTGGTCAGGTGATAGCGAATGACCCCAACCATATTGGAAAAAGCCCATTTGCGTTGTGCTTTTCGTTGCACGACCAGCATCAGAAGCTGGGCGATTAAACGTATCCAAATTTGGATCTCAATGGCATTTTGGGAATCTCCAAGGAAGTACTTTAATGGAAAGTTTTGCTTAAGACGCTTAAACATGGACTCTATCTGCCAGCGGTTTTTGTAGATCTCGGCGATTTTGTCGGGAGCCAACTCGTAGTTGTTGGTCAGAAAAATGTAGGTTCTGTCCTGGCCAGCATGGTAATAAGCAATGCGACGAAGCGGGATCTGCCGGTCGTCTTTGGTAACGGTAATTTGTTCGTCTTTGAGGACTCCGGGATCGACAGAATCGTCAATATCGTATTCTCCGGCCGATTGCCAGGCGGCGTTGTCTTTTTGGCGGGTCACGAAAAACACGGTTTCTTTGTTCCACTGCTCATATTGGCTGTAATCGGTATAGCCCTTGTCAAAGACCACAAACGATCCTTCCGGCAGCGATAACTCCTCCAGAAACGTATGATCGTGGCGGGATGCTGAGCTAAAGCGAACCAGTTGCGGGACATCTTCGAGCACATTAATCATCGTATGGAGTTTAATCCCACCCTTTTTCTTACCGGTCAACGGCGGGCGCCCCGGCCCCTTTAGAATATCACTGAACAGGCTAATGGTGGTCGAATCGATAATCCGCAGGTCCTTTACCACTGGCGTGCGCGGACTGCTGTCCGACAAAAACGAGCCGTACCGCTTTAAAAGACGGTGATAAATCTCCCCAAACACTGCACTGGATCGATTGGCGTTGCCATCACTGATGGTGCTGCGGCGAGGGAAGTGTTTCATGTTTAAATGGTTGATTTTCCCCTCACAGGCCAGCATAACACTGGATAATTCTCGCAGAGAACTAACCCCGCTCAGGGCGGCAAAGAGCATGGTAACCAAGTGATCGTAGGTTTTAAAGCGTTTATAGTACCGGTCGGCTTGCCAGGCGTATGCTGTCCGGTTAATCAGCCCGCGGTCGACAAATTGAAGGAGTTGTTTAATGATGGGATAACCTGAGAAATGTGTACTTTTGTTCATATCGGTTAGTTGGGTTTGTAGGAGAACACAACTTAACCAAAAGAGGGAAACCCAAAAGGGGTTCTCTCTTCTTTTTTACCTTTTATCGGACACTACTGATTTTAAATAGAACTGACCCAGTCGATTTTGCCAATAGGCAGAAGCATACCTTCGGGTACTGAGCACATCGTCGAATTCCTCCATGAAGTATTTAAAGGAGCGAAAATCATCGGTTCTCCAGGCCAGCCATATCAGGCTATTCTTGGTAGACGCATCTATTGCAGGATCTGTACCAAACCGTTCACTTCTCTCCTGGAAGTATTTTTCCAGGGCCTCTATCCCGCCTTCATCAAAAAACTCTTTGGCATCACTGAATACCTTAGAACTGTAGTTGTGATAGTAATACCTAAGCCCTTGGTATAAAGATGTGTAGGCTAAAGACTCATGAGTTTCCTCGTTAAATAACTCATAATGCCACGTGAGTTGATCCGGTGTATTTGTCCGGAGTGTCTCAGCTAATTCATTCGAGGAATTAACTGTATAGATGTCTTTCCTGGAATTAGCTACAAACAGATACAACTGTTTCCCATGGTAAGCATTGAACGCTTCCAACATTTCATCATTCACATACCCCCCATTGGATGATATAAAACCTGAAAACGTTGGCTTTTCCTGAAAGAGAAATTCACATACCATATAAGATGGGTTTTCCCAACCAAATACGATGCGTTCGTTGTTGGTTCTATAGTTTTGGTCAACAAATTCAATTAACTCTTCTTCTATGTAGTTGCTCAGTGCAGCCCAATGATTAAAATGGAGGCTGTCATGATATGCGCGTGATTTATAGTCTACTCCAATCACAATCATTTCTGGCATCAGTCCGTCACCGCGCAATGTCTCCTGTATGGCTACTCCATTCAGGAAATACCACTGTCCGTCTAAAATGTATAAAACCGGGTATTTTTTATCACTTTGGTGATATGATTTAGGAAGGTAAACCTGAATGTTCTCCTGACTTTGCAGGTATTCAGATTTTAATGGTACTGTGTAGTCTATGTCAGGTTGTGCAAATGCCGTATTTGATGATATAACCGCTGCTAATACTAATAGTATTATTGTTCTCATGTTCTCCTTTTATGATGATATACTTGATAATATAAGTACAATATCAACTAAGTTTATTGTACCCCGCCTCATGCCTAAGCTTTATTTATAAAGTCTCCCAAATAACGAGGGTAATCAAAAAAAGTATTAGCATAGCTGTGAAAACATGTAAATGTCCCTCTGCCGAGCGGGTAGGTGAAAAAACTAACAGCAAGAGCAAAAGGATCGGCAGCCCTCGGTGGTACTTCCAACTTAGAAGTTGGGAATAAGAGTAAAACACCCCACCCATCTACCTTAGAAAAAAATACGTGAAGAAGCTGACGTAATGAAGGAAGCTTTAGCATTATTTTCGCAGTCTCAAAAGATATGACGAGAGCATAACATATTTGGTGGAAAACTATATCCCCTGGGGATATCCTTTTTAAAGATGTAAATGATATTTACCGTAATATTGGATAAAACTTCAGACCCGGTAAAACCATATCGTTATAACCATTAAAACGACTATCCCTATCGAAGTAATTACATTTCTCTTATCTTCTTTGAATCGACAATAAGTGTAATATATCCAAACGGGTACACAAAATATTGACAGCAGAATTAAAAACTGAATGTCAGGGCCAACATACAGCAAAGAAGTGATATAAATTCCAACTAATATGCTTGAAAAATAGCTGAGTAATTTAACTTTTTGACTTAACTCTGAACTTTTTACTTGTATCAATTCATATATAACAACCAAAACCAGAGTTCCAACAGCTATGTATAAAAAATTGGTGTCCATATTCTTTAACCTGTAATTTAGATTAAGTAAAAATCAGAGAACTAAGAATATGGCTCATAATACAATTCTTAGCTCTCTAATTCTGCTAGCTAATACTTTTATTCCATACATGCATTATATGCATCTATTGCTTCAGCAACAGCTAATCTAGCATTATAAACAGATGCCGCAGCACAGGTTGCATAACCAGTTGAACCAAATTCAGGATGACTCTGCTTCTAAAACACTCATAACCTTTTTTACTTCCCCCTTAATCCCCACCTGTTTCTCCTCTGTTATGTTGGGTGAAATCTTTATATTCTCAACCCAGAAATTTTTCAATTAATGTTATAAATACATTCATCATGAGTTCATTAAGTCCGGCTGTTAAAGAAAAGATAAACCAATGGCTAAACGGCAGCTACGATGAAGATACTAAAGCTGAAATTCAGCACATGCTGGATCATCATAAGTATGATCAACTCACCGATGCCTTTTATAAAGACCTTGAGTTTGGAACCGGTGGACTCCGTGGTATTATGGGAGCCGGATCAAACCGGGTAAACAAGTATACCTTTGGTATTGCTACCCAGGGGCTCTGTAATTTCCTCAAAAAAGAATATCCCAGCGAAAAAATAAAAGTAGCCATTGCCCACGATTGCCGGAATAACTCGGATACACTGGCCAAAGTGGTGGCCGATGTATTCTCAGCCAACGGCATCTATGTATATTTCTTTGACGGATTACGCCCTACCCCCGAGCTTTCCTATGCCATCCGCGAGCTGGGATGCCACAGTGGTGTGGTGCTGACGGCTTCTCACAATCCCAAAGAGTACAACGGCTATAAAGCTTATGATGCTAACGGCGGCCAATATGTTGCCCCCTACGACAAAATGGTGATGGATGAGGTACAAAAAGTAAGTTCCATCGATGAAGTGAATTTTGACCGGGCAGAGGAACATGTGGAAATCATCGGGGAAGAAATGGACCAGAAGTACCTGGATGAGTTGATGAAGCTCCGTGTTTCGGAGGAAGCCATCAAGCGGCAGAAAGATTTAAGGATTGTATTTTCTCCTATACATGGAACAGCCGGCGTGCTGGTCCCCCCTGCCCTGGAAAGATATGGCTTCGAAAACATCACCCTGGTGGAAGAACAGATGGTGGTAGACGGCAACTTCCCTACCGTGGAATATCCCAACCCAGAGGAAGAAGAAGCCCTTGCCATGGCCCTGGATAAAGCCCGGGAAATAGACGCCGACCTCGTTATGGGAACTGACCCTGATGCCGACCGGATAGGTATTGCCGTTAGAAATACAGAAGGTGAGTTTGTACTGTTGAATGGAAATCAGACCGGATCACTCATCATCAACTATATGCTGAATGCCTGGGAACGAGAAGGCAAGCTTACCGGCAACGAGTACATCGTGAAAACCATCGTAACTTCCTACCTGATAGATCGCATTGCCGAAGCTAAAAATGTAGAATGCTTTAACACCCTTACCGGCTTCAAGTACATTGGTGAATTGATAACCAAGCTGGAAGGTAAAAAACAGTTTATTGCCGGAGGAGAAGAAAGCTATGGCTACCTGATTGGAGAGCATGTACGTGACAAGGACGCGGTGATATCGGCAGTTATTATCGCTGAGATGACGGCTTATTATAAAGATCAGGGGATCTCCTTGTTTGAAGCTCTGCTTAATATGTATGTTGAACATGGTTTGTATAAAGAGAAGCTGGTTTCTGTGGTTAAAAAGGGGAAATCCGGGGCTGAAGAAATTCAAGAAATGATGAAGAATTACAGAGAGAACCCACCTGAACAACTTGGGGGCTCATCCATACTGGGAGTAAAAGATTACCTGAGTTCCGAAGAGAAAAATCTAAAAACAGGAGAAACTACCTCCATCAACTTACCTGCCTCTAATGTGCTCCAGTTTATTACCAATGATGGCGGCATAGTATCGGTGCGGCCATCTGGAACGGAACCAAAAATTAAGTTTTACTGCAGTGTACATACGAATCTGCAGAGCCCCGAAGATTATGAACAGCTATCTGCCATGCTCAACCATAAAATTGAAGCCATGATTGAAAGCCTCAAAAACTAATTTAACTGAGGTTTAAACCGGCTACCTCACTAAAAAATTACTCTTGTTTCACACCTCTATTTTGATATTTTTCCAATGGGCATGGTGCTGATAATTGTCGTTATTTTTTTGATTCCGGACGAAACATTTTCATGTACCTTGCTGTTGTAAAGATTAAGACATCAATGTCTTATCAGGATAAATAAAAACAAGGAGTACCTTTATGAGCACAGTAGATCGGGAAACCATTGAAAATTTAATTGATCAGACCACCGATACGAACATCTCTATTTTCATCCCCACTCATGAGAAAGGTGAAGAAGGAAAACAAGACCCTATTCGACTCAAAAACATCCTACAAAAAGTTAAAAAAGATCTTCAGCATAAAGACTGGAAAGAACAGGAGGTAGAAAATTTATTTAAAGAGGTTTATGAATTGATTGATGAAAATCAGTTCTGGTTGCATCAGGACAAGGGATTGGCTCTTTATCTGAACAAAAATTATTTCGATTATTTTAAAATACCCGTCACCCCTTCCGAAGACTATCATATAGCAAATAACTTTTTTATAACCCCTCTGCTTGAATTACAAAATCACCATGGCGTTTTTCATATTCTTGCTCTGAGCCAAAACGGAACACGGATTTTAAAATCTACCCCCGACAATCTTAAAGTACTGAATATTGAAAGTGTACCTACCACAATGAAAGAACACCTGAAATATCATGTACATGAAAAATCCATTCAACTGCACTCCAGTGGCTCTAATGGAACAAAAGCAATGTTTCATGGACAAGGTGGCGACAAGAGTGACAATGACAAAGAATTAAAGTTATTTTTCAGCCATATAGAGAATAAGGTAACCAAGTACCTGAAAAAGATTAACGGTCCGCTTGTACTGGCCGGCACCGAGAAAAATGTATCTATATACCGGGAAGCCAACCATTATTACAATTTGATGGATGAGCATATTCCGGGTAATCCTGACGAAAAAAGTGCCAAAGAATTGAACAACGAAGCCTGGCCGTTAGTAAAAACCTTTTTTGCGGAAGGAATGCAGAGTGATATAGAACGATATAAAAACATGACCGGCAGCGACCTCATCTCTGCCGACATCTCGGATATTGTGCGCGGAGCGCATTTCGGAAAAGTGGACACCCTCTTTGTTCCTATGAACAGTAAACAGTGGGGCACCTTCGACTCTAATAATAACCACGTTGAACTGGCTTCCACTCAAAATGGAGAAGCTCATGAACTCATCAATTTGGCAGCTGTCTCTGCTATAAAGAACGGAAGTACACTCTATGGGCTGAGCCAGGAAGAAATGCCCGAAACTACCAGTCTCGCAGCAATCTATCGCTATAAGACCTGATAAACATTCCCTTAAATTTTATTTGAAAGCCCGGACAATTCAGCCGGGCTTTTTAATATAAATACAACTGGTTCATACGAAACTTCGCTTGGAACTTGTTCCCAACTATCCAGTCCATGTGGGAAAAAGTTGCAGAAAATCCTCTCCTAACCGCTCTAACTAAGAAAAAAGACACAATGATGGAGCGAAGCTACTATAAATTTCACAAAGAACAAGGTCTTTACTCCACTTAGACAGATTTGAGTAACAAGGATAAAGTTTACTAATATAAAACGTGTCTGAGTAACATTTTTTTAAATATTCTTCCATTATTTTAATTATAAGCAATTAATAATTTAGTGCTTGAAATTTAGTTTTTGATGCATATTTTAATAAGCAAAAGGGAAAAATATTGTCGGGAAAATATGGGGTTGTTTAAAGATACTTATCTGATGTTGGTTGCAAGTATTGCATTTGTACTTAGCGCTTATATTTTTTGGACAAATATACGCTCGAAAACACATGATGATCGTGAAGAAGTAAAAAGTATGTTGTTACGAGCAATATTTTCATTACTTGCTATAATTGTAATAAGTGTTCTGGCTTATTTCCCCGTTCAAAGGGTCAATGCAATATCTCAGGAAGTTGAATTAATAGAGGAGCAACTTAAGGATTTGAGAAATGAAAATATTTCTAAAGAACTCGAAGGTTATTACCAGGGAACCCTTTCTACAAAAAAAACAAACTATCCTGTTATTTTCAGAATTCATGATTTGTCTAAAGAAAATGATAAATGGCTGTTTAAATATAATTATGATATTACTGCAAATTCAGGGCTAAAAAATTATAAAGGAATAGGGCAATTAGTTTCTACATCAAATACATTGATTTTTGAAGGCCTGGGAGTAGCTGAATATGAAATTTTGAATAATCAAGTTGTAAAAATACGGGGTAAGAAAAATGAAAAAATATCAGGGGCAATTTTTAATATTGAAAAAGAAAAATAGTTTAACGTTTGTAATAACGCTAGTACTGGTATTTGTGACAGGAATAGGGTGTGAAGAAAAGCGAGAAAATCTGCCAGACTTAGTGACAATAAGTAGTGACCTTCAAAAAGAAAAGGAAAAGAATAAGTATTTACTTCTTGTAAATGAAGCTTATCACAAGATACTTATTACACTCAACAATGAACTGGATCTAATGGTTGATTTGGAAAATGATATAAGTAATATATCACCAGAAGATATAGTTGACGAAGATTATGTTCGGGATTTTGCTAAAGAGTTGGATTCTAAGATTGATTTATTAGAACAGAGCTTTGAAAATAGCAAAGCCAGAATTAAGGAACTCGAAGATTTGCTGCAGAAAAGTAATCTAAAGAATAATCGGCAGGGATTGAGACTTGATGATTTAAAGAACATGATTCAGGTACGGGAAGATAAAATTGACAAATTGAATGAGAGAATAAATACACTTCTGACTGAAAATGATGAGTTGAAGGAAGCTAAGAAGGCTAATGAACAAAGAATAACATCGCTTGAACAGGAAAATTCTAATATACGAAAGGAAAACAATACTGTATATATCGTTAAAAAACACGAAGATTATCTGCTCAATAACAGAATTATTATAAAGGAAAAACCCTTTTTACGACCGTCTAAGTTTTATCTTTCAAAATCATTTGATTTGAGATTTTTCAATTCAATGGATAAAAGAGAAGTTAAAAGCATTGAAATTCCTTCTTCAAAGAATGTTAGAATTATTTCTTCACACCCAAGGTCTTCTTACCAAATAGTTCGTTATTCGAACAGTACTATGCTTCTGATAAGGGAGCTAAATAACTTCTGGAGTTTGTCTGACAAACTTGTGATATCCTATAAATAGAAGAACCTGAAGGTTACCATTTAGCCTATTTGAATGGGGATTTACTTGTTTTTGGACTTCCACTCATGTTCGTACAAATAGTTCTCTTCGCCATCGAAGTCGATTGTTCCTCGTCGCTGAAAGTTCAGCTTATCCAATAAGCCAGAAGAGGAGGCATTTCCAGGAGATACTACCGCCCAAATAGTGTTCAGCTTATGGGTATGATGTCCGTCGTCCAGTACAGCTTTAGCCGCTTCTTTTGCATATCCTTTTCCCCGGTATTCAGGGAGCAAGGCATAACCGATATCGGGGTGTTCCAGGGTTTCCCTCTGCAATAAACCACAGATACCAATTGGGGTATCAGAGGTTTTTAAAGTCACAAGATTCAAGCCAAAACCGTACTTCTTATAGCTTTCCAATGGTCCGTCTTCCAGATATTCGATGGCATCTTCCTCAGTTCTGACTCCTTTATCCCCAATATTCTCCAGGAAAGATTTATCATTTAGTAGTTTGAGGATGAAGGGGGCATCTTCTTGCTCTAATTGGCGGATTATCAGGCGGTCGGTTTTGCAAATGATCATTTGTTAATTCCTGTATTGATTAAATCCAAACAACCTCTCCGCATTTTCAGTCGTTATGCGATCGACCTCTTCCAGGCTCAGTTCAAAAATATCTGCCAGCTTTTGAGCGGTATATTTCATGAAAGCCGGTTCATTTCGCTTTCCCCTTTTCGGAGTTGGCGACAGGTATGGAGCATCGGTTTCCAGTACCATATGTTCAATGGGCAGTTCGGCTACTGTTTTATCCACTCCTCCATTTTTAAAAGTAACCACCCCACCTATGCCAAGGTGAAATCCCATGTCCAGGGCTCGCTTCCCTTCATCTACGGTACCGTTGAAGCAATGCCAGATTCCGAATAGTGAACCATCTTGTTGTTCTTCAATAAGGTCCAGCATATCAGCAGTACTCTCCCGGTTGTGGATGATAATCGGCTTTTGCACCTCTTTGGCCACCCGGCAGTGAATCTGTAAACTCTGTTTCTGTACATCCACATGATCGGTGCTCCAGTAATAATCCAGTCCGGTCTCTCCCACTCCATATATCTCCTCACGGGCACACAGAGTACGGAGCGTTGCCTCAAAACCTCCTTCCAGTTCTTTAACACTGCAGGGATGCAAACCGGCCATTTCATAGAAGCTGATTTCGTCATGATGTAGCTTTTTCATCTGTTCCAGCGAATCAAGGTCAATTGCCGGCATAAAAATGGCTTCCACTCCGGCCTCCCTTGCTCTTTGCATCACATCGCCCCGGTCTTCATCAAACTGCTCAAGGTAAATGTGCGAATGTGTATCTATCATAAAAAATCTGAATAGTCTTAATTAAGCCGAATTATTCACGAAAATATATAAAAATAAAGTTCATGATATTGTTATTATTTCTTTTGGAATATACAGATACTTCCCCGATACAAGAGTACCCTTGTGTGACTTGGAGTTGGACCTGGCTTTGCTACGCTCATCCTTAATCAAAACCGCTATTTCTTATACACACTCAAGTCCCTTTGAGTGTCATTCAGAGGGTACTCCCGATGAATCTTCTTGTGATCTACTCCTATACGGTATGTCGACTCCAGCCTCAAAACACTCATAGCCCAACCTTCTGCCGAAGACACTCCTTTGGAGGGAAATAATCACGGCTTCTACCATCCCGAGTTCTCAAGAGCGAAGGTTTGTTCATTAAAACATCAGTGCCCCGGATTTCATCCGGTGTTATTCATGGTTTAATCCTGCAGGGTATTACCGAGGCACTCCAAAGGGTGCTGCCCACATCCCTATCCCAACCAGATCATGAGGAGACGCTTCGGCGGTAGCCTCTGCGTGACTTTTCATTGTCCTGAATACCCCTTAGTCAACGGACCAATTCCTCAGATATATTCAATTCTCCTGTAATGGTCATTCAGCGATAGCGAAGAATCTTCTTAGGTCTACTCAGCTTTGTTTTAAGGGTGCACCAACAAGCTGTGCCTTCAATTCCATCCCAACACGCTTCTCCCGAATGCTCGGAATCTGTGAAGCTTGGGGCTTGGTGAATAATCCGGGTTAAATCAGTTAAAGCGTTCGGCCAATTTGTTAATGGGGGATTGAATAATAGATTCCACCGACACTCCATATTCCTGGAATACCTCTCTCATTTCATCTTCATAAACTGAAGCTACAGTCCCCACCATCCCTATACTCCTTAATTCCATTCCGTAGAAAAAATCCGTTATCTTTTTGATATAGGCCTCAAACCCATCCCGAATTGTTTGTTGCATGAAGGGATGATCTGCATAGTCTCCCATTAGTTTACCAATTTTGGATACAAACTTTTTTGTTTCGGAAGGCTGTTGAAATACATAAAATTGTTCTTCTATATCCGTATTCATTTTTCCATCCAAAAAAGCTTTAAGATCGGCAGGTAACTCTCCCTGCAGCTGTGCCAGCAGTACCCGTTTTCCGATATCGCTTCCACTCCCCTCATCCCCAAAAGGATACTCTTCCGAAGGCATCTGCCTCACTATATTGTTTCCATCATAAAAACCAGCCGAAGAACCGGTTCCCAGAATACCTACCAATCCCGGTTGATCGCTGTAAATAGCTTTACCTGCTCCATCCAAATCGGTACCTATATGAATTTCAGCAAATTCAAACATTTTCTGCAGGTACAGCCGTACTTCCTGCTTCTTTAACTCATCTCCGCATCCTGAACCGTAGAAATAAATGGAAGAAACCCCCTGTCCGTTTAAATTGGGCTTTACTTCCCGGCTTAACACCTCCACAAATTCTTTTGCACTTACCATATGGGGATTAAGTCCCCTGCTCTGGATAAACTGATGCTGTGTTCCCGTCAATACCCAATCTGTTTTGGTGGCCCCACTGTCTGCAATAAGTATATTCATTTTATTTCTTTAGTGAATTCTCTCGTTGATCGTAAAAAGCGTTATTCAGTTTAGCAATAAAAATTTGTTCTGGCTATTATGCTCTGAATTTAAAAAATCATTATGAGTCTTACTTATACCAGTTATCTGAAAATTAATGAATTAATTGAATTACAGGAACTTAAATCGGATCCTGCCGAACATGATGAAATGCTATTCATCATTATTCACCAAACATATGAACTTTGGTTCAAACAAATATTGCACGAATTCGGCAAACTTAAAAATGATCTTGAAGCTGGAAATACCTGGGGGGCCTTAAAAACCATGCGTCGTGTGCTTACAATTATGAAAACCATGGTTTCACAAATTGACATCCTGGAAACGATGACTCCGCTTGAATTTAACAGCTTCCGGAATTTTTTGGGGCAATCCAGTGGTTTTCAGTCGTTGCAGTTTCGGGAAGTAGAAATCTTATGTGGATTGCGATTCCCATTAATGAGAAAAGCCCATAAAGATCAACCTGAGCATATAGAGGTCCTGGAACAGCGAATGGAGGAGAACACCTTATGGGAAAGCTTTTGCCAGTATCTGACTAAAAAAGGGTACCCCATTTCTGCTCCCAGGGAAAATGAGCATGGCTTGGTTCACAATCCTTCTGAAAAGAACCAGGAAGTATTGGTGGAGGTTATGAATCATGAACCTGAGTGTGCCCTTACCAGTGAACTCTTTGTGGATTTTGATGAGGGACTCCAGGAATGGAGATACCGGCATGTAAAAATGGTGGAACGTACCATCGGCACCAAAAAAGGTACTGGGGGATCGGACGGGGTTAAGTATCTGCGTAAAACCCTGCACCATTCTATTTTTCCGGATTTGTGGGCCATTCGGGCACAGTTTTGATCCCCTGTGTTTCTACTAGGAGCCTGTCGGACTTTCTGAGGTTAAATTATTAGTTTAGGTTGAACTTCCAATGAACCAAAAATACTTTAATGTCTGTTAATTTTCGCTTGGTGGATCGTGAGACTGCCTATTTGCTTCCTCC
>VEMX01000078.1 GCA_009711805.1 Balneolaceae bacterium | reverse complement strand
TGTAAAATATCTATATTATACTCTGTGAGCCGACCCATGCTCTTATTCATCTTCATAAAAGAAATTGAACAAGCTCTCGCTCGCACAAACAATCTGATCTATACTACAATATGTCCAAAGAACTATTGTCTCGAATCCTTAAATCGTTTCCGAAACAGATTCCAAAGTTAAGGTGTGCTGTCTTTAGATGCAAATTTAAATCAGCTTTTTTTTGATAAAAATTTACTCTTTTTTGGGCTGGATTTTACCTTTGGAAAACCTGATCCAGCCTACTTCAGAGATACCTCACCCAAGGGTTATGTAATCTCTGTTAAGTAGCAGTATTCTGCTACTCTTCTTCGTCGGTATTCTCTTCGGTAGTGGGCTCTGCCTCGTCTACCGTTTCTTCTGCACCTTCAGCCTCTTCTTCCTTGGCTGTTGTCTTCTTAGGCTCAGTCTCTGTGGTCTTATTTTCAGCAGGAGTAGTTGGAACAGAAGTATTACTCTTACCAGCTCTACGTGTTCGTTTTCGTTTTGTATCGGAGCTTCCTTCTGGCTTAATATCATTGTAATCAACTAATTCGATTACTGCCATTTCTGCTCCGTCTCCTTTCCGGAAACCAGCTTTTATTACACGAGTATACCCTCCTGGCCGGTCCTTTGCTTTTGGACCTACTTCATTAAAAAGAAGATTTACCACTTCTTTATTCTGAACTTTGGAGAATACCTGTCTTCTATTATGATGAGTATCTTCTTTAGCTCGTGTTATTAATGGCTCTACAAAACCACGTAACTCTTTTGCTTTAGCTACGGTAGTAACAATTCTATGCTCTTTAACCAGAGCCATTGTCAACGCCTGCATGGTTGACTTACGGTGAGCAGCCGTACGACTTAATTTTCTTCCTTTTACTCTATGACGCATGATTCAATTCCTTGCTAAACTTTGCTTAGTCTAAATAGTTTGATACATCCATTCCGAACTCGAGATTCTTCTCTTCAATTACTTCTACTAATTCGGAAAGAGACTTCTTACCGAAGTTGCGGAACTTGAGAAGGTCTTGCTCGTCGCGCGACACAAGCTCACCAATGGTATTAATATTTGCAGACTTCAGGCAATTATATGCCCTTACACTCAGGTTCAAGTCTTCGATGCTTGTTCTCAGAAGGTTCGCAATACGCTGCTTCTCTGCATCTATTTCTTCTTCTTCCTGCGTGAAAGGTTCTTCAATTTTCTCTGTAATAAATTTCTCAATATGTTCTTTGAGAATTTTACCGGCTATAGTCAGGGCTTCTTTTGCATTAACAGAACCATCTGTTTCAACATCCATAACTAACTTTTCATAGTCAGTACGTTGGCCAACCCGGACATTTTCTACATCAAATTTTACTGATGTAATAGGAGTAAAGATGGCATCGATGGGAATAAGATTCACATCGTCATCTTCTACAGACATTTCTTCTGCAGGAACATAGCCTCTGCCCCTTCCTACTTTAAGTTCTATTTCGAGCTCAGCATCATCAGCCAGGTTGGCAATCACCAAATCTGGATTCAGTACATCATACTCGGCAGTAGCCTCGTCTATATCATTGGCTGTTAGTGTGCCACCACCACTTTTTGAAATATGAATTACCCCTGAACTTTGTTCAACCTGCTTAAATCGAACCTGTTTGAAATTTAAAATAATTTCATACACATCTTCTTTAACACCTTTGATGCTGGAGTATTCGTGATCAACACCATTAATTTTAACGGCGGTAATAGCAATACCAGGCAGAGATGAAAGCAATACTCTTCTGAAAGAATTTCCAATAGTAACACCAAAACCTCTTTCAAGTGGCTGAAGGACAAACGTACCAAAATTGTCGTTGTCTTCAACTACATCGAGAATATCTGGCATTTGAATGCTGTAGTTGCTCATAATAGAATTTAAACTTTTTAAAAATTACTTAGAGTAAAGCTCAACAATAAGCTGAACATTTATGTTTTCAGGTATTTCTTCCATTGTTGGAACATATAGCATTTTACCTGAACGTGACTTGGGGTCTGTTTCTACCCACTTGTATTTATTTCTGGAAGACCCTTCCAATGCATCTTCAACAACCTCAAGATTTCTGGATTTAGGTCTCATAGAAACCACATCACCTGGCTGCAATTTGTATGAAGGAATATTTACAACCCCTCCATTAACGACAATGTGCTTATGAGATACAAGCTGTCGTGCCTGGCGTCTGGTTCTTGCAAAGCCCATTCTGAATACGGTGTTATCCAATCGAGATTCAAGAGCTTGAAGCAGGTTTTCACCTGTTACCCCTTCTTCAGCAGTAGCTGCTTTGTACAAGTTACGGAATTGCTTTTCGAGCAACCCATAGGTGTACTTTGCTTTCTGCTTTTCTTCAAGCTGGATCGCGTATTCTGATTTTCTGTTATACCGTGAGCGTCCATGTTCACCCGGCCCATAAGGTTTACGCTCCAGCGCCTTGCTTGGTCCAAAGATTGGTTCTTTGAATCTTCTGGCTTTCTTTTGTTTGGGTCCTCTATATCTTGCCATTATCTAATGCTCTTACGATTAAACTCTTCTTCTTTTGGGTGGACGGCAACCGTTATGCGGAATTGGAGTACGATCTTTGATAGATGTTACTTCCAATCCAGCGCTTACCAAACCGCGTACAGCAGCTTCTCTGCCAGATCCAGGTCCTTTAACAAATACTTCTATTCTTCTAAGCCCCATATCGTGAGCGGTTTTACCAGCTGTTTCAGCACTTAGCTGTGCTGCATATGGAGTGTTTTTTCTGGAACCTTTAAATCCTTCTTTTCCAGAAGAAGACCAGGATACTACATTTCCATCAGCATCAGACACCGTTACAATAACGTTGTTGAATGTTGCCTTTACAAAGGCCATTCCATTCGGATCGCTGAGTTGTTTCCTTTTCTTCTTGCGCTTACTAGCTGCGGGTGCTTTCGGTTGCTTTTTAGCCATTTTAAATCTCGATTACAATTGTTACTTCTTAACAGCTTTCTTCTTTCCGGCCACTGTACGCTTCTTACCTTTGCGGGTACGTGCGTTAGTTTGTGTTCGCTGTCCACGTACAGGTAATCCCTTTCTGTGGCGAACGCCTCTATAACTTCCAATTTCGATGAGGCGGCGTATATTTCCTTTTACTTCGCTTCGAAGTGCTCCTTCTACTACATATTCCTCATCTATGAGTTGTCTCAGCTTACTTACCTGATCTTCATTCCAATCCTGTACTTTGATATCAGGATCTATCTCAACTCGGTCGAGAATTTCCTGAGCCTTCGAAAGGCCTATACCAAAAATGTAAGTGAGAGCGATTACGCCTCTTTTTTGTTTAGGTAAATCAATTCCAGCAATACGTGCCATATAAGTACTCGGTTATGCTATTATCCCTGACGCTGCTTATGGCGTGGGTTTTTCTTATTAATTACGTACAGACGTCCTTTACGTCGTACTATCTTATCGTCAGAACTTCTTTTCTTAACTGATGATCGTGTCTTCATGACAACCTCGTTTTATTTATATCGGTATGTAATTCGTCCTTTAGTTAAATCATAAGGCGACATCTCGACCGCCACTCTGTCTCCCGGCAAAATTTTAATGTAATACATTCTCATTTTTCCGGAAACATGAGCCAATATTTCATGGCCATTATCCAATTCTACACGAAATTGTGCATTGGGCAATGCCTCTATAATTTTTCCGTCTTGTTTAATCGGCTCTTGTTTAGCCATAATAAATTATATTATTATTTTTTGTCGAGAGCTCAGCAATATAATCAAAAGTACTGAGAATTTCAGCTTTTCCTTCACGAACTACAATATCGTGTTCATAATGAGCTGCCAAGCTCCCATCAGCTGTAACTACTGTCCAGCCGTCATTCAAAGTTTTAGTTTTCCAGGAGTCCATTGTTATCATTGGTTCAATGGCAAGAGTCATGCCTGTTCTCAGGCGTTCACCTCTTCCCTTTCGTCCAAAATTTGGGACTGACGGATCTTCATGCATCGACTTCCCGATACCGTGACCTACCAGCTCACGAACAACTCCAAACCCTTCTTCTTCGCAATGTGTTTGAACCGCATGAGCAATATCACCAATTCTGTTTCCATGTATTGCTTGCTCTATCCCCTGATACAATGACTCCAGGGTTGTGCGAAGAAGTTTTAATGTCTTTTCATCACACTCACCTACTGCAAAGGTATATGCATGATCACCAAAATATCCATTCTTTTCGACTCCACAATCTACAGAAACTATATCGCCTTCTTCAAGTTTTCTGTCTCCAGGTATTCCGTGTACAACTTCTTCATTAACTGAAATACACAGGGTGGCCGGAAATTCATTTCCTGCCGGGCCGTATCCTTTAAAGGCTGGCCTTCCATTATACCTGGCAATATACTCTTCTGCTATTCTGTCGAGCTTTCCGGTTTCGATACCAGGTTCAATATGCTTGCCTACTTCGGCCAAGGTTCTTGAGACCAACAACGCACTTTCGCGCATTTTATCGATTTCGGATTCACTCTTCAGATAGATCATCTCAGGCTCTTCGTCGTCCCTTAATTCTTCCGGTTTTCATAAACCCATCATAATGACGCATCATCAGATGGCTTTCAATTTGCTGAAGTGTATCCAATGCTACTCCAACAATAATCAGCAAACTTGTGCCACCGTAAAACATCGCAAAGCCAGCGGTAATTCCAAAAAAACCAGCGGCAATTGCTGGAAAGATGGCAACGAATGAAAGAAAGACTGAACCCGGAAGGGTAATCTTGGTTAAAATATTGTCAATGAACTCAACGGTTTGCTTTCCTGGGCGTACGCCTGGAATAAAACCGCCTTGCCGTTTCATAGTATCCGCCATTTCTTTTGGGTTGATGGCAATAGCGGTATAGAAAAATGTAAAAAACATACATACAAAAAAGAATACAATGGAATATGTTAGTCCAGTCCAATCTACCGACCAGCTTGTCAAAAACTGTATTGTCTCACTATCCGGGAAAAACGACCCTATTGTACTTGGGATAAACATAATAGACTGTGCAAATATAATGGGCATTACACCAGCTGCATTCACTTTGAGTGGTAAATACTGTGTTGTACCGCCATAAACTTTTCTTCCTACCACACGCTTGGCATATTGTACCGGAATTTTGCGAACCCCCTGTGTTAGCAATACAACCGCTGCAATTACAAGTATTAGAGCTGCTACTTCTATAATTACCAGTATTGCATTAGGTTTGGTTGCAACCTCATTGTAGAAGCCAACAGGCAGGGCTGCAATAATACCAATCATGATAATTAGAGATATACCATTTCCAATCCCTCTTTCTGATATTCGTTCTCCCAGCCACATCACAAAAACAGTACCTGCGGTAAGTACAATCATTGCAGTAATAATAAATGCAATATCACTTACAACTATTGCTTGTGATGCAGTAGCAATAAGATTAATTGCGAAGCCGATAGATTGCACCAATGTAATAGCAACTGTTCCATAACGGGTAAGCCTTGTTATTTTTCGCCGGCCCTCTTCTCCTTCTCGCTGAAGTTTTTGAAAATAAGGTACTACAGCCCCCATCAACTGTATAATAATGGCTGCAGTAATATATGGCATAATTCCAAGTGCAAAAACTCCGGCTCTGGAAAATGCTCCACCTACAAAAAGGTCGAACAATCCGAGTAATCCGCCAGCGCTTCCGGCAGTTTCGGCCAATACACTAGCATCTACACCAGGTAGGGTTATATAACTGCCAACACGATATACCATCAAAATACCTACCGTATAAATAATACGGTTCTTCAGGTCTTCGATTTTAAAGATGTTTCGAAAATTTTCTATCAGACTCATCCGCTGTCTGGGCTATTAAGTTTAAACTATAGTTAAAGTTCCGCCAGCATTTTCTACTTTTTCCTGAGCAGATTTGCTTGCGGCATGTACTTCGATTTCAATCTTTTGATCGAGTTCTCCTCTCGCCAGTAGCTTTACTTTATCATTCTTACCAGCCAGACCTGCATTAACTAAGTCTTCCAGTGTGATAGTAGTTTCAAGCTTACCGGCTTCAATAAATTCACCAATAGTATGGACGTTGATTGGACGGTATTCGGAACGGTTTATATTCGTAAAACCGAATTTAGGAATACGACGCTGCAAAGGCATTTGTCCACCTTCAAACCAAGGTCGTCGTTTATATCCAGATCGTGACTTCTGTCCGTTATGTCCACGTCCAGATTGTTCACCTCTTCCGGAACCTTGACCACGACCAACACGCTTGGTGTTCTTCTGATTTGGAGCCGGGGCTTTTAAATTGCTAAGATCCATTGTTCAAATTCCTTTAAAGTTTAGCCTTCAAATACTTTATTAAGAGAAACACCTCTTCGCTGAGCTACCTCAACGGGGTCGGTCAATTCTTTCAGGGCTTTAAAAGCCGCTTTCACCATATTATGAGGGTTTGAAGACCCCTGTGATTTTGAAAGAATATTATGCACACCGGCTACATCCAAGAGTGATTTAACGGCACCTCCGGCAATTACCCCAGTACCTTCTGAGGCCGGGCGTAATAATACTTTACCTGCACCAGCTTTGCCAACTATTGGATGATAAATACTTTTACTTTTTGTTAGCGGTACCCGAATGAGGTTTTTCTTGGCGTTATCGAATCCTTTCTGAATTGCATCAGAAACTTCGTTTGCTTTACCAAGACCATGACCTACTACCCCTTCTCCGTCTCCAACAACTACAATAGCGTTAAAGCTGAAACGGCGTCCACCTTTCACTACTTTAGCTACACGGTTTACGTGAACCAGTTTCTCTTCCAGGTTCAGGTTAGCAGCAGGTATCGATTGTTTTCTTCTTACTTTAGGCATTGTAATTCACAATTCAATTAAAAGTCTAATCCACCATCGCGTGCGCCTTCTGCAGCTGCTTTCACGATGCCATGATATTTATAACCGCCACGGTCAAATACCACTTTGTTAATTCCTTTGTCCTGAGCAAGTTTAGCTAGTTCTTTACCAGCTTCCTTCGCATGATCCACACCGGACTTTGCTTTGCTCGAGGCAAGTGTTGCCCCACCCATATCATCAATCAGTTGCAGGTAGGTATATTTGTTACTTTTAAAGACACTCAAGCGAGGGCGTCCTGCTGTTCCTTTAACAGTAGAACGAATCCGTTTTCTGATTTTTGCTCTGCGCTCGGTCTTTTTTTGATTCTTATTATTCATAGCTTCAAAACCTCTTATTTAGCAGCTGATTTACCGGCTTTACGGCGTACGTACTCATCTTCGTAACGTATTCCTTTACCTTTGTATGGTTCTGGTTTTCTGAATGATCTGATTTTTGCGGCAACCTGCCCAACCATTTCCTTATTAACACCACTGATAATTAGCAGTGGATTTTTCTTTGATTTTGTATCCACTTCCATGGTTATACCTTCTGGAGGTACAAAGAAAATAGGGTGGGAGTAACCGAGGTTCAGCTCAAGTACGCCCCCTGAAATGCTTGCGCGATAACCTACACCAATAATTTCAAGCTTCTTGGTATAACCTTCCGTTACCCCAACCACCATATTGTTGAGCAGAGCGCGGAAGAGACCATGCAAGGCACGGTGTTCTTTTTTCTCAGTATTTCTTTTGACAATGATTTCATTGTCTTTTTTCTCTACTGAAATTTCAGGATGTATACGAAGCGTACTGGATCCCTTTTCACCTTTCAAAGTAACTATATTATCAGCATTAATGCTGAATTCTACTTTATCAGTAATAGGTACCGGTAGTTTTCCAATTCGAGACATAGTTCAAAAACTCTTTTTTAATAAATGGTGCACAGAATTTCGCCGCCAACGCTTAATTTGCGGGCTTCCTTATCCGTCATTACACCTTTAGATGTCGAAAGTATCACTATCCCAAGGCCATTTTGAGCACGGGGCACTTCATTGCCACCTTTATAGACTCGCAGGCCGGGTTTAGAAACTCGTTTTAATTCACGGATTACAGGCAGTCCATAAGAATCATACTTAAGAAACATTCTTATGATACCTTGTTTTCCGTCTTGTATATCAATGAACCTTGATATATACCCTTTATCAACCAAAATTTTAGCCATCGCACGCTTCAGTTTAGAAGCGGGTATATCTACCCTGCGATGCCCGGCTTGTTGGGCATTTCGTATTCGTGTCAAAAAATCTGCTATAGGATCTATCATCGATTCCTCAGTTAAAAATTACCAGCTTGCTTTACGTACGCCCGGAATTTTACCCTCAAGGGCAAGCTCACGGAATTTGATTCGAGATATCCCATATCGGCTTATGTAACCACGGCTTCTGCCCGTAATGCTACAACGGTTACGAACCCTGGTAGGACTCGCATCGCGAGGGAGCTTTTGGAGGCCTTCATAATCTCCGGCTTCCTTCAGCTTGCGACGCTTCTCGGCGTACTTCTTTACAGTTTCTTTTCGTTTTTTGTTACGTGCTATCCAAGCTTTCTTAGCCATAATAGTATCTCTTAGTTTCTTTGTTTGAATGGCATTCCAAAGTGCTTAAGCAGCGCATAAGCTTCTTCGTCAGTTTCGGCAGTTGTTACAAATGTAACATCCAAGCCGTGTACTGTATTTACTTTATCGGTATCAATTTCAGGGAATATGGTATGTTCTTTAATACCCATGGTATAGTTTCCACGACCATCAAAGCTTTTATCCGGCACACCTCTAAAATCGCGTGTTCGGGGAAGCGCCAGGTTAATCAGGCGATCCAAAAATTCAAACATGATCCGTTTACGCAATGTAACTTTGCAGCCAATTGGCATACCTTCCCGAAGCTTAAAGTTCGATATTGACTTTTTTGCTTTGGTTGTTACCGGCTGTTGACCCGTAATTTTTGCTACGTTGTCTACTACCGTGTCAAGAATTTTCTTGTCGTTGATAGCTTCGCCTACCCCCACGTTGATTACGATCTTGGAGAGTTTAGGTATGGCCATTCTATTCTCATACTTAAACTCTTCTTCCAACTTTGGAAGTATTTCTTCTTTGTACTGTGTATATAATCTTGCTTCAGCCATTAATATCTACCAGTTATTTATCCAACATTTCGCCACTGGTCTTCGCATAACGCACCCAACGGCCTTTACCGTCTTTTTCGATACGCTTACGACCAATTCTTGAAGGTTCATCTGTAGAAGGATCAATCACCATAACATTTGAAATATGGATAGATGCTTCTCGCTTCAAGCGACCACCTTGTGGGTTTTCTTGGGTTGGCTTTTCGTGATGGGTTCTCATATTAATCCCTTCCACGAGCACACGCTCTTGTTGGGGATATACCATCAGTACACGGCCTCTTTTTCCTTTGTCGTTACCAGCGATTACTGCTACTTCATCACCTTTTTTGACGTGTAATTTCTTTCGTTTATTGAACTTGCGTGGCATAATACTCTAATCCTTTTTAAAGTACTTCCGGTGCAAGTGACACGATTCTCATAAAGCTCTTTTCGCGAAGTTCTCGCGCTACAGGGCCGAAAATACGTGTACCAACCGGTTCTTCTTCTTTATTAATTACTACCGCTGCATTTTCATCAAAACGGATGTAACTACCATCACGTCGGCGGTATTCTTTTTTAGTTCTTACTATAACGGCTTTTACTACCTCGCCTTTCTTGACGTTTCCGCCGGGTATCGCAGTTTTAACAGAGCATGAAATCAAATCACCTACACGTGCATATCGGCGTTTGGAAGCTCCAAGTACCTTAATACACATCAGCTTTTTAGCGCCGCTGTTGTCTGCTACATTTAATATCGTTTGAGTTTGAACCATCGCTAATTCCTAGTGCTGTTATGCTATTTAATTACTTAGCTTTTTCAACGATCTCTACCAAACGCCATGATTTGCGTTTTGATAGTGGACGTGTTGACATTATTTGTACTGTATCACCTATACCAGCTTCATTGTTCTCGTCATGAGCCATGTATTTTGTGGTTTTGGTGATATATTTACCGTAAATGGAGTGCTTAATCTGGCGGTCTACCGCTACAGTAATGCTTTTATCCATGCGGTCACTTACCACACGTCCAATTCGTTCTGTTCTTTGGGCTCTTTCTGTTTGTGCCATAATTTCTAAATCCTTATTGCTTATTCAGCGCTGCTTTTTTCTTTAATAACTGTTTTCAAGCGAGCTACCTCACGTCGGTGGTTTTTAAGCCTGGCCGGGTTCTCCAATTGGCCAGTCACCGATTTCGAAAATCTTAACTCTTGCAATACTCCTACCTCGTCTTTGAGGCGGGCTTCCAGTTCACTAATTGTCAAATCTCTTAATTCGTGTGCTTTCATTGGTTTATTCCCCCTGGTAGTCTCTGCGAACTACAAACTTGGTTTTAATTGGAAGTTTGTGGTCTGCACGCCTTAAAGCTTCTTTGGCGCGTTCTACATCTACCCCTGCAATTTCAAATAAAATACGACCGGGCTTTACTGCTGCTACCCAATGATCTAAAGCACCTTTACCTTTACCCATTCGGGTTTCAGCTGGCTTTTTTGTCATAGGCCGGTCAGGAAAAATCCGAATAAAAGTTTGCCCATCGCGCTGCAGAGATCTTGCAATTGCAATACGGCATGCTTCAATTTGTCGGGAAGTGATGAACTTTGGCTCAAGGGCTTTCAGTGCAAAATCTCCAAAGTTAATAATATGGCCGCGCTGCGCATTGCCTTTCAGCTTATCGCGGTGTACCCGGCGTCTTTTAACTCTTTTTGGTTCTAACATCGTTACTTCTGACTAATGATTTTAAGATCTGTTTCTATTGCGGCTGCGACGGCGACTTCTTCTGCCTTTCTTACCGCGGCCACCTCGCTTACCTCTGCCTGACTCTGACTCCTGGCGAGCTTTAGCTCCCGGTGATAAGTCAACATCTCCAATAATCTCACCTTTAAAGATCCATACGGTAACTCCAATTGATCCATAAATAGTGTTGGAGGTAGAGTTTGAGTAGTCAATATCAGCGCGTATAGTATGCAAAGGTATTTGGCCTTCTTTGTATTGTTCGGTACGGGCCATTTCTGCACCACCGAGCCTTCCGGCACATCTTACCTTTATACCTTTTGCTCCCATTCGCATAGCAGAAGAGATTGCTGTTTTCATCGCTCTTCTGAATGAAACGCGAGCTTCAAGCTGCTGAGCAATATTTTGGGCTACCAAGCTTGCATCAAGTTCAGGACGCTTAATTTCACTAACATTGATTTGAACTTCTTTACTGGTAATTTTCTTAAGCTCTTCACGCAGCAGTTCAATTTGCTCACCGCCTTTTCCAATAATAACACCCGGACGGCTTGTTCTCAGAGTAAGCAATATTCGCTTTGGCGTTCGTTCAATTACTACGTTAGACAGACCTCCGTTACGAAGACGAGTGTGCAAATATTCGCGAAGTTTTTCGTCCTCCATAATAAGGGCGGGCTGGTTTTCTTCAGAATACCAGTTTGAATCCCATCCGCGGATGATGCCTAATCTAAAACCAGTTGGATTTGTTTTTTGTCCCAAGGTATTACTCTTTTATTCGTTTACCATTTCTTCTTCACGCCGGGCCACAATTACCGTAATATGGCTCGTACGTTTATTGATTCGATGGGCTCTTCCCATCGGTGCGGGTTGTATCCTTTTTAAGGTAACCCCTTCATCTACATATATTCTTTTGATCACAAGGTCTTCGTCATCGAATCGCTCTTCCTGAAATTTATCTCTCAAGTTAGCGGCGGCCGACTTAATCACCTTGGCTACATCTTCTGCTGCGGCTTTTTTGGTGAATTCGAGCCTTTTAAGTGCTTTATTTACAGCTTTACCTCGTACTGCATCTGCAACCAAGCGAACCTTTCGGGGCGCTCTTCTAAGATGCTTTTGTACGGCTTTGGCTTCTAGTACTGGAGTATCCATCTCTTATTCCGTTTAATTAATTAGCTTACTGCTGCTTTCTTTATCGGGTGACCACGGAAGGTTCTCGTCGGCGCAAATTCACCAAGCTTATGGCCTACCATGTTTTCAGTAATAAATACCGGGATAAATTGCTTACCGTTATGAACCGCAAGTGTGAGTCCCAAAAAGTCTGGAGTGATCATTGAAGATCGAGACCAGGTTTTGATCACTTTTTTACTTCCGCTTTCATTAGCTTCATCAATTTTCTGCTGAAGCTTATAGTAAACAAAAGGCCCTTTTTTTAGTGAGCGTGGCATACTTTAAACTCTTATTTCTTAACGTTTCTTCTTCTGATTATATACTTAGAAGACAACTTGTTTCTGTTCCGTGTCTTCTTACCTTTTGAAGATTGTCCCCATGGAGAACGTGGATGCCCTCCAGAAGATTTACCTTCACCACCACCCATCGGGTGATCAACCGGGTTCATAGCAACACCCCTGGTTTGAGGTCTTCTACCGAGCCATCTGCTTCGGCCAGCTTTCCCTTTGGTAGTGTTCATGTGGTCCGGGTTACTTGTAGTACCTACGGTAGCAAGGCAAGTACCAAGTATGAGTCTCACTTCGCCAGAAGGAAGTTTAATACTCACATACTTTTCTTGCTTACCAAGTAACTGTGCTACTGTACCTGCACTTCGGCAAAGTATTCCACCCTGACCTGGCACTAATTCAATATTGTGAATGAATGTACCAGGGGGCATTTTCATAAGCGGCAGTGCGTTGCCTAAATCTGGTTCCACACTTTCACCGGCTATAATAGTATCACCTACTTTCAGCCCATTTGGAGCAATAATGTATCGTCTTTCTCCATCAGCATAAGCAACCAGTGCAATTCGGGCAGATCGGTTTGGATCGTACTCAATTGTTTGCACTTTAGCAGGCACATCAAACTTATTTCGTTTAAAGTCGATGATCCTGTGGCGACGTTTATGCCCTCCGCCTCTGTGGCGGGAAGTAATTCGTCCATTATTGTTTCTTCCTCCGGTATTTCGGTTCTTACCGGCAATAAGACTCTTAAGAGGCTTATTTGTGGTCACGTCATCAAACACAGGTGATATTCTGTGTCTGGTTCCCGGAGTATTTGGTTTTAATTTCTTAGTAGCCATTGTTCTGATCTAAATCCTTAAATTTCTGCAAAGAAATCGATTTCACCTTCTTTGATAGTGACAATCGCTTTTTTCCAAAGCTTAGTTCTGCCACCCTGATATCCACCTCGGGTATATCGTCCTTTAGGTTTCGAAGGCATTATCATTGTGTTCACTTTACCTACTTTAACACCTGGATAAGTTTCTTCAACTGATTTTTTAATCTCAGGCTTTGTTGCTTTCAGCTTAACTTCAAAAGTGTATTTATCAGCTTGCTCTTGAAGGCGGCTTAATTTTTCAGTTATTATAGGTTTTACTAAAACGCTCATGCTTTGGCCTCTTCAGTTTTTCCGGCAACACTGCTTTCTAAAACAGGAACTGCACTTTCTTGAATGATGATTACATCTGCGTTGAGCAACTCATACGTTGTTGGCTTATAGGCTTCAAGTACATCCACTTTCGGAATGTTATTGGCAGATTTATATACATTAAAATCTGTTTCCGAAGTGAGGAATAATACTTTTTTCCCACTAAGCTCAAAAGCTTCCAGGATGTCTACTACTTGCGCTGTTTTGGGGGCATCGAAGGTAAAATCATTTACGATAATTACTTCTCCAGCTCCAGTTTTGAGCGACAATGCAGATTTACGGGCAAGCTGACGGGCTTTTTTATTCATTCTAAACCCATATGAACGTGGCTTAGGTCCGAATACTGTTCCACCTTTTCTTAAAAGGGGAGACTTAATATCACCGCGTCGTGCATTACCAGTCCCTTTCTGCCGGTACATCTTCTTTGTGCTTCCGGCAACTTCTGCACGCTCCTTGGTTTTCGCAGTACCTTGGCGCTTATTAGCCATATGGCGGCGTACATCTTCATAAAGAACCACTTCATTAGGCTCTATAGCAAAGATGGAGTCGTTTAACTCAGCCTTACTGCTCGTCTTAGATCCGTCTATTTTATATATATCTAATTTCATAGCTATTAATTGGTAACAGACGCTTTATTGTGAATTTCTACGTAGCCGCCTTTTGAGCCTGGAATTGCACCGGTAACCAACATTAGGTTAGACTCAGGTAAAATTTTGGCGACACTCAGGTTCTTTACTTTGGTACGTTGATTGCCGTGCTGTCCAGCCATGCGCATTCCCTTCCAAACTCTGGAAGGATCAGAAGCTCCACCAATGGAACCCGGTGCACGTAACCTGTTGTGCTGACCGTGAGTTGCATCCCCAACTCCACTGAAATTATGCCGTTTGATTACACCAGTGAAACCGCGGCCTTTTGATATCCCTACGACATCAACTTGTTCGCCTACTGTAAAAACATCTTCAATAGTAAGTTCGTCTCCGATATCCAATCCCTCAGGAAGGTAATCTCTGAATTCAACTACTTTTGCTTTTACATCGCTTCCGGCTTTGTCAAAGTGACCTTTAACTGCCTTACTTACACTTTTTTCTTTCTTATCGAAGGCAGAAAGCTGAACGGCATTATAGCCATCTGTTTCTTCCGTTTTGATTTGGGTAATAGTACAAGGTTCAATTTCAATAACAGTCACAGGAACACTGTTCCCGGCGTTATCAAACACGCTTGTCATACCCACTTTTTTTCCTATCAAACCACTCATGTGCTTGAATCCTTTTCTAAACTTTTATTTCTACATCTACGCCAGAAGGTAATTCCAGCTTCATTAAGGCATCAACGGTTTGTGACCCGGTCGACAGAATATCGATTAAACGCTTATGCGAACGATACTCAAACTGCTCCCGGGATTTCTTGTCAACAAATACTGACTTGTTAACCGTGATTATGCTTTTACGAGTGGGCAGCGGGATTGGACCCGAAACAACCGCACCAGTAGATTTCACAGTCTGAATAATTTTTTCAGCTGATTTATCGATCAGGTTATGATCGTATGACTTTAACTTAATTCTGATTTTCTGTTGTGTTGCCACGGATCAGAACCTCTTTTTAATCTAAAATTTTAGTTACAACACCGGCACCTACGGTACGGCCACCCTCACGGATCGCAAACCGCAGTCCTTCTTCCATCGCTACCGGCTGAATCAGGGCCACATCCAACTTCACGTTGTCGCCCGGCATCACCATCTCCACTCCATCCGGAAGCTCACATG
>VEMX01000098.1:12154-17662 GCA_009711805.1 Balneolaceae bacterium | reverse complement strand
TGAAACAGCTTCTATGTTATAACAACGTCTATAAAGCCCTCTCCTTGCTGAAGGAGAGGGTTGGGTGAGGTCGGGTGATCAAGGACCCGCAAATGAAATAATCTTCCATTTCCTAAAAGAAGCCCCACTCGCGAGGAACCCAAACCTTCCATCAGGCCCGATACCCCACCGACGCAGCGATCTCCCAAAATATGCTTGGGATCTACCTCAACGCTGATTGTATGTGTAATGAAGTCCTCATCTACGACCCCTTCTGTCTTCCCCTTCAGCAAGGGGAAGGACGGGTTGTTAAAGAGCCTTGCCTGTGAAACAGCTTCTATGTTATAACAACGTCTATAAAGCCCTCTCCTTGCTGAAGGAGAGGGTTGGGTGAGGTCGGGTGATCAAGGACCCGCAAATGAAATAATCTTCCATTTCCTAAAAGAAGCCCCATTCGCGAGGAGTCCAAGGCTTAAATAAGGGGCCAATACCCCACCGACGCGGCGATCTCCCAAAATATGCTTGGGATCTTGCCTCAACGCTGATCCCATCCGCTGCCATGAATAAGGAGACTGCCACGGTCTGCTTCGCTGGGCTCACCCTCCCTCGCAGAAGAAGCCCTGTTTTATTTATTTTTTCAGGATTAATACTTGATGCGGAACCGTAAAGTCGGTAGCATTCGCGCCTCAAATAAAATCATTTTCATATGCAAGTAATTCCCGCTATCGACCTGCTGAACGGGCAGGCAGTTCGCCTTCATAAAGGCTCTTATCAAGAAGTAACCGTATATAATGATTCTCCCCTGGAACAGGCCCGGGAGTTTAAAGATGCGGGTATGCAGCACATCCATGTAGTAGATTTAAATGGAGCCAAAGAGGGGAAGTTTGTGAACCTTCCTCACGTCAAAACGATTATTGACGAGCTGGGACTGTCGGTACAAACCGGGGGAGGTATTCGTACTTTTTCGGATGTGAAAATGCTGCTGAATGCAGGACTTTCAAAAGTGATCTGCAGTTCCATAGCTATTAAAAATGAAAAAGATTGGTTAAAAACTTTGAAACACTATCCTGAACAGATGATACTGGGGATGGATCTAAAAGAGGGCAAAATTGCTTATTCGGGTTGGCTGGAAACAGCTGAAGAATCCGTGAGTTCATTTCTTGAGAGGATGCAGGATCACGGTTTGCAGGAAGTGCTATGTACCGATATATCCAAAGATGGAACTTTGGCTGGCCCTAATGTTGAATTATATAAAAAGCTCAAGAAAGACTTTCCTTCACTAAAGCTGATAGCCTCGGGAGGGGTCGCCTCTGTACAAGATTTGAAAGAACTCAGAGAGGCGGGAATGGATGCAGTGGTGGTGGGTAAGGCCTATTATGAACACCGGATTTCATTAGAGGAATTGGCCTCTTTTTGAGATTGGATAGGATCTTCCTTTTTTAGGCCATACAGGTATGAAGAGAAAAAGAGGTTTTGACTTTTTAAAATTCCAGTGTCCTTTCCGAATAGATTATCTCCAAAGCTCAAAATACTATTTAAAGCCATAATGCTCCTCAAAGCGTCCTCGTGCCCTGACCGAGTGGCGAGGAAATCAGGCCTGTTCCTTTGCCTGATTTGATATCCAACCCGGGGGGCTGATTCATTGATCAGACGGGCAATTCGTGAGATCGGGTTTGTGGTTTTGTTTGAGCTGCTTCTGGTCTAAGCACTTATAAGAATACAAACCCATAACAGAGTAGATGGTTTGGCTATGAATTTGTTGTGGATGGAAGAAGATACCGGTCCTGGTAATCGGTTCTTTCAATCATCCCAGGACGGATTTCCTACCTTACCCATAAAGAGTACAGTGCCTGAGCTTTGTTCCCTTATCATAAATACAAATGGCTGGTTAAAATTGATAGATGGGGGCATTGATGTTACTCCAACACCTACCGATGTTACCGCTGCGGCTTCTGTACCAGACTCATTTACCTTGATGATAGCTTTTTGGGCTACTTCACTAATAAATAGCTTGCCTCCGGGATTTATACCCTCAAAATTGGCCTGGTGCTCTTCAAAAGGAATAACCATCCCCATCGACTTCAGCACATCATTGAGTTTGATTTTATAGTTCATCTGAAACTTGGGTAGAGAGAGTTGAATTCTTCCGGCATTCATAGCTTCTAACCAACTGGAAAAATTCTGATAGGTAAAATCGTTGGCAATGAACTCATCAATGGAGTCAGTTGTATTTTTAGGCATCATTAAGGTCATACTGTAGAGACTGTCGCCGTAAGGCAGGTCAATCATTTGTACTTGTTCAGTGGATAGATAGCTGAAAGAACGGGTCTGGCTCATCATATCTACAGTGGAGGTAGTGCCGTTATCGAGGTGAAAATCTCTTTCCTTTGTTTGGTTTTCATCAAACTGATGGGTCCAGGTACCCTTAAAGTAGATGGCATTGATGAGGTACATCACCATCTCCGGTGGAATATTCGCATCTATAATCTTATCGATCATGCCGTTGGTCTCATTCTCTACCCATTTATTAATGACATCTTTGGCGGCAGGGTCATTAAAATCGAGTCCTTCACTTTTTGCATTAAAATAGGTTTGTAACCGTTTGGTAAAATCATCCTCAACCTCAAACCCCTTTTGGTTCCAGACCGAGTTAGCTATTTGCATTTTCACCTTAGGATCAATGGTCGTCAGCAGTTTGGCAAGCGACCGATACCCTTCATTGATTTCCTGCAGTTCAAGATCACTTAATGCAAGGGTTTGTTGTATCTGTTGATAGGTTTCTGCTTTGGCTCCGTTGAGGGTCATACCCAGCGCCATCGATAAACTTAGCGGGGAAATAAAAACGTTTTCAGTTTCTTGTTCCTGTGCTATTGTTTGTTTGAACAGCTCAAAACCAAAAGAACGGTTATTGGTAACAATGGTCTTTTCAGCAGCAGAGAGCTCACGGGAGTCTTCCTGGTTGTTAACAGGGGTGTTGCAGGATGCTACAATCAGGAATAAGATGATGGCGGGGGTGAAAAGAAAGAGCTTTTTCATGTGACTGTTATGTATGTTGACTATAAGATATAAACACGATACACGGAAGTTGGTTCCGCCTGTAGTATATCGTTTTTAGAAGAAAGATATTGTTTGTGTTAGGTACTTATCAACAGATGGCAGATAATTTGTTGACAACATTTAGTGAATATTTTTTCCTTCGTCTTCAAATTAACCCCCCGTCCAACTTTCGGTCGGAGACACTCCTTTGGAGGAAAAAGAGCAGGAACTTTACCATCCTGAGTTCTCGGGAGCAAAGGTTTGTTTGGTGTAGTACCGGTACACCGGATTGGTATCTGGGGTTATTCATGGTTGTACCCGGTTGGGCTAAGCCCGAATCAACCAAATTCCAGAGGTGTATAGAGAAGGGAATTTTCATATCTTTTCTTTTCAATAGATGCTTCATCAAGAAAAGCGTCAATCATCCATAAAAAATTTTAGGACATCAGGTTCAGGGCTGAGTTTTCCTCAATAATCACCACTATGCTTACAAAACGAATTATTCCATGTCTCGATATTAAAGATGGACGCACCGTTAAAGGGGTCAATTTTGAAGGACTTCGGGATGCCGGTGATCCTGTGGAATTAGCCCGCCGGTATAGTGAGGAAGGTGCCGACGAATTAGTGTTCCTGGATATAACCGCTACTCTTGAGAAAAGAAAAACGTTGGTATCCCTGGTAAAACGGATTGCGGAAGAAATCAATATTCCCTTTACGGTAGGGGGAGGAATTAAAACCGTGGGTGAGATTGAGGAACTGCTAAAAGCAGGTGCTGATAAAGTTTCATTAAACAGCAGTATTGTCCGGGATCCCGAATTGATAACCAGGGCTTCCGAAGCTTTTGGAGCTCAGGCAGTGGTAGCAGCCGTAGATGCCAGAAAAGAAGGAGACCACTGGAAAGTATTTATAAGCGGAGGTACCAAAGCCACCGGTCTGGATGCCCTGGAATGGATGAAGGAAACCGAACAGAAAGGAGCCGGCGAAATTCTGCTCACCAGCATGGATCGGGACGGGACCAAGTCAGGTTTTGATCTGGAACTGCTTAGTCAAGTCAATGAGATTATTAATATTCCCGTGATAGCCAGCGGGGGAGCAGGAACCGTTGAACACTGTATTGATGCCGTTAAACAGGCGAATGCCGATGCCGTACTGGCCGCCAGTATTTTTCACTTCAAGGAAATTGAAATAGCCCACCTCAAAAATAAGATGGGTGAAGCCGGAATTCCTGTCCGCCTCACTTGATATATAACAGACCATACCAATAGAGGGTAGGATAGATTTTTACCATAATGGATATTACGAAAACGTAAAATCTACGGTAGGGAAATTATGAGTCCTTGGGAATGTCCTTTTAAAGATGTTATACACCCTCAATCAACGAGTTCAATTCTAAGTCTCTTTCCAAAAGCTTTAGCATACTTCTCAAGAGTAGATAGACGAATATCCTCTGCATGATTTTCAATGCGGGACACGGCTGTCTTTTTTGTGTTTAACTGTTGGGCTACTTCATCCTGAGTAAGTCCTGCTTCTTCCCGGGCTTGCTTCAAAAGCACACCAATTTTAAAATTTCGAAATCCTTCCTCATATCCTTCTGCAAATTCAGGATCTGATTTTTTTCGTTCACTAATATAAGCTTGAAGATCACTCATGTTATGTTCCTCCTTTACGAGATAGGTAGTCGGCTTTTCGTTGTTTGGCTAAGTCGATTTCCTGTTTAGGTGTTTTTTGTGATTTTTTGGGAAATCCATTCGTGAGAATGATAAACTTCCCATCATCTGTAAAACCAAGCAAACGAAAACTGTTTGAACCAATCCTTGCCCGAACTTCCCAAATGTCGTTAGTGTTTTTGAGTTTTTTGAAATATTGAACAGGAATCTGGTCTAATTTTTCTATCAACTCGAGAACCCAAATAACCTTTTGAGCATGCTTTGCACTTAATGAGTCCAAAAATTCCTTAACCGGAATTTTGCCTGATGGGGTTTTATAGAACTTTATTTCTTTCACAAAAGAAATGTTAACAATTATGTTAACTTAGTCAAGTATTAATTATTGAGGGAGGGGCATAACGACTCAGCGTATAAACGTGTCCCGGCATTTGGGCTCACGTCTCCAGTTAAGATGTTTTCAGGTACCGATGTATCCGCATTCACAACGTCTTCATTAGGACGAGAATAAGTTAAAGTTCGGAACGAGGGTAAAGGTATACTCTAATTATATCTGTGTGGAAAGAATTTTGGAGATAAGTGAAACCATCATATATACAGTTCGTTGGATAAGGTGCTATGCAAATTAAAAAATACTTACCAGTCATTGGGCTACTTGGGCTTGTGAAACTTTCTATCCACTGGTTTGGAAATCAAAACTATGGTTTTCATCGGGATGAGCTTCTTCACCTATCTGTAAGCGAACATCTGGCATGGGGGTATTTCGAGTTTCCTCCTTTTATTGCCTGGATTGGAAAACTGTCATATTTGCTGTTTGATTATTCGTTGA
>VEMX01000098.1:0-11395 GCA_009711805.1 Balneolaceae bacterium | reverse complement strand
ATGTGGATTATGAAATCCAAGGCCTATTATTTCTTTGCGGCCTATCCTGTACTGTTTGCGGCGGGTGCTGTTCAAATTGGCAAGTGGCTCGAAAATCACCCCAAATGGAATTATGCCGTAGCTGCTGTACTGTTTTTTCCAGCTATTCCTTTTATCCCGGAGGCCACTCCCATTCTTCCAATTGAGACCTATGTTGAATACATGGACAAACAGGAAAATGAAGAAGGCCGTATCGAACTCACCGGTGACTACGCCGATATGTTTGGCTGGCAAGAACAAGCGGCTTTAGTCGATAGTGTATATCAATCGTTATTAACCGAATATGATCCAAAAGAGATCATGATTTGGGCCGAAAATTATGGTGAGGCTGGAACCATCAAGATCCTTGGAGATAAATACGGACTTCCCGATCCTGTCAGCCGCCATGGAAGTTTTTGGTTGTGGGGATATGGAGACAGCAATGCCGAAGTCTGGATCAGCTTAGGAAATGAAAAAGGATCGGTTGAACAGGTATTTGAGGAAGTGGAATTGGTGAAGATTATCACACATAAATACGCTATTGGGGAAGAAAATGGCATTCCACTATATCTGTGTCGAAAACCCAAAGTAGATATTGAACAATGGTGGCAAGATTATGAGAGCCATGTGTTTGATTAAAAAGGCCGCTAATATTTGATTAACCGGGTTTGATTATTCGAACCAATTTATTCTCGCTCCCAATGTGCCTGGGATATACATCAACGCTGATCGCGCCAGTTGCCATGAATAAGGAGACTGCCGCGGTCTGGTTCGCTAAGCTCACGCATCCCTCGCGTGCCGTAGACATCCCCACGGGAGAAGAAGCCCCGCAAGAGGTGATGGGGCTTTTATTAATTTTTCTCTCTTACCCTCAAATCAACGAGTCATCCAGAGCCGTTCTGCCTGGGGGTCGGAAGGTAGGCATACACTGTAATCAGAACGAGCTCCCGTGGGGATGTCTGCGGCAGAAGGATCTTCTTATGCTCTAACTCAGTTGGAGTATTTGTTGGGATCGTTGAATTGAATGTAAATAGTATGTGTAATGAAGCCCTCATCTACGACCCCTTCTGTCTTCCCCTTCAACAAGGGGAAGGACGCGTTGATAAAGAGCCTTGCCTGTGAAACAGCTTCTATGTTATAACAACGTCTATAAAGCCCTCTCCTTGCTGAAGGAGAGGGTTGGGTGAGGTCGGGTGATCAAGGACCCGCAAATGAAATAATCTTCTATTTCCTAAAAGAAGCCCCACTCGCGAGGAGCCCAAACCTTCAATCAGGCCTGATAGCCCATCGACGCGGCAATCTCCTGAAATATGGTTAGGATACTCATCAACGCTGCCCACACCCATTGCCAAAAACTGGAAGCCCTTTCATTCGACATAAAGAATTTTTATTGAAATTTTATTCAATTATTTTTTTAGGTAAATATTATTAACTGACTAAATAATTTATTTACTGGCATTTATTTTAAAAAGCGCTTTTTTATCTGTGTACAACTTCCTCTCCTGTAAACGGAGGATGAATACCTTCCTAAATATATTATAAAAACCCTTTTAAAAGCTTTAAAAGCCATTTATTGCCTTTTTTCAGCGGTTTGACAATGGGAGGTAATTTCTGCTTTTTATCAACACTCACTCACATGTATATCGAAGGAGGACTATGATGTCCCAAAAAAAATTTAGGTACACCGGTATCGAAAAATCGGCTTGTGGAGTTGGGTTTATCGCAAGTCGAAAAGGAGAATATGCCAATGAGCATCTGCGGCAAGGATTGTACGCCCTCAGATGCGTTGAACACCGCGGCGCTTGTGGCGCTGATGGTGTAACGGGTGATGGCTCGGGTATTATGACGGATATCCCTTTTGAATTATTTGGCTATAAGCAGGATACCATCGCCATCGCAACACTTTTTCTCACCCCGGATGTGGTAAAACAAAGCCAGGCTCTTTCGATATTTGAACAGACCTTTGGGGTGTTTGGACTCAAAATTCTGGATTACCGTGACGTTCCTGTTAATACAGAAATACTTGGTAAAGAAGCACGGGAAAGCATGCCGGATATCCGCCATGTGATTATTGAGCGCCCGGCTCGCAGCCGTACGGATCTGGCCTTCGATAAATTGCTCTATCAGGCCAAGCAGTTCACCAAATCCAAGCTGTACTCCGCTAAGCTGACGAATGATTTTTTCTTTACCTCACTCTCTGCCAAGACCATCGTATATAAAGCACTTTCGAAGGCAGAGGCTTTGGATGAGTTTTACCCGGACCTCAAAAATCCTATGTACAAAACCCGGTTTAGTCTGTTTCACCGGCGGTTCAGCACCAATACCCGGACTTCCTGGGATAAAGTGCAGCCTTTTCGGCTTATAGGTCATAACGGCGAAATAAACACTATTGCCGGGAATCGTTCGTGGGCCAAATCGAGGGAAAAGATGATAGGGGCGGAGAAGAATGAACTGTTGAGCCGGGAAGGGATTAGTGATTCCGGTAGCTTTAACGAGATGGTGGAGGCGCTTCGGTATCGCAGCTCCATTCCCAATGTGGAGGATATCCTGGCGTTAATGGTACCGCCTGCCAACAAGGGAAATGACTTTTACAAATTCTGGAGTCGTGCGATGGAGCCTTGGGATGGACCTGCTTTTATCTCCTACGCCAACGGCTATACCATTGGCGCCCGGCTCGACCGAAATGGGTTTCGTCCGGCTCGTTGGGTGCGTACACAAGATCATTTCTATCTGTCATCGGAAGCCGGGACGTTTGAAGTTGAAGAAGAAAAGATTGATGCCAAGGGAACTCTTTTTGCGGGAAGAGGAGTAACTCTGGATCTGAGTAGCGGAGAGGTTCACTTCCGGGATCCCAGTCATTCCAGGGAAAACCATGATGCTACTTTTGATGCCCGGCTTACCATTATTCCGGAAACCATAGCCCGGGCTAAAGATTCGTTGACGGACAAAATGCCTGTTTTTAATTACACGGATGAGGAGCTTCGGAAAGTAATTTACGCCATGGCCGAAACGGGGAAAGAGCCGATAGGGTCTATGGGAGATACCGCACGTCTTGCTTTTTTATCGCAGGAGCCCCGTTCTTTTTTTGATTTTTTTTACCAGAATTTCTCACAGGTTACTAACCCGCCTTTGGATTATATCAGGGAGCAGATTGTGACAGACCTGACCGTTCACCTGGGGAGAAAACCCAATATCTTTGAACCTAAAGAGCTGATTCCACCGGCTCCTGCTTTTGAATTGAAGAGTCCTTTTCTAAGCCTGGCGCAAATGGAATACCTGTATTCGCTCGGCCGGGAGGATGATCAGGCAAATAGAATAAAGACGGTTCGTTTGTCTATGACATTTAAGCGAACGCATGGTATTGTAGGGTTCAAAGCCAAATTAAAGAAACTGGGTGAGCTGGCCGTTGAATATGCAAAAGATGGCAATACCATTCTTATTCTTACTGATCGTGATGCCAGCTTTGATTATCCGCCCATCCCCACTTTACTTGCACTCCGAAGTGTGGTAAACAGACTGAATGAGCACGGACTCCGCTTGATGGCGTCCGTGGTGGTGGATTCCGGAGAAATCAAGAATACGCATCATGCGGCGGCGGTGGTAGGTTTTGGAGCTCATGCTGTGTGTCCCTGGCTGGCTCTGGATATAGCCAGAAATGCAGATTCCAGAAATCTCGGCAAACTGAATAGTGATAAAAAAGAGTATAACCTGTTGCACGCCTTCGAAAAAGGATTACTAAAGATTATGGCGAAGTCCGGTATTTCTGTGGTGCGTAGTTATCAAAGTGCCAAACTATTTTCTGCCATTGGATTAGATGGGCAGGTCATTCAGAATTTCTTTCCCGGTATTCAAAGTCCCATTGGCGGGCAAACCCTGGACCATATTGCCGAACGGCTACTTCGAAAGACGCAACACCTGAGGGGGGAGGATTCTTCAGCTTATAAACCCCACAGAACATACCAATACAAAGAGCATGCCCGGGGTAAAGCCGGAGAAAAGCATTCTATGACCAGCATCCGTTCCAAGACTATTCACGAACTGGTGCAGAATCATGAGGGCGAAATAACAGCAGAAAGCATGAAGCTTTTTGATGAATACCTGCAAGTTGGTGCTGCAGATGAACCGGTAGCTCTGCGCCACTTGTTGAAGCCGAAAGAGACCGGAAAACCACTATCACTTTCCCAGGCAAAATCAGCCGATCATATACTTGCGACTTTTGGCTCGGGAGCGATGTCGTTTGGGGCTATTAGTGCTGAAGCTCAAAGAGATATTTTTTGTGCCATGAAGGAAATAGGGGGGCGAAGTAATAGTGGGGAAGGGGGCGAAAATCCCTATTACTATACCGAGGGGGTGTCAGCATCTGTAAAGCAAATTGCTTCCGGGCGTTTTGGGGTTACAGCAGAATACCTGGTTGTCGGGAAGGAAGTACAGGTTAAGATATGCCAGGGAGCCAAACCCGGCGAAGGCGGACAGTTGATGGGGATCAAAGTAAATGAGAATATAGCCCGGGCACGGTACGCTAATCCCGGTTTCGATTTAATTTCGCCACCACCTCTGCACGATATCTACAGCATTGAGGATCTGAAACAATTAATTCATGATCTCAAACAACTTCACCCCAAAGGAAAAGTAAGTGTAAAGCTGGTGTCGGGGGTGAATATTGGGACTATAGCTGTGGGAGTTGCCAAGGCCGGAGCTGATATTATCCAGGTATCAGGGGGAGAGGGAGGTACCGGTGCGGCTTCCCTGAGTTCTATGAAACATGCCGGGTTGCCATGGGAAATTGGGCTGTTGGAAGTTCACCAGGCATTGATCGAAAACGGATTAAGAGATCATATTACGCTGCGAACCGATGGAGGGCTTAGCAGTGGAAAGGATATAGTAACAGCCGCTATTTTGGGCGCTGAGGAATTTGATTTCGGTAAATTTCTGTTGATTGCTGAAGGATGTATCATGGCCAGGGTATGTGAGAAGAATACCTGTCCGAGGGGAATTGCCACACACGATCCAAAGTTCAAGGCTAAATATGTAGGACAAAAGGAACATGTGGTAAAAGCTCTGAAGTTTCTGGCTGAGGACGTACGACGGGAGCTGGTAAAAACAGGGTGTACATCGCTGGATGAAATTACCGGACAAACCCAGTACCTGCAAATGAATCCGGCGCATTCAGAACTGATACGGGAGTTGAATATTGACCTGGGGTATTTCCTGAATGCACCATCTTACACTTTGAATTCAAAAAAAGAGGGACTTGCTGAACCTGTTAGTGCATTGAATACATCCATTTTGGATGATGCAAAAGAAGCCATTGAAAAGGATGTAAGTTTTGAAAAGGAATATACCATCCGTAATACAGATCGGTCAGTTCTGGCAACCTTATTTGGGTATCTTTCAGAGCGCATGAACAAGCGGCGGGTGAAAGAAATTGAAGAAGGGAAAGAGTTTAAACCGCCTTATACCGGAACGCTTTCATTGGTGTTCAAGGGAAGTGCCGGCCAAAGTTTTGGGGTGTGGCAAACGGAAGGGGTAGAACTACGTCTTATTGGAGAAGCCAATGATTCGGTATGCAAGTCGATGAGTGGGGGCAAGACGGTTATTGTACCGCCCCGAAAAGCAGGTTATGAACCGGCTGACAATGCCATCATCGGGAACTGTGCTATCTATGGAGCTACCGGGGGCAGGTTTTATGTACATGGCCAGGCGGGAGATCGCTTTGCGGTACGTAACAGCGGTTGTACGGCGGTGGTTGAAGGAACGGGACTGCATGCCTGTGAATATATGACCAACGGCTGTGTGGTTATCCTGGGCGGGGTGTCTGATAATGTGGGTGCCGGGATGACTGGCGGGGAACTCTATTTGTTTGAAGATCCCGGTTCAAGAATCAATAAATCATATATTGGCCGGGTTAAATTGACGGGCAAAGATAAGTTCCGCCTGAAAGACCTGCTGCAAGACTACCTGGAAGAAACCGGCTCATCCCGTGCCAGGTATATTCTCTCTGATTGGGAGCAGGCAGTAAAGCAATTCAGTAAATTTGTTCCGTTGGCTATGATCGGGGATGAAGAAGGGGAAACGAGGTTTTCCCAATAGAATCCCCTTTGAACAAACCTACCTGACAGTAGAGCAAAATACGGCGGCAGTGGATTTAGCTTATCAATCTGCCAACATATTGTGGAAGAAATGTAGGGAGATATTTGACTGAAAAGATTAGTGGGAGCCTAAATCAAACCCCTGCGGGTTGTTGCCTCCAAACCGACCCCTAAATTTACGATTTCACCCGATAATGACTTTGCACAAAACCATTGGGATAAGACTGCGTTGTAAGATGTTCAAGCTTAATATCATTCTTTAGCGAACCGAAAAGAGGTATGCCATTGCCAATGAGAATGGGCAGGCGGGTTAAGATGAGCTCATCTATCAAACCGTCATTCAGGAATCGTTGAATGGTTTTGCCACCATCAAGATACAGGTGTTGATATCCTCTTTCGCCGAGCTGATGTACAATATCTTCAGGAAAGCCAGAGATGGAAAAAACGGTATTTGAAATATCTCCAGGAATATCTACCCCCTGGCTGCTCAGCACACAAACAGGCTTGTCGCCATAGGGCCAATCTCCTCCAAAGGAGCGTACTTTTTCGTACGTATGCCGCCCCATCACCAAGGCGTCAATGGAATCCATAAATGTTTTGTATCCAAAGTCTTCGTCCTCGATGGTGTATTCAGGAGCGTGAAGCCAGTTGATGTCGCCGTTTTCCCGGGCAATAAAGCCATCAAGGCTAATAGCTATGTAAACAGATATTTTTGACATGGAGATGAAGTATGAGTTTGAAGAATGATTAAGTATAACCCGTTTACCGGTTAGAAGTACCATTTAGAGAACCTACGAGCGTCCGCAGGTCCTCGTAGCGTTCGGCTTTCCAGCGAGAATCCCGTAACGCTCGCAGGACCTACGGACGCTACGAGGTTACTCCCTTTCAATACTGTTTTAAGCTAATCTCCAACCGGTAAACGCGTTAAACTGTTTGTTGGTTGCCCTTGTTAGATCATTAGACTTATAAAAAGGTTACACTTTTTAGCTTATAAATTTATTTCCCCTGTTTATACCGGTGTTCGAAAGATTACTCCCATATTATTTTTTGGGATTTTCATTGTTTGGAGATAAATAATTGTTGAACTTCAGAGCTGCAAATGCAACTATTGGAGTATAATGGCTGATATTAAAACAATTACAAAAAAGGACTACAAATTTCTCAAGGAACTGGAAGAGCTGCTTTATGACCGTAAAGATGCAATGCCCAAAGGCTCTTACACCACATCTATGTATAAGAAAGGGCTGGATAAAATCGCCCAAAAGGTGGGAGAGGAAGCCGTTGAAACGGTGATCGCCTCCAAAAACAAAAAAAATAAAGAGACCATAAATGAGGCAGCAGATTTACTCTTCCATCTGATGCTATTGCTTTCAGAAAAAGAAATTCCGCTACATAAAGTGGTAAAAGAACTTCGCAAACGCCACGGTAAAGGAAATCACAAGCATATTGGGGAATAACGTTTTTAAAGGCAGGTATAGAGGATCTGAGTTGCTGCAAATTCAGTATTCGTTAAATTAATTAGGGATCAGGGCAACATCTGTTTTAGTAGCTCGTCCCTTATTTGTATCTTGCAATGCTAAAATCCCTATGAAGAAGATATAAGTGAGACGTACGGACAAATAATACATGAATAATATTCGCAATTTTTGCATCATCGCCCACATTGATCATGGAAAATCTACTCTTGCCGACCGCCTGCTACAGATTACAGGTAGTATCAGCGAACGGGAAATGCAGGAGCAGATTCTCGATGACATGGATTTGGAGCGGGAACGAGGTATCACTATTAAGAGCCATGCCATTCGCATGGATTATAAACGACCCAATGGAGAGGAATACGTATATAACCTGATTGATACACCGGGGCACGTTGATTTTGCCTACGAGGTATCCCGGGCACTTAAAGCCTGTGAGGGAGCTATTTTAGTAGTGGACGCCGCCCAGGGAATTGAAGCCCAAACCATCTCAAATTTGTACCAGGCTATTGACCAAGACCTGGAAATTATTCCGGTGCTCAATAAGATTGACTTACCTGGTGCCGATCCTGAAGGGGTAGGCCAGCAGATTGTGGATCTTATAGGATGTGACCATGAAGATATTTTGAGTGTTTCGGGTAAAACCGGTGAAGGGGTAGAAGCCCTGCTCGAAACAATCGTAGAACGGGTTCCCGGGCCGAAACGTGAAGATGATAAACCGCTACGTGCACTTATCTTTGATTCCATTTTTAACACCTACAGGGGTTCGGTAGCTTACGTTCGGGTGATGGAAGGAGTGCTCCGCAAAGGAGATGCTTTTCGCTTTATGGCTAACGGCGAAGAATACAATGCCGAAGAAATTGGCTACCTGAAGATGAATAAAGAACCCACCAAAGAGTTGCGGGCCGGGGAAGTAGGGTATGTAATCGGCAGCGTGAAATCATTGCAGGATGTGAGGGTGGGGGATACCATCACTAAAGTAGACAATCCTGCTGAAGAAGCCATTCCGGGGTATAAGGAAGCCAAGCCGATGGTATTCAGTGGTATTTTCCCTACACAGGCCGAAGATTTTGAAGACTTGAGAGGTGCGCTCGAAAAATTGCAGCTTAATGATGCTTCCCTCTCCTACGAACCGGAAACATCTAAGGCGCTGGGTTTTGGGTTCCGTGCAGGTTTTCTTGGGTTGTTGCATATGGAAATTGTTCAAGAACGTCTCGACCGGGAGTTCGACATCGATATTATTACCACCGTACCTAACGTTCAGTATGAGGTGCAGCTGGAGGGAGACGAAAGAATAGGGGTTGACAATCCGAGCCAGATGCCGGAAGTAGGAGACATTGACACTATATTTGAACCCTACATTAAAGCCAGTATTATTACCCCGGCCGATTATATTGGACCGGTGATGAAGTTATGCCAGGATCGCCGGGGGGTTTATGTGAATCAGCTGTTTATGCAAAATAATCGGGTTGAAATCACGTATGAATTACCTATGGCTGAAGTAGTATTCGATTTTTATGATCGCTTGAAATCTGGGACACGTGGATATGCCTCTTTGGATTACGAATTCATCGAATACCGGAAAGGAGACCTGGTTCGCCTGGATATATTACTAAATGGCGATCAGGTAGATGCACTATCCAGTATCACCCACCGCGACAAAGCTTACTACCTGGGACGAAAAGTATGTGCCAAGCTGAAGGAACTTATCCCTCAGCAGCAGTTCGAAGTGGCCGTACAGGCAGCTATAGGCAGCCGCATTATTGCCCGGGACACAGTGCGTGCCATCCGTAAAGATGTAACAGCCAAATGTTATGGTGGAGACATCAGCCGAAAGCGAAAACTCCTTGAGAAACAGAAGGCAGGAAAAAAGAGAATGAAACAGGTTGGAACTGTCGAAATTCCACAGGAAGCCTTTCTTGCTGTACTTTCCATGGATGATGAAGACCGAAATTAATTTTTATGATGAAAAAAATAGTTCAGCGAATATTTTTCTTTTTTGTTTTGATGTTAATTCTCTCATCTGCGGCTTATGCCCAGTTTGAGGAGCCCGAAATTGTAAAAGTAACAAAAGAAAACCGCGCAACATTTCAGGAGCGGTTTTCAGAAATCAAATGGACCGGACAGGGCTTTAATTTTAATGAATTGGATCGGATGCCTTCAATAGAGATTCGTGCCAATCTGCAGAATGTATTTGGCAATCCCACCCAAAAGGTTGGCGATATTATTGAAAAAGATGGGAAGTTACGTCCCGGTAAAGCCGTTCAGTTTGAATATTGGTTTATCATTGACGGAGAGATACCTATGATGATTTTAGATCTGGATGGTCCCTTCGAAGATGGGTTGGTGTATGTGGGTGCCAGCCGCTATATCGATATGATGCCCCAGGTGAAACGAACGCTTACCAAACTCGTAACTGAGGCCGATCCGTCTGAGTTTGAGGATTACTTTTTTTCTCCTGAAAGGGAGCAATGGTATAAAGTTTCATACAAAGCCGGGCAGTACAAAAAAGTAGAAATCAAAGAACCACCCCATTTCAACCTATAATTAAAGGCCGAACGATTGGACGATAAGAAATCACCTAAAAAAGGGTTTAGCTCATTTCTGAGCAGTACAAAGAAAGACAAGAAGGAACAGGAAAACGAGAAGGCTAAATCCTGGCTCAGAGAATGGATAGATGCCATTGTATTCGCAGCCATAGCTGCGGCTATTCTCCGAACATTTTTGTTTGGTTCCTACAAAATACCAACTCCTTCCATGGAAAAAACTCTGATGACCGGAGATCTGCTGATTGTATCGAACGTTACGTATGGGGCGCGAACTCCCATGGGTTTGTGTGTGCCGTTCCTGGAAGGGGCCTGTGTGCCTGGTGTTTCATTACCATGGACCCGGTTGCCTGGTTTCAGAGATGTGGAACGGAATGATGTTTTTGTATTTAATGTGCCTTACCAGGTTAAGCCTATCAATCAAAAACAGAATTATATTAAACGAGCGGTAGCGGTTCCCGGCGATACAATTGAAATCAGGGATAAAGTGCTGTATATAAATGGCGAGCGGGAAGAAACTCATGAAGGAGTACAAAAAAATTATGTAATTACAATGAAAGATCGTGTACGCCTCAGTAATGCTAAAATGCAGTCGGTTGGTGGAGAACTTACCCGCTTTTTGGGAGGCAACAGCTATGTGGCAAACTTATCACAAAGTGTTGTTGAGACAGTGAAAGGATGGTCTGAGGTAGATACACTTTATTTAAATGTGACACCTGAAGGAACGCAGGAACGTGGTTATGTGAGCAGCCAAGGTAGTTTTTCGAGGGCATTCTCTAATCCCGATCAAATGCGGGAAGTTGTGATTCCCTTTAAAGGGCAGGAAATCCAACTCACAGATCAGAATTGGTATATATATAAGGATCTGGTTGAGCGCTATGAGAGAAATACGCTTCGAAGAGAAGGGGATAAGATTTTTATCAATGGGGAAGAAACCAATAGCTATACCGTGCAGCAAAACTATTATTTTGGTATGGGAGATAACCGGGATAACAGCCAGGACAGTCGATTTTGGGGATTTGTGCCCGAGAGTCATATCATTGGAAAGGCATATATCATCTGGTTCTCAATGGACGGCTGGGTACCCCGATTTGAACGTATGCTGAATGTGATTGAATAAGTGTTGACAGATTTGTTAATTATTCAAACAAATGCCTGCAAAATTATCTCAAAGACTTTCTGCTATTGTTGAAGCTCTTCCATTGAAACCGGGACTTCGGGTACTTGAAATTGGATGCGGTCCGGGAGCTGCTGCCCGTGCTGTAGC
>VEMX01000093.1 GCA_009711805.1 Balneolaceae bacterium | reverse complement strand
GGCGAAATTTCCCCGTACGCTGCGTTCAAGTGAAAATTGGGGTACTCAGGGTACCACAGTACCCTTCCGTTCCCATTTCCACTTCGCCTTGCGTACGATTAAATTTCTTGGTGAATAATCCGGGTTTAATAAGATGCTGAAGCCGGAAATTGGAAACTCATGGACGAAGTAGTTCGGTTCCCGGCTTTGTCACTTATAATGAGAGTAGCTGTATTGCTGTTTTGAGGTGAGAAATCGGGTAAATAGTAAATAAGGAGTTCCTCTTCATAGTCAAACTCAGCAATACCTCGTTTGCCGTTTATATAGAATTTTGCCGTCTTTGAGTCTATACCGGATAGTGGGTCTGTGACTTGTGCTATACCCAGCCACTTGCCGTAGTTTGTTTTTTGAATTCTAAAATCACGCACAGAAGGAGGAATGCTGTCAGATAATACCACAAACTCACCTAATGTTGAGGGCATGGCGTGAATAGTACCCCCCACCAGTTTAGAGTTAAGAAAAGAAAGCTTACCATCCTTTGACCTGTGATATAGATGATGCGGGGCGTTCGTCTTCAGGAAATCACCGACATAAAACTCCAGAAGATATGACGAGCGGCTAACCACATTTCCGGCTTGTATCGAAAGCTGTATTCCGTCTTTATTTATATTGTGGGAGACTGCAACAGATAGTGTGTCATGGAATTCATTGCCGAAGAAAACAGCTTTTAGGCGATGGTCGGGAGTTGTTACTTTACTCAGGGTGTCAGGAATGATGCGGGCTAACGTATATAGGGTGGTGTCTTCAGAGAATAAAATTCGTTGCCCACGTTTCCAGGGGAATCCAATACCGGGATTCTCTAAATCAATGGTGCTGTTGAGGTCCGGAGATGCCCAGTTTTCATTCCAATACCATTCTGAGGGAGGTTTGGAAAGGGTGGATTTTGTTACATTTTGTCTGGGAAGAGGGATAAAGGAAATATGTGCCTTGGCTGTGTTTCCGAAATAATCCCTGGCAATAATGGTATAGGTTTCGGTGCTGTCTGCAAGGCTTATTTTGGCAGTTGGATGTGCCGTTAGCAAAAAGGGGTTGTTACTGCCTTCTTTATCATACAGCCGCTGATGTCCTCTTTTGTTCGCCCCAAAGGGAGCTATACGATTCAGGAACATTTCATGTGCATCTTCATAATTGTAGCTCTTTATTTGTTCATAAAATAAAGTATCGGAACGGTGTACCAGGTACAGTTCGTATACAGCATAACTATTCCGAACTTTGTTGGCACGGTCATGAACATTAACGGCCATTCCCACCTCGTCGGTTATACTGAATGTTCCAAAATTATAAGTGCCGTCTTCCGTTTTCTCGGCTTTGCGATATTTAGAGTAGGGAGTACCCTCAACGCGTGAATTCTTTGTAAGAGGTTCTACAATAATGGATTTAAAAATGGGAGGAATATCATCGGGAACCGATAAATTGCTTGTCAGGGCATTTACCGGATGTTGCATAGTATCCCTGATTTCGAAGTGCAGGTGGGGAGGCCCTATCCCGCTGGAGCCCGAATAACCAATAACATCACGCGGGGCAAATTCAAAGTTTAGGGAATCTACACGCAGGTCAATTTCAGCAGTGTAGGTATGCAGGCGGATGGAATCAGCGTAAGCCTGTATTTTTTCATTAAAGCGTTGGAGGTGGGCATAGACGGTATAAGTACCGTCCTCATGTTTTAGGTAAAGAGCTTTACCGTACCCGCGTTCTGTAATAAGTATACGATGTACTTTCCCTTTACGTGAAGCAAATACCCGGTACCCTTCACGACCCCAGGTTTTGATGTCCAGCCCGGCATGGAAGTGAGCAGATCTTGTTTCTCCAAAAGTTGAGCTGAGATAAGGGCTGGCTTCGGTGGGCCATATATATTGCTGTGCATGCAGTGGAGTTTGCATAACAAGGCTTATGAGTAAAAAAAAGAGTAAGTGAAAGTTATTCCTCATCAATAGTTACAGTGAGTTTAGGGCGTCCATTGTTAAGTGTTACTTCCAGCAGGTCGCCTTTGTGTACCGGGCCTACCCCGCTGGGGGTCCCTGTAAAAATAAGGTCGCCGGGGCACAGGGTAAAAATTTCCGACAGATATGAAATCAATGTTTCAATGGGAAAAATCAGGTCCGAAGTATTTCCCTGCTGCCTGATTTCTCCGTTTTGTGTCAACTGCAGCTGAAGTTGACCGGGATATGAAACTTCATCCTTTGGAAGAAAAGTGCTGACGGGAGCAAAAGAATCAAACCCCTTGGCTACACTCCAGGGGTGTCCTTTTTGTTTAGCCTTTTTTTGAAGGTCTCTGGCTGTGAAGTCGATTCCAACACCATAACCCGCCACATGTTCCAGGGCTTTATCCGGAGATATGTTTTTACCTTCTTTGCCAATGGCAACAACCACTTCTGCTTCAAAATGGACGTTATTGCTCTTTGCGGGTATAGGGATAGTGGCCTCATTAAAACAAAGGGCGCTCAGCGGTTTTAAGAAAACCATAGGCTCTTCAGGGACAGGACTGTTCATTTCCCTGGCGTGTTCCTGGTAGTTTCTGCCAATACAAAAGAGAGTCCGGGCGACTATGCCGAGACCTGGGATAATAGGTTGTTTCATATGCTGGTAATATATAGATATAAAAAAAGCCACGCTTAACAGCGCAGCTTTTTTAAATCTGATAAAATAGGTGTTATTGTAGAGGCTCTACATTCACGTGCTTTCGACCACCTGAGCGAACAGTAAAGTTGACTTTGCCATCAGAAGTAGCAAAAAGAGTATCATCTCCGCCACGCATTACATTTTGGCCTGGGTGAAACTTAGTGCCTCGTTGACGGATAATAATACCGCCTGCGCGAACAAATTCGCCGCCAAATTTTTTAACACCAAGTCGTTTGGAATTCGAGTCGCGACCGTTCTTTGTTGAACCTTGACCTTTCTTATGTGCCATAATGAGTCCTTATCTTCGGTTTAAAGTTCTTTTAGAGCTTCAATTAATTCAGCTTTTTTCATACTGGAGTAACCGGTAAGCCCTTTTTGTTTAGCAATTTTAGTTAGCTGGGCAACAGTTAGTTTAGATAAGTCTTGTTGCTCTTCAGTAGTTTCAGCCTTTTTAGGAGCTTCTGCCTTCTTCGTTTCAGCTTTTTTCTTAGGGGCAGCGCCAGAAGTGGTAATATTCTCAATTTGAATTTGAGATTTTACCTGACGGTGACCGTTCAGTTTTTGATATCCTTTTCTGCGTTTTTTCTTGAAAACCAACACCTTGTCAGATTTCACAGTATCGAGCAGTTTTGCTGTAACTGAAGCACCCTCTACAACAGGAGTTCCAACTTTGACATTTCCATCATCGCTTTTAACAAGCAAAACTTTGTCGAACGTAAGCTCATCACCTTCCGTGTTTTGCTTATCAACAAATAACACATCTTGTTCTGCAACTTTGTATTGGTGTCCGCCGATTTCTACAATAGCGTACATAATAAATAAAATTTCTTTCTTTACGGTTTAATCAGAGCCTGAAAAGATAAGATTTAATACGTACAAAACAAAGTAAAAGAGAAGTGATTTATTATATTTATAATTTTAAATTGAAGGCCACCAAAAAAGAGGAAAATGAAAAAAATACCAAGTCTACACGAGCAAGCTTTTAAGTTTAAAAATACCAAGCGTCTTCAGCACGATGGAGGTCGCGCGTGGATCAAGGATTCACAACTTCATGAAGCCCGTAAAGATGCCAATGGGAGGTTGTTAACTATGCCAGAGCAAACAAAAACTCCCGCTAAAGATACCCATATTGTTGATGGGGATCTGGATAAACCTACCTTAGACGAACCGTTTAAGCCAACTACCTGATTTCGTAGTCGTAGCTGATTTCGGAGCTCTTTTCCAGTGCTTTTGATACGGAACAGTATTTGGTGATGGACAGTTTAAGTGCCCGTTCTACTTTTTTTGGGTTCAGATCGCCTTCCAGGATAAAATGCATATGAATGGTTTTAAACACAGAAAAACTATTCTCTACCTTCTGTTTGTCAGCCTTAACTTCTACATCCAGTTTTTCTACTTCCTGCTTCTGTTTACTGAGAATTGAAAGCACATCAATAGAACTGCATCCTCCAATACCGGCTAGCAACAACTGCATAGGACTCATGCCCCCTTCCAGGCCTCCAATACTTGTAGTGCCATCCATCCGGATTGAACCGCCTTCTTCATTTGTCGCTTCCATATGCTGATCTGTTCCCAGCCAGTTTACTGATATATTCATTGTATAAATTTTTTTTTGTTAAAAAACTGCTCCCCAAAATAAGCAAACAGATGAAGATTATGTGAATGGATTTGTTATTTGGTGAAAAGGGGGAGCTTTAATTTAAGTTACCGGTCTTGTCAACCAGCTAGGTCCCGTCATTGCTGCGCAGGTGGGAATCTTGTTCTCTGTCAGCGTGTCCTACTTGTACCCACTGAACTATCAATTAAAGCTGTCACTCTGAGCGGCTGAAAATGTGTTGTGATTGCGTGCCCCAGACATCCCCATGGGGAAGGGTCTCAAATAACCAAAATGGCAGGTAGTTCAAGGTTTGAGATCCCTCCGTGCTGGTATTGATGTCTACAGTTCACACGAGGCGTTCGGGATGAGAACCTTGGTTAGGGACCGACTTGATTTCTTTGTGCAACCATATTTCTTGCCGTTACCGCCCTCTCCCTGACTCTACCCCGATCTACTTGCTTTGCTGCGAACAAGGGGAGAGGCAGAACCAAGCTCAACGCCTTTTCCCTGATCTTTCCAGTCTTGAGCGAAGCGGTGACTGAAAAATCTCAGCACAGGAAGTCTCTGACTTCTCGAAGCATGCCTTTGACGCATAAAGGGTAATGAGAATTCTAATTTTAAAAAAAGCAGGGTTTTCTTATTTAGAACAATTACTTACCTGCTATGCTCAAAACCCTGGAGATGAAAAAATGAAAACGATAAAGACAAATGTCGCACATATCTCCAATACTTCGAATCTAACAAAGATCTGGTTATTTAGAGGGCTAAGCATCGCCGGTGTTTTATTTGGGACCTATCAGTTATTGCAGATGTTTTTTTCTGAGCAAACCGTCAGTAATACAGAATTTCTACTTCTATCTATTGTAACTCTTCTGTTTATTGCCGCAACAATAAAAACATACAGATACTTTTCGGGGATCAGGGTACTTGTTTTTACTGATTATGGAATCTATTCCAATTGGGACAGGGCTTCCTGGGAATCTATAACGGATATATATCTTGAAAAGAAGTTGGGTATACCTATTCTTTATGTGGAGTTTTTGAAAGATGATGAAAGAGATACGTTGAAAACAGCAGTAACTCATATAGAAGGAGAAAAAGAACAAGCTTTTAACCAGGTTCAAAGCAAATGGTCGGGTCATAAGGATAGCTAAAAAGCAGGAAGAAGCTTAGGGTATTTAATTTGTTTGCCCCCAATTCTTAATTGATAATCTACAATTAATAATTGAATCATTGTCAATCCCTCCCAAACAAATAAAACGTTAGCGAATGCAGGCAGTTCTTTTTATTCTTGGGCAGCATTGAAATTCAACATAGAAAAAACATTTATGAGTATTCCTTTATTGGATCTAAACCGCCAATACGAGAAAATTAAACCGGAAATCAATGAAGAGATTCAGAAAGTGCTGGAATCTCAATATTTCATTATGGGTGATACAGTCCGGGATTTTGAAGAAGAAATACGGGAGTATATAGCAGCGAATTTTGCCTATGGATGTGCTTCGGGATCGGATGCCTTGCTGCTTGCCCTTATGACCATAGACCTACAGCCCGGTGATTATGTGATTACCAGTCCGTTTACTTTTTTTGCTACAGGCGGAGCCATCTCCAGGCTGGGAGGAATCCCTATATTTCTGGATATAGATCCCGAAACCTATAACCTGGATCCTGAACAGCTTCAACTCTTCCTGGAGGGCGAACACCCAATTCATGCTCATACCAACCCCCCGAAAGAAAAAATAAAAGCGGTTATTCCGGTCCATCTGTACGGGCAAATGGCTGATATGGATCCTATAATGGAGCTGGCCAAAGCACACGATTTATATGTGATTGAAGATGCGGCTCAGTCTATCGGCGCCAAATATAAAGGAAGGTCTGCCGGAACCATCGGGGATTTTGGATGCTTTAGTTTCTTCCCAAGCAAAAACCTGGGTGCATACGGAGATGCCGGACTCATTACCGTGGCCGACGAACAACTGGCCGATAAAGCGAATATCCTGCGGTTACACGGTGCCCGTCCTAAATATCATCACAAAATAGTAGGTATAAACAGCCGGTTGGATGCCCTGCAGGCTGCCGTGCTTTCGGTGAAGCTGAAATATCTGGATGAATGGTCAGAAAGCCGGCGGGAAATTGCCCAACGGTATAATAGCCTGTTCGAGGAAGCCGGCGTTGCTGAAACGAATTATGATGGGACGGTTGAGGACAACAAAGTCTATCTTCCGGTGGAAAGGGAGGGAGCTCCTGAGCAGGATGGCCGACACATTTATCATCAATATACCATTCGGTTAAAAGATCGGGACGGCCTGCAGGAAAAGTTAAAAGCCAAAGGAATTGGAAATTCCATCTATTACCCGGTTTCGCTGCATGAGCAGGAATGCTTTGCCGATATTGGATATAAAAGCGAGGACTGCCCGTTATCTCACCAAGCCAGTAAACAGCTTATTTCGTTACCCATATTTCCAGAATTGACCAAGGAAGAACAAACCAAAGTAGTAGATGTGATCTCGGAATATCTAAAGTAAAGGAAGATGCTTCAATCTCCAGTCATACGGTTTTTGCTTAAGGCTCTGGTATTTTTTGGAGTCTGGTATCTGCTGTATGAGTTATGGATTTTACCCGATGGCCGGCTGGATGAGTGGGTATCACTGAATATTGTAGGAATATCGGCGGGAATTCTTGAAACGGTCGGCTACAAAACATATACCATAAACCGGATTGTTGGAATTATGGGAGACAGCGGGGTAGAAGTGGTAGACCGTTGTAATGGCATTGGGGCGTTGGGATTATTCCTGGCCTTTATATTTTCCTATCCCGGAGACTGGAAAAACAAGTTGAGCTTTTCGGTGTTGGGAATGGGTGTGATCTACCTCACCAACCTATTCCGGATTACTTTTTTAACAGCTGCCAGAGTTGAATGGCCCGATAGGTTTGGAGCATTGCACAATTATACTACTACCCCGGTCTTCTACATCGTTATTTTTGCACTGTGGATGTTGTGGGTGAAAACGCAGAATGAATAGAATGGATATAAATCTGAGCAATAAGACACTTCGGAAAATCCTGCTGATAGGTTTTGTAGTGTTGGTATATGTGTATACAATACGACCTGCGAGAAATATCCTGTTTTCATTTCAGTATAATTCAACAGTGAGTGAACAGACGCTGAAAGAGCAGAAGATAGAAGTGATAACCCTTGAAGAGCGGGCAGTGATTTTTGGTTATGGAGAAAATCAGGCAGCTAAACGATGGCACTATACCATTCCATTTGGAATCTACTTTGTACTATCTTTAGCATTATTGATTATGCCGGGGGGAAAAAGGAAACTGATCTTAATATTGGTGATTATACATTTTATAGCAATGGCAGCAGCAAGTTTACTGTTGTGGACAGGGATGAACTGGCATCCCAACTGGCTTATGGGATTGGATTTGATGGCACGCTATTTAATTCCCTTTGGCTCCTTTGGCTTGATACCACTGGCATATATACAACAAAAAAATACGAATGAAGGAAACGCTTAAAGCACAACAAAACATACTACGGCAGTTAGTTGACCAATACACAGAAGGTGAATTGTTATCTATTGATATGGAAGACTACTTATCCGAAATAACATTGAAGGATGATGAGAAAGTGTGGGTGTTGGGGGCTGGTAAAGCGGCCGTTGAGATGGCTGCTCAAGTGGAGTCGTATTTTCCCGGGAGAATAAAAGATGGTGTAGTAATAGCACCGCAACTGAGAGCTCGCTTGTACGATATTCAGGTTTTCAGAGGGGCGCATCCTATACCTGATAATGAATCGGTAGCTGCTTCGTATGAACTGATTCATCTGGCAAAAAGAATTCCCGATGGCGATACGGTTATATTTTGTCTTTCGGGTGGAGCTTCATCTCTGTTTTGTATTCCGCCTGAGCGGGTAGAGCTGGTGGAATTGCAAGAAACGTGGAAACTGTTGTTGGAAAGCGGAGCCGATATTCACCAGATCAACGTAGTGCGGAAGCATATTTCAGAAAGTTCAGGTGGCAGGCTGGGGCGGATACTGGAAGGTACAAACCTGGTGTCCATCATATTGTCGGATGTGCCGGGCAATTGGACGGATACCATTGGCAGTGGACCCGTTTCGGGAGATTCATCTACTTTTAAGGAAGCATTTCAGATCCTGAAGAAGCACGGGTTGTGGAATCGCATACCCCATACCGTACGTATGCACATTTCGGCCGGAATGTATGGTGATATTCCCGAAACTCCCATCGAGATGCCTGTTTGCCATATTGAAAGAGTAATCCCCGGTGCCGGATTACTGGCCCGTAATGCAGGCAGAAAGCTGAAAGATGAAGGGTATCATGTTTGGATAAGAGAGGAAGCTTACAGTGCCGATGTTAAAAAAATAGCTAAAGAAATTTGTGAAAAGGCGATCGGAATACTCAGCAACAAGGATGTCCTTAAAAAACCAGCAGCCCTGGTATTCTATGGCGAAAGTACCGTTCATGTGAAAGGGAATGGACTGGGAGGCCGTAACCAGGAACTGGCTTTAATAACAGCTTTATCACTTGAAGGGCAACAGAGTGTTTCAATGCTTTCGCTGGCTACTGATGGGGTAGATGGCCCAACCGATGCAGCCGGCGCTATTGTGAATTCTCTCACTACGCTCGAAGCTCGCAAGAAAAAGATCAGTCCGGAGGATTATCTTACACAAAATGACTCTTACCATTTTCACCAGGAATTGGGAACTTTGCTAAAGACAGGCCCCACTGGAAATAATGTAATGGATCTTCAGCTTGTGTTGGTAGAGTGATAAAAATGTGAGTGTTTTTCATGAAAGATAAATTTCCATAACAAACCTCAGAACGTGAAAATAGGCTACCTCACCAAACAATCTCCGTTCGACAAAAAAGCGTACTCGGGTACTCATTATTATATGATGCGCGCCCTGCAGGAGAGTTTTGAGGAGGTATCTGTATTAGGGCCGGTTGACACCGGTTATAAGTGGTTACCGAAAATAAAGGGGCGGATATTAAGAACACTTTCCGGTACTATATATAAGTATCAATACAACATTGGGCTCGCCAAAAAGATGGCTGCTATTATTGACCGAAAGATAGCCCGGGAAAAGCCCGATGTCTTGTTGGCTTCCCTGATGAATCCTGAAGTTGCTTTTCTAAAAAGTGATATCCCCCTGTTTTTAACTTCCGATGCTACTTTTCCACTTCTGCATGATCTCTATGACAGTCATTCCAATCTCCATAAAAAAAGTATTGAAGAAGCTCTTTACCTGGAAAGAAAAGCATTTGAAAGAGCCCGAAAACTGATTCCTCCAACCCAATGGATGGCCAATTCTGCGATGAATGATTACGGTATATCTGCAGGTAAAATTGAAGTCATCCCTTATGGAGCTAATTTAGATGAGGAATGTCCGGAGGAGGAGATCGAAGCTCTTATATCTGCCCGAAGCCGGGCGGAGGTGTTACGGCTTCTTTTTGTTGGGGTGAGATGGGAAGAAAAAGGCGGTCCGTTTACTATGAAAGTATTGCAGGAACTTCAACAAAGGGGAGTGAAAGCAGAACTCTGTATTGTGGGCTGCAATCCCAAAATAGAAGATAAACCAGAAGGGGCACGGGTGCTGGGTTTTTTGGATAAGGGAAATCCCAAAGATGCCCAAAAGCTAACTCAATTGTACCGGGAGACCTCTTTTTTTATGTTGCCCACTCAGGCAGAGTGTTATGGGATTGTTTACATTGAAGCGGCTTCATTTGCTTTACCTGCCATCGGTTCGGATACCGGCGGTGTTCCCGAAATTATTGTTGATGGGGAGACGGGTTTTGTGCGTGATGAGAATCAATCGGTGGGTGAGCTGGCCGATTGGATTGAACACTCCTGGATTGAAAAGAAAGAATACCGAAGGTTCAGCCTTAACAGCCGGCGCCGATATACATCCGTCCTGAACTGGAAAAGGTGGGGAGAGCAAGTCAGGGAACTGATTTTATCCGAACTATCCTGATGACAGGTTGATTTAATATAGGCTCGTTTGTCTGTTCACTATACTCCCTCAACTCCGTTATCTTAAATCTCACATCTTCAATCTAATATCTATAATCTAAACCTATGTCATTCAGAACCAAAAAGAGTCTCGGGCAGCATTTTCTCACGGATAATAATATCATTTATAAAATACAGGGTGCACTTTTTGCAGATGAGGATGATCGGCTGATTGAGATCGGACCCGGTACGGGAGCATTGACCAAAGCCCTGGTCGAAAAGTTTAATGATGTACATGTAGTAGAGATAGACCAGAGAGCCATTGAGGTGTTGAGGCAAGAGGTAGAGGGAATCACCATCCATGAACAGGATGTGCTTGAGATGGATTGGAAGGAAGTCATCAGCAATAAAAAGAAGAACTATGTGGTGGGGAACCTTCCTTATTATATAACCAGTCCTATTTTGTTTAGCTTGTTTGAATATCGCCACCTGTTTGAGGAAGCCGTGTTGATGATGCAAAAGGAGGTAGCCGAACGCTTGGTGTCTGATCACTCCTGTAAACAGTATGGTATATTGAGTGTGCAGACCCAGCTGTTTTCAACTCCTGAAATTTTGTTTGATGTATCCCGGAATTCGTTTAGTCCTCCTCCCAAAGTAACCAGTTCGGTGGTACGGCTGCGTTTTGATGCACCGGAACTGCGTTGTTCAGATCAATCCATAAAAAAGGTTGTGCGTACTGCCTTCAATCAACGCAGAAAAAAAATAAGCAATTCTTTAAAATCCGTATTGGGAGATTACCGCCCCGAAGGTTTTAATTTTGATGACAGGGCTGAGAACTGGAGTCCTGAAATCTATGCAAAGTTGGCAGAGCATTTGGAGCAGACTGACAACTTATCCTAATTCAATCCTTTTTCTTTATCCAAAGTGGATGTAAAGTGACAAGACAGTGCCTAATACCTTCCCTGAATTTATTTGGTACGGAAGTTGCAATACACAATGCGGAATAAAACAGGGCGTTTGTCCCGATAAAAAATAACTACTAACTAAAAACGACAGGAGTCATACAAATGGCTAGTATTAAACCTTTAGGCGATCGTGTGCTGGTACAAGCTGATCAAGCTGAAGAGAAAACCAGTTCAGGTATTATCATTCCTGATACGGCTAAAGAAAAGCCGCAGCAGGGAACTGTAATTGCGGTTGGTGCCGGTAAAGTTGAAAACGGTGCTAAAATTGAAATGTCAGTAGCGGAAGGCGATAAAGTACTTTATGGTAAGTACGCAGGTACTGAAGTTACACTTGATGGTGAGGAATACCTGATCATGCGCGAATCTGACATTATGGGAATTGTATCCTAATCCGTTTTTATCTCGAAATAAATTAATCCAAAACTAAAAAACTATATTAATTATGTCTGCTAAGTTAGTTCACTACGATATTGAAGCTCGCGACGCACTAAAACAAGGCGTCGACAAGCTTGCCAATGCTGTTAAAGTTACGCTTGGCCCTCGTGGACGCAACGTTGTTATCGAAAAATCATTTGGAGCGCCTACCGTAACAAAAGACGGTGTTACCGTTGCCAAAGAAATAGAGCTGTCTGACAAGGTTCAGAACATGGGTGCTCAAATGGTGAAGGAAGTTGCTTCCAAAACCAGTGATAATGCCGGTGACGGAACCACTACTGCTACTGTTCTTGCACAATCTATTTTAAGTGAAGGTCTCAAAAATGTGACGGCCGGTGCAAATCCAATGGATCTGAAAAGCGGTATCGAAAAAGCCGTTAAAGCCATTGTTGCTGATCTTAAAAAATTGAGTCGTGACATTGACGACCGCAAAGAGATTGCTCAGATTGGAACCATCTCAGCTAACAACGATAGCTTCATTGGAAACCTGATTTCTGATGCCATGGAAAAAGTTGGCAAAGACGGTGTAATCACTGTTGAAGAAGCGAAAGGTACCGAGACGTATCTCGAAACAGTAGAAGGGATGCAGTTCGACAGAGGGTATCTCTCTCCTTATTTCGTAACCGACTCTGAGAAGATGATCACCGAGATGGAAGATCCATATATCCTGATCTTCGACAAGAAGATTTCTAATATGAAGGATCTGCTTCCACTACTCGAAAAAGTTGTACAGAGCGGAAAGCCTCTCTTAATTATTGCTGAAGACATTGAAGGCGAAGCACTGGCTACCCTGGTAGTTAACAAGCTCCGCGGATCACTTAAGATCGCTGCTGTTAAAGCTCCTGGTTTTGGTGATCGCCGTAAGCAGATGCTCGAAGATATCGCCATCCTTACCGGCGGTACGGTAGTATCTGAAGAAAGAGGATATAAGCTGGAAAATGCAACGCTCGACTTTCTCGGAACTGCTTCACGCATAACCATCGACAAGGACAACACTACGATTGTTGACGGTAACGGTAAAGATGACGACATCCAGGCGCGCGTAAACCAGATTAAGTCTCAGATTGAGTCTACCACTTCTGATTACGATCGTGAGAAGCTACAGGAGCGATTGGCTAAATTAGCCGGTGGTGTTGCTGTACTTTATATCGGTGCTGCTTCGGAAGTTGAAATGAAAGAAAAGAAAGCCCGCGTTGAAGATGCATTGCACGCAACCCGTGCTGCTGTTGAAGAAGGTATTGTACCTGGCGGTGGTGTTGCTCTGCTGCGTTCTATCCCATCACTGGATGGACTGGAAGGCGACAACGCTGACGAAAACGTAGGTATCCAAATCATCCGAAGAGCTATTGAAGCTCCACTGCGCACCATCGCAAATAATGCCGGTGCAGAAGGTGCTATCGTAGTACAGAAAGTACTCGACGGCGAAGGAGCATTTGGTTACAACGCCCGAACAGAGGTTTACGAAGACCTCATTGATTCCGGTGTAATCGATCCTACTAAAGTAACCAGAACAGCACTCCAAAACGCTGCTTCTGTTTCAGGATTGATGCTGACTACCGAAGCTGTTATCTCAGACAAGCCAAGTAAAGGCGATGACGATGACGGACCTGCCGGCGGCGGAATGCCAGGCGGTATGGGTGGCGGAATGCCAGGAATGGGAGGCATGGGCGGCATGATGTAAAATCATCATCCCTCATAAATCTCTGACAAGATTTACAATCCCACCCGGCTCTGCCGGGCGGGATTTTTTGTTTGTGGAAGGCTATAGACATGAGATGTAAGATTTAAGATGAAAGATTTGGGAGTGGAAAGAGAGATATCTCATATCTTAAGTCTTTCATCTTAAATCTGTCCTATACCCTTCGTTCCTTAACCTCCGGTTGGGAATGCCGGAGTGAATCTATGGTTCACTTATTTAATCCCAGTAGTATGTTACACTGCTATAGTTGAACCCCTTCAGGGTTTGCAAGTTAGGGGATAGATGTCCCCCGGTTTGTACCGGGGGTTATTCATAGTTGTACTGCTTCGCAGTGTGGATGTGCTTGGGTGTTAATGTATTAAAGTGTTTGTGTTTGGATAAGAGCAACCCCAACGGGGTTGAACCATGAATAACCCCGGGTGCCAACCCGGGAAAGGCGAATAACCGAGCGAACCCTGTAAGGGTTCAACAGTAAATGGCTCTTACTATTCAAATCCAACTCCAACACATCATATCATGAGCAGCCATACCCAAATCCTCTATCAAATTGTATTCTCTACCAAAAATCGAGCCAGGGTTTTAAGCCGGGGCAACCGGAAACGGCTATATGCTTATATCTGGAATACACTCAAGAATAAGAACTGTCATGTGTACCGGATAGGCGGAGGGTCAAGTCTCAATTAGTGTGTAAAAATGTGAGAAGGTCATGCCGCCAGTTGGTAAGAGATTTTGTTGTTGTGGGTTATTGTTTCCTGGTCAGGAATCATCGTTTTTCGCAAGTTCTTTAATTGGGCCAATTCCAACTCATCCATGCTCACGCGTTGCCAGTCCCGGGCGGCCCGGATTAGGCTTCCATACACCAGTTTCATGGCTCCTTTCTCATTTATGTGGGCCGGGATCACCTTTGTGCGTCGTTTTTGCTCGACAAAAGCCCGTTCAATCAGGTGGAATGTCTACTTTTATTGGTACAGTTTTAGTCAAGCCAAAAATGTTTAACTTTGAGAATTATGACTACTTATACAGAAGAATTTAAATTAACTCTTGTAAAATTGGCCGAATCCGGCCGCCCGACAAAGGAACTTTCCCGAGAATATGGGGTTGGCAAGAGTACGATCAATACCTGGCGCAGGACATACAGGAATAGTGGAAACAACAAAGTAACCAAAGAACGCTCACCTGAGCAAAGACGCATACGTGAGCTTGAGAGACAGCTTGCAGATGCAACCCTTGAACGTGATATCTTAAAAAAGGCGGTTCGCATCTTCTCCAAGAAAGACTGAAGAAATACGACTTTATTGAAAGTCACCGCCCTGTATTTCCAGTTGAGAAGATGTGTAAGGTACTGAAAGTGAGCAGAAATGCCTATTACTGCTGGCGAAGGCAACAGGGGGCTATCCAGGCTGAATGCTCAAAACAAACCTTCAAAAGACACATAAAGGCCATTTTTGAGGAAAGCAGGCAAATCTATGGCAGCTACAAGATAGCTGTTGAACTCGAAAACAGGGGTATTACCCTCTCCAGGTCTTATGTAGCAAAGCTTATGAAAGAGATGGGCATCAGCAGCAGGACGCGCACCAAGTTTGTGGCTACCACGGATTCTGATCATGAGAATCCCGTAGCGGAGAACGTGCTGGATAGGGAGTTTACCCCATCACAATTGGGGCAGGTGTGGGTGTCTGATATCACCTATGTAAGGGTAAAAGATCATTGGGCCTACCTGACGGTCATGCTGGATCTTGCTGACAGAGCCGTTGTAGGGTGGAGTCTTAGTCATGATATGACTGCGGAAAATACGGTGGTGGCTGCCTGGGTGGATGCAAGGAGCAATAGAGCCATTACACCGGGGTTCTTGTTGCATTCCGATCGGGGCGTTCAATACACCTGTACCAGCTTTGTTGATATGATAGCTTTGAACAAGCATGCTGAGCAGTCCATGAGTCGAAAAGGCAACTGCTGGGACAATGCTGTGGCAGAAAGTTTCTTCAAGATCATTAAATATGAAGAACTGAATCACCACAGATTCAACTCCTATGAGTGCGTTGCGCACTATATACACTGGTATAATACCAAAAGAATCCATTCGAGCTTAGCCTACCAAACACCGTTAGAAAAAGAAATCCAAATCAGAAATGAAAACAATAACAAGGCTGCATGAAAACTGTACCAAATTTAGTGGCTATTCCAATTGTTGAATACGTTTGCTCAATCGCTTTGAAGGTTTTACTTTTTTATTCATAGGTGTTGTCTGTATTTGGTAGGTGTGATTTTTGGTGAATCAAAATCTACCAACCAGACAGCACCTTCTCAATTTTTACACAAGTATAGGGACGTTACCTTTTGGACAGCTATATATATATATATATATATATATATATATATATATATATTCTTTTTCATTTTAATCATAACCAATAAAACTATTAGAGCAGATGAAAAAAATCGGTTTATATGCATTGTTTGTAACTACGTTAGTTTTTTTCGATGCTTCAGTAAATACTCAAGGGGTATTATTTCCTAAAGCTGAAGCTAAAGCTTATAAAACATGTAATTACTTGATTTGCACGAATCAGGGAACATGCTACAATTGGTTGTTTGGAGCTGTCTGTTCTTACCCATGTATATATCTTGACAATAAATACACTTATTGTAGCTACTATGATGTGGCTCGATGTAGTCAATCGTCTTGTTTCCCTGAAATGGAGTGAGTCCTCAATGAGGTAAATAGGTGAGCTTCAAAATTATCAACGTATTAATGGCTTAGTAAAGCCAATATTTAATCATAAAAATGAAATACATATTACATTTCTTGTTAGTCCTGACAATTATTGTAATTGTTGGGACTACAACTTTTTATAAAGTTGACGGCGACTCAATGTACCCAACCCTGGAGGACAATGAGTTAGTTTTTGCTCTGGATAATTCTACTCCAGTAAGAGTACTCGGTCTTTCCAAAATAAATCCAGGTGATATAATTATCTATAAACTTGATAACCAAGATCTCTTAATCAAGAGGTGTATAGCTGTACCGGCAGATGATTTAAACCAGATAAGAAAGAACATTGGGGGTTTTAAATTCGATAAATCCTTAAAGGATAAACTAATGAATGAGATTCAAACTGATGAAAAATTACAAGAGCTATCACAACGTAGGATTCCTGAAAAAAAATTTATCATTATGAGTGACAATTTAGAGTCCAGTATGGATTCAAGAAGGCTAGGATTTGTCGATGAAGGTCAAATTATGGGAAAGTTATTAGTATGGGAGTGATGAATGAGACGTTGTAATATTTTCTTTTTTCTAATTGTGATATTGATATTAAATAACTGCTCAGATAGCCCCCAAAATATAGTTGAGCATCCTCGAGCAGATTCTATTTCAGTACTATCTGAATTGCCTAATACATTAAACTTAAATGAAAGTGATAATTCTGATACATTGATATCCTCATATTCAGATTCTATTATCATTAAGAAAAATGATCTCATGGTAAATGGATTTATTGCAAACTTACTTGATATAGATACAGATACTCTTGGTAGGATTTATGTAGCCTTAGGACCTGAAAATGTGATTAAAGTTTTTTCCTCATCCGGAAGCTATTTGTTTTCCGTTGGTGGTAGTGGAAGAGGCCCAGGCGAATTTGAAATGCTAAGAGATATATATGTAAATAAAGATCTGAATCTATTAATTGCCTTAGATTCAAATGAAATTGAGATCTTCGACCTGCTCGATGATGGGGTGAAGCATAGAAAAGCTATTTTTACAGGGATGTTTAATTCTAGTCAAGTATGTGCTATAGGCGATAACATATATGTGAATGGTAGCATTATAACTAATAATGCAGATGGAAATTCAATATCAGATTTTTCACAGATACAGGCTTCAAAACCTATCCATCAAGTCGATATTGAAACAGAAGAAGTGCGATCCTTTGGCAGAGTGTATAAATCAGCCATTGATTATGGAGTATTCAATGGGATGCTATCAAATACGATAATCTCATGTAATGTAGAAACAAAGAAAATTATAGGTGTTTTCGGGCACTGGCCACTTTTTGCTGGCTACAGTTCAGATGATTTAGAAGAACAGTGGGTTTCAGGATTAATTGGAATAGATCATCAAATCTTTGAGGAAAACACAAAGGCTCAAACCTTACAACGGAAACAGCCATCTGAAATAATTGACAGGTATACATTTCTTACTGCTCTGCCTAATGAATACTCATTATTACAAATCGGGTTTGAAATCCCAGAAAGAAATTCCATAGATAAAATTTTGGAGTTTTCTAAGATGGAGGAGTCGAAACTCAGAGGTGTTTTAATTAACTCAATTGATGGGAGTCTGATAAAATTAAAACCAGAGCGGTATTTCTATTATTACCTGGGAAATGAAGCAGCGATAAGTTTAAGAGCTGGTATAAATCCAATGGACGGTTTTGACCTTATATATAAAAACAAACCGATTTATAATTATGAGTAGGATTGGCTTACTTGGATTCATAATTTTATTGGCAGTGGCGTCTTGTACAGAAAAACCACAAACCAATAGTAAACCTTTAAATATTTTTCCTGAAGAGATAGTAATAATTTATTCTGGTTCTTCTACATGTCCTGAATGTAATAATGAAAAATTACCAGATGTTTTAAATGAATTGATCACTAATTTTCGAAGTTTAGGAGATTCACTTAACTATGGTATAAGGTTTATTGGGGTTAGTAATGATGTGGCTGTTCAACCCGGATATAAGCACCTAAATAATGTTGCAAACTTTGATGAAATAGCTGTTGGCAACGGCTATTTAAATACTGTATTAAACAAGTATTTTATTCAGAACTCAAAATCAAACTTATCAACGGCTACACCTCAAATTCTAGTCTTAAAGAGAACCTACAAGAATGCTGATGGGAGCTCGAAATCTATAGATGTATTTGAAATATCAAACGAAGTTGAAATACAAAGAGTCTATGGCCTAAAATCTATAGAATTTTTATCAAGCTTTGCTAAGAAAATTGAGTTCTAAAACATGATTTAAAATTACACTAGTGTCATTACCACTTAATTCGTAATGTATTCTTTTCCGTAGGTCCACTTGAATGGTTTGGCATCGTTCTGGTTGTATTCTTTTATATAGCCCATAAGTTGATCAACGAGCTGCTTGCGGGAATG
>VEMX01000018.1 GCA_009711805.1 Balneolaceae bacterium | reverse complement strand
CACCCCGGATTTTTCGGAGGCTAGCCTCCAATCCAATGCTGTTGACAGGGCGCGAGAATATCCATATTGTGTTTTTAATCTAAACTAATAACCCTAACTAACGGTCAAGCTAATTCAGGGATGGACAATTTTTTCACCTTTCACCTTTCACTTTTTCCTTTTCTCCCTCTATTCTCAATAACTAATCCCCAGCCTTAATTTCATCAAAGAGCCGTTTTACCTGGAGATCACCATAGCCATAGATACTTTCTCTTTTATGAAATTCGCGGAAGACCGGGCCAAATTCTTCATCTCCGATTTCATTAACGATAGTTTGCAGAGTTCGTTTGGGGCGGCCCGGCGATCCATCTTCGGGGAATCTTTCTATATTTGCAAGAACAGCTTTTTCAACAAAAGGGAGATCTTCCCAGATGTTTTGGGCCAAGGCCAGCATTTTCTTCCACTGTTGTTCCTGATAGCTTCTCCAAAGCAAACTCAGAGCTGCCAGATTATAATCGTTGATCTCAGTTCGTTGTTGATAAGCGTGGGATAGCTCCTTTTTGTTCATGCCTCCAAAACCGTAGCGAACATCAGTAGTAGGTCGTGCCAGGTATACTTGTTCTACATTGCCGTAATCATGGATCAGGTGAGCACAAAACCAGAGGTTAACCTGGCAAAACAAATCATCCTCGAACCAGAGCGTTACATCCGCATCACCCGGTAGATTAATAATTTTTTTAAATTCAGTTTCTGTTCCCGAAGCATATTCAGCAGGAGGTATTGCATAATGTTTTTCAAGAAAGGTTTTTCGGGTATTGTACAAGTCTGGCAGTGTCTTCCCGGATACATCTCCATCAACCAGGCATTCTCTTGCTACAATAATTTTTCCATCTAAAGAAGAAGGAAACTGTTCTTTTAAGGAATCTCCATTTAGTATATGTACGTTCATAGATGTATAAATCGAAAGTTTTGTGAGTAGCGGCTATTCTTGCTAAACAATAATGTAGATTAAATTTTCGGATAAAACTTGAAGTGAACAGTAAGGGGGCTGTTTCAGGGATTTATTGATACAGTTGCAATCAAGGTACATTTCTACCCTTAGTACATCTAACCGTTGGTATATCCTGCCAACTTAAACACGGTGATTTCCGGTCTCATGTTAAACCGAATCTGTAGTAAGTGTCCTATAGCCCGGTTGATGTATAATGTACGGCCATCCCCCAAATCAATGATGCCGGCGGTATATTTTTTGTTTTGTACCGGGAGCAGGGGGGGTGGCAAAAACGGAGGTTTAAATTGTCCGCCATGCGTATGACCGGCCAGTACCCATCCTTTGTAATCATTCCATATATCCAGGTCACATACATCAGGGTTGTGGCATAGCATAAGGTTGGCTTGGGTGGGATCGATCTCATTCATTACATGATCCGGGTTGAAGTTTAATCCCCAAAGATCATCCAATCCAGTAATGTTTAATCCTTCAATTTCAACCTGAGCATTTCTGAGTACGGTGATTCCGCTTTCTTCCAGCTGGCGGGATATTTGGTTGGCTACATATTTATCTGACCAGTTTTTGCCATAATCGTGATTCCCCAAAATGGCTACTGTTCCCAGTCTGCCCTTCACGGCATGATGCAGAACTTCATTCAACTGTTGGTACTGCTCGTCATTCTCAAAGGTCACGTAATCTCCGGTGTAGACTACAATATCAGGATTTAATGTGCCGGCTTTTTTAAACGAATCGATGATGTACTGGTAGTCAAATCTGTTTCCAATATGGAGGTCGCTGATTTGCATCAATGTTTTGCCTTCCAGCTTTTCAGGTAAATGTTGGATCGACATTTTATGATGCATAAACTGAACCCAGAAAGGCTCAATCTGCCAACTATATATGCCTCCCATCAGGCCTACTCCTACAGTTCCCAGTATCGTTTTTCTAAGGAAGGACTTTCGTTTCATGGATATGAGATAGGAAATCTTCCGCTATTTACAAAATATGGGGATCAGGTTTGTAGGATGGTGTCTCTGCCTGGGGTATATGAAAAGTGAACAGGCAGAAATGAAGAAGAACTGTTTCATACCTTTTTCTTCTGTTAACGTGTTTACCGGTTGGAGATTAGCTTAAAACAGTGTTGAAAGGGAGTAACCTCGCAGCGTCCATAGGTCCTGCGAGCGTTACGGGATTCTCGCTGGAAAGCCGAACGCTACGAGGACCTGCGGACGCTCGTAGGTTCTCTAAATGGTACTTCTAACCGGTAAACGGGTGGTGTTAATAAATAATCAATCACTTCATCATTCAAGTTCCATTACACCAGAGTAACTAATTTCTATTTTTACCAAAGACCTTTTCAAAGGCATCATACACTGCTAAGTGGAGAGCATCTCCATGATCTTGCTCTTCCAAAAAATTGAAGTAGATATCGGTGTTATCGTTTTGGAGGGTTTGAAGTTTGTCATACAATTCCTGCGCTATTCTTTCCATCACTTCGCCTTCTTTACCTACGGCCACATAGATGGATTTTTCGACCGTATAATCAGCAGGGGTAAATTCAAGCAATGATTCATCATCCCACCACAAGCTGGGGCTTACAATCAGGTAATGATCGAACAGCATGGGGTTTTTGAATAAGATTTCGGTAGCCAACAGTCCACCCAACGACTGACCAATGATTGTTTTAGCAGAAGTTGTTCGGTAGGATGCATCTACATAAGGCTGCAGTTCCTGTTCTATAAATGAGATAAATTTCTTTGAGCCTCCCGAAGTTGGCAGCTCTTTGTTGTCCAGTTCATTATTGGAGGGGTAGGTGAAATCGCGTTTTCTATCCACATTAGAAATACCCACTACAATGGTTTCGGGAATCATATTAATCCAGGAGAAAGATCCAAACTGGACCAGCCCTGATATGTGGATGAAATCTTCATAGATAGAACCATCCAGGAGATAAATAACCGGGTATTCCTTATCGGTATTCTGCGTGTAGCCGAAGGGGAGATACACATTCAGGATTCGGTCTTCGTCCAGGATGTCAGAATGTATGGTTACAGATTCCCCGATAGTAAGGGGTGTTTTGTTTTGGGTTGATATGGGGCTTTGTGCATGGAGAGAAAGACTGAGTGCAAATCCCAGAACAATAAATAAAGCTTTGTGCATGTGGATATATCGTTTGCTAATTCAAAAAAGTAGATTTATAAAAGAACCCAGGCTAATTTAATATTTTCTGATTTAGAATATCAGTTTTTTCTTTTTGATCCCATTGCTCAAGGCATCTCTAAAGGAAAGGGCTTTAGCAATGAAGGCAAAATCGCAAAAGTGAGTAAATGATCTGTTGATTAGCCAGGCAAGTCCTCTCCTCCAGGAGAGGATTTAGGTGAGGTGGAGTACATAGCAGTCTCAGTCTTCATGGCAACTAACCATATCAACACTAATTGAGGCAGTACCCTAAAGCTCTCTTAAGTTTTACAGCGAGTAACGGGGGCATTACAGCGAACGAAGCCCGTCGAGCGCGGACTTGTCTTTAGGAGAAAAAATTGTTGTTCGTGCATCTCTAAACCCATCCCAGTTCTCACAATAGGTTTTTAAAAACAGAAAATAATACTCATTGCCTTTTACTCCCGACCTCACCCTGCTGAAAACATCCCTTCGGGGAAACCCTCTCCTAAAGGAAGGGTTTTTCAATGGGGTCCCAAAATCGCAAAAGTGAGTAAACAATCTGTTGGTTAGCCAGGCAAGTCCTCTCCTCCAGGAGAGGATTTAGGTGAGGTGAAAGATAAAGGCTATTATCCTATTACAGCATGAAACACCTTCTCCACTAAAGACTGAAAAGATCCAGGGGATGCCCACGGCAGAAGATTCTTTAGATCTTATTTGAGAAAGTCATCCAGCTTGCTCCGCCAGCGTTCCCTCCCTGTTCTTGCTTCGCTGCGAACAAGGAGGGAGAAACAGACCCATGCTTCAATCCCCAATCCACCAATAGCCAACCATCACTTCACTTCCACCCAGTTATCGGATCGTATGAGGTCGGGGCGGCTTCCATAGGGATCAATGGCCACGTAACGGGGTAGAGTATCCACTTGTGTGGTTAGCTGTTGTTTGCCGTCTTTGATAGTCCGGGCTTCGAACAGTATGATTTGCTCTTTGGAAGCCTGGGAAGGGTGTTCGGTAAACAACCCGATTGGTACAGGTTCGTCCATAAGAACCGGAGATTCTATTCCATCCACCGACTCAAATTTTTTCGCTTCAATGGTAAGGGTTATATCGTAGGAGCCATCCGCTCGCTGGGTATAATCTACCTCATTAACTGAAAGATCATAGGTAATGATTTTTTTGAACCAGTCATCAATGAGAGTATGGTGTTTTTCTGGGGTTACCGCATACAGTTCATCTAAAAACTCAGGAGAGCTAACCGTTGCATCCACCTCGTTCCGGTGCCGGCTTACCAGGGTTTTCAAAACCTGGTTTAACTGTTGTTCACCAATGAGCTCTTTAAGTGCATACATCACAATATAGCTTTTACCGTACAGCATGTAAGCTTCGCCCTGTTCCAGGTAAAGCGGTTGTTCGGGGGTAGATGCATACGACCTGCCATTGAAATAGCGATGGTTGGCCGATTCACTTAGCTGAAACAGAGAAGGCATGCCATAATACTTTTCCATAACTACTGCTTCAGTGTACTTTGCAAATCCTTCCACGAAGATAGCTCCCCCGCTTATGTTTTGGGAACTCAGGATATGCCCCCACCACTGATGGGCAACCTCATGGATGGTACGCTTTGCCACCAGGCTAAAGGCCGCAGGATCACGTTCATCAACAAGGTACAGCCTGTTTTCCACCATGTTGATGGTACCCGCAGGCGCATAACCTCCGAATCCCCAAACAGCAGGTATTTCCGCTATACGCAGGTGATCACGGTTATATTTCCCAAACTCTTGTTCGGCATAGTCCAGGGTTTGTTTAGTACTGGTCATGATAGTATGGTTATTAAAATGATGATCGGGATGGTAATAGTGCTCCAGGCTGACACCCTGGTAGTCTTCCTGACTTGAAGCATAGGCTGCCGACTGATAGGTAATGGCCGGAGCAACCGGAAACTGGGTTTTATACCGGTAATAATTCCGTCCATTTTCCGTCCATTGTTTTTTCAGGCTTCCTACAGTAACTCCCCTCTGAGATGCAGGTACCGACAGCACGGCATCGAAATGTACGCGGCCAAAACCTGCTTCCATCACCTCAAAATCAGCATCAGAAGGCTTCTCTTCTACGCGTTCGGGGAGCCCTCGTTTTTTGCGTTCGGTTTTATCGGTGATCTCCCTGCTTGTGGTATATCCCAGGTAAGGACTGAAATCACGCAGATGAATGTAGCTTCCGTTATCCACAAGATCGTTGCCGGAATAAAGGCCTTTGTGTTTGCCATCCACAGAAAAAGCCAGCGTAACGGTATCTCCTGGATAAACCGGGGAATCGAATGTATACTCGAATATCCCAAGGGCATCATCCCGGCCGATAAGGGTAGCCCCTTCGAGCTCTATATCGGTGATGGTTTTTTTCTCAATGAACAAGGCTCTGGTAACTATAGAATCACTTTTATTGGCGAGCTGATAGGTGGCATCAACCGTGTAGCTTCTTTCGGATGGAAAAAGTGCTATGTCAGTGGCAATAGATACCGGGTACAGCCACTCTTCATCATCGTAATGCTTGTATTTTTTTTCGTATTCAGCCAGCAAGTCCAGTCTTTCATCGGAGGTGAGATATTCTTCTTCAATATTGGTTTTGTGGAAGATCATCCCGGATGTACTTATAAAAGCCAGCAATAGTACTCCAAGTAAAGATATTTGCCGGTTCGACCAGTTCTTCGCTATTTGCCTGATATGAATAATGAAGTTTTCTGCGATTCCCCTGCGCCAGCAGTGAAATGAAATAACAGAAAGGATGAAACCAAAAACCAGCCAGTGAGTCGACAGCAGGTAAAAGGTTGAGGCGTTGTTGTTGACCCCGGCCATATCAGAGAAAGTAACCTGCGGCATAGCTCCCATTCTCAATAATGGATGTTCTATTCCCAGCGAAGCCGATAAGGTTGTTCCCAATGCCATCGCTACGATTCCCGTGATAGCCATTCCCAGGTATTTGTTAGGAGTTAATGACTGGATAAAGAGGGCAAACAGAATGTAAAAGAATAACGGCAGCCCCTGGAAATAATACAGCGACAGGTAGGTGCCTATATCAATACGGGGGTAATCCAGAACAAGCTGGAATGTAATGGCTACCAAAATCTCAAGGGTGATCAACAGCAATGGGATACAGAGCAATACCGACACCTTGGATAAGAAAAAGGAGAGGTTGGAGGCGGGAGTGGCATCCAGGATAAGATGCATATCCGCGCTGCGTTCTTTCCACACCCATTCCCCGCTAAAAAAGATGATCAACAAAAAACCGAACAGGAAGATGGTGATGTTGTTTAAATCCGCAAGTATTGAAGTAGCGGGATACAAACTATCGGAATAGCTTCCGCCCTCAACAAGGGTGGAGTAAAACTCAGAGCCTATCACAATAGCAGTAAAAACCAATATGGCTTGAAAAGGAAGGTTTTTAACCAATTGCTTAATCCCCATTTTACTTTGAGACATAAAACTGTTCCAGAAAGCCCGCACCGTATGAGCTGATGTTACCAGAGGTTGATAACTAGTATGCAAGCCTCCTGCTCTCCCTGCTTCACTGTCAGGAGCAGATGCTTTTTGTTTTCTGCCTTGCATAGCCCTAAATGAAAAAAGTCGGTAAGTAATACCAAGAATACCTAAAGAAATTGCAATCCACAGAATACGGTTGAGGAGGAAATTCCCGGTAAGAGATATCAATACCCTGTTTTTTTGCTGGGGGGTTAGGTATTGGCTTTGTTCCATGAAAGCTGAAATACCAAAGGGATCTCCCAGGGCTGCAAACATCAGGTTTTTGGTGTGGGCCGGAGCCGATCCAGCCAGTATAGGTGATTCAAAAAAGAACGAACAGATAAAGTAGAATACATATATGAGTATGGCAGAGGCATAGATAGCCATTCTGTTTTTAGAGAGCAACCCGACCGAGAATATCAGTACGGAGCAGATAAACACATTGGGTAAAACAAAGACCAGCCAGTTCCAGAAGTATGGGGATGCTTCAAATGGAGCCAGTCGATCGGGGTCAAGATCAAAGAGGTGTGTTCCCAGCATCATCCCAATCAACAGCGGACTTACAGCCAGCAGGCTAAAAATGAACACCCCGGCAAATCGGCTGATAAAGAATTGGTGTTTCTGAATTCCGGAACTGAAGATGAGTCCTTCCACCCGGTGGATGGGATCGCGCAACACACCGCTGATCACAAAAAACATGATAGCAAACACAGCGCCAAGGGTAAATACCGAAGTGTAATAGCTGATCTGGTAAGGGGCGTTGTAGTTAATCAGATCCGGGGCAAATCCCTGCCCCCCAATCTGAAGTCCGGTGATTAAGAAGAGAAACATTGCAGCCGGAAGAGCCCATTGCTTTCTTTGATAGGTGATTTCGAATTTGAGTAATTGTGTAATCATGATACAGCGGTGTTTTGTTGCTTTGATGACGGAATAGTAGAGAAGTAGAAATCTTCGAGCGTGGGATCTACAACATCGAAGTTGCTGCCCGGAGAAGTTTCGGCTCTTATATGTATTTGTGTTTGTCCGGCTACCAGGCGGGTGGATATTACCTCATGGACTTCCCGATAATGGGGTAACTGATCATCGGCTATAGTCTTGCTCCAAATTTTGCCTTTTAGTGTCTGTACAAGATCGGAGGGTTTTCCATGAACCAATATCTTCCCCTGGTTCATCACAGCCATATTGGTACACAGGTTATAAATATCGGCTACAATATGAGTGGAGAGTATCACAATGATATTTTCCCCGATCTTGCTGAGGAGGTTCAGAAACCGGTGTCGTTCCTCTGGGTCTAGTCCAGCAGTAGGCTCATCCACAATGATGATGTGGGGCGAACCCAACAGGGCCTGGGCAATTCCAAAACGCTGGCGCATTCCTCCCGAATAGGTGTGTACATGCTTTTTGCGGTGCTCGTAGAGGTTGGTTTGATGAAGCAGGCTTTCCACCTGTTGGCTGCGTTTTTTCTTGTCAATCAATCCTTTTAGCACTCCAATATGGTGCAACAATTCAACAGCAGATATCTTGGGATATACCCCGAATTCCTGAGGCAGGTAACCCAGGCAGTTCCGAACGCAATCCGGATTTTGGTGGATGTCGTCTCCGTTAAAGAAAATCTTTCCGGAAGATGGTGACTGAAGAGTGGCAATGGTTCGCATCAGGGATGATTTGCCGGCGCCGTTGGCTCCCAATAGTCCATACATTCCATTCGATATGGCGAGGGATACATCGTCCAGTGCTTTGACCCCATTGGGATAGGTTTTGGATAGATTTTGAATATGCAGTGTGTTCATAATGACGCATTTATTGTTGAATTTGCGCCAAATTACGCGGTCAAAATCTGCTTGTTTAGAGATATGGACGGATGGCAAAATTCTTGATACAGACTTTATTAAAACAGCCATGAACTTGGTTAATGCAGAAAAACACCCGATTCAGGTCAAAAATGATATTGTTCGTCCCACAACTAAGAATGAATGCCGGATTTCTTCTATTTTGGGGCATGCGTGATTCTTTTTATAAATACCGGGCTTTTCCTGCAGGAGTGCTTATCACTTTCTTGCTGGTCCTGTTCATGGAGTATATCGATCTGATTCGGATTCCGGATGATAGCTGGTTTGTCAACCTGCTGGGTTTTTTATTCTATGCCTTTTTTATCTCGCTGGCCATCCACAAATATTTGCAGAAGAGAGGCACTTTACTAAAAGTGGGGGCCGGTTTCCTGGTTCTGGCTATTGTGACATTCAGCGTGGGCTATTTCACCAGTCACCTTCGGGACAATCCCCTGGTGATTTTATTGTTGATTACGTTCTGGCTGGTGTTGTTTTATTTTATCCTGCCCGATTTTTTCCAGAAGTACCGATACCTGATTCTTGGCTTGTATGGGGGATCGGCTCTCTTCTTTTTATATGCCCGGCTGTTTACCGGAAGCTTTGAGCAGTACGAGAGCACCTATAAAATGTGGGCGCTGAGCTTGTTTTTGCTACCTATTCCCCTCCTGGTAATGCTGTGGATATATGAACAATGGAGATGGTTTCGAGCCCTGAAGGCCGAGAAAGCCGAAGCGGAATTGGCCTTATTGAGAAGCCAGGTAAATCCCCATTTCTTTTTTAATACCCTGAATAATTTGTATTCGCTGGTGGTACAAGAATCGGAGAAAGCACCGGATGTTATTTTAAAGCTTTCGGATATGATGCGCTATACTATATATGAAGGGGATAAGCAGCAGGTACCCCTGCAGGATGAAATCCATTACCTGCAGCGGTATATCGATCTGCATAAAATCCGGTATCAGAAAAAAGTAGATATCCGGTTTGAAATCCCGGAAGAACCGGAAGCCATGGTTGCACCACTGCTCTTTATTGTGCCCCTGGAAAATGCCTTTAAGCATGGGGTGGAATCGTTGCGTGAGGGTGCGTACATACATGCTTCTATAAAAACAGAGCAGGGCAAAATAGTGTTTGAGATTGCTAATAATTACGAGAAGGGTACAAAAAGAGGCAAGGGCATCGGACTCGAAAACCTGAAGCAACGCCTGGAGCTGTTGTACCCAAACCAGCATTTGCTGGATATTAAACAGGAAGAAGGCGTATTTACGGTAAAACTACAGGTGGAAGTGTTATGATCAAATGTATAATTGTAGATGATGAACCCCTGGCCCACGATCTGGTGAGCAACTTTTGTGAACGGCTGCCCCACCTTGTAGTAGCCGCACAATGTTATGATGCCCTGGAAGCCCTGGAATGGCTAAGCTCGAACCAGGTAGATTTGATGTTTCTGGATTTAAACATGCCCAAATTGAAAGGCTTCGATTTTCTTCGAACCCTTCAAAATTCGCCCAAGGTGATTGTAACCACGGCCTATAAAGAGCATGCCCTGGAGGGATTTGAGCTGGCAGTAGAAGATTACTTGGTTAAGCCGTTTAGTTTTGAACGATTTCTGAAGGCAGTCAATAAAGCAGTATCGGCACGGCCTTCAGGTGCAGGTAAAGGTACAGGTAAGGAAGGAAAGCAGGCAGAAGCAGCCGGGCCTGCTTCCCGTTTTTTTGTGAAAGGGGAAAAGAAATATTACCAGATAAATACAGATGATGTCCTATATGCAGAAGCCAGCGGAAACTATTCAACACTGTACCTGAGAGATGAAGAGCTGTTGGTACATGAAAAGATTTCGGATTTGGAGGAACTGTTGCCATCACCAGGATTTATGCGGGTGCACCGCTCATTTGTTGTAGCAGTGGATAAAATTAAAACGATCCAGGGGAATAGTATTTCGGTGGGAAAAGCAGAAGTTCCCATTGGACAAACCTACAGCAAGACCGTTCGGGACGAAATTTTGAAAAGGGAATAGGGATTGTGCCGTAGGCATGCCTTATGGGTAAAATTATTTCGGAGTGAATGGTTCAATTAAGAATTGTTCAATTAAGAATTAAGAATAATTCAATTAGGAATGTGTGTTCAGATTCTCCTTTTCCCTTTTCATCTTTCATTTCACCCAATCAGGGAATGGCATAAACAGTAGACACTTTTGGCGGCTTCTCTGCAACATTGGTAATGATACAGGCCGTGCCTTTGCAGCCGTCTGAACCAAATGACATTACGGTATTTGTACCGGTGGTAGGAGCAGCTAAAATATACATAATCGGAACATAGATAATGCTGTTCATGGTAGTGCCATTGTAAATCACTTCATTATCATTCACTACCGTTAGTTTATTATTCTGAGCATTAGTCAGGGGCGCACCACCAAATGCCGACAGGGGCACCGGGTTAAAAGGAGTATGTGCTGTTATAGTATGGCCGCCAATAGATCCGGTTATAGTTACAAGCGATTTGTATTGGCTATTGTATACTCTGCTGAAGGTGATGCTTATGGATTGTTCGGGCATGGAGAGGGTGCCATTTTCAAACGTCATGTTCTCTTCTTCAAAATAGTATTGTTTTGAAGTTTCGCCATCCATAGATACACCAATCATGACTTCATTAATATCCAGTGAACCAATCAGGGTTTCGTATTCTCCCTGGATGGATATGAAGGCTCCCGATGCAATGGATGGAAGGGGATAGTAACCACTGAATTTGGCCAAGTCGCTGCTTTTCAGGTTGGGCATTTTAAGCGGTTCTTTATCAGGAAAGGGGATGGTTTGCAACGATCTTGATGTCAGCTTTGAACCATCGATGATCATATTGTTGCAGGCGAATCCTCCGGCAGCCGCTGTTCCCATAATCAACTTCGATTGTTGTGATCCTTTGGAGAAGGAGAAGAAGTACATATTTAGATTATAAGTGAAGGACCGGACCGCTTCCAGGTCGCCATTGTTTGTGCCAAAGTCATACATAATCTTATAATCCTTTTCGATTTGCATCACCGGTATTGCAGCTTTTTCCTGCTTAGCCGATTTAAGATGAATCGGTTCCGTCTCATAATACTTCCCGATATACATCCGGTAAGGAATGGGGTTATTATAGGTTGATCCTGTAACCTCTGCTTTCGATTGCTGTGGCAATGTAATGTGCCCGGAGAAGGAGGCCACAATGCCATCATTTCCATCTTGACGGCTAAAGGTTAAATCAATATCAAGGCCGCCCGGGGTTCGTTGTTTTAAGTGTGTACCATCAAAAGTTCCGGTAAAGGGAAAGCGGGTAGATGTTGTGCCATCCATAGATATGATAAGAGCGACATCTTTAATGGGAGTGGACGATCCTTTTTTAATATGGATGTTGGTATCCACCGAAAAGAAGGCGCCCGGTGTATGTGCCATTGCATAATAGCCGTTAAAAGCCATCAGCGCATCGGCATCGGAAGTTACTTTTATGTCTTCCGGGTCAACGTTTTTGTATTTCTCTTCAAGATGCTGATGATAGGTTGATAATTCGGCCATCGGGGTGTAATCAATTTTTTCTGTATGTACGGTGTTTGCTGGATTATCCATGGATATATAGGTTTGTTATGAATGTGATGTTGATCTAATCATTGACTGAAGTCAGTTACTTACCTTCCTCTTCTAAAACCAATCCCTTCAATACCCCAAGGGCATAGGATCGGTATTCGTCTGTTTTCTCGAAGCCCACAGACTCTAAGTAGCCTACTCCGTTTGGATGATGCTCCGGAGTTGCACTTACAAAATCGGCCGGGAACTCTGTACATAAACTCTGATCGGGATTGTTGAACGATCCGTTCTTATACCATGGAGTGGCCTGCCCCGAAATGGGATGTTCGAGCAGTGGCTTATTAAAATCACTTTTTAGCCCCGAGTACCCTCGTTTTATGGGGATGGAGACCGGTGAACTATTTGGGTAACTGCAAATGGAGGGGAAGTTCTGGTAGTCTTTCAGGATTAAATCACCCATTATAAAAACAGCATCCCATGCTTTTTGTTTATTTGGAGACAGGTAGTAGCCATAGACCATCGGCACTGTATTATCGCTGGGGATGCTGCCCTCAATGAAGCCCGCCCCGGTAAATGAGTGCCCGTTTTCAAGGTTGAAGTATTGCCATACCCATCCGTTTAGTGGGTAGTTTTTTGAAGTATGTGCAAACAGCTTAGGATCAGGATTTCCATCTGCATCCAAAACAGAGGTCATCATTAATTGATGGTCGATCCAGCCGGTACCGGAATTGATGGTATAGGTATGTCCGCCAACAGAAACAGTTCCGCTCACTAAAACCTGGGGCCAGCTGTAGTAGATACCGGGAGTAGGCAGCGGGGTAATTCCTGTACCGCCGTTACCGAAATCAATGGGACTGCCTTGTCTGAAAAAAGCAGTCTCAACATCTAATTTACTGTTGTGGGTTAAGGTGATGTCAATCTTCATGTTGTCACCATCATCAACCTTTAACGTTAAAGGCAAAACATTGGTGGAGCCAGTGAAGGAGTCCTTTCCCACGTTAAATGAAAAGGGCTCGCCGGGGGAGCTAAAAGAAGAAGTGCCCCCTTTTAAAGGCCATTGTTCGTTGGGGTTTCGCCGGTAATAATTAGTCTCGCCATTATCCATTTTCACGGTAACAGTGGCGATGTTACAGCATACACTCACTTGCTCATCCGTCCAGTTGTTCTTTGTCTGTGTCGACTTTCCCATGCTGCGGATCTTCTGCATGGTATCAAGGATGGATAGCTTACCCGCATTTCCATTTTCATCGGTTACATCCAGGTGGCAGCCGATCCAATACCATTCATTTCCCATGTCTCCATGCATATGGTGATCTGCAGGAAATGTAAGACTGTATTCCGGTTTCTTATCCTTATTAAAGGTGATGGTATCGGAGCCAACATTACCAGCCCGGCCCAAAAGAGAATGAATAATATTCATAAACCGGACCGGGTCTTCGACAGAATCTAATTTCCCGGCTGCTTTAAGAAGCTCATCATAATTTGGAATCTTGGTGGGTTGGCCATTCGAATCAGTAATTTCAGCAACCTTCGCTTTTACATTTGCTAAATATTCCTGAACTGCCGGTGCTACGTTTTGGGATGCGTTCATTTTCTTGGGTTTATGAAGTTTTACAGGTATCCCAATGTTGACAGATAAAAAAGGAAATTGCACGACATGATTATGCTGTAATATTCGTTTACACCTCGTGCTGGAATTCTTCGGTACTTCCCAGGAAAGTGTGTCTTCCGGTAGCATAAAAAAGTCTTCTTGTGTAGGTTTAGCGGCGCTGGCAGGGGTCTGTGAGAAATGGCGAGGAAAATGCCGGCGATTTGCCCCCTTAAACAATGAACCAAGATATCGGGCGGGGTTCACCTATCTAAACTACGGGGGTATTAAAGAATGAGTCATCGCGGGCGAAGTGTATACGAAGACCCGCGATCTCCCTGGCACGGGCAAGGGGGTTAACAAGGAGGCCGTGGCAGGTGCAACCCATGTGGCGGGAGATCCCGGATCGGCGACTTCACTTCGTTACGCCTTGTCCGGGATGACGGGGGGTTCCCGCACGCATCCCGATTTGATCGGAAGAAGATGCGGAATCACCTTGTTAGGGCATGTAGCCATGGACAAGCGGTGCTACCGAAGAAAAGTATCCAATTAAATACGACACGAATCTTTTTCCACCTGAGCCAGCTACCAACTAACTCAAAAAATAAGTACGTTGTTAACCTACACAAGCAAGACCTCCAGACACACTAATTGGGTAAGTACCAATTCTTCAATATGACTCTATTGGCATAGACTTCGCCTGTGGAATGATATAGAGACTTAACCTAACTAACACCCGGTAGTTATCCCTGCGAAAGCAGAGCCAGCGACGTCCCCTGGGGAGGATCTGATTCGTTTATAGGGTTGAGAATGCTTATGAAAAGATTTTTTTCGTTTTTCAGGAATGACATCTTATAACTTTATTAAGGTTTTGGTATAACGGCTTGGCGTTGACGCGCTGGTTATACACCCGCATTACAATTTAACCGGCTCAAGAAGTGCAAACCTATGATCATCAAGGCGAAATCCAAGATGTTGGTCAGAAATGTGAGTTAACATACCATCTTTTGGTAGCTGTACAAGGGCAAGTTTTTCACCTGATTCAGAAAGAATAAGCCATTGCTGATATTCACTTCTGTGATTTAATTTGAGCCAAAAATTATTTTTTTCATCAATAATCAAATCATTTGCAATGGCTTTGTATTTAGGAAGCAATGGTTCCATGGTACGCCATGAATTGTTCGGTTGATCATCTCTGATGGTATTGATTTCATCTATGGAGAGTTGCTCCCGGGATAATTCAAATGTAATTGTGTTTGCAGTGTCAAGAGAAGCTGTCAAACTTGCTATTTTCTGCTCTTCAGTCCAAAGGGAGTAAAAGCTGGAATTTCGATGGTTAAAAGCCCGTAAATGTTCAGCAGTAAATGGGACTATCCGACCTCCTCTGGGCTGACCATTGACAATATTTCTGGCAAACGGTCGATCGGAAATTGTAACACTGTGAGTGTATTGCTCTGTTTCTTTATCAAATATGACCAAGTATGCTTCCGGTTCTAAGTCAAGATTTCTTAAATATTCGAACGATCGATATACAGTAAGTAAATGGTTTTCATCAAGCTCGTAAACTTCAGTTAGTGTTCCTTTTTCCCATGGCTGTAGTATAAATTCTTCGAGATAGCCTCCTGCGGATGAAAAACGCAGTACTTTACGGTTTCTTTGATCATATACCAAGAGAGAATGATCATAGGAGCGAGAAACAAATGTGATATCCTGAATTTCACCCGGACCTCGGCCTTCGGAAGCAATTGTTGAGATTAGATTTCCTCCTGCGGAAACTTTAAAAATTTTGTTTAAGTCCCGATCTGGAAGAAATATAGACTCGTCATCGAATTGTGGACTACTATAACCTAAATGTGAAAAGAAAATCTCTCCGCCTAATGATTCAAACTCTTGAATAATATTTGGAGTAAAAACAGCTAACTCCTCAAATGAAATCTCTTCTGAATCAGAGTGACAACTAATCAAAAATAACATAGAAAATGCTAATAGATGTGAAAATTTCATCTGGAATAGTTTTAGGGTTTATAACGGCCCACGGCATAAGTGGCTTGGAGATTATATACTCAATTTAACACTCAAAACTGTAACTTTAAGGGAAAGAACCAAAACTAAGTTTGCACCAAATCCGCTTGATGCCGGTGTTGTATACAACTAAAGTCTCTATTGGGACGAGACAGTATGTATCGACGAGTGAAAATGCAAGATTTTCCACCCTTTGGGGATTTTGCCCCATACTTTTGTGATTACCTCCCTTTTGAAGGCTGAAGCTTTTTCTTTATCCGGCTTAATATCTATGATTCTTAGGAAATAGCCAGAGTTTTCAGAGAGTACAAAGATCTTGTCATCTATTTCTCCACGACCGGTAAACGGACGAGGGGATCTGCTCGCAAAAATTTTGAACCTTTTCCAGAGACGCCATATGTCCCTCACTGGTGTGTATGGTTGCGTTTTTATCATAAAATGAAATGACTTTTCAGCAATCTCCTTCGATAAAGGCTTTTTGTTCTTGTTTGTGAAGACTATCAATTTCGGTCTGAACGTTCTCGCGAACTTCAACAGTTAATGACTGGGCCTGCAATGTGGATATAGATATAAAAAGGACCAACAATAATACAAGTAAGGATTTCATGGTTCGAAGGATTTAATTATGTATAATGACTCCACGTACAATGAGCGAGGAGATTATGATTTCGATTTAACAGACAGAGCGAGAACTGCAAAGGCTTCAAACCAAAGTTTGTACCGCGTCCCAGTTAATGCGTTTTGTTATGGGGCGCTTTACTACAAGTTTAACAGTATATCACCGGTGAGCCGTATCAAGAAGGGTATGGCTTATATACTTTGTTGGCGGTTTATGCCCTTTTGTTGTCCATCAATAGGCTTTCTGCTATCAATGTTTTCCCAAACCATTGCTACTTTTCCTTTAGTATGCATGTCTTCAATATAACTGATGGCTTCAGGTATTTCTTTATAAGAATAAGTCCTCTCAATATTGACGTTAATTTTACCCTCCTTGATCAAAGTGGCCAATGTCTCTAAATCAATGGTGTTCGCTTCAGCGGTAAACAATGCCAACGGGTATTTGCTGAAAGCATTTTTTGAAAGTACCGAAATCATGTTACCCATTGTTGTGAAGCCTACCATAACCCCGCGCTGTCCCATGCGTGTGTAGTCTTTATGGGTAAGATTTCCATGGGTATCAACAACGAGGTCGTATTTCCCATCATGGTGATGGATACTTTGCCTGTCATAGGCAATGACCTGGTCTGCACCCAGTGTTTTTACAAAATCAACGTTTTTACTTGAACAGACACCCGTTACTTTCGCTCCATAGGCCTTCGCAATTTGAACGGCAAAATGACCGACACCTCCTGATGAACCGTTAATCAAAACTGATTCACCTTCTTTGAGATTTCCATGTGTGGTGAGCGCTTGTAGGGCGGTCACTCCGGCTATGGGCACGGATGCCATTTCAGGAAAATCTATTCCTTGCGGCATGAGCCCACAAACATTTGCCGGCACACAAGTGTATTCAGCAAAAGCACCTCCTGTGAGTGTTGCTCCAAATACCCGGTCTCCAATACTAAAGTGCTCTACCTTATTCCCGACTTCTTCCACAATCCCGGCAAAGTCCGCTCCCGGGATTTTTTCTTTTGGCCGGAATAGCCCGAAGGAGAATCGAGCAAAAAAAGGTTTCCCCCTGAGAATATGCCAATCTGCAGGATTGGCTGAATTAGCAATAACATTAACCAGAATGTGGTTATCCTTCAAATCAGGTTTTTCAACATCTTCCAATTGAAGTATTTCTGGTCCTCCATATTTAGATTTCGTAAAAGCTTTCATTTTAACTTTTCCCTGGTTGACATGGCACTCGGATTAACGGCAATCTACCTTCCTTTGTTTTTTCGAAGAAGAAATCCAATAAGCAAAAAAGCTACAGCGATAAGTCCATTAGTGTAGAAATCTAAAGATATGCCCACTTCTAAGCCTTTTATCATTCCTACAACAAGCATTATACCCCACGAAGCTACGGGAACTATTAATAGATAGCCAATATTTCGCGAGGAACCATCGATTAGAAAAGCAACGGCATTACAAATAAATGCTATTACCATAGACACTAAAAAAATACCGATCAAAGCTAGAACCCCATTAGGAATAGACTCAGAAATTCCACCCGCAAATATCCATATAGCAGCTATACACAGGGCCGTGCCAGCGACTAACGCGAATCCGGCTCCACTGCGAGCCAACCATAGTGTCTCGGACGATATTCGTGGATACAATTTAAGAAGCCCAATGACGCTTGTTGTAAGTGCAATAATTCCTGGAATCGCGGCCCACAGTATAGATAGCTGAGGATCAGAGTAAAATATAATCCAGAGGGCCACTACATTTATTAGCATGAAACTTCCTGCAGTAAAAAACAATATTGAATCCCACTGCCTGGATTTCTGCGACGCACCGTTTTCAGTTATCATATTATCACCTGTAGTTTTGGATTATTTTCGCTTTATAACGGGCGGGGTGGCTAACTCTACTGATTGCTCACCACCTTATTGCCGTCCATTGAAGCGACTGTTAGCAGACTGAATTCCTCTTTCTACGCACCAAGATATTTGAGAAGCTCGTAAACTAAAAAAATGGGCCACACCAAAGACTTTAAAAATCCTAATACACCTCCCCAAAAACTGGCTGCATGACTTATGTAATACACCAATGCTCCGATCCACCCTAGTCCGTAGATACCGCCCGAAACACCTTGGTTCGCTTTATTATTTTTCTTCTTGTCTTTCATTGTATTTATACGCTCCAATCTATTTTATTTGTAAGCAAGCTAACGGCCCCGCGCCTAACCGGCAGACGGGCCAAAGTTAATATTTGAGAAAGTGTACTACTGAGACTCAAATACTTCAAAAGCAACGACCAGACTGCGAGTCCTGTCCGCTTAAGCGCTGGTTTTGTGGCGATTTGGGTATTGTTATTATCACTCACTTTTTGCAACAGTTGGTTTGGGCCACGTCCAAGCATACCAAACGATAAATAAGGTAGTTGCAATTTCTATAGTCGCGAAAAAAATGTAATGATAGTTTGCTCCCATTAGCACCGTTCCAATCATTAGAAGTGTCATAATTAAACCACCAATAATATTTGCCAATCGATTAGCTTTGTAATTTAAAACTATGGAAAGCAATACCAAAGCAATAGGAATCTCCATAATTATCGCCGAGCCCAACAAAAATATTTCATTAACATCCCATCCGCCTACACCACCAGTTGTAATCAATGAATTGAGCATTTCAGGGGACATTAATGACATCACATCACAGTATAGGTAGTTTAGCGTGACAAATATCCACAATGTAGATAAGATAACTTTTCTGTCTGTACCCTGTTTACGTACTTGCATTTTATTTCCCTGTGTTTGTTATAAGAAGTTTAAATGATAACAAACCTACACAGGTTCACTCTTTTGTTCATTCACTTAAGTTAAAAAATGAAGCTGCAGCAATATTAAACCATGCTAAATTTACAGCAGGTTACACCGTGCCATTTTGAGCTACTCTTTTACGAATACGGCTTAATGACTGAGGCTTGATGCCAAGATAACTGGCAATTTGATGCTGAGGGACTCTTTGCAATAGACCGGGCCTGTTTTTCAGCAGATCTAAATAGCGTTGCTCAGGAGTAGAATTTTTAAAATCAGCAAAAGAAGCCAGATTCTTCTCCAATAATTGCTCTGATATAATCAGACAAAGTTTCTCAAACCGGGGGAATTTTTCCATGGTTTCTTTTTCCATATCCGGATTTCCAACCGTTACTATCGAATCTTCCACGCAGGACACAAAATGAGCAGCTCTGGAATCATCGGCACCAAAAACTGGAACTATTGGTACAGTTTCTGTGTAAAATCCAGTGGTTTTCTCTTCACCATCAACAATACAATAGGAACGCAAACAACCTTTAATAACCAAGTACCCACCCTTTATGATGTCTCCTTCTTTCACTAGTATCGTTCCCTTTTTGAAACTGCGGATGATATCCAAATCAACGATTGCTTTCTTTTCTTCTTCCGTTAGCGGCATATACTGCTCAATAAAATCAAATAGATAATTTTCCATTGTTTTAATTTTTGTGGTGTTGATAGGTTTTACTTTTGGTGAGTTGAGCTTAAGCTATTAAATATGTTAAATAGACAACTGGTTTAGTAATTTTTCATTGATGCTCACCAAGGATTTATTGGAGTAATACGATGCTAAGGTAGGTGAGGACTATCTGCTTGACATTTTCCTTTTTGAAGGGGTTAGGTGTTTGGAGTGTATTTCCAGGGATTGATCAATTCTACACCTGAAGCTTTCATGTTTTTTGTATTTCTGGTTACTACAGCAAAATCATGAACCAAAGCCGTCGCTGCAATTAACGCATCGATAGCTGGAAGCGGAGTTCCCATTTTTTCTGTTTTGGCTAAGACTTTTCCCCACTGGTTTACTTCGGTCAAGCTAACGTCTAATGCTCGGTTCTTAAATCGATGTAGCAAGTCTTCGTTTATCCAATGATTAAGCCTGCGTTTTCTTTTGGAAGAAGGTAACTTTTCAATTCCTTTTCGCAATTCTCCAAAGGTAATAACACTTAGATACAAGTCAAGTTCATTATGATCTGAGAACCATTGAGTAACGTTTTCATCAGGATTTGGTTTTGCTAGTTCAGAAATACAAGAGGTATCAATTAAATAGCTCATAAAGAAATATCGCGGGCAGGGGATTTATCTCGTTCAAGGTCTAATTCAACAGAGGCAAGTGGAGATTGTTGGAAAAAATCAACAAGACTCGTCTTAGGCTGTTCAATTTTTTTGTAGTCTTCTACTGAAAGCACGACGACACTGTCTTTTCCATGCTTTGTTACGGTTTGAGGACCTTCTTCAGTCGCTTTCCGGACGACTTCACTGAATTTATTTTTGGCTTCTTGGAGTTGCCACTTTGCAAGTTTCATAAGTATCTCTTGTTTTATGTCTAGTCTGTCTAGAAAATACATAATAATAACTAGTGTCATGTCAATCCTGAAAAGTCGGGTAAAGTCGGTGTAATTTTATTCGGGCATCGTCTGTTGTGAATTGCCAATTGATTGTTTTGGATTTCTTGTTTCTGGCCTTTTCCCATGCCGTTGATTC
>VEMX01000086.1 GCA_009711805.1 Balneolaceae bacterium | reverse complement strand
CCCCTCCATAGGTCTTCGCCATTACCGTAGTAATCGCCGCCGTTAAGGTGGTTTTACCATGATCTACGTGTCCGATCGTCCCCACATTCACGTGTGGCTTATTCCGTTCAAAGGTCTCTTTTGCCATTGTCTAAGTGATTTTGTCTTAGTGTTTAATTTCTTCTATTACGATTCTTTTTCTATGATCTCTTCAGCAAGTGTGTCTGGGACAGGAGCATAATCATGAAACTCCATTGAGTAAACTGCCCGGCCCTGTGTTGCTGAACGCAGATCTGTAGAATAACCAAACATTTCTGAAAGCGGAACATGCGCCTTCACTACAGATCCTTCATTATTTGAATCCATACTTTGCATTATTCCACGGCGGCTATTCAGGTCTCCGATCACATCACCCATATATTCTTCAGGGGTAATGATTTCAACCTTCATAATAGGCTCAAGAATAATTGGCTTGGCTCTTCGGGCAGAATTTCTGAAACCCATTTTAGCACAAAGCTCAAAACTCAGTTGATCGGAATCAACATCGTGATATGAACCGTCATATAATCTGAAGCCAACATTTTCTACTGCATAGTTAGCCTGGATACCATTTTTCATTGCCTGCTGGAAGCCTTTCATTACTGAAGGGATAAATTCACGAGGAATATTACCACCTACAATCTCATTAATGAAGATAAATCCGTCTTCACGAGTGATACGATCTTCTTTTACATCGTAATCTTCAAACTCTTCAATTGGAGCAATTTCAAAACTAATATCAGCAAACTTACCTCTACCACCACTCTGCTTCTTATAAACTTCGCGGTGATCAATTTTCTTGGAAATAGCTTCTCGGTACGATACCTGAGGAGCACCCACATTTGCTTCCACTTTAAATTCGCGCTTCAGGCGATCCACAATAATCTCAAGGTGAAGCTCACCCATTCCGGCAATTGTTGTCTGACCAGTTTCATGATCAGTTCGAACCTGGAATGTTGGGTCTTCTTCAGCCAGTTTTTGCAGACCGGTAGAAAGCTTCTCACTGTCAGCCTTGGTTTTAGGTTCTACAGCAAGCTTAATCACAGGCTCAGGAAATGTAATTTGCTCCAGAATTACAGGCGAATCCAGATCACAGAAAGTATCTCCTGTATAAACCTCTTTAGCACCTACAATAGCCGCAATATCTCCCGCCTGTATATGTTCTAAATCTTTTTTGTCGTTGGCGTGCATCTCAAGAAGCCGCCCAACCCGTTCTTTATTTCCGGTGGAAGCATTTAATACATAAGAACCTTTTTCAAGCCTTCCGGAATACACTCTTAAGAATGTAAGCTTACCCACATAAGGATCAGTCATAATCTTAAAAGCCAGACCAGAGAATGGCGCATTCACATCAGGAGCACGCGTAATTTCTTCATCTGTATCAGGATTAATACCTGTTACCGGAGGAATATCCAGCGGAGAAGGCATGAAGTCGAGCACTTTATCAAGCAGTGCCTGAACTCCTTTGTTCTTCAGAGCGGTTCCACACATTACCGGTGTAATATCTTTTGCAATTGTAGCCAATCGAAGTGCAGCCAGAATTTCATCTTCTGTAATCTCCTCTTCCATCAGGTACTTTTCCATCAGCTCTTCATCGTGATCTGCAATAGACTCAAGCATCCGTACACGGTACTCATCAGCTTTTTCCTGAAGATCTTCCGGTATATCAATTACTTCATATTTCGCACCCAGAGATTCATCATCCCAAACAATGGCGCGCATATTAATAAGGTCTACAACCCCCTCAAAACCCTCTTCAGCCCCAATAGGAATCTGAATTGGAATTGGGTTTGCATTTAATTTCTCATCAAGCTCAGTCACAACATTGTAAAAATTGGCACCCGTACGGTCCATCTTATTTACAAAAGCCATGCAAGGAACTTTGTATTTGTTTGCCTGCCGCCATACAGTCTCAGACTGAGGCTGAACAGCTCCTACAGAGCAAAGTACAAATACTGCACCATCCAACACCCTCAGAGAACGCTCTACCTCAACGGTAAAGTCCACGTGACCAGGAGTATCAATAATGTTAATTCGGTGATCTTTCCAGATGCAATGCGTTGCAGCAGAAGTAATAGTAATACCTCTTTCCTGCTCCTGCTCCATCCAGTCCATAGTAGCCGCACCATCATGAACTTCACCCATTCGGTGGCTGCGCCCTGTATAGAATAGTACTCTTTCAGTAACCGTAGTTTTACCGGCATCGATATGCGCCATAATACCGATATTCCGCGTTCGGCGGATTTTGTCAAGAATTTTGGGATCGGTTGCTGCTTTAACGTCTGACATAATTAATTGGAAATACTTTTAAAATCTAAAGTGTGCAAATGCTTTGTTGGCGTCCGCCATTCGGTGCGTCTCGTCCTTTTTACGAACAGCCCCACCTTCATTGTTAGACGCGTCAATCAATTCTCTTGATAACCGAATTGACATTGATTTATCGTTACGGGATCTCGCGGCTCTTATAATCCAGCGCATCCCAAGAGCTGTGCCTCTTTCCTGACGAACCTCTATAGGTACCTGGTAAGTAGCCCCACCAACCCTGCGAGATTTAACCTCTACTACAGGCGTTGTATTCTGAAGTGCATTTTTAAACACTTCATGGCCGGTTTCTCCGGTTTTCTCTTCGATTAATTCGAATGCCTGATATACAATTTTTCGGGCAACATTCTTTTTACCGTCCCGCATCAAGTTGTTTACAAAACGAGTAATAAGTTTATCCTCAAATATGGGATCCGGTTGTACGTCTCGTTTATCTGCTGTCTTTCTACGCATGCTCGATTAATCTAATATCTTATTATTTACCCTTTAGGCTTTTTAGTACCGTAAAGGCTTCGACTCTGAGTTCTACCTTCAACACCCGCCGTATCTAATGTACCGCGAATAATATGGTATCGAACACCGGGCAAATCTTTTACTCGACCGCCTCGGATCAGAACAATACTGTGTTCCTGTAAGTTATGACCTTCGCCCGGAATATAAGCTGAAACTTCAATTCCGTTCGTCAACCGTACACGAGCCACCTTCCGTAAAGCCGAATTCGGCTTCTTAGGTGTTGTTGTATAAACCCGGGTACAAACACCCCTCTTCTGCGGACAATTTTGCAATGCAGGAGCAGTTGTTTTACTTACCTTTCTTTTTCTACCTTTTCGTATGAGTTGTTGTATAGTTGGCACAGTTCAAAAATTTGGTTATTGCCATCGAATCGAGAGCTGACAAATATAGGGGGTATCGCAGTACGAATGCAAATTATTTCCATGATTTATTTTAGAAATATTCTAACCCCTCCATAATGTAGGGTTTTAACAAAAAAAGACTCTTTTATCACTCATTTTTTATGACAATCGATATATACCTGTATAACAGTTGAAACTAATAGAATTAAACAATCTTAGTACAAAAAGAGCGGAAGCCCTGGCTTCAGCAGGCATTCACTCTGTCCGGGACCTGGTCAACTTTTTTCCCCGCAGATATCTTGACCGAAGTAATACCCAGAAAATGAAACACCTGATGGGCTCTGGAGAAGAAGTAACGGTTGCAGGAAAAGTGACCTCTTTAAATATGGCCGGTTATGGCCGAAAGAAACGGCTGGAAGTAACCATTCAGGATGAAACCGGTTCTGTTAAGGGAGTATGGTTCAGAGGAGCCGGATATTTTAAAAAACTGTTTAAAAAAGGAGAGTTGGTTGCCTTTTTTGGGAGTGCCAAAAGATATGGACGGTCTGTAAGTATTGCCCACCCAGAAGTTGATAAACTTTCTTCGGAAGGAGACTTAAAGTCTTTTTCACGAATTGTTCCTATTTATCCCGGTAATAAAGAGCTCAGCCGCACACGTATCACAAGTAAAGTAATACAGGATTGGATACAACAGGTGTTAGAACGGATTGAAATCCCCGAGTACCTGCCGGCTCCACTCATCAAAGAACTGAAGCTTCCGGAACGGGCATCCTCGTATCGAATGATCCATTTCCCGGAAACGCATAATGAGCATAAAGAAGCACTGAACCGCTTTAAGTTCGAAGAGCTCTTCCTTTTTGAACTCAGCATGGAGAAAATTCACACTACTGTTAAGGAAAGAGAGAGTGGGCACCGGTTCTCTAAATTCGATAACTATACGGCTCGTTACTTTAACGAATTACTCCCCTTTGAACTTACCGGTGGCCAAAAATCTGCCCTGGCACAAATAAAGAAAGACGTGCAGTCGGGAAAACAAATGAATCGGCTGATTCAGGGGGATGTAGGAGCCGGAAAAACTATCGTTGCTATTGGAGCTATGCTCATGGCCCTGGATAATGGTTTCCAGGCAACTTTCCTGGCTCCAACCGAGATTTTAGCCGAACAGCATTATCGTACGCTCTCTGAGCATCTGAAAGATCTGGATATCAATATCCGGTTGCTGATTGGTTCACAGAATACTGCCCTGCGTACCGATGTACTTACCGATCTGGAGGGAGGCAATTGCCAGATTGTGGTTGGAACACATGCCATTATACAAGATGGAGTCAACTTCCATAAGCTGGGCCTGGCCGTCATCGATGAACAGCACCGCTTTGGTGTTAAACAGCGCTCGGAACTGCTGAATAAAGGAGATCATCCACATATGTTAGTGATGAGCGCCACCCCCATCCCCCGTTCCCTTGCAATGACGGTATATGCCGACCTGGATGTATCGATAATTAAGGATATACCTGCCGGGCGTAAGCCCGTCAAAACTGCGATCCGGGGTGAGAAAAAGAGAGACAAGGTATATAGTTTTGTTGAACGGGAAGTTAAGGACGGTGGGCAAGTATATGTAGTATATCCCCTGGTAGAAGAATCGGAAGCTCTGGATTTAAAAGATGCCACAGCAGGTTTTGAAAAGCTAAAAAAACGATTCCCTGCTTATAATGTGGGCTTACTACATGGTCAAATGAAAACCAATGAAAAAGAATCCGTGATGAAGTCATTTATTGATAATGACATTCAAATACTGGTATCCACCACGGTAATAGAAGTTGGCGTTGATGTCCCCAATGCCTCCGTTATGATTATTGAACATGCGGAACGGTTTGGGTTATCACAACTACACCAACTACGTGGACGCATTGGCCGGGGTGAACGACAAAGCTACTGTATCCTGATGCCGGATGTGAAAGTTAGCAAGTCGGGACGTTACCGCTTGAATACCATGGAAGAAACCAACGACGGCTTCCGCATAGCCGAAGCTGACCTCCAGCTTCGTGGACCGGGTGATTTCCTCGGAACCAAACAAAGTGGACTTCCCGACTTTAAAGTAGCCGATATTGTGGAAGACCAGTTCCTGCTCACCCAGGCTAAAGAAAAAGCTAACCAAACCCTGAATTCTGATCCGGAGTTAACTTCACCGGAGAATGCCTCCCTGAAGAAAGTATTTACTCCATATTTCGAGGAAAAAGTAAAATTTTATGGTATGGGGTGATGACGGCACGGAATTGAGTATAAATCGGTAAATCAGGTGTGATTGCCCCATCCAACGGGCCCCTATCTCTTGCGGAGCATTAGCGTCACGGAGGGAAGGAACAAGGATGGGGGCCCTCGAGCTTGTTGTATTTCCTACCCAAAACCCCCACATTGTCTTTAACCCCTGATTTTGCTAGCCTATGTCACCGAAAATTTTTGGTGATGTGAATATTCAGGAATACGGTGACCAGCTAAACTGAAGGTATAAAACGGGGATTTTGCGGGAGCACAGTGACCGGGGCGATTTGCAGTCGCTGCTACCTCCTCGGTCTGACGGCCTGCCTTGATCAAAGTTTTCTCGAGATCTCGGTCTGACGGCTCCAAGTCCGTCTGACCGATGGGGTGGATTCGAACACCCATACCTTAGCTATCGATCAGACGGCACTTTGCAGGATTTGGAGGGCCGGGGCAAGTCCAGCCGTCAGATCGTGTTTTTGGTTTTCAGCTTCCCGGTCTGACGGCTCAAAGCCCGTCTGACCGATGGGGTGGATTCGAGCACCCACGCCTTAGCTATCGATCAGACGGCACTTTGTAGGATTTGGAGGGCCGGGGCAAGTCCAGCCGTCAGATCGAGTATGGGATAGATTTTAAACGTTATAGTGTTTATTCTTGGACATGGAATTCTATGCGGGGCATACCTATCACGTCTATAATCAGGGAAATAATAAGGTAAATATTTTCTTTGAGGAGGAAAACTACCTGTACTTTTTAAGGAAGATGGAGTACCACCTTACCCCACATGCGGAAATATTAGCTGGTGCCTGATGCCCAATCATTTTCACTGGCTACTAAAGGTAAAAGAAGGATATAAAAATCCTGAACGCTTAGATAAAAGCGATAAGAGAATAGAGGCGCTGAATCGAAGTATTGGAACACTTCAAAGCTCATACACCCAGGCTATTAACAAAAAGTATAATCGAAGCGGATCATTATTCAGGACCAGAACAAAAGCAAAGTCATTGAGCGAAGACAGGAAGAGAAGGATTTTCTATGGAGTAAATTGCTTCTTATATATTCATCAAAACCCCTTCAAAGCTGGCTTAGTGAAAAAAATGGAGGATTGGCCATTTTCATCCTTTCGAGATTATGCAGGTATTCGGGGTGGAGATTTGTGTAATAAAAAATTAGCCAATGATCTTTTCAAACTCCCTAACGAACCGGATGAATTTTATAAAGTATCGCTTCAAACTATACCGGATCATGTGATTAAGAAATTATTCTAAGCTCTTCGGTCTGTCGGCCTGCCTTGATCAAAATTTTCTCGAGATCTCGGTCTGACGGCTCCAAGTCCGTCTGACCGATGGGTGAATTCGAATCCCTGCGCCTTAGCCATCGATCAGACGGCACTTTGCAGGATTTGGAGGGCAGGGGCAAGTCCAGCCGTCAGATCGTGTTGTTGATATTTTTGACATCCCGGTCTGACGGCTCCAAGCCCGTCTGACCGATGGGGTGGATTCGCCTCCCGTGCTTTAGCCAATCGATCAGACGGCACTTTGCAGGATTTATAGGGCCGGGGCAAGTCCAGCCGTCAGATCGTGTTTTTGGTTTTCAGCTTCCCGGTCTGACGGCTCCAAGCCCGTCTGACCGATGGGGTGGATTCGAGCACCCACACCTTAGCCAATCGATCAGACGGCACTTTGCAGGATTTGTAGGGCCGGGGCAAGTCCAGCCGTCAGATCGTGTTCTTGGTATTTTCGCTAGACCGGCTATCGGTCAGATTGAGATTGGATGATTTTAAAAAACCACTGGCCTTCTACAACCAGTAGCTTAGCTGTGTATGTTATGACTCGGGGTCATAAAGATCTACCCTGTTAAGCCTTGCACTTACATCGCTATTTCATTAAAAGGAGAATCCTATACTTACATTAAATTCCCCACCGGAAATCTCTTTGGTGTCATTGCTGTCATTAACATTGGTTACCGTTCCGCTAAACGTTCCTTTTACGTTGTCATCAGAAATACTGGTTACTTTAACTGTACCACTTGATGCGAAATAGGAAACCTGGCTGCCATTAACAAAACTGGTAAATGAAAACTGAGCTCCCGGCACACCGTCATCTTCCACATCGTAGGAGCCTTCAGATACGTTATCTGCATTCGGAGAACTATAGATGGTCACTTCCATAGTCTCACTATCCCCGGAACTTTGGTTTAAGATCTTAGCGCCTACTGCTGTAACGGCTGTAACTGAACTACCTCCGATATTGGCTGTATTTTTTACTGCTGTTGCCCCCGATGCTTTCCAGCTGTTGCCATCCACGTTTGCTTCTATAGCCCCTAAAGCAACCCCTACGTCTGCACTCGTGCTGCTTTTACAACTTACAGCTACCATTACAATACATACCACACTTAAGAAGAAACCCAAATAACTCTTTTGAATCATTGTTTTATTATTTTTTTGAGTGAAAGTTTATTCACCCGAAAAAAACAGAAAGGGATATAAACTAACCATACCCCGTTCAGGGTATATTTTGGTTTCAATTACAGACCTGAAAAATATCATCACTTTCCAAAAATGAAGTCTCTTCATCAAGGCCGGCTAAAATCGAAAACCCTTCAAAACATCGCTGGTATTATAGGCTGGGAGAAAACACTCCTGCATACAGGTACTTTAAAATAAACTACCCCGAGGCAAAACCAGCGTGGAATTCTTTGATTAAAACCGGCCTATCTATCAAATGTACTATTTCGAATTTTTCACAATCGGATAGCTTACCAGCTGGGTAAATCCATTCTTTGTTGAAAAACCAAGTACGTAATCACTCCCGATTTCAGTCATCCTTAAATGATCCGGAACCTGGATAGTAGTCAGCCATTCACCATCAGCATTGAGGACATCCCAGGTAGTATGCTCGTGCCAGGGAAGCTGAAATCTTTCTGCCCAAATATTTCCATCTTCATCTACCTTCAGTTCAGAAATTACAGGTGTGTATTCTGGAATGGGTAAGTCTTGTTTTAAAAAATGTGCATATTGTTCTTTTCTCCTTCCTTCAAGGGTTGCAAGGTAAAATTCATCCTTGTACCTCTCCCAAATATCTTCGGTCTTAATGCGAGACGCTTCCCACTTATATTGATCTGTAAGTTGTCCTGACGTATCAAACCTTGAAATAACCGGGTTTACCCCTGTTGCAAACAACACCCCGGCTTTTGTACCTGTAGTATGAGATGGTTGTGCCGTTAAGGGTATATAAGGATAATGGGTAATTCCTTTCAACGTATTCACATATTTTTTCCTGGCGGTGAACCTGTGGAGTACTTTGTCATAGTTGAAATTCGGGTCGAACAAGTGGAGCAAATATTTCTTTTCGATAATATCCCCATCATTCCCGCGAAGAACAGCAGATCCTTCTGTACTCCATATTAACCATGATCCATTGCTGAGTACATTATTCATTGAAGGATTTCCAGCCCCTTCAATCTTTGGCATGGTGTGTACTTTTAGATGTTCACCATCATTATTATAAATTTGAAAACGATCATTACCAGGATCATTTACTACAAACTCGTTTTTCGAGAGTTTGTATAATCTCATGTTACTGAACTCTGCAAAGTCGCCGGGCCCCTGACCTTGCTGTCCTATTGACTTCCGAAAGGTACCATCCGGGCTGTAAAAACGAATCTCGCTGGTTTCCGAATTTGTAGCTACAAATGTTCCATTCTCTAATGTAATGGCTCCGTATGCCCGATAGAATTGATCATGGAGTTCCCCTTCTTTGCTTCCAATAACGAGTAATGGCTGTTCTTTCAATTTCCATCCCAACTTTCCTAACAGAGGGGTGGTGGTATTAATGGTGTTAACTTTAATAATCGCCTTAGCTTCAACATCCCTGGAAGAAGAATCTGTATTACTTTGGCAAGCCGTTATTAAAAGAACAAAAAAACATACAATGCTAACAAGTGTGTTTTTCATTTTAAATTGCTAGTTAGTTCAAACTAAATGTTAACTAACCATATATAACAAAAAAACATGTCAAATGTTCAATTCTTCAGGCTACACCTCTGCCTTTTTCTTCTCAGCCCGTTTTCGGTCGTTGTGATCAAGATGTGTTTTGCGAATTCGTAAGCTTTTAGGTGTTACTTCCAGGAGTTCATTATTGTCAATAAACTCAATGCATTGCTCAAGATTCATTTTCTTGGCCTGGTTCAGTTTTACGGAGTCGGCTGTCTGTGTAGCCCGGTGGTTGGTGAGATTTTTCTTCTTAGCCACGTTAACTACCATATCGTCACTGCGATTGTTCAAGCCTACAACCTGCCCCATATATACAGGATCTCCGGGCTCAACAAAGAACTGTCCCCGATCCTGAACCCCTTCGAGGGCATACCCGGTAACTTCTCCCTTTTCTAAGGCGATAAGGGCTCCACGGCTTCTTCCGGGAATTTCACCGGCATAAGGCTCATAAGCATCAAACTGCTGATGCATAATACCGGTTCCACGGGTTTCAGTAAGCATCTCGCCACGAAAACCGATTAGCCCACGGGATGGAACACGAAATGTAATTCGGTTATTTTCGCCTTCCTGGCTCATGGATGTCATAATACCTTTTCTTTGCTGGAGGTTATCAATCACCCGGTTGCTGTAGTCCTGGTGTACATCTACTACCACTTCTTCCACCGGCTCATGAGTAACGTCGTCGACTTCTTTGAACAATACCTCGGGACGGGATACTGAAAATTCATATCCTTCACGGCGCATAGTCTCAATCAATATTGCCATCTGCAGCTCTCCACGTCCGGATACTTTATAAACATCGGGACTCTTGGTAGGCTCTACCCTCATGGCTACATTGGTTCGGGTTTCTTTGTAGAGGCGATCCTTCATTTGGTTTGAAGTCACATAATCTCCTTCCTTACCGGCAAATGGAGAGTTATTTACCCGGAAGTACATCGCAATGGTAGGCTGATCCAAATCAACATACTCAAGCGAAGTCTGGTCCGATACATCGGTTAATGTGTCACCTATATTTACACTTTCATAGCCGGCCAGGGCTATAATATCACCAGCCTGAGCTTCTTCAATCGGCTCACGCCCCAACCCTGAGAATGTAAACAACTTGGTGGCTCTTGCTTTCTCTTTCAGATCTCCGTTTCGTTCTAACAAGGCTACTTCCTGGTTCACCTTAATACTGCCTTGCTCAATGCGGCCAACGGCAATACGTCCTACGTAGTCGTTCCAGTCGATACTGCTTACCAGCATTTTAAATGCCCCTTCTGTTTCCTGGTCCGGAGACGGTACATGCTCTACAATTTTATCCATCAATGGAGAAAGATCCGTTGCTTCATCTTCCAGCTCTTCTTTGGCAAGACCATCTTTGGCCACTGCATAAAGTACCGGGAAGTCAAGCTGATCGTTGGTTGCATCCAGCATTACAAACAGGTCAAAGATTTCATCCAGCACGGCATCCGGGCGGGCATCCTTTCGGTCAATCTTGTTAATAACTACAATCGGCTTATACCCAAGGCTGAGTGATTTACGCAATACAAACTTGGTTTGGGGAAGTGGCCCCTCGGCAGCATCTACCAGCAGGATTACCCCATTTACCATTTTAAGAATCCGTTCTACTTCGCCCCCAAAATCGGCGTGACCCGGGGTATCCACTATATTAATTTTTGTTCCCTTCCAGTCTACAGCTGTATTTTTGGAACTAATGGTAATTCCCTTCTCTCTCTCCAGGTCGCCGGAATCCATGACCCGGTCTTTAACTTCCTGATTCTCTCTGAATGTACCACTCTGTTTTAGTATCTGATCTACGAGTGTGGTCTTGCCATGATCTACGTGAGCGATGATGGCAATATTTCTTAATTGGTCTGACATGAATAGTGTTATGTATGAAACTTTGCAAGCCTTGAATATACGGTTATTTCTGCCAAATTTGTATTAATTAATCTCTAAGAAATCTAAGCCAACCGTAACATTTTGTATTATCGCCTTGCATCTCCCTTTTGGGACTGTTTATGCATTGCTTAGTCAAGTGATTGAGTAAGTATTTCTAATTCAACTAATCATCGTACTTAATCGTGCCATCGATATCCTGGAAAGAACGACAGAGGTATATCGATCGGAACCAGAATATCATGGAGCGTTGATAACTGAGGACTACCCCTACCCCGTCATTATGTGGATACTTCCTCCCTTTGGGAGATGAATCCTCTCATTATCTGCTCCCACACCGCTTGTTGATGCCAATCTTCACCCCCCCATAGCCCAACCTTCTGTCGAAGACACTCCTTTAGAAGAAAACAACCACGGGTTTTACCACCTCCCGGGCGAAGGTTTGTCTTTGGTGAGCCCCAATGAAGACAAGGAAGCTAATCACTCTAAACAATCTTAAATTGAAGAAAGCATAAAAACGAAGCAACGCAACCACTTCAATGTTAATATGGCAACCCGAATAATTCCAACTGTTTCACAGAATATTCACATGAGATGTAAACCTTGTCATAGAGGTCACAGAGGCCTCGATCTATAAACTAAAACAGGAGCTGTATGGCACGCCCAAAAAACAAAAAAGAATTAGTTGACCTCAGCAACAAGAATTACACCAAGTTGTTGGATTATGTTGAGGCTCTTTCCGATGAAGAGAAAGAAGCTAAATTTCCTGAAGGCTACCTGAACCGCAATATTCGGGATGTTCTGGCTCATCTCCATCACTGGCATCTGATGATGCTGGAGTGGTATGAGGTAGGCATGAAAGGTGATGACCCCGACATGCCAGCCAAAGGTTACACATGGAAATCCGTTCCGGACCTGAATCGGGAAATATGGAAAATGTACAAAGATACCGATCTGAATAAAGTTCAGAAGATGCTGCACGAGTCGTTTGAGAAGGTACAAAGTATCATCAAAAAGCATTCGAATGAAGAGCTTTTTGAAAAGAAACGGTATCACTGGACCGGATCTACATCACTGGGAGCTTATCTCATTTCGGCCACGTCCAGCCACTACGACTGGGCGTTAAAGCTGATTAAAAAATGCCAAAAAGCATTAGCATAACCTCGTAAAACAGAAAAGACCGATGGATGTAACCATTCATCGGTTTATTTGCCCATTCATCGATTGCGGGATGGAGTTCCAATGGGGAGTATATATCCTTGGCTAAAACCGAGGTGAAAATCATGACACTCCGCAACCACTTACATTCCAAGGAAAGCCATCCATCTTCCGATCATACCGATGATCCGAAAAAATCATCCTCCGTGAGATGCATCCTCATCAAGCTGGCATTTTTCTTATTTTTTGTCCTCATCGCTGTAAAGATATTCGGGCAATCCCCTGAGGCTTCGGTGTTCCAGGGAAGCATTACAGACCCACAAGGGGAACCGCTTCAATTTGTGCATGTATACCTGGAAGGCACTGCGACAGGCAATGTAACTAATGTGGACGGAGTGTTTAGTTTTAGTGTGAGAGAAACCGGGCCCCACACTCTTGTCGCTTCCCTGGTTGGTTTTATCCCCTATAAGAAGACCATCCGGATTACACCCAGTGACACTCTTCGCTTTGAAATCACTTTGAAAGAAGAATTACAGGAATTAGGCAAAGCTGTAATAACCGCCAGTTCTTTCACCACGGGAAATGAAGAAGGGGTAACTCTGAATCCCATCGAAGTGGTTACCACTCCCGGTGCGGCAGCCGATATCTTCAGAGCAATACAAAGTTTCCCGGGTGTTACTGCGGTTGATGAAGGCTCTGGTTTATTTGTGAGAGGAGGAGACATCTCTGAAACCAAAATATTACTGGATCAGGCCACAGTTGTACATCCTTATAAATATGAAACGCCTACTGGTGGAGTTTTTGGAGCCATCCCTCCCTTCCTGGTAACCGGAACCTTCTTTTCTTCGGGAGGATTTCCTGCGCGGTATGGCAATGCCCTCTCCGGGATCTTGGCTATGGAATCGCAGGGACTCCCTGACCGTAACACAGCTAACATGAACCTGGGACTTGCCGCTGCGTCAGCAGGGATATCAACCCAGGTTATACCGGACAAATTGGGAGTCAACTTTTCGGGAAATCAAAGCTTCACAGAAACCATGTTTCGGCTTAACGGGCAGGCGCATGAATTTAGCCAAGCGCCGGTATCCAGTGATCTGAACCTAAACCTGATCTACAAACCTCAACCTGGCTCTACCTTTAAAGTGTTCTCTTTTCTCAGCCAAAACAAAGTAGGGGTATCCATTGACCAGCCCTCTTATAACGGGAATTATAAAGGAGACGAATCGAACCAGTTGTTCAACCTGCAGTGGATTAAACTTTTAGAAGAAAGTGAATGGTTGGTAAAAAACAGTCTATCTATGAACCGCTTTTCCAAACATGCGCAACTGGGGGGCATGGATACAAAGACCCGGGATATCACCTATAAATTCCGCTCTGATTGGGAGAAACAGATCTCAAGTGCCCTGAAATTTTATTCCGGATTTGAAGCTGTACATAAGGAAAACCGCTTCTCGGGCAAACTCCCTGAACATGATGATGTAACCAATCCTAATGCCTCCTTTTTCACTATTAATGAACAGTTTGATACCCGGCGTTTTGGAGCCTATACTGAAGTTGATGTACAAGCTGCTTACCGGCTGCTGCTGAACGTTGGAGTACGAACCGACTATCACAAACTAGCCAATGAGTTTACCTTAGATCCCCGTCTGTCGGTAAAATACCAATTTGACAAGTCCACCAATTTGCGGGCCTCTGCCGGGATATACCATCAGTTTCCACAGCCTTATGAATACAACCCCCAAAGCGGAAATCCGAGTTTAGCCTCCCAGCAATCCATCCACTACATCCTGGGGTTCGAGCATAAAACCGACCTTATCCATTTCCGTGCTGAAGGTTATTATAAAGATTATGATCAGCTTATTATCCCAGACAACAACCTAAACCTTTCGAATCGGGGTTATGGAGATGCCCGGGGGATCGACCTCTTTCTCCGTTATTCAGAATTCCTGCAAAGCCGTTTTAACGGATGGATTTCCTATAGCTTTCTTCAGTCGAAACGCTACCAAGCCCGCAACGAGGGCTATGAATACACCTTCGAGTTCGCTCCCTCAGAATTTGACATTACCCACACCCTCAACTTTGTGGGCAAATACCGATTGTTTGGGATGGTATACGCCGGCATGAGTTACCGATATGCTACCGGCCGGCCCTTCACTCCCGTAATTGATGCCGTTAAGAATGCTGAATACGATTACTATCTGCCTGTTGAAGGTCCCTTACATTCCGAACGCCTCCCCGATTTCCAGCGGATGGATATAAACCTAAGCTACTACTGGCCACTTAAGAACAACCAGTCTGTCACATTTTACCTGTCCGTGTCTAATGCCCTGAAAATAGACAACATAACTGACTACACATACAACGAAGATTATACCCACAAACAGCCGGTATATAGCAACTACAATCGCTTTTATTACGCCGGTGTAACCGCAAATATTAACCTGTAACTTATTATCATGAAAAAATTATCCCTATTAATCTTGCTTTGTGTTGCCATCTTTAGTGTCTCGGTATTTAGTCAGGCATCCGATGAAGACACGAGTACCAGGGAACAACTTGTTTCCATCAAGCAGCAGCTAACAACAGCGGTTAATATAGTTGACCGACAGGAAATTGCACGCATTGCATATGGCCTGAACCGTTTTTTTGAAGATCAGGAAACATCCAAATATGCCCGTTACTATGCTGCATATGCCTGGTATCGTTTGGGCACTTTGCCTACAGAAGATGGCAGCGAACCCAAATCAGAGTGGCTGGACACGGCCGTTGATCATTTAAAGAAAGCTATAGAAACAGATCGCGATTTTGCCGAGGCCCATGCCTTGCTCAGCAGTGTGTATGGAATGAAAGCCTCCGGCGTCTTTTCCGGAATGAAATACGGGCCCAAGGCTCAGTCAGCTATTGATAAATCCATTGCCCTTTCTCCGTACAACCCCAGGATTTATCTGATAGACGGCATCGGCACTTTCTTTAAGCCATCGATGTTCGGCGGAGGGACTGATAAAGCCCTGAAATTATTTCAAAAATCGGCCTCCCTCTTTGACGAGTATCAGCCAGCATCAGCATTGGCCCCGAGCTGGGGACACGCCGAAGTGTATGCCTGGATTGGACAGGTTTACGAAAAGAAAGAGCAGATCGGCAAAGCCAAAGAAGCCTACCAAAAAGCATTAGATATAGATCCCAATTACGGATGGGTAAAGTACAGCTTACTTCCCGGTCTCACATCAAATTAAAGAGGAATAAACAAGCTAACATTATGCTAATGAAGCATCCAACAACATCTACAGTACAAAACAAAAGCAGGATTATTGCCGAAGGGGGAATCGTATATATCCTATATGCAGGGATACTTTGGTCTGCCAAACTTACTTCTGGGCTTTCGGCCTGGCAGGAAGATCTTTTTGGACACAAAGTGATAACCACAATCCTGGCCATGGTTCTGCTGCCTGCTATTATAATGTGGTTTACATCAAAACCGGGAAATATAGCACTGATTACAAAGGATACCTTAAAGAAAGCCTGGCATTCCTGCGGTAAATCCCTGTCGGTAATGATGCCCATTACCGCTCTATCCTTTCCCGTGATCCAGGCGCTGGGATACAGTTTTAAAGATTGGATCGGGGCTTCCGTTATCGGGTTTTGGCATTTGGTGGCTTTTCTGCTGCTATGCCGGGTCTTCAAAAAACAACAGCAAGATGATGATGTTTTTCCCGCAAGACGGGATCTGATTCGGATCATCTCGTTGTTTTCTTTCTCTGTGATAATTACGGGTGTTCTTCATTCTATCCACACAAAAGCAGCCCAAATATTCATAGCCCTTATATTTGTAGGCCAGGCCGAGGAATTTATCTTCCGGGGGTATTTTCAAACACGCTTAAACCAGGCTTTTGGGAAATCATATTCCCTGTTCGGTTATTCGTTTGGTTGGGGATTGATTTCTGCTTCACTCTTATTTGGGTTGATGCACTCCCTGTCGCCCGGCGATCCCTGGCATTGGGCATGGGGCATATGGACAGCCATAGCGGGATTGTGTTTTGGGATCATACGGGATAAGGGCGGTTCTTTTGTAGCATCCGGGCTGGTCCATGGCATCATCTGGTCCATGGCATCATAATGATATTTCCTGTAGTTTTTTCCGCATCATAATTCAACAACATGGCAACGGATATCATCACCAAAAAACCACAAATTACAGCAAAGGGAATACTCCTTAGCTTATTCTTTTGGGCAGGGTACACCTTGCTGAATGCCGGCATCCTGAATTTCACCAGTCCGGTTAGCCTGCCGGAAGCTATCATGGGGATGACCCTCAGCAGTACCATTAAAGTATCACTGATGGTGGTGTTTTGGTTTTTATTGGTCAGGGAATTTCATGAAAGATCGTGGATAGTCAAGCTTATAAGTCATGGGATGGCATCTATTATATATACCCTGGCATGGTACAAAATATTCCTGTTTATGTTCGAATTATTGATTGGGCTCCAACTCGTTGGAGGAGGATTTCACGAAAACAGAGCCTGGATTCTATTTGGTTCTGTAATAGAATATATCCTGGTATTTGCGGTCATCAATATTATAGAGTCTCAGAAACGCATCCGTCATAAAGAAAAGCAAACGGCTGAACTCAGGGAACTCTCCCGAAAACAGGAAATTGCCACCCTGAAGGCCCAGATTAACCCCCACTTCCTCTTTAATACCCTCAATAGCATCAATGCCTCCATCATGCAGCAGCCCGAACAAGCCCAGGAGATGGTAAGCCGGCTTTCGGATATGCTCCGTTATTCTCTCGAGAGCTTTGATAAAGAACAGGTACCTCTCTCGGACGAAATCAACTTCATAAAAACCTATCTGAAGCTGGAAAAAAAGCGGCTGGGAGATCGCCTTCAAATTGAATATGATATTGACAAACATCTCAACCAGACCTTAATCCCCCCTATGATATGCCAGCCTTTGGTTGAGAATGCCGTCAAGCATGGAATATCTCCGCTGGAGGAAGGCGGAAAAGTAACCATCCGCATTAAAGAACAAACAAACACCATCGCTTTTTCTATAGAAGATACGGGAACCGGTATAGAGGCTACATCCCTGCCCGAACTTTCAACAGGTATTGGCCTCAAAAACACCAATGAGATGTTGATTAACCGTTACGGTATAGAGGCTACTTTAAACATTTCGAAAAATAAACCCAGGGGAACGACCATTAAATTTTCAATTCCGGCGGACTGATATGGACACACTCAAAGCTGTTATTGTAGATGATGAAGAACCGGGAAGGCAAGTGGTACGGCAGTACCTCAACGAAAGGCCGGAAGCTGAAGTAGTAGCCACATTTACTGCCCCCACCAAAGCCATTGAATATATCAACTCATCTACGGTTGATTTGCTTTTCCTGGACATACAAATGCCCGGGATGAATGGCTTTGAATTGATAGCGAAGCTGGATGAAATTCCCCAAATCATCTTTTCCACAGCATATGATGCCTATGCGCTTCAGGCTTTTGAAGTAAATGCGGTAGATTACCTGTTGAAACCCTATACCCGGCATCGGTTTAACGAAGCTTTTGACCGGGCGCTATCGACCCAGGAATCCAAAGAGCAAGAGCAGGAACGTATTCAATCTCTGCTTAAGCAATACCAGGAACCCCAGTCATATCCCAAGCAGTTGTTTGTGCGGGTGGGAATCAAGATTGTTCCGGTTCCTGTGGATGATATTATCTGGATTAAGGCGGAGGGAGATTATTCAAGGATATATACCGAAGAAGGCTCACATTTATGCAGCACCGGTTTAGGCAAACTTGAAGAAAAGCTTGACCCCGCCCTGTTTCAGCGCTCGCATCGGTCGTACTTATTTGCGGTCAATAAGCTAAGAAAGCTTGAAAGTGATGGCGGTGGCGGATTTATTGGTTTCATGAGTGATGGCTCTGAAATAAAAGTCAGTCGCTCACATGCAAATAAAATTAAAAAGCTTATCATTTAGGCCGCTATATCACTTTTTCTTAGGATTCAATTATTTACTTTAAGGCTGAAGTCAGACATCATTATGCAAAAAAGCAGTCTTATGGATTTGAATATCAACAATCACCTTTTCCTGGTATGCGGCGCATCCAGTGGATTTGGAAAAGCAATAGCCACCCAATTATTAGATGAAGGAGCTCGTGTAATAGCTATAGCCCGCCGAAAAGAGAAACTTCAGGCTCTTGCCGATGCCTATCCCCGGCAAGTACAAACCATTTGCCAGGATATCACCCAACCTTCTGCAATCCAGAACATATTGGCCTCTATAGGCTCTCAACAGCTACATGGGGTTTTGATAAATGCCGGAGGCCCTCCTGCTCTTTCAGCATTGGAAACTACCATGAAACAATGGGACGAAGCCTACCAACTGGTGTTGCGCTGGAAAGTTGAATTGACAAAAAAGCTAATCCCTGTTTTTCATGAATATGACTATGGGCGAATTCTCTTTATTGAAAGTCAGTCGGTAAAGCAGCCTATCCCCAACCTGGTGCTCAGTAATGCTTTTCGCGCCGGTGTAGTGGGTTTTGCCAAAACTCTTTCACAGGAAATTGCCGCCCGGGGTATAACCGTTAATGTGCTGGCCCCGGGCTCTCATGCCACTCCCGCTATTGAACGGGTGATCAACAAAAAAAGTGAGACATCAGCCCAAAATTATGAAGAAGTAAAAAAGCAGATGGAACGAAACATCCCCGTAGGTCGAATGGGTACCGGCGAAGAAATAGCTTCCCTGGCCACCTGGATTCTGTCTCCACAGGCAGCTTTTGTAACCGGGCAAACTATCAGCCATGACGGGGGAAATATTCGGGGTTTATTTGGGTAACTCCGATAAAAAGCAGTAGACTGATAGTACTATTTTTAATATTCTATAGTGATTTTCATTTTTTGATGTCGGGGCTGATTATGACCATACTCCGTTTTATTCTTGCAGGATATGCATTCCTGGCTGTCTTTGTCTCGGGAGGACTTTTTTTTAGAAAAAAGGAGCAAACCTACTTAATGATATCTCTGTTTACCTTACTTTTTGGGATTGAGATACTTGACTTCCTGTATTCCACCAGTGTCGTTATGGAGCAATATCCTTTTTTCTATGCCCGGTATTATTTTGGAGTGGGATTCATTTATGGTCCCATACTTCTTTTTCATTTTAAAGCGCTTATCGTAAACAAAACGTTTAACAAAAAGAACCTTTGGCATTTTCTTCCCTTTGTGCTTGCTACAATATATTCTATCGACTTCCTGGTACTTCCGGGAATAGAACGCATGCTGTTTGTCAGCCAACATTTTTCTGACCGGATTATGCCCCTCAATATAGCACGGGCATCTCATATTCTGGGTTATGGGATTTATTTTGTTGTGTTGATTTACAGCAACTACAAAAAATTAAGTCCGCAAAAAAGACTCTATGCTGTTTCCTTCTGTGGCATCTACTTCACCACCGCGGTCTTGATTTCGTGGCTTACTGCTTTTGCAGACGGGTGGAGACAATTCATTTACGCATACCTGATTGCATCCAGCATCTTTTTTCTGGTGGGGTTTATTCTCTATAAAGATCCTGAGTTCTTGCAGGGTATTACCAAAAAATACCTTTCTTCTAACCTTTCCCGCTCCGACATGAAACGGATCAAACAAAAGCTCCGGCAAGCCTTTAAAAAAGATCAGCACTACCTGGATGGGAAACTGTCGGTCCGGAAGCTGGGAGACCTGATTAACGAAAGTCCCCATAATATCTCCCAGACACTCACACTGGAGTTGAATGAAAATTTCAACAATTATGTGAATAGCTTTAGAATACAACATGCCCAAATGTTGCTGCAAGATACCAACTACGACCATTATACAATAGAAGGTATTGCATTGGAATCCGGTTTCAACAACAAAGTGACCTTTAACAGGGCATTTAAGGAAATCACCCATCAAACTCCTTCTGCCTTCCGTAAAAACCCTTTTTGACCAAGGTGTAACAAATCATGTTTTATTACCCCCTTTAGCCCTCCTATGCTTTGCGCGAACATTCAGCCTTACTACTTTAACCATTGCGAAATAAGCCAGAGTAAGTAGCTTAAATAATGGCACAGAAATTATTGTGTTAAAAAGCTACTGCACTTAAGCTCGAAAAATGAGAAAAACTCTCATTTCCAGCCTCTTCAGTAGCAGCGGATTATTACCGTAATACTGGAGAGGCCTATGGGAATGCACCTCAAAGAAAACTTTAGATAATGGATACAAAGCTCTGTACCTCTTTATTGACAGTTGTAGTTCTTGCCATTACATCCGGACTAATACAGGCTCAGCATGAAAAAGAAGAACGAATTTTAACTACGGACAATATTTTGGCTATTGAAGATATTTTAACTCCCGACAACGCCAACATCTTACTTCATAAAAGCGCTGATAAAGGAGCCCCCAAAATTTTTGACTTACTCTTAGCCCGGATTGTTCACCAAGAAATTTAATCGTACGCAAGGCGAAGTGGAAATGGGAACGGAAGGGTACTGTGGTACCCTGAGTACCCCAATTTTCACTTGAACGCAGCGTACGGGGAAATTTCGCCGCCTAATCCGT
>VEMX01000094.1 GCA_009711805.1 Balneolaceae bacterium | reverse complement strand
TTAAAATGATCTACGTGTAATTTTTTTTAATTGAAGCCATCCAACAAAATAAGTACCTCAAAAATTTGATTAATCTTTTGAGTCAATTCTCAGTTCATTCGGCCTGTTAAGTCCGACAGGCTCCTAGACGGTCGAGAAACAAACTTAGTAAATGCAATGAATCATATAAACTGCTTATAAATAGATTATGAAATATCCAGACATTTTTAACGGTACAATTAATATGATGGTTATCATAACCATTAGCCTGTTGTCGACCTTACAAACTCAAACCGATGTTGAGGAACTGATTCAGGGTACATGGGTGTCTGAAGAATCCTCATTTCAAGATCGAACGGTTTTTAAAGAGGACTTTACGGTAGAAAGTTATATTGACAATGAACTCTATAAAACATATACCTGGTCGATTGAGGAAGGGCAAACACCATCGGGATTAATTGAACATAGCCTGACCTTAATCAATATCAATGATAGTGGTGATGCGTATCACTATTTAATTGATACCTTAACTGAAGAACGCATGGTCCTGGAGTATATGGATCCTGTCGGACGGATATCCAGAACGGCTTACGCCCGGCAGTAAGAGCCTCAGATACATTAAACGAGAGCCTGCCAAATATTTTTGGTGGGCTTTGTTTTACTTTAACTAATGACGAATACCCTCACATATCTCATCATTTTGTGAAACCGAGCTTTGACGATTAGTGATTAATGGGTTACGTGAAAAAGCAATATCTTCACCTGGGCGCTCCATGCGACCTGGTGGGTAGTGGTGTATATTTATCCAGTATCCTTTCAATTCATTATCAAAACCAGTGAATTTATTATCTATTAATCATTGATATTTATTGTACTTATAACTATTATTGAATTGTGATTAACTTCCTCACATACCTCACGCTTTCACTTTACCTATCCTTGATGCCCTCATTTCAGGGTATTGAAGAATCCAGCCAATGCCCATCCGAAATGCCCCGGGCTAAGAAAGCGTTAGAGGATTTTCTTTCTCGACCAGTTCATGATTTCGATAGAGTTGAATCGGGTACAACCGATCTTAATCCTGATGAAATCCGATTACTGACTGATAATAATACAGCAGATATAACGGTCTGCTCAGAATTAAAGCAAACCTATGATGGAGATAATATGTTAATTAGAGAAGTAACATACTATCAGGTGGGGTCATTTTACTTTGTTGTAGCAGTTTTAGTCCCAGTCAAGGATCCAAATATAGTTATGACCGGGCCGGATATAGACTCTGATGCTGTGGTAGTTTTGGATCAACACTTAAACAAGTTAGGAGTTTATGATGTAATTTTTTAACGGCTGTTTCAATTGTGCGTCAGATCCATTAAAAACCCATTACCTTTCGGTAGTGGGTTATATTTAACCCATGACAAATAATACCATCATATACTTAATGCTTTCACAGAGTTTGTGGTTCATGTCTTTTGGAGCAGGCCCTGTCCAAACCGATGTTGAAGAATTAATTCAGGGTATATGTTTTATATTTTAATTCATAATAAGTTTGTTCATGAACACCTTGTCTTTGTATTGATCAAATCTGTTTATATCACTTTACTACTTCTATTCAGCGTTCATAACATAGGTAATGCCCAGGAAATTATTGTTCCTGTATCTACAGGTATTGATTATAGTGGCAAAAAAATAAGCTACATTGCTCCCGAAAACCTTCGGCAGACGACCATCAATGAGCAATATTTATTGAAACAGATCATAAGCCGGCAATCAATTGATCAATTAGTTCAGCTACTTGGTAAACCGCTGAGTATTGAATTAGAGCAGGATAAAGCTAACGATGGGACGATTTTGTTTGAAAGAAAAATTGTTAATTACCCTGGATTTAGGTTGATATTTCCGAAAAAAGGGAATAGCTATGCTCTTAGCAGAGTAGATTTTACTTCAAATAAAACAGTATTAAAAATCGATAGTCTTACCTTATCTACCGGAAAACCGAATCGAAATATTACCTCGTTTTTTGAGAAAAAGACTACACGGAATAATAAGCAAATTCTTTCGATACATCTTGCTAAAGGTGATCAAAATGATTCCTTGTACAAAACCAAGTCGGGACAAATTAAAACCCGGCCAGAGTTTATAAAAATCAGAATGGATTCAAATAAAAACATCCAAAGTATTTCAATTTTGATGTATACCATTTAAGATAGTTCTTAAAAAGAGAACCTGTCTACAGCCTTTTACAGGTTCTCTTTTATACTTGCTCTCGTTCCGGCGCTCCGCTCCGGGACGATTTGTTGAGGCTCTCATGCTTTCTGGCAGGGGGCATGATCAGTATTCGTTAGGAAGAATGTTGTTCGTTATCACCGTTTCTGGGGGGTAAAATCTATCTCCTTAAAACACGCATAGCCCAACCTCCGTAAGGGTTTATGGCCTTTTCTATGATTCGGGCGGAGGTTCTTTGTGGTGGGCTTATTTCCCCCAGTTTACACTGGGGGTTATTCATGGTTATACTCTTTCAGAGTACTGGTTCGAAAGCATTGCCAGTGGTATTGCCCCGAACAAATCCTCCCTCGAGGGAGGTGGATCAGCACACCGATCGAAATATAAGGCAATCTGTAGATTGTGCTGAGACGGTGGGTGTTGTGGAGATTGGTTTTTTGTTATCAGTGTATTGGTTATTTGGAGCAAATCCTTATTTCATTTAAGACCTCCAAGGTTTTCCTATCAATTATAAATGGTTGCCTGAGCCATGCAAGAAACCCTGGAGGTCTCGAAGTTGAATGTTTTTCTCGTTCCGGTTATTTCCAAGAAAAAACAATACACTATTTGTGTCGGGGCGGTGTTGTTGTGGGGTTTGGTTATTTGGAGAAGAAAAAAAGGCAAAGCAATGTACCAAACTGGGCGTTCAATACGACCGGGTGAGCATTTACCCCAAATCCCCATTAATCAGGTTGAGATACAGGGAGCTTAATCCGGAAGGTAGTTCCTTTGCCTGGTTCAGATTCGAATGAAATTGTCCCTGAATGTTCTTCTATGATCTTTTTTGAAATGGCCAGGCCAAGACCAGTACCACTGGATTTGGTTGAAAAATTAGGAACAAAAATATCTTCTCTGTTTTTATTTGCGATACCTTTACCTGTGTCCCGGACTTCAATAAGAATGAGTTGCTTATTGCTATTGAGAGATGACCGAAGGGTAATGGTCCCTCCATCAGGCATGGCTTCGTAGGCGTTCTTCATTAAGTTTACCAATACCCTGCGAAGTTCTTCTTTAATCCCATCTACAGATAACTGTTGCTTATATAGTTCAGATGTGATTGTGACGTTTTCTTCAGGCTCGTACAGTGAAGCAACAGAATTAAGCAGAGTGTTTATATTTATTTGCTCAAATTCTTCATCAATAGGTTGGGCAAACTTAGAAAAATCGGAAGCAATATGATTGAGGGACTCGATCTGTTCAATCATATTTGCCGTAATTTTCTTAACCTTGGCTTTAATGACTTCAGGGTCACTGTCAGAATCCTGAAGCTGCCGTTCTAAATGCTGAAGATTGAGCTTCATTGGGGTAAGTGGGTTCTTAATCTCATGCGCAACCTGTTGGGCCATTTCTTTCCAGGCGGCCTCGCGTTCTGCTACAGCCAGTTCTTTTTGAAGTTCTTTCAATCGTTCAACCATCACATTATATGCATTAGAAAGAGAACCTATTTCATCGTTTGACTTAACAGGAAGCTTGGTTTGCAGGTTTCCTCCCGATATTTTTTTTAACCCCTGCCGGATGGAGTTAAGAGGATGGGTAAGTTGAGTTGAGATAAATGATGCGCCAATAATGAAAAGCCCAAAAATAAGTACATAAATCCCGAGAAGATAACTGGTTGTTGCAAGCAGTTGCTTGTTGAATTTAGGAGCCTTTAAAAAAGTGGGTATGGCTGCTACACCCGCTATTTCGCCCTCACGATTAAACCAGGGCTGATAGCCTATTAAAAGTTCCTGAGTGCCCAGTTTTATAGTGCTAATATGCTGGATGTTATTATCGAGATAGATGGCTTCATATACACTCCAGGGTAATGCATTAGGTAGTATATGCTGGCTGTAGATTTGAGTTGAGGTGCTCAGGCTTACCTTTTGATCTTTATAAAGAGTGGCATCAGCATCCAAAGTAGAGGTTAAGTCATATAGTGATTTAATAGATTCCCCGTCCGGCTGTTCACCCTTTTCGGTTAAAGCTTCTGCAAGATTCTGAACTTTACTGAGCAATGTATCCCGGACGCTTTCTTTATTTTGATTGTTGATCGCAAAATATGAGGTGACGGATAAGGCCATCAGGCACAACAAGGATGCAAGTATAAAACGGTCGATGAGACGATCCCTAAACCTTCGGTTATGTCCCAGGATATTCATTTCCTGTTTCCAGGAAAGGGAAGTCAGGAGGATAAGCCCCACTAACACCAGGTAAAAGAAATATCTTAATACAGCAAATATGTGCTCTTCAATTTCAATACTGTTGGTAGCAACCCGTACAACCCGGTTTTTGCCGGTGGCAACAAAAAACTCCCTGATCAACTGATTTTCCTGTTTACGATTCCGGAATACGATAGAATCTTGTTGTACTTTCGTTATAAGGCTGTCGGATAACTGAAAATAGCCGGGTAATTCCAGCGGGATACCCAGAACAGAGCTTCGGTTAGAGGTGCCTTCAATAAATTCGGTGATGTTAATAGGGCGGTCCCAGCTGGAATTGTTGTTTGCGGCTACGACGGCCCTCAGTGGTTTGTCATATTGGGGCCGGTATTTATAGACGGACCCTAAAATCCACCCGATAATTTTTTCTGTATTATCACTTTTATATAAAGGTATCCAGCCTCGTCGGAAAGAGGAATACTGGGAAGAAGGTTCGTTAAGAGGGCGTTCGCGGATGACAGGACGTAAATTACTTGGTCGGATTCTTTCCTGTTCAAATGAGATCTTTAGTGATTGAATAAGGAAGTTGTTCATCCAGTTCGGAGGATTTAAATCAGAGGAGTATTCTGCAATTTGCCTACCGGTTGTATCAATAAGTAAAGTGGAAATAGAATAGCTTTCCCATTTCGGATCTATCAGATCCTGATTTTTCTGAATGAAATAGCTTTCCAGGAAACCGGACCGCTCTTCAATATCCCCTTCGGTGATAATGGAGAGTTGTTGATGAAGATCAGCAAGTAGGTTCCGGGCTATTAATTCGGCTTGTGGGGCCTCTTCTTCAATGAAAGAATGGGCTGCTTCCAACATAAGTTCATCAAGTTGTTGTTGGTAGCCATTGTATACCGGAATATAGGTGACAGCTACCGTTATAATGCTGAAGAGGAGTAACAGGCGGAGCCGGGAGGAATATTTTATGGTAAATGGATTTCGGAACAACAGATAACAGAACAACAGAATAAAAGCGAAAAAAATACCGGTAGAATAAACCAGCCAGAAGGATGCATGGGGGTAAATATTTAAAACATATATAACAATAATACCGGCTGTGAAACCTGCTATTATCCGGAGCAGCCGCATTCTTAGAGGCTGGATCCCACTTCGCAACAGAAACCATCCTATCAGGCACAATAAACTGATTATAGAAAAAGCAAAGAGGCCCGAAGAGATATAAAAAACAGAAACCGGCAGGTTAGGCAAAATATCCAGATTCATACCGGCAAGATGTGAGTCTTCAAAAAGAAGATATGTTTCACAAAAGTAATAGGAGAGGAGCAAGGCACTTAAAAACCCAAAGCCCAGGTATAGGTTTGGGGTAAGTCGGGAAATTCGTCGTTTTATCTTCAGAATACCATAGTTGGTAGAACTAAAAATGGATAAAGTGAGCAGAAAAAAGAAGAGTGAATCGATACAATAGTAAAGCAGGGCATTTAATATATCCAGGTTCTCTTTCTTAAAAAGAGGAAACAATTCCAGCCAGCTTACTCCATATTCAATATTAGCAAAAAATACCCATACAATAAGTATGGCAAAAAGCTTTAATAGCAGAGAGCTCCAGGCGGTAAGTTCCCGGGCCAGAGAGATCAAAAACAGGAGTGACAACACCATCAGCAATACATAAAAAGCAGCACGCAGTATAAAATAGCGATTCTCTCGGTTAGCCTGATAAGCCGGGTAGTCTTCGGAGAGGGTATATACTACCCCGGCCGAGTCAATGCCCTGGATAGAAAGTGTGCGCCTGGCTTCAATATTCTCGGGCAGTGAATTAATGAAGTTGAAATGTACCGGATACTGCAATTCCAGATCCAGGTAGTTGGCTGGTTGTGTCTCTTTACTTTCTCCGATGGTAAGGAGGTTTTCTTGCCGAATTTTTTTCTTGGTGTATACATCGTACCGGAAAAGTTGATTATCCTGTTCAACAAAAATTGGAATCAGTGATGAAATATAGGTTACGTTATTATCCCTTTTAATAAATACCTGCTGCCGTTGTGTGGTATTAATGACGTCATCTGGGTACTCATGCTCCCCAAAACCAGACCATAACCATAGCTCCCGGTTTTTAAATACCGATACTCCCCAAAAATCAAAGTTATCGGTGATGTGATTGTAGAGTTTTTTCTTATTGGAAGCACTCTTAATCTCATTTTCGATGAGGGCTGCCAGGTTCCGGCTTTGTTGGGTTGAAGTATGCCCGAAGACAGAAAAGGCCTTACTGGCTGATTCCAGTGCATGCGTTGTGAGGTTCTGACGTTCTTGTTCGCTGATTTCGGAGAGGGATACACTGATTTCAAAAACGCCATATATTACAGCTACACAGCTTATAAGAATGGTCAGGGTCCAGGTTCTTTTAGTTATAGAAGGTCTCAAAGGCGCTCAGTTTTAGTGTCTGAAAACGCAATATGAGTTATAATCACTGGGTAATCAAGTTTGTTATTTGGGATGAGGGCGTACCGGATAAGACAGAGCTTATAGCTTCAACGGCCAGCATTCCTATAGCTTCGCGTGTTTTATGAGTGGCACTGGCAATATGTGGTAAAATCAAACAATTAGGGGCTGTAAGGAGCCGGGGATGTACCTCCGGTTCATTTTCAAATACATCTAAACCAGCTCCTGCAATAATGTTGTTATGTAAAGCTTCGGCCAAAGCTTCCTCGTCAATAACGGCTCCCCGCGATATGTTAATAACAATAGCATGTGATGGAAGGGTGTTAAGGAGTTTGCTATTTAACAGATGATGCGTTTTGGGGGTTAAAGGGCAGTTCAGGCTTAAGACATCACACTGTTCAGCGAGTACACGATGGTCATCGAAATAGGTAGCTTGCAGGTCATTTTCAATGTTTTCGGTCACCCTGTTTCTGTTGTGATAGGCTATGTTCATTCCAAAGGCCCGGGCGCGGTGCGCAAACGCCTGTCCTATCCGTCCCATGCCTATGATGCCTAAGGTGCGTCCCCGGAGTTCCATTCCCAGAAAACCTAATGGTTCCCACCCTTTGAAGTTGCCATTTCTGAGGTATGCTTCTGCTTGTTTAAATTTTCTTGAAACAGCGAGTAAGAGCCCCATGGCAAAATCGCCACAGGCTTCTGTGAGTACATCCGGGGTGTTGGCTACATGTATGTCTAACGTTCGGGCAGTTTTTATATCAATGTTATCATAGCCAACCGCAAAATTGGCTACAATTTTAAGTCTCTTTCCGGCTTTAAGTACCTCTTCATTCACTGGAGTTGAGAGCATACACAAGAGTGCGTCATAGTCCGGAATATCGTCAATAAGAGACTCGGGAGTGTTGTAGGTTCCTTTATCAGCTATGGTTAGTTTCCCAAACTTCTTTAGGTGGGTGATAGCTTTTTCAGGTATAGGTTCCGTAATCAGAATATTAAAATCAGCAGAAGGCAAGGCAGGTCCGGGTTATTTAGGTGTCGGCTTCAGTGTCTTTAATCTGGGTGATTTTAGCATCATTCCACATATGTTCAATACCGTAAAAATCCCGTTTTTCCTTGCTCATCACATGTACCACTATATTGACATAATCAAGAATAACCCATGACCGGGCATGGAGGCCTTCTTTTTTCCATACATTTTCACCGGTTTGTTTTTTAACCTCTTCCATTGCGGCATCTGCGAGCGCCTTAATTTGCACATCAGACTTACCATGACATACCACAAAATATTCAGTAAGGGTAGTCAATTCCGATACATCAAGTACCGTAATGTCTTGTGCTTTTTTACTTAGAAGGGCTTCTGTAATAATGTTGAGCATTTCTGCGGGTTGCAGATCATTTTCAGAGTATGCGTTTGAAAACTGTTGGTTCGCGGGAGCATTAATATCAATATCGGTCATTGAAAATAATTAAACTTGGGTTGGGTATGATTCCGTAATTCACAAAATGTAAAATCAGCATCAACAATTCCTCTTTCATAATGGAGCACAACGTTGTTCTCTTGATTGATGCATTGAATTGTTTAATAAAATAACAATTTAAAATCGGAATAAGCAGGTATAAACTCAATGTTTAATAACAGAAAGCTTTACAAAACCGATCTTTTGCCCAATGTTTGCGTTATCCGTTGGTTGAAATCCTCGAATATGGGGTATATGCTGCGGTTTGAGCCTCCTTCTGGCCTTGCCATTTAGCAAGGTCCTGGTTTTCAAAGCCCTCTGATAGTGAAAGAGCAGAGGGGACTAAAAAGATATAGGTGGGATAAAAAAAGGGGAAAAGTATCAACTTTTCCCCTCTGTTTCTTTAGGTTATGGAAGTTATCCTATGACGAGCTACAAACACTTACTATAGAATTGGTTGGTAAGTATATAATCTTGATTAATTCAAACCTTTAACCTGGAACTCGGTTTTAAATGCATCAGCAATTTCATTGAATTTTGCTTTAGCCATGTCGGTGGGTGTGCTGGCTGTCCAGGCGTTTGTTTCGGTATCCTGGTATTTGGTTTCTGCAATTAGAGATACTTTATAAATATGTCCGGAAGATCCGGCCGTAGCTCTTGGGGTGGCCCGGATTATAAGGCGGCTGTCAACTTGTTTTATACCAAGCTTGATTTCGTCTTCAAAAGGGGCTCTTTTTTTCCATCGCGACTCAAAATAGATGTCGCTTAATGCTTCCTCTTGCCGCTGGAGGATATAGCCAAACCGGGAGAGTATCCTGGGAGTTTCCACCTTCATTGCGTTAAGATTGGCAACTCCTAACCGTATCCGGTATCGATTACTATCTCCTCCGAGGTTAGAGGTAGCACTGCAATTGACAAGCAGAATGCTCATGAATAAGAAAGAGGTTATGTAGTATAATTTTCTGTTGATCATAGTTTGTGAAATTGTTTAAAAACATCTCGCTGCCGTCCGGCTTTGTGAGCCTTACGGCAGCGAGTGTAAGTAAAAAGAATTATTCTGCGCTTCCAGCACCACCACCGCCAAAGGTGTAAATAGGAAGGCCAAGGGTTTGGAGCTCACGTCCGGGAACAGGGAATTGATAGAACGTTCCGGGAGTAAGTGTGCCGGAGCCCCTGCGATCGAGGTAGGCTCTTAATGCATCTGTTCCCGCCAGTTCAATCATTCGTTCGTAGTAGATGGCGTCCAGTAAAGAGCCAGGAGATCCATCGCCCATTACCGGAGCTGAGCCGGCTGGTACGCCTGAAGCGGATATGGGCTTGAGCTCTCCATTTTGTACCCTGGTTTTATTAACCAGATCTATTGCTTCGGCAATGTTGGCATCTCCACCGAGGCGAACTAAAGCTTCTGCCTTCAGCAGATCCATTTCTGTTTTTTGGATTAAGGCATGAGGTCCTTCCCAATAATTTCCACTTCTTCTATACCACTGGTAGTAAGAGTTGTGATAAATACCTCTTTCTGCTTTGGTAATACCCTCTTCACGATACCTGAAATACTTGCCATCGGTCTCTGCAGTGTCTCCATGTGCTGTGATTCTGCGGTCAGGGGTATAGATGAGAAAAGGTTCTTTGCTATTTAAATCAGCATTTAACCAATCCTGGTATGCCCCACTGGTGTCTGCAGGTCCAACCAGTTTATAATCTGCATGGGCTCTGTAAGATCCTGAATTCTGAGCTCTGTACAAGTACATGCTGTATAAGTCTGGCCACTCCAGTATAATATTGAAGTCATCAACAATTCCCTTATCGACATATGAGATCACTTGATTCCAGTCAATAGCCTGACGTTCTTCAGGGGTCCTGGCTCCATATACCTTAAACCGTGCAGCAAAAGAGTATGCTACCCTGGCAAGCTCATCATTAGTTAAGGGAGCTCCCGGCATCCAGTCAGAAGGCAGCGTAAAGCTATTATTCTCCATAAAATCTATTGCTGATTCCAATTTGGCGAACGAAGCATCCAATACCTGGGGGTATGGTTTGTATTCCAGGCTGGCAGGATCTTCAAGATCTGTATGTTCATCGGTAATAGCCGCCTGATCGAAGATCATACCAAGATAGCCAAGGCTTACACCCTGCATAAATTTAGCAAAACCAACAGCACGGGCAGTATTATCGTTATCATCTTCATCGATAATTTCCAGGCCCTCATCAATAGCACCAAGTCCTTCGTTAGCACTCGAAAGAGCGGCATACCAGGCATACCATTGGTATCGGCCGGTTTCGTGCGCAGCCGAAGTTGGACTATTATTATAAGGGGTTCTTGGTTCTGATGACATTTCCAGTGCCGCGTTATTTGCGTAGGTGCCGGTCATTTCATCAGCAATTAAGGGCATGGTGTTGATAGAAGTACCGGAAGTTTGGGTTCTTCCCCAGTAATCCTGAAAGGTACTGGCTATCAGTTTTTCCACATCTCCCGGGTTACTGAGCGCACGTTCTCTGTCGGGTGCAGTTTTGTTTTGCACACTTAAATCTTGACAAGAAGTAAGGCTCACAATCAGGAGGAGCATGAAGAGCTTTGATACGCTCGTATACTTTCCTGTATTCTTTGGTTGTTTTAATTGATACATAATTTCTTCCTAAATCAGTTTAAAATGAGACTTCAATTGTACCTGTAAAGGTGCTTGTGACTGGATATCCGAAGTTATCGATACGTTGAAGTACAGATCCAACTTCCGGATCAAATCCTGAATAATTGCTTATGGTAAACAGGTTTCTTCCAATGGCTCCGAAAGAGATGGAATGAACCCCAGTTAACCCCCATTGAGAAAGCTTATCACTTCTGAGGGTGTATTTAAGAGCAATTTCACGAAGCTTCAGATAGGATCCGTCTTCAGAAAACTCTTTGGTATAGTTGCTGTAGTTATAAAGTGTTTGGTAGTAACCGATCGTTTTTTTACTGGCGTCGGTTTTAGCTCTTTGATCCATGTCTCCATGATTATTGTAGTAAATAAGCCGTTGACGAGTGTAGTTGTATACATTACCGCCAATCTGGGCGTGCAGATGAGCATGAACGGTAAAACCTTTATAGAAGAAATTATTGAGCAAGCCGAGATTTAAATCAGGATTACTACTCCCAATTTTAACTACAGCCGGGTTGCCTTCTTCATCTCTGGCAACAATAGGGTGCCCCCATTTAAATTGTTCACCGTCAACAGTAAGTAGCGATCCCCACAGGTCTTTTTGTAGACCTTCGTTCCAGGAATTACCCGAACCTACTGCAACAACATATCCGTCATCATTAACCTGGAATTGGTCCTTGTGAGCCTGAAGATTCTCGGGGAGAGCGTCCAGGCTTCGGTAGTGATATTCCCCATACATATCGCTCAGGTTTGCTCCCTCTTCGATTAAGCGGAAACCAGAAAAATATGAAGGGCGATTCCATTCTTTAATTTTACTGGTTGAGCGGTCGGCTACCAGGGTGGCAGACCAGCGTGTATCTCTGGAGTTGAATATCTGGGCTTCAATAGTGGCTTCCATTGTGGTACCGCCAAACTTACCATCATTCACAACCTGTGCCGGATAACCATAGACTGCTTGCAGAGGTCGGGTCAATAATTGTTGGTCAGTTAACTGATTTACATAGGTGAGTTGAACAGAATACTTGTCGAAGAAAATCATGTCAAGACCAAATTCCTGCTCAGTAGTACGTTCTGGTTTTAAATTTCGGTTTCCGAGCGTACTTCTTGACACACTACCGGAGCTGGTATCATAGGTCCAGGTTTCAAAGCGATCGCCAAAGTCGGGTCTTCCACCGGCTGTTCCGCGGGAATAACGCAGTTTGAATTCCGTAATATTATCGAAGTTCCACCAATTTTCCTGGGATAAACGATAGCTAAGTCCAACTCTGTAATAGGTGTTCCAACGGGCGTCCGGACCAAAAAGAGAGCTCCCGTCCCGGCGAATGAGCAGGTCTCCAATATATTTGTCATCATAGTCTAAGCCAGTTTGAACAAAGAATCCGTTAGATTTGATTTCCTGCACATAAGAAGATGCATATTGCTCTTCGAGGTAGTCCAGGTCAGGCAAGCCTATAAGGGCAAAAGTGTTGCCGCTGGCACCTATATAGTTATAGGTTTCACTCTCGAACATTCCTCTCAAAGTGATTCGGCTGTTTAGTTTGCCAAATTGCTTGAGGGCACTTAGGCTAAAAGAGCCGTTGAGGGCATCTGTATAGGTAACCGATTTAGACAAGGAACCATCGGTACGATCATTCTCATCCGGTGATGTAGGGGTGCCTTTGGCCGTGTAATCATGAGAGATGATATCGGAACGGTCGTAGCTGAAATTAGTTGATGCAGTGAGCCATTCAAAAGGAGTATACTTGAGATCAATACTGGCAAGTGTTCTCTGGCGATCTGTGTAATCATCGGAAGACGCCTGAGCCCAAATAGGGTTCGTGAGGTTAACAGATGAGTCTGGCTGTATCAGGTAGTTTCCATCTTCGTCTTTTTTACCCAGGTCCACTGTACGTGGATAAAGTAAGAGGTTTTGAAAGCCGCTTGCATTATTGTCACGATGTCCCCTGTTATGGTATGCACTGGCACTCAGGTAAAGGCGATCATTTACGATATGATCCACATTAATCCGAAAGTTGTTTCGTTCAAATCCTTCGCTGTTAGCCAGGGAGCCTTCTTCCTTATAATTGTTTGCTGATATCATGAAGTTGGTACGATCAAGACGCTGGCTTACGCTAACGCTGTGTGTTTTAAAAGCTCCAGGCTTATAAAAGGTACCCAGGTTGTCATACAGTGGAACCCCGTACTCATTATCCATGATTTCATCATCAGAGATAACCCGTTCGTTTGGATCGGTTGTAACATTTCCTTCACCATCAATGAATTGTCCCTGTTCATTCGTCTTAAAATAGTGGCTGTTCGAAACCGGGAAATTTGATGCAGCTTGGGTAAGTCCCAGCTCTCCACGATAGGTAATGCGTGTTTCGTCAAGGTTGAGCCCTTTACCCCTGGAAGTAGTAATTGAAATTACCCCTCCGGCTGCTCTGGAACCATATAGCGAAGCAGCAGCGGCACCTTTAATTACCTCAACGTCTTCAATATCAAGAGACTCAAGGTCAACCGTAGTTCCTCCAAATGAAGTACCGAGTACAACTCCATCAACCACGTACATGGGAGAGTTTCCTCCTTCAACAGAGGTTGGGGATCGCAACATGATGTAAACACCTGTTCCGGGTTGTCCTGAACTTCTTACAATTTGGGCACCAGCTACTTTACCTTGTATAGCACCCAGAGCCGAGTTGGTGGTTGGTACAGAAGCAATATTTTCTTTATTGATTTTCCCGATTGAGAAAGGGATTTTTTTCCCGTCAATAGGATCTACCATCCCACTTACAACCATTTCGTCCATTGTGAAAGAACTGGGGCTGAGTTGGAAGTCAAAGGTAAGATCATCATTAGAGCCAACAGAGATTTCCTTTGTTTCTTTAGTATAGCCGAGAAAACGTGCTGTGAGTTTATAATCTCCCGGTTCTACGTCTGTGATAGTGTACTCGCCATTAGTGTCAGAGGCGTCTCCCTTTCCGGTATCTTCCAGGTATACACTGGCTCCGGGAATGGTTTCTCCGGTCTGTTCATCGTAAACAGTGCCTCTGATGATACTGTTTAGGACGGGAGCTTCTTTTTTCATGATGACAACTTGCCCGGATGGGGAAGCCATCACTTTTAAGTTGGTGTTGGAAACTACCGCTTGCAGAGCATCAAGAACCCTGATGTTATCGCGTTTAAGTGTTACCCTGGTATCAGGGAGGATGTCTTCCCCATAGGTCAGTCTTGTATCACCCTTTTTGCTAATTAAATTGAGGGCATCTTCAATCCGAAGATTGTTGATGTTAATATCAATTCTTTGTTTAAAGGCAGAAGTACTTTCTGCATGTGCATACCAGTTTATTGGTACAAAATTAGATTTTTGATTTTGTTCTGCCAAGCTTACAATGGGTAAACTCAGACAGAACCCAAAAAATAAAGCAAACAGTATAGTAGCATGTTTCCTCATATTTATCTCCTTCATGTTGTGTTAATGTTATAGGTTGGCAGAAACGGATTGACTGTTCAGTCCCTATTCTTCCCAATCAGTATCGATAAATTGTCCTTAGCCAAGCTGTTTCCGGAAACCCGGAGGGCGTGAAGCCCTTATTTTTTTGAAAACACGTGAGTATTTTCTGTTTTTGTATGTTCTATATCTAATGACAAAGCAATAGCATCCAGAACTTCATTTAGCTGCTGATTTTCAAAAGTACTGGTTAGCTTTTTACTGGCTATTTCATCACTTTTGATTTCACATTCTATACCATACCACCGCTCTAATCTTGTTATAACGGATGTAAGCGGGGTATCCTTAAAAATGAGTCGGTCTTGTGTCCAACCCCTGTAAAAGTCTATATTTTCAATGTCCTGAACGGTGATTTTATCCCCGTTAAAAGGGAGGATGCCTAATTTTCCTGCAGTAAGAATGGCAGGTTGCTGAATGTTCTCATTAGTACTAAAAGCTACCCGGCCTTCTGCTACAGCAACTTCCTGCTGATCCGACTCGGGAAAGGCGTCTACATTAAACTTGGTGCCTAAGACCTCAATTCTCCCATAGTCTGTTTCCACGATAAAAGGACGGTTGGCATCCTTTGCAATCTCGAAATAGGCTTTTCCTTCAATAAAAACCCTTCGTTCCTTTTCATTAAAGTGAGGCTGAAGTATGAGTCGGCTGTCGGCGGCTAAAAAAACTTTGCTATTATCTGGAAGCTGGAGGGTAGAACGTTGCCCCTTATGATTTGTAAACTCTTTAACAACGGGTGGTTGTTCTATCGCTTCAGATGTTTCCGGAGCTTCATTTTGATAAGAAAGAATTCCTATAGATGCGGCGATCAATAAAACAGCAGCCACTTTTAGGAATTGCTTCCATGAGGCGGGCTTGGATTTATGTAACGGTTTTACAACAGTAGAAGGAGAAGTTTTTGGCTGTTTCTGAGTTTCTTTACTCAGCCGCGCCCATGCAGCATCGGTATCCCAAACCTGGCGTGTAGTTTTGCTGGCTTCCCAGGCTTCGCGGGTTGTTTTTAGAATAGTGCGATTTTTCGGGGAGCTTTCAGCCCATTCCTTGATTAGCTTATTCTCAGCTTCAGTGGTATTTCCTGAAAAATACTTTGCAAGTAAAGTCCAGTCTATTTTTTCGAAATCGGGATTAAAACTCATAAGATTGTTTAGTGCTTTTTCTTATAAGACACTAAACGATGAGGTATACCCCTACAGCAAAGTCAGATTTTTTTTTAAATAACCCGTAATATTTAGTTTTTAACCAACGAAAAGAAGTAATGAAGTTCTTTACGGAGTGCTTTTAAAGCCCTTCCCATTTGTGTTTCTACCGTTTTGATAGAAATGTCTAAAACGGATGATATTTCTTTATAGGTAAGGTCGCTTTCTCTGCTGAGTAAAAAGATAAGGCGGCGTTGCTCTGGCATTTCTCCATACGCTTTTTGTATAGCCTGGCGTAAGTCCCTGGCATGCTGTTCTTCTTCAATATGACTATGCTGCAAGATGGAGTGCATGGTCTTATCGATGGCAGAAGCAGAGATATGCTTTTTGTTATCCCGAAGATAATTCAAAGCTTGGTTGCGGGCAGAAGTGTAAATGTATGTCTTCACATTGTTCCTGGGATTCCAGTTGTTCCCCTTTTCATAAATATCAAGAAACAAACGCTGGACAATGTCTTCGGCAGATTGTTTGTTTTTCACATACTTGAAGACGAACTCGCATAAAGGGGCATGAAAGTGTTTAAATAACTTTTTAAATGCTGTATGATCCCCAAGACGTGTTTTCTGTGCCCACCGCAAAAGATCTTCCCGGGTTGGTTTAGCTGAATCATGCATATTTAAAAAGCCTATAAGTTATTCGAGTGGCTTACTCTGCTAAAGTATAACTAAAGTGTATTGTATTGTCTCAATTCGATTATCGACAAAAAGATTTTAAAATGAAAACTTAATAAGGTTAAATGGGAAGAGTATGCTTGAATTTAAGGCTTGGAAGTTAAAGAACGTTATTGAGACAATGGCTTATTCGGTATTCAGCATTTTATAGTCTTTTCCCAATACAACCGTAACATCCAGGTAAAAATCAGAAGAAGTTTCCCGGATCACATTGTCTCTTGAGATTCCCAGGGCGTCTGCTACCCGGTAGGCGTTATCCATAATGCCGCTTCTGGAGATAACAATAGTTTCTTTCATATCGAATGTCTCAAAGTTTCCCGTTTCTACAACATCGAACCCATTGGTTCTGAGGATACCGGTATATGCGTTTGCAATACCGGGAACACCACACCCATTTAATACTTCAATCTGAATAATTTCACTTATCAGTTCCGAGTTGGTCTCAGCTCGTTCATTAAAGATCCGCGGATAAATAAGCCGGGTGAAAAGAGCGGCAACCAAGATGAGCAGTAAAACACTAAGAAATCCAATCGCCGCATTTAAAAAAAGATTACCCGACGAATTGCCTTTATTGTCGTTTTTAGCCATTAAATACCCTTTAGAACCATGGGCTCATTTGCTGATGCCCAAAAGAGTTCCCAAACCGGCTTCTGCCAAAATACCCATATCCTGCTGGAAGTTGTTGATACTGAAACCGTATAAATGAGTTTTCGCCAATCTTATAGTTTAATTCAGCATTTCTGATCATTACCTTGCCGCCCAGCTTATTATTAGCATTGCTTAAATGAGACCCTCCAAATGGAGAGTGTAGGAAAGAGATGTCGACACGCCCCTGAAGCCGGTCAGAAAACATGAACTGCATGGTGTTGGTATAGGCGTTTATATTTTGATAGGATCCTCCATAAGATCCAAAACTCATAGAATATGAGTGACTCATTTTTACTCTGTTTGCAAAAAAGCTGGCCAGGTTCTGTTGTATAGTTGATGTTTGAGTATTCACAATCGGCCCACTATAATCATAAAGGGAAGGGGTGTTGGCTCTATACTGAGCGAACGATTGTGTGGCAGTAAATAAAAACAGTGCAAAAGTGAGAAATAATAATTTTTTCATAGCGCTCTTTGTGGAGTTTACAGATTGAACGTTAGCGCAGCAGTTATAAGTATAATGAATTGGCATCTAATAATAAATAGGATGAATTAGGTTATTAAATTGAAATAGCATTAGAAAAAAGGTATCTTATCCAACTTTTCTAACTGTACAGAACAAAACAAGACAAAGGTAGATGAAGCTCACCGATTTTAGATACGAAATTGAAGGATTAAACATTCCTGAAGAACCTCTGGACAAAAGAGATGAAGCGCGATTAATGGTTCTTAACCGGGAAGAAAAAACAATTGAACATAAGAAGTTCTCAGATATCCACGAATACATCAACGATGGCGATGTGGTTATCTATAACAATACAAAGGTTTTTCCTGCCAGGCTGGAAGGTAAAAAAGAAAAAACCGAGGCTGATATAGAAGTTTTCCTGTTGCGTGAACTGCAACCGGAGAATATGCTTTGGGATGTGCTGGTAGAGCCTGCACGTAAAATCCGAATTGGGAACAAGCTTTATTTTGGTAAAGAAGAAGATGAGCTTATGGCCGAAGTTGTAGATAATACAACATCCCGGGGGCGTACCATTAGGTTTCTGTATGAGGGAAGCGGGCAGGATTTATATGATAAATTGGATGAACTCGGTAAAATGCCACTCCCACCCTACATTGAGCGTGAGCCTGTAGATGAAGATAAAGACCGATATCAGACCGTATATGCTACCGAGCGTGGCGCTGTAGCCGCACCAACGGCAGGGATGCACTTCACGGAAGAGTTGATTGAAAAAATCAAGGATAAAGGAGCAGAGTTTTTACCCATCACTTTACATATCGGATGGGGGACGTTCCGAAATGTGGAAGTAGAAGATCTGACCAAGCACCGAATGGATTCGGAAAACTACTTTATATCGAAGGATACTTCGGACAAAATAAATACGGCTCTGAAGAGCAAGAAAAATAAAGTGGTAGCAATTGGAACCAGCGCTGTTCGCACAATTGAAACCAGCGTAATGGCCAGCGGGATGTCGAAATCGGGAACAGGTTGGACCGATAAGTTTATTTACCCTCCCTACGACTTTAAAATTACAGAAACTCTTATCACCAACTTCCATCGTCCGGAGTCAACTCTGCTTATGTTAGCAGCTGCGTTTGCAGGTTACGATTTTTTGATGGAAGCTTATGAGGAGGCGAAGAAAGATGATTATCGCCTGTACTCCTTTGGCGATGCAATGCTGATATTGTAATCGTATGGCTCGGCTGTCGGCTATAATACCGGCTGCCGGATCTGGGATCCGGATGGGGGCTTCCGTTCCGAAGCCTTTTATTAAGCTGGGCGAGTATAGTATTTTACAACATACCCTTCAGGCTTTACTGAAAAGTGAAGAGCTGTGTCAGTTAATCGTTGCCTGCCAACAAGAGCACATATCAAAGGTTAAGCAGGTATTTGAAGCTTTCGATCATTCTGCAGTTGAACTTCTGGTTGTTGAAGGGGGCAAAGAGCGGCAATTTTCTATTTATAATGCCCTTCAGTTTGTGAGTGGGGATGCGGAATTGGTTGCTGTCCACGATGCAGTGCGTCCTTTTATTCAAAGTGAGCAGATTGCAAAATGCTGTCAGCTTGCCTTGAAATTAGGCGGTGCGGTGCTGGGGGTACCAGCAAAGGATACCATTAAACAGGTGGGCGAGGGAGGAGCTATTGTTTCAACTCCTGATCGTTCTGCTTTATGGCAGGCGCAAACACCTCAGGTTTTTCGAAAAGAGCTGTTGACAGAGGCTTATCAGAAGGCCATCAACGATAATTTTGTAGGTACAGATGATGCGTCCCTGGTTGAGCGCATAGGTGGAAAGGTGGGGATGGTAAAAGGGGGGCGGGAAAACCTGAAGATTACTTACCCTATTGATCTGGAAGTGGCAAAACTAATAATGAGGCAGGAGGATGATGTTATTTAAAACCGGCTTGGGTTACGATGTGCATGCATTTGAAGAAGGTCAGAAACTGATTCTTGGAGGGATAGAGATCCCTCATTCCAAGGGGTTGAAAGGGCACTCTGATGCAGATGTTTTATTACATGCCATTAGCGATGCTTTGCTTGGTGCTGTTGCCTTGGGAGATATTGGTTATCACTTTCCAGATACAGATCCCGGATATAAAGGAGCAGACAGTAAAGTTCTTCTGAAAAAATGCTATACCTTAGTCCGGGAGGCAGGGTATAGGTTAGGTAATGTAGATGCAACGGTAGTGGCAGAAAGCCCCAAACTCTCTCCGTATATTTCTGATATGAGAAAGTCGATTGCAGAGGTACTCGATTGTGATCAAAAAGTGGTTTCTGTAAAAGCAACAACTTCAGAAAAAATGGGATTTGTTGGAAGGGAGCAAGGGGTGGCTGTAATGGCAACCGTATTGGTGTATAGCAGTCAGGAAGGGTAGGATGGCAGATCAAATTGTTCAAAGTGTGGTGGATTGGGTGAGTATGGTTCCTCCGCTGGGTATTTACCTGATATTTCTTGGAATAGCCTACCTGGAAAATATAATACCTCCGGTCCCGGGAGATGTGTTGGTCGCTTTTGGGGGGTATTTGGCTGCTGATGGAGTAATTCAGTTGTTTCCGGTATGGAGCCTTACTACAATAGCTTCGGTAATTGGGTTTATGACAATGTATTGGCTCGGGTATAAATGGGGAGAGCAGATTGAAAATAATCAGGACTCTCATTTTATTCTTCGCTTTTTAGATTACAAGTATTTTAACCGGGGCAAAAAATGGATGAAAAAATGGGGGCAAGGTGTAGTAATCGCGAACAGGTTTTTGGCAGGTACACGATCTGTTATTGCTCTTACTGCCGGAATGTCCAGGTTGAATGTGTGGAAAACAGTAACCAGTTCCTTAGCCAGTTCTGTTCTCTGGAATAGTTTATTAGTGGGAATGGGCTGGGTGATAAAGGATAACTGGAGGGTGATAGGCGGTTATTTGTCCAACTACGGGAAGATTATTCTGCTTCTTTTGGCCCTTATAATTGGGATTAAATTGCTGCTGTTGAAGACCAGGAAAGACGGTTCAGATATCATTAAATAAATTTGAATTTTTTTTGTCTTCTGATGTTGACAATAATTATTAGCATGGTTAATTTTAAAGTCTTTCGCAAAAGCCAGTGTAGCTCAGTTGGTAGAGCAACGGTTTTGTAAACCGTCGGTCATCGGTTCGAATCCGGTCACTGGCTCAGAGCTATTGAAAGGGATGGTTGGTTGGGCCATTATTCTGAAATATGAATAACGGTTTTGTAAACCGCCGGTCATGCGGTTCTCCCAAAGGGATGCCCTTGGCAGAATCCGGTCACTGGCTTTTTAGTGAAATGGGGAGATACCAAAGCGGCCAACTGGGGCAGACTGTAAATCTGTTGTCGTAAGACTTCGCAGGTTCGAATCCTGCTCTCCCCACTAGCAGCGAGCGTAACTCAATTGGTAGAGTGTCAGCCTTCCAAGCTGAATGTTGCCGGTTCGATCCCGGTCGCTCGCTCAAACGCCGATATAGCTCAGCGGTAGAGCACTTCCATGGTAAGGAAGGGGTCGTCGGTTCAAGTCCGACTATCGGCTCAGGTCGACAATTGATTTTTTTTAGAAACATACATTAACAATACTTAACTCATTATGGCAAAAGAGACCTTTGAACGGAATAAGCCACACGTGAATGTGGGGACGATCGGACACGTAGATCATGGTAAAACCACCTTAACGGCGGCGATTACTACGGTAATGGCGAAGACCTATGGAGGGG
>VEMX01000055.1 GCA_009711805.1 Balneolaceae bacterium | reverse complement strand
GGAGGAAGCAAATAGGCAGTCTCACGATCCACCAAGCGAAAATTAACAGACATTAAAGTATTTTTGGTTCATTGGAAGTTCAACCTAAACTAATAATTTAACCTCAGAAAGTCCGACAGGCTCCTAGGCCCTTTTTGCCACCATTGACTAATTTTGTAATTTCTTCGACACTGGCATTTACATCAATTTTCGGAAGAACTCTGGTTTCATAATACCAAAGAGCACTTATGGCAGCAATTTCATAATTAGTTGAAAGTAAATCCGGGTTAGATAGTATATCAACGGAACTATCATAGTTACTTCTGTAAAAAGCATTGAATTCACTATATAGCTCTTTTCCTGTAAGTTGAATAATACCACGGCCTCTATACTTATAACCGTCCCCGGGAGCATTATTGCCTAATTTGTATCTGGATCCTCTATTTTTATCATCATAAACCCAAATAGCTAACTTTTCCTGATCTACAAAAGTGGATCCGGAGTATTTAGCATAATCGTAGGGATTTTCTTTATTTGGATCAGCATTTGGGTTCGATGTGGGATTAAAATATTTACGGAAATCAACTGTTCCCAACTTTTCTACCCTATAGCCAAGCCCCTCTTCCAAGCTCGAAAAAGAACCACTTTCATGTACCGACTGAGCTAAGAAGTGCTGCATTTCTTCTTTTGTATCTAAACCAAAGTCCTCGGCATAATTGTTTAGCATAGCTGTTATATGCATTACAGCATCTGGGGGAGCAGCAGGAAATGCATTAGATACATCCTCTGTTGAAATTTTACAGCCTGTATCGTCTACACATTCCCCATCCGGCCCTTCAACCTGTCCTTCCGGACAATAATCTGTATCAACACCACCTCCATCTGAGCCGTCTCCGGGAGGGGAATCACCTCCACAATCGGCTCCGGGTTCCCCGCAGGGATCATCACCGTACCCTCCGTCATCTTCGGGCCAGCCCTCATGCTGGTCAAACCATTCGTCCCATTCCTCTTGCGTTGCGGGGGCGCAAATATCTATACTACATACCCCAAAATGTCCAAGTTCAGGATAGAATTGAATACACGATCCATCATCCTTATAAATTGGTAACAAGGACCATCAGGAAGCACTCCATCCTTTACGGAAATGGCGGGAAAGAATAAAACAAAGCTTCCATACATCATCCGGCGAGACCTCCAAGGTTTATTACATCACGAGTTCAACCATGTATGATTGACAGGAAAACCTTGGAGGTCTTAAATGGAATAAGGATTTGCTCTAAATAACCAATACACTGATAACAAAAAACCAACCTCCACAACACCCACCGTCTCAGCACAATCTACAGATTGCCTTACATTTTAATCTGTGTGCTGAGCCACCTCCCTGGAGGGAGGAATTACACAAAATGATAAATGAGACAATCCCTGGGTTATAAATGGAAGTGTTGATAAAGCATAAGATCCCCACGGGGAATACAACTATGAATAGTAGTCGGTAGCCATCCCTGCAAAAGCAGAGATCTTATTTCTTGAAAAGGCCGGAACCATGAGTTAAGTGAGGGACAACTTTTCACTTCAGTCTTCTGCCTTTTATCCAATTAACCAATCTCTATGTCATCCATCGACAATAAGTATAATACCTCCCTCTCATTTGGAATAATTAAGCCGTAAATTAGCTGGCTCTATTCATCATGGTACATAGCAAGAAGAACATAAAGAAAGAATCCCTTAAACTGCTTGGCATTGGAAGTCCCATCATAGCCACGCAATTGCTGCGGATGGGATTGAATTTTACCGACACCGTGATGGCTGGAAATTTATCAGCTACCGACCTGGCCGGGGTCGCTATTGGTAATGCTATTTACATGCCTATAGCTATTTTTTGTATTGGCACACTCATCGCTATCAACCCAACGGTATCGCAGCTGTTAGGCGCCCGCAAGTTTGATGAAATAGGCAAAAATGCCCGGCAGATGTTTTGGCTGATATTGGGGCTTTCTATCCCTTGTTTTTTCCTACTCCGTCATCTTGATATTGTCATGCAGCTCATGGGCGTTCAGCCCGAAATTATCCCGTTGGCTTCAGGCTACCTAAAGGCTATATCGTGGGGTATCTTACCTTTTTATGCCTATGCCGGTATCCGTTTTTTTAGTGAAGGTCTCTCGGTAACCCGGCCCGCCATGTACATTGCCATCATCACCATTTTCCTGAATATAGCAGCCAATTATGTGTTGATGTATGGGAAACTTGGCTTTCCACAGATGGGAGCCATTGGCGCCGGCTATGCCACTTCCATTGTAAACTTATTTGGGGCTGCGGTATTTGTATTATTTACTGCTTCTTTTAAGCCTTTTAAACGCTTCCACATCTTTAAACGCATATCGGGACCCGATTGGGGCTATATAAAAGAACTGCTACATGTGGGAGTCCCCAATGGAGTAAGTTCTTCCATGGAAGTACTGCTATTTGCTACGGTAAGTTTACTTATGGGCACCCTGAGCGTAAAAGCGGCTGCGGCCCATCAAATTGCCATCAATATAGCCGCTACCATGTTTATGATTCCCTTTGGACTTTCTTTTGCCATCACCCAGCGGGTAGGCTTCTCGTATGGGAAGGGTGCGGTAGAAGAAGCCCGGTTCCGTGGCTTTGTAGGCACGGGTGTGTGTGCGTTAATCATGACCTGCACCGCTATCCTTCTGTTCATGGCACCCAATGCCATTGTCTCTATTTACACAGATAACGCCGAGGTAAGCGCCCTGGCTGTTTCCCTGTTATTTATGGCCGCAATATTTCAAATATCGGATGGATTGCAAGTGGGTGGATTTGGGGCCCTCCGTGGTTTGAAAGACACACGAATTCCCATGGTAGTCAATTTTATTGCATACTGGGTTATTGGTTTTCCTGTCGGTTACCTGCTGGGATTAAAACTCGGTTTTGGCCCCAAAGGCCTGTGGATAGGGTTGATCTGCGGCTTAACCGTAGCGGCCTTCCTGCACAACCTCCGCTTTCATAAACTCACCCGCAGATAGACCGTCTATTCCCGGTCTTCAAATTGCAGCGTTTCCATATTACTCATCATTAACAGGTGAGCGGCCGACCAACTAAAGTGACGGGCATTAAGTCCCTCCCCGGTTACCGGATGGTAATTTTCCTGAATGGGAGCTGGCTCACCTGACAATCCCCCTGCATTCCGAAGCAAGCCTTGCACCAGAGCCGATGCATCCTCCTCATATCCATAATCCGATAACCCCTTCACCCCAAAATAAAACTGATCCAGCCAAACCGGTCCGCGCCAGTATCCATTTTGAGGGTTAAACTTGGGGTGAGATACATTCAGTGTAGGCAACGGTACTTTAGAGAAAAAATAATCCGGATTCATCATCACGTCCCGTACTGCTTTTGCCTGTTTGGCATCCGCTATACCTGCCCAAAGAGGGATCCAGCCCTCCGGGCCTTTTACTGTCACCAAAGAACCTGTATTGAGGTGTTTATCATAATAATACCCCGTCTCTTCATCATACATCTCCTGGTTGATCAGATCCTTTAAACGCTGACCTTCCTCAATATAGGCCTCCATCTCTTCTTCAAATCCCAACTTCTCCGCTATCCGAGCCAGGTACTTTTTCTCTGCGTACAAATAGGAATTCAGGTCCACCGATTCCTGGTTCAAAGACCAGGCCCCTTCATTATTTTGAACCATCACTGCATCATCAAAACGAACGGCATTATCCATCCCACTCTCCCAGGCGGCTGCAATGCGGGTGCCATCGGTGGAGCCATACTCGCATAAACCATTTCCATCGTGATCTCTGTTGGCATACCACCAAGCATGGTATTTTTTGAGCTTGGGATACATCTCTTTCAGAAACTCGGCATCCCCCGATTGCTCGTAAATCTTCCATACTGCCCAGACCGAAAGCGGCGGTTTGGTATCCCGCCAGTTGTTTTCGGTACTATCGGCATAAATTACATCCGGCACCATACCCGCCTCGTTTTGATAATCGAACATAACCCTGAGCTGATCTTCAGCCAACTCCGGATCAAATAAAGCAATGGCCACAGCGTGTTTCCAGGAATCCCACGACCACACCCCGTGAAAACCCTGATACGCATAGGAAGGAAACAGCCCATTGTAATGCAGATCTCTATGAGGACTTCGCCAGTTGTGGATGAGCGTCATCAGGCTTTTGACAGACACGCGGCGACGGTCTTCGGTATTAAACCAGGGAGTATCAGCCTCAAATATCTCCTGTAGATAGTTATTCCACCGCACACGGTTCTCTGCCACAAACTGCTTACTTTTGTTTAATACTGATGCAGCTTCATCCAAGGAAAGGGAATACACCATATGCAAAGCTACCGACTCACCAGCAGATAACTCAATAGGTTCATCAACCGCTAACTGGTACGTACTGTCATTAGCGTGAAAAGAGAAGCTTTTATCTGAAGACAGATAGAACGGCCGGTGTGGTTTTCCCATCTCTATCTTAACTAGCCGGTTCTCATCCTCATGTTGATAGCCTTCCCCAAACAGGGTACTTGTCCATGTAAGATTTACTCTGTGTTGATTAGATCCCTTGTTTTCCACTTTTGTTTGTAGAATAGCTGTTTCAGCTGAAGAAATAATCAGCGTATTGGTGGCTGCCAGCTCATCATACATAGTTGTATGTACCAGCCTGCCAGGGTAAACGTGCGATTCGGTTTGTGCGGATGGTTTCAACACCATTCCCTTTTCATCTTTCAGCACCAACATTCCAAATGATGAACCCTGCCAGTAACTTGATTTCCGTTCACTGTCTGAAATGAAATAAGGCCCGGAAAAGCCTTCGGTTACCCCGGCATCAGATAATGCAAAGCCAAACCAGGATCCCTGGTCGGTAAGAATGGAGATCTCATCATCGGTTGGATGTTCTGGTATTCCGTGGAGATCCAAAACATCCGGAAAATCAGAAACATCATAGGATTTAGGCTGATTGCCTGGGGAGCATCCCATCAACATCAACAAAGCCGTAAGAAAGAATATGTTGTTATAGCTCATAGTGTACATAGATAAAGATATGGTGTTCTAAAATTATGAAAGTTGAACTGTTACCAGTCTACCCCTGGTTGATTGCGGACGAGATCTTCATAGGTTTCTCTTTTCCTGACCAGATGCATTTTCCCTTCTCTGATCAGCACTTCGGCCGGGCGCACCCTGGAATTGTAATTGGAGGCCATACACGCCCCATACGCCCCTGCATTTTTGATCGCCAACAAATCCCCCTCCCTTATTTCTGAAATCTCCCGGTTTTGAGCTAAAAAATCTGTCTCACACATATTGCCGGTAATGTGATATTTCTTTTTAGAAGCTAAAGGGTTCGACACATTTAGAATATCGTGATAGGCATTATACATTTTGGGACGTATCAGGTGATTGAAGCCAGTATTGGTTCCGGCATAAGGCAAATCACGATCTCCCTTTAAAACGGTAACCTGAGTGAGCAATACTCCACATTCACTTACCAAAAAGCGGCCGGGTTCAAACCAAATCCGGGGCTCATTTCCATAGTCTTTATAGAACTCCTGAACCTGCACCTCCATCCGGCGCCCCAATTCGTCAACATCTATTACTTCGTGACCAGGATAAAATGGGATGGTGATCCCCCCTCCAAAGTCTATAAACTCAAGACCGGGAAACTGGCGGGCAATAGAAAACATACGCTCTGCTGTTTCCAGGTATACAGGAATATCCAGGAAAGACGAACTGTTGTGCACATGCAGTCCAACTATATTCATTTCATGCTCCTGTTCCAGGGCTTTAATATCATCTATCCGGGAATGATGAATCCCAAACTTAGAATGACTGTGCCATTCTCTGGAACCTTCGTGGTGTTCGACAAGAGGATCCAATTTTAGCCGGATACTGCATGGTTTACCCCCGCCATACCTCTTCCCAAATGCCTCCAGTAACGACAAGCTGTCTATATTTACTTTTACACCAAGGGTTAATGCTTCTTCTATTTCCTCAAAAGAAACACTATTGGAGGTGAAGAGAATCTGGTCTGCATCAAAGCCTGCATCCAGTCCCATACGGAGTTCATTGACCGAAACCACATCAAGCCCCAGCTTGTGGCCCCTCACATGAGCCAGCACACCTTTATTAGTTAAAGCTTTGGCTGCATAATTAATCCGGTTTGGGAAACCGGAAAAAGCATTCTTAATACGTTTAATTTGCCGGTCTATGACTGAAGCATCATACACAAACAACGGGCTTCCATATTCTCTGACAAGTGATGTGACAGGGATACCCTGGATAGTATATTCTGAATCTTTCAGGATCATGTATGTAATCTGTTTAAATAATTTCTTTAATTCGTTTAGATATGAGTTCCATATTATTTTGAGCCCATTCTACCCGGTCTATTAATTCCTGTACACGAGTTAACTGCCGGGGATTATGCTTGATTAACAGTCCATACCGCAAGTGCCAGTATATCTGAGTATGTGCCCCCCAACGGATGTACCAGGGCAACAGTTCACACTCAATACTCATAAGAAGACGTTTTTGTTGATACCTCTTTAAGAACACTTCCAGCAGCTCGAAATTTAGTTTATTATCAGGATAGCAAAAGCCATTGATTGTGGTTCCTACATCAATAAGTAATTTATCTACGCAAGCTTCTTCAAAATCGATAATACCTACCAAACAATCTTCTCTGAAAATGGTGTTATCTGTGAAAACGTCACTGTGTATTATCCCTATGGGTACCATGGCCGAAAGTGGCTCTGCCAGTTTCCTGGTTTCTGTTTTAAAGTATTCAAAAACAGATTTTAGCGTATCATCGTTACTATCGAACTCCTTCACCAGCTGTAAACATTTTTCAATGGTGATATCATTTGGACGCTTGTAGTGCCCCCAAAGAGACAGGTTATGCAAATCCGCTATAGCCGCCCCTACCTGCCCTGTTGTCTCACTGTTCATGGCCGGCTCTTTCCCTTCCAGGTAATCAAACAATACAATCAGCTTATTTTCTTCTTTAGTTATAACTTCCCCGTCTTTTCGGATGATGGGATAGGCCGTTGGAAATTCCTGGATTTGCAGGTATCTCAACAGATTTAGCTCATATTTCAGCTGCTGAATGCTTTTCTGTTTTACAAGCCGCAGGAGCACTTTTCCCCGGGCAGTTACCACCCGGTAATTTTCATTTGCAAAACCACTTTCAATAGGTGTTACTGATGTCACCTCCCCTAAATTATAGCGGGGCATAACGGTATCTTTTATTAACTGTATAATCGCGCTAATGGTCTTAGAATCTTACTGTTTAATATTGATAACAAAAGAATACGAATAGCTTTTTGCCGGAAGCCGATAGTCGGGATGAGGTCGTGCTCCCCAGCTATCATCTCCTCCTACTCCCATCTGGGCTTTATCGATGTGTACTGTGATGATATCTGTTGGCTTCACGTCAATGTTATGCCGGTTTGGCCCGCCCCGGGTATAGCCCAGCATATTCATGGGAAAGGGATAGAAGCTTGCATTAATTTTTGTATCGGCTTCTACTTTTAATCCTTTTCCTTTTTCATCGGTGAGAGTAAACCACCGTACATCTGTTTTATTTCCGGTTTCCTGGGGACGCACATAGGCATGATACTGATCATGCACATTACCGGAATAAAGCCCGACTGCTGCACTTATTTTACGGTCTGCATAGCTTTCGTGTGGTCCCCGCCCAAACCAGGCTACCTGCTGATATTGGATAGGGATGGTTGCTGTCATCCCAAACCGGGGAAGTTCGGGCAGGCGTGTGTTCCCCGGCTCAAAATCAATTTTAACGCTAATGTCGCCATTTCCATAGACCTGGTAAGTAATCCTGTATTCTGCCCGCAGCTGGGGAAGTACAAACCTCGATTTTACGATAACCTGCTGCTTTGAAACTTGCTCATAGTCCAAAAAAGTAAGCCGGGCTGCATTCCATGCATCCTTCCAAATGCCACTGCGGGCGGGCATGCCGTTGCCCAAGTCATTGTCATTTGGGGGTCTCCAGAAATTAGGCTTTAATGGTGAGTGTAGTAGTTCCTGTTCATTATTTTTTAAAGAAGTTATCAACCCCGTTTCAGCATCAATCCCCACAGTAAATGCCTGCCCTTCCACTATTATCCATTGTTCATTTTTTTTCATGGAAACCGCAGGGTAACTGCTAATATCTGCAAGCGGTACAGCCTGCCTTACCGGAAGCTTGAACTGCTCCCAGGCTACCAAATGCCCTTTGGGCACCAGTGCTTCTTTCTTTTGGGTCTTCATTTTTAGCTTCAAAAAATACTCAGCTTTAGGCTTTGGTTCTATTTTCTTAAACGGAACTGATATTATAGTCGAAGCTCCTGCCTGTATATCCACCGATGACAGAAGACCGGAATCTATTTCTTTGCCGTTTTCTTCAATCACCCAGCTAAGCTCATAGTTATCGAGATTTGTGAACCCAAAGAGGTTTGTGATCTTCAACTTACCGGTTTCCAGCTCAACCGCCTCAATATTTATGGGCTGGTATACTTTCTTAACTTCCCAAATATGCGGTTTCAGAGAGCGCCCGGCCTGGACAAGGCCATTAGCTACAAAATTGGAATCATTGGGTATGGGTTCCGGAAAGTCGCCACCATATGCCCAAAATGTTTTGCCTTCTTCATTTTCTTTTACCAGTGCCTGATCTACCCAATCCCAAATAAACCCACCCTGAAATTGCTCATGATTCTCCATTACATCCCAATAATCCTGAAGGTTACCCACACTATTTCCCATCGCATGCGCATATTCACAGAGAATCATCGGTTTGTCCTGTTTTCCATCAGCTACATATTCCAGCATCTCTTCTATTTGGTGATACATGGGCGCCGCAATATCGGTGTAATCAGTTTTCCAGGCGGGTTCGTACTGTACCGGGCGTGTGGTATCCTTTTCTTTAATCCATTGATAGGCTTTTTTAAAGTTTTCCCCAAAACCACTCTCATTACCCTGCGACCATATTATGATTGAGGGATGATTTAAATCGCGTTCTACCATGCGCCGGGTTCGATCCATGATTGCCGGTTCCCAATCAGGATTATCTGCAATAGCGGCATAACTATCGGGATGGTTAGCCAGGCCATGCGTTTCAATATTGGCCTCATCAATAACGTAGAGACCGTACTTATCGGTTAGTTCGTACCAGCGGGGATCGTTTGGATAATGACTGGTACGTACAGCATTGATATTAAACTGCTTCATCAACCTTACATCTTCTGTCATCTCTTCAACACTCAGGTAATTGCCGGTTACCGGATCATGCTCATGCCTGTTTACTCCCCGGAGATAAATGGCATTGCCATTCACCATTAATTGCCCATTCTTTATCTCAACCGTACGAAAGCCAATATTATATCGCACCACTTCAGATACCTTGTCATCTTCGTCTTTTATGGTTAACAGCAGGGTATATAAGCTTGGTGTTTCTGCCGTCCATGCCTCAGGATTTGGGATAAGGGTTTCCTCCTTCAATATTTCTGTTTGGCCCGCTTTTATGTTGAAAGGATATACTTGTGTAAATACCGGCTGTTGATTTTGGGAAAGTACTTCTATGTGAAGTTCTCCTTGCCGGGCGGTCTGGCTGCTGTTATCCAGGCTGGCTTGCACCTTAAACTTACCATCTTCATAATTATTAACAAGGGTAGCCTCTGTTTCCACATCCTGTATGTGTAATTCCGGAAGAGCATATAAATATACATCGCGTTCCAGGCCACTCACTTTCCAATAGTCCTGCCCTTCCAGGTAAGCGCCATCACTCCACCGGTATATTTGCAGTGCCAGCGTATTTTGGCCTGTTTTCAGATATTTGGTGATATTAAACTCAGCAGGAGTCTTGGATCCCTGACTGTATCCTACTTTGTTTCCGTTAACCCATACATACATTGCAGATTTAGCACCCCCTATATGCAGAATAATTTTTTGAGCCTGCCATTCACTATCCACTTCAAAAGTACGGTAATAAGAACCTACCGGGTTATATTGATTGGGAATATAGGGAGGGTTTGCCGGAAAAGGATATTCAACATCCGTGTAAATGGGAGTACCAAAACCCTGTAACTCCCAATTTCCGGGTACGGTTATATTATCCCAGCTACTGTGATCAAAAAAGGGTTTATAGAAATCTCTGGGGCGTTCCTCCGGGTTTCGCACCCATTTAAACTTCCATTTTCCATTCAGGTTTAGATACCGATTGGATTTTGAACTCTTAAAAGCCATTGCCTTTGCATGCGACTCAAAAGGAAACACCGGGGCGTGAGGCTCCATCTTATTTTCCTGAAACTTGGCCGGGTTTTCCCAATCATGCACACTTTGGGCTACCACTGACCGGGACAATATAAGTAACAGCAAAATTGCCAAGGCTTTAAATTCTGTTCTTCTCCAATGTATGGTCATATACTTTCCTCAATTAGTGTTCGTCATTATTAAACTCTGCTTTAGTAACAAAGGGTAGCACACCATCTTTATTAAAGCAAAGATTGCCCCTTAAAAATGGGGTAATGATTTTTCAAGGCTTATTAACACACCCTAAATACCTGATAAAGTAAAAAAGCCCAGGCATCTTAAGCCTGAGCTTTATGTTTTAGTAACCTGGATTTTGTACAAGCTTTTTATTCTTGTTAATCTCGGATAAGGGTATGGGATAAAGCTCGTGTTTATCTTCCGCGAAATTAGTTGCATCTGGTTTCCCGTGATTTGTAAGTACCTGAGCGATACTTACAAAACCTGCCTTATGCCACCGGGCAAGGTCAAACCACCGAATTCCATATTCCATAGCAAATTCAAGGGGTCTTTCTACATACTGTAAATGCTCCCGAAGGGCATTCTGAGTCATCCCGCTTGAAATTGGTACACTGCCCGAACGATTGCGAACCTGATTTACATAGGGAACAGCCTCCGATGTTCTGCCCAGCTCATTCAAAGCTTCGGCATATAATAACAGTACATCTGCATAACGCATGAGGTGAACATTCATCCCGCTCCGGGAAAGACTTCCGTCCGAGATATCGTTGCTGTACAAGTACTTTTTATAAAATATTTTCTCGGTTCCGAGGTCATCTTTAATGGATGAGTATGCCACACCATCTGCCTGTGAATTAGGATGATCGAAAAATACAGTCCCCATTACACGATGGCTCAATTCCCCGGATGCTGTTGTATCACTCATCATGAGATTAAAAACCCAATCGGATGGAAAGAATTCTTCCCATCCCCCCATAATACCAGGTGCCTGTTCATTGTACATGGGGGTTGATTCTGTAAACCCATTGGGGCGTTTAGAAGAATGCTGTATTTCGAATAATGATTCAGGACCATTTTCGCTGGCCCCGTTAAAATTGTCGGTGAAATTACCCAGTAATGAGAATCCTCCGTTGTCAATGATATCTTTGAATTCATCATCAGCTTTATCATACTCGCCTGTAAACATATACGCCTTTCCTAAATATCCCCGGGCTGTCCATTTGGTAGCCCGCCCTTCAAATTCGGATGAATAAGAATTTGGCAGAGTATTCTTAGCCTCCTTAAAATCACTGATTATATGCTGCCATACCGCTTCAGGAGTAGCCTGTTCGGTATAGTACGCATCACTATTCTCAGGGATGGTGGTCACTAATGGAATATTTTCGAACAGTGATGCCAGATACATATAATAGTACCCCCTCAGAAACTTAGCTTCCGCAATAATTTCAGATTTTTCACTTTCAGCCATTCCGGATATCTCCGGCACATTGGTGATTACCTGGTTCGCATAAAAGATGCCATTATAGTAATCTTCCCAAATGGCCAAAAATGCTTTGTTATCTGCACTAAAGGTGAAGTTGGCTATTCTTTGTGCATATGGAAGATCTTTGCGGGTAGCCCGAATCAGATCGGTTCTATAGTTTTGGGAGATGTAATGATTTTCGAACCAGCTCCAACGGTTATCCGCCTGAAGCTGACTATAGGTTGCTATCAAGCCTTTCATCGCATCATCCTTATTCTGCCAGAAAAGCTCTTGGTTTAATTCATTTTGATTTGTCTGAACAAGAAAATCATCATCGCAGCCCATCATTAACACCAGGCCGAAAACAAACAGTAGTATGGATTTAGAAATATTCATAGTTCAATTCTTTTTTAGTTTAAAACGATGTTTGAATACCAATCATGGCAGTACGGGCCAGAGGATATAGACCACTGTCTACCCCCCGCCTGAATAGGGAAAAATTACTTAAACTTGGATCAAAGCCAGAGTATTTGGTAAGTGTAAGCAGGTTTTGAAAACTCATATACACTCTTAACTTTTTAATTCCATACTCATTAAGGAACTTCCCGGGCAGCTTATACCCCACCTGCAGGTTTTTAACCCTCAGGTATGAGGCATCTTCGAGAAACCTGTCAGAAGGCCGGGCATTATTATTTGGATCTCCTGAAATATTTCGAGGTATATCAGTATCCATATTACCGGGAGTCCAGGCATTTAGCAATTCGGTAGAGAAATTGGTATTTCTGTCGGTTCGGTGTGTTAAAAACTTTGTACCATTGTACATTTTGTTACCATACATACCTTGTAAAAACAAGCTGAAATCAAAGTTCTTGTAATTGCTGTTAAAGGTAATACCGTATTCAAAATCAGGAGCAGCGCTGCCCATATATACTTTGTCATCTTCATCTAATATCCCATCACCGTTAGTGTCTTTGAACCGAATATCTCCGGGAGCTGCGTTCGGCTGTAGTAAATTACTATTACTACTATGGGAAGCCACTTCTTCTTCAGTTTGGAATAAACCATCTGTTTCATACAAGTAGAACCGGGCTACTTCACTGCCTACCACAGTACGTGTTGTGGGATGCGTGTCGTACTCGATGAAACCACCTGTAAAAGCTTCATCCTTAAAACCCAGCTGTGTGATGGTATTGCGTGAAGTAGACACATTAGCCCTTAAATTATATGTCCAGTCTCCTTCTCCTTTGCTGTATTTAATTGCAAACTCTACCCCTTCGGTTTCCATTTCTCCCCCATTTGTAAGCGGTCCTGCTGCAGATCCTGATGTGGCGGGAATAGGGATATTAACCAGCATATCAGTAGTGGTATTGAAATAATAATCAGCTGTAAACTGAACCTGATCTTCCAGTAAAGCAAGATCTAAACCGATATTACGGGAAGTTGTAGTTTCCCATTTGATGTCTGAAGCGGCAAAGTTAGTTACAATCCCGCCGTTGTATATATTCTGATCGGAACCAAATACATAATTTATGTAATTGCTTCCCGATGATACGGTAGGAATAAACTGATAATCACCAATACTCTGGTTCCCCAGTTTTCCCCAGCTCAAACGGGCTTTTAAGTCTGTAATCACACTGTTATCAGGAAAGAAATCTTCATTAGTGATTCTCCATCCTAATGAAGCAGAAGGAAACACCCCGTATCTGTTTTTTTTCGCAAACCTTGAGGAGCCATCCCTCCTTATGTTTCCGGTAAACAGATACCTGTCATCATACGAATAGGTAATACGTCCAAATTGGGAACGCATGGTGTTTTCATATACCCAACCAGATACCGAAGCGCTTCCACCCCCTGCGCTAAGAGCATGTATGTCATTTGAAGGCAGGTCATCAATAGCAGCATTTGAAGACCTGTACTCCCCCCTTTCCTGGGAATAACCGGCCATCAGGTTATAGCTGTGTTTTTGGTAATTTCCCGTGTAGCGCAACAATGTATAAAGAGATGTTTCTACATTTCGGCTTCGGTTTTGAGCCAAATAAGAGATTTCGTTCTTATAAATAGAACTTACATAGTAAGTAGGTACAAAATAGTCCAGGTAACCATTGTTGATATTCGTGCCAAAACGCAGTTCATATACCAAATTATCTATCACTTCATACTCGCCATATACATTCGCTTGTATAAAATCGGTTTGTCCCTCATTGGTGGTGAGCATTTGTGATGCTACAGGATTCGAACTTTTAGGCATATCCGGGTGAGCCGGGCCTCCATAACCGCCTTCGTTTTCGCTGTTGTAAATAGAAGTGTGTGGTAAATTATCCATCACCTGATAGATAATTCCATATCCTCCGCCATTGTCGGGTCTTGTAAGATTATTTGTATTGGTTCTTACATACGAAAATGATTCTCCCAACTTCAGCCGTCCACGGGTATAATCTGTATTTACCCTAAAGTTAACTTTACTATGGGATGTATTAATCGCTATTCCTTCCTGATCATAAAAACCTCCGGATACCGAGTAGGTTAATTCATCAGAACCGCCGGCTATCGAAATGTTGTATTTTTGCTCAAAACCAGGCTGAAAAAACGCTTCCTGCCAATCTGTATCGGAATAGTTGCCTCCCGTGGTATAATCAAGCGGATCCAGGCCGGCATTTTCATACATCTGTTTGCTTATACTGTTATACTGTTCCCGGTTAGCAAGATCGATTCTTTTGCTTAGTGATTGTACACCGCTATAAGCATCGAACTTAATTGTTGATCCCTGCTGTGCATTGCCTCTTTTAGTTTTAACTATAACAACACCGTTGGAGGCCCTCGATCCATAGATAGCCGCAGAAGCTGCATCCTTTAGCACGTCAATCGATTCAATATTATTGGGGTCTACCTTATCAATATCACCCGGCATTCCATCAATGATGTACAAGGGATTATTATTACCTATGGTACCCAAACCCCGAATCGTAACGACTGGCCCGGCACCCGGTTGCCCGGATCCTTCAGTTACAGTAACTCCGGAAACCTGACCTTGCAGTAATTCTGCAGTATTTTCTCCAGAAAGTTTTTCCATCGCCTCAATATCCACCGATGCTACTGAACCTGTGAGGTCCGATTTTTTTTGAGTTCCGTACCCGACAACCACAACATCTTCAATCGAAAGCATATTAAGCTCAAGAGTTACATCAATATTTGTTTGTCCCTGTACGGGAACCTCTTTCTTCTTAAAACTGATAAAGCTGAATACCAGTACGTCATTTTCTTTGACTGTTATTGAATACCTGCCCTCCGAGTCAGTTGAAGTACCTTTAAAAGTACCTTTAATCTGAATGTTTACCCCCGGCAGAACACTGCCATCGTCAGAGCTAGTCACAACACCACTGACATTAATGGATGATTGTGCCAAAACTGGTTTTGCATTCCATGCACAAAGCACAGAAAAGAGCACAGCAATTAAAGATAGAAATCGTATCGAGTGCCGCATAGTACCCTCAAATTTTTAAATAGAGTTTTTGTTTAGTCCATGATCACGTTGAAATGTTAACGTTAACATAACCTTTAAAAATTTTCTATAACTTGCAAATCAAACTAAAGTCTTGTATCTCTGTTTGAAAAAACTACCCAAACAGCTCTTTGCATAATGCTTTATGAGTTAGTAACATCCTCTTTTTAAAATTTTCAACACCCATATCTTGAGTTCTGAAGTAACATTAAAAGACATTGCTGAGCGGCTGGGCGTTTCTGCCATGACGGTTTCCAGAGCATTAAATAATCGCTCAAATGTAGATGAACGGACCAGGCAGCGAGTCATTAAACAAGCACGGGAAATGGGATACTCTCCTAATTATGTGGCAAAAAGTCTGGTTTCAAAAAAAACAAGTACCATAGGTGTAGTGGTTCCTGAAATTGCCCACTCTTTTTTCTCTGAGGCTATACAAGGTATTGAATCCATTACTTTTAACGATGATTATCAACTTATTTTAACTCACTCTGCTGAGCAGAAAGACCGAGAGAAAAAAGCGCTTGAAACGCTAAAAGCCAAAAGAGTGGATGGTATTTTGATTTCGTCTGCTCAAACAGTTTCAGATTACAGTATCTACCAAAAGATTGTAAACTCTGACACAAAACTCGTCTTTTTTGATCGTTGCGTACCCCACATTGGAGCAAGCTGCATTCGGGTTGATGACCGAACAGGCTCATATAACATCACCAAGCATTTACTTGAGCATGGTTATAGACGCCTTGCATACCTGGGAGGACCTCTCAGCGTATCTATTAGTCAGCAAAGGCTGGAAGGGTATAAAGAAGCCCTAAGAAGTGAAAACATTCCGGTAATAGAAGAATGGATCATGGAGGCGGGTTTTCATGAACAAGAAAGTTATGAAGCTATGAAAGCTATCCTGAACAATAGTGAAGAACCACCCAGAGCCGTCGTTGCCGTTAACGATCCGGTTGCCTTTGGCGCAATGAACGCTATTTATGAGCTTGGTTATCGCATTCCCGAAGATATTGCAATCGTTGGTTTTTCGAATGATATTCGAGCTCCTTTAATGAAAAGTCCGCTCACCACCGTCATACAGCCTGCTTATGACCTGGGAAAGCGTGCCGCACAAAAACTCATTAGCCTTATTGAAAATAACGATGAACCCCCGGAAAATATAGAGTTACTCACCTCTCTCAAAATCCGAAACTCCTGCGGATGTGGCTAACTACAAAGCCATGACACATCTTTAATCATTAAAAAAATATTTGACTGCGTTTTAATATCTCTTAACTTAAATGTTATCGATAACACTCATTTTTATTTTTTGGAATAAGTTGGTATAAACTTTCATTTCTGAAAAAACGGCAGCCATAATTATCCAAAACCCTAAGAGAAAAAGATAACGTTTGCTTTTTGCGGATTACTCAAATCACTTTAGAACTACCCTGCACAATAAAAGTACGGCTCTATTCCGGTTAAAAAACAGCCATGGCATGGCTGTTGATATTACCAACTACGGCGGGCGTATTGTCCGGTGGATGGCTCCGGATCGGAATGGCAGGTTTCAAAATATAGTACTCGGTTTCAATAGCATAGATACATATCTGAAAGCCCATGAACCATATTTTGGATCTATTATCGGAAGGTTCAGCAATCGTATTGAAAACGGACAGTTTTCATTGAATGGAAAAAAATACTCACTCACAATCAACAATGGCGTCAATCATTTGCATGGAGGTGCAAATGGTTTTCACCATGTTGTCTGGGAAGCCACTCAACATGATCCCCAGAATCTGACTTTAGGCTACAAATCCACCGATGGAGAAGAAGGTTACCCCGGCGACCTTACTGTAGAAGTACACTATGAGCTCACAGATAAAAATGAACTGAAAATTAAGTTCAATGCAACGACCAGTAAACCAACTATTGTAAACTTAACCAGCCATTCCTTTTTTAATCTTGCGGGTGTGGCCGGAGGTTCCATCACCGATCACCAACTGATGATTAATGCAGATACCTACACTCCTATTAAGCATAACCTGATACCCAGCGGGGAAATCGCACCTGTGCAACATACTCCCTTTGATTTCACTTCCCCGACATCGATCGGAAAAAGAATTAACCAGGACAACCTGCAACTTAACATTGCAGACGGCTATGATCATAATTTTATTCTCGCTAAAGAAAAGCCCAATGCTTTAAGCCTGGCTGCACAAGTTACAGAAACCGCATCGGGCAGAACCATGACTATACATACCACAAAGCCGGGACTACAGTTTTATAGCGGGAATTTTCTCAATGGAAAAGATAAAAAAATACCCGGAATCCCTTTTAACCGACGAACAGCCTTTTGTCTTGAACCTCAATTTTTCCCAAACTCTCCAAACCAGTCAAACTTCCCCTCAACAACACTCAGGCCTGGCGATGTATATAAATCCACCACTGTTTATACACTCGGGGTTTTCCCTTTAGTGTAATATATCAGCTCATTGAATATGCAAACTAATCCATTAACTCTTCAACTAACTCTAAACGCACATGAATTTTTCTACTATAGATATCATCGTTTTCTCGCTGTACTGTGCCTTGATAATAGGTATTGGACTTTGGGTTTCAAGAGATAAAGAGGGGCATCAAAAAAATGCAGAAGATTATTTTCTGGCAGGTAAATCACTGCCGTGGTGGGCTATCGGTGCTTCCCTGATTGCCGCCAATATTTCGGCCGAACAGATTATCGGGATGTCTGGCTCTGGGTTTGCCATTGGTCTGGCAATAGCCTCATATGAATGGATGGCTGCCATCACACTCATCATTGTCGGGAAATACCTGCTCCCCATATTTATTGAGAAGAAACTCTACACCATCCCCGAGTTTATAGAACAGCGCTTTAACACAACCTTGAAAACTATACTTGCTGTATTCTGGATTGCTCTTTTCGTGTTTGTAAACTTAACTACCGTGATGTTTTTAGGAGCCAAGGCATTAGACACCATCATGGGATCGGGAGATGGCAGCATGCTCATCTATGCGTTGATTGGCCTTGCCCTTATTGCAGCGGCCTATTCGCTATACGGAGGACTGTCGGCGGTAGCATGGACCGATGTTCTACAAGTTGGTCTTTTGGTTCTGGGAGGTTTGGTAACCACAGTAATTGCTCTCTATAACGTAACCCCTGAAGGCGGTATCTTGAATGGTTTTGCGCACCTTTATGACGTAGCCGGAGATAAGTTTAACATGATTCTGGACAAGTCGAACCCGGAATTTAAAAACCTGCCCGGTATTGCTGTTTTAATTGGCGGGATGTGGGTAGCAAACCTCTACTACTGGGGATTTAATCAATACATTATACAGCGAACACTGGCAGCCAAATCACTTAAAGAATCTCAAAAAGGGATTATCTTCGCCGCTTTTTTAAAACTGATTATTCCCCTCATCGTAGTTATTCCGGGAATTATTGTTTATGTGCTCTATACTCAACCTGATGGTACCGCCCAGATACCCGGAATCATAAGTACTTTTACCAATGCAGATGGAAGTATAGAATATGACAATGCCTACCCCTGGTTGATTAAAGTTTTTCTTTCTCCGGGATTTAAAGGCCTGGTGGTAGCTGCCCTGGCAGCCGCTATTGTATCTTCACTGGCCTCGATGCTAAATTCGGTAGCAACTATTTTTACGATGGATATTTACCGACCTTACATCAACAGGAATGCTACAGACAAGCAAACCGTCAACATGGGGCGGATATCGGCTTCTGTGGCTCTGATTATAGCTGTGTTCCTGGCTCCCCAATTGCAGAGTGTACCCCAGGTCTTTCAGTATATACAGGAATACACAGGTTTGGTGAGCCCCGGTATACTGGCTGTATTCGTAATGGGATTATTTTGGGAAAAAACCACCACCAAGGGGGCTATCTATGGTATTTTGGGATCTATTGTTGTGGCCCTGCTTCTTAAAGTCCCGGCTCTTGGGCTCCCTTTTCTGGATCAGATGTTTTATACCCTTATACTCACTATAGTAATTATTGCAGATGTCAGCCTCACTACCAATCCCGACTATGAAGACCCAAAAGCTATACAAACAACAGCAAAATTATTCAAAACTGATTCTGCCTTTAATATTGGCGCTTACACCATTCTGATATTGGTAGCTTTTCTTTATGCTATATTTTGGTAATTCAACTAATTTGATATTAAACTGAGTAGATGAAGCCGTTAGTACAAGAAGTAGGACAGGTATTTCAACAGCATTTTGGCAAAGAGTATAAAATTATTCTGTCGCCCGGCAGAATTAACCTGATTGGTGAACATACCGATTATAACAATGGTTACGTATTGCCGGCTGCTGTAGATAAGTATATTGTTCTGGCCATGCAGCCTAACAATCTTAATCAACTTCGGTTCAAAGCCCTGGATATGGATGATCATTTTGAGAAAGATCTCGCATTTCCCCTCCAACAATCTCAAAAGAGATGGGCCAATTATCTGTTGGGAGTTATCGATCAATTACAAGAAAAGAGGTATACCATACAGGGTTTCGACTGTGTATTTGGTGGCAACATTCCCATTGGAGCCGGGATGTCTTCTTCGGCGGCTTTAGAGGCAGGAATTGTATATGGGCTAAATGTTTTATTCGACTTGGGATTATCGACCATGGACATGGTTAGGATAGCTCAGAATGCCGAAAATCAGTTCGTGGGTGTACAGTGTGGAATTATGGATCAGTTTGCATGCATGTTTGGGAAACAACATCATGCTATAAGGTTAGATTGTCAAACATTGAAACATCAATACATTCCTTTACTGGATGAAGACATTCGAGTTGTAATTTGTGATACCGGAGTGCGCAGAGAACTGGCCTCATCAGAATACAACATACGGAGAGAACAATGTGAAGAGGGGGTGCAAGTACTTAAGAAATACCATCCGGAAGTTTGTAGCCTTCGGGATATAACACTCGATTTGTTAATAGAACACCACGCCGACTTAGACCCGGTAGTATTTAAAAGATGTAGGTATGTGATAGAAGAAAATGATCGGGTACTCCAAGCTTGTGAACATCTTCGAAATAATGATTTCCCTTCCTTCGGAGACCTCATGTTTCGCTCACATAAAGGACTTCAGGAAGAATACGAAGTAAGCTGCCCGGAACTGAATATACTGGTTGAAATAGCTAAAAATATAGAAGGAATAATAGGTAGCAGAATGATGGGAGGCGGCTTTGGAGGGTGTACCATTAACCTGGTCAAAGAAGAGCAGCTTCATCCTTTCATTCAACAGATCGAAAACAAGTATCGCAAAAAAACAGGCCTGGATGCAAATGTGTACGTAACCATGATTTCTGAAGGAACCAAGACTCTGCATCATGCCTTCGGTAAGGAAAAGTAGAACTGATTACCTACTTGGGTTGGGTGATAGGGAATCGGGGTATAGGTATTCTAAAAAATTATTAATTGATTCTTGGGTACCCATACTACTCAAGACTATTTCTTTATTACTTCTATCCAAAAAAACTTTTGAAGGTATGGAATAGATTAAATTATTATCTAAAACTAAATGGTTTTTGTCTTGAAGAGAAAAGATTTTAACATTAAGATCATTTAGGCTTGCCTTATAATAACGTTTATATTTTTCAAGAATAACTAAAACAACTTCATATTCATTATTGTATTCAAATTTTTTATCCCACCATTTTATTTCACTTTTATAAACCTCACAATCTATTGATCGCACAAATAGAACTATAGTTTTATTTGTGCGATCAATCTTACCAAGCTGTGATAAATAATTATCCCATTCTGATAATTTTTGCGAACTATCTTCGAATACTATTAAAGTATCATTATCTGAACTGCAGCTCAATAAAACAACTAATAAAACCATCAAAAATATAATACTTATTATATTTTTATTAGTCATTTATACGAAATTTTTAATTTATACTCGGCAATCATGAAATTATCCGGATCAAACGACTTGATAAGATGAATATCATTCTCTCTCGTAATATTACCCAGAGCATATGGAAGTTTTAATTCCTTTATGAATTCTTTTGTACTCCTGTTATAGAGTACTAAGTAATGACTTTTATTATTGGGACTTCTGGTATCATACCAACTTTGACTAAGGTTTTGATAATAGAAAATATAGTAATCCTTTGTTATGTAAGCAGACATGGGTGCACTTCTGGAAAGACCTTTTTCTAAAATTTCAGAAAATGAATCATCAACAGTAGTTTTTTCGGTAGCTGTTTTAAAATTAGGTGGTTCCACACCAAAAAATTTATTCTGATTACTTTCTAAATCAAATTCTCCCAATAAATATGAGGTCGTGTATGCGGATAAAACCGTGTTATTATGAAAATCAAAATCCAACATTGCCCTTACATTGTAAGTATCCGGATTCTCTGCTGGGGGGCCAAACCTACCATGCATATTCAAGAAGCTCCCATTAGTGTCATAGACAGCCATTAAAGCTGATTGCCAAATCTTAGTGTAATCCATAGTATTGAATTTTACTTCTGTAATTGGAATATAAATTTTTCCTTTATTTACAAATAACTGTGGATGACTCTGCAGAAAACCGTTTTCATATATTCCATGATAAGTATTGATTAGACTATCACTTAAGTTAAAATTTTTAAATAGATCTAATTTTTCATCAAAAGCCCAAATTGTATTTTCTTCGTCAAAAGTAAAACCAAAAACATTTTCAAATTCACTTGGCCCCCTCCCCTTAGACCCAATAGTTGTAACAAAATCACCATTCGATTTAAAAACTAAAATTTGTTGTTTAGTGAAATCATGAAATGCCCAATATTGACCATCGGATGAGTTCGTAAATTCTTGCCTAAATCGACCAAATAGTATACTACTTGTTTTAAGTTGAACATCATTTTCATGAATTAATTCTACTTTATTTGATAAAATATTACTTTTATTTTTTTCAAACTTACATTGCATTAATAAAAATAATGCAAATACAAAAAATATAATCCTCATTTACTTTTTTTATCTTTTACCGGACACTACTGTTTTTTTATAAAAAAAGCCAGTAGTGTCCGGTTAAAAGTCGAAGAGCCCCAATTGGTTACGAGGTTGGGGGTCGAATTCCGTGAGTGAATCATCGGAAAATAGCTGTTTAAGCGTCATACGCTCTAATATTGTGACGCTCAGTAC
>VEMX01000011.1 GCA_009711805.1 Balneolaceae bacterium | reverse complement strand
GGAGGAAGCAAATAGGCAGTCTCACGATCCACCAAGCGAAAATTAACAGACATTAAAGTATTTTTGGTTCATTGGAAGTTCAACCTAAACTAATAATTTAACCTCAGAAAGTCCGACAGGCTCCTAGGTAGAAGTATATACAAGAACCCAAAAGAGTGGGGGTACAATTCCTTGAATGATACCCACGTATCTCATCCAATTTGTCCGAAGGACTCCTTGGGAGAAACACCATGTTAGGTATAAAATAAGTTAGGATCTAACAAAAAGTGTGTATAAATTGTGATTAAATACACATTAACTATGTTATACAATTATGAGAACGAATATAGTCATTGATGACGACTTAATGGATGAAGCCTTGAAGGTGAGTCGGTTGAAAACGAAAAAAGATGCTGTGGAAGAAGGCTTGAAATTGTTAGTACAGCGTAAAAAGCAAGAAAGTATTAAAGATTTACGAGGAAAGTTGAACTGGGAAGGTGATTTAGAAGATATGAGGACTGACGAGAAGTGATTTTAGTAGATACCAGCGTATGGATTGACTATTTCAACGGCATTAAGAACCAGCAAACCGAAAGCCTCGACCGTATTCTTTCAGAACAGTCAGTTCTTGTTGGAGATATTATCCTCACCGAAATTCTACAAGGATTTGATAGTGATAAAGAGTTTAGATTAGCCAAGCAAGCTCTTGATCCTTTAGACTGTGTTCATCTCGGAGGGAAGTCACTGGCTATAAAAGCAGCATCTAATTTTCGATTTCTTCGATCGAAAGGAGTTACAATTCGAAAAACGGTAGATATGCTTATCGGAAGTTGGTGTATTGAACATGAAGTGGAGCTGCTACATAATGATAAAGACTTTAATCAGATAGCTACTCAGCTGCCATTACAGATTTTTATTAGCTGAGTAGGTACACCTCATGACTTGGTGTTTGTGTAGCCGGGCGTCTAACTTTAAAGTACGAGTAAAAACCTAATCGGATCTACCCCACCTGACGCATGCAATGGCGCCCTTACTGGGTTGCTTAATCACAAACAACCAACCCCCACAACACCCACCGTCTCAGCACAATGAGAATATTGCTTTTTAACCCAACCGGTGTGCTGATCCACCTCCCTGGAGGGAGGACTTTACCAGGAGATATTAATAAAGGCTATTCGGTTCACAAATATGGTCGTTGATATAGAATAAGATCCTCCCAAGGGGACGTCGTTGGCGCGGCTATTCTTCCGGGATGACTACCGGGCATTATTTAAGAATCGACAAATTTTTCCCTTTTCCCTTTTCCCTTTTCCCTTTTCCCTTTTCCCTTTTCCCTTTTCCCTTTTCCCTTTTCCCTTTTCCCTTTTCCCTTTTCCCTTTTCCCTTTTCCCTTTTCCCTTTTCCCTTTTCCCTTATTATCACTAATCTCCAACCTTCAACCAAAAAAAACGGGGGCGGTAGCTATGGGGGTAATTCAGTATATCGTTGAAATAATCCAGGGTGATGGTATTGTAACTTATCAGCAGTTCATCATCAGTGGATAATACGGGATGAGCCTTGGCATTGTAAGGGATAATCCCCGGGGGCTCTGTCAATTCGGGCACCTTCCTGATTTTCTGTATAGGGCCAAACGGTCCGGATGGGGAATCACCCAGCCGGATGGCGGTGTATTCTCCTATTCCATCTAACTGGAATACCAACAAGTATCGGCCATTTTTCAGAGGAGTAACACTCAACTCGTTTGAGACATGATTAGCCACCGGAGCTACCTTGTTTATATCCCTGTTCCATGCACGGCCATCCCAAAACCTCCATTGATCGAATGCTCTGAAATACGATGGCTTAACCCTTGCTACCACCATTTTTTTGTTGGGATCGAGCACGCCGTAGACATAAACATAGCCATCAGGATTGGGAGCGCCGGCCCAATCCGTATTCACATATACACCAGATCCAAAAGTACCTTTTCCCAATGCCGGTATATCCATAAATAAAGGAGTATCCACTTGCTGGTGAGCCCCGAAAGGAGGCTGTAAGTCATTTCCCGGAATGGTGATCAGGGTAACACCCTTCACTTCAAAATCCCAGGATTCCTCGCTGCGATCTACCACCCGGTACCCAAATATATTCAGGGAATTTCCATCCTCTTTATTGATGAAGCCATCCCCCATCCAATAATACTCCCCCAGCCTGCTATCAGCAGTCTCCGGGCTGAAGTAATTGACAGGATTTCCCTCCCCATCATAATTCAACAGAATATTTACTGTTTGTTCTGAAGGATGAATCCCCTGCACCATGGCCACCGAGTTATTCACCATGTTAAAGTTATACACAGTGTCATCCTTTACATCCCCGGTCATGGTATCAGAGAATGTGAGAAGGGTATTTCCGTTGATTCCTGCACCTATACTCTCGCTCCCATCCAGTGAAAATGAGAAAATGCCATCAGCTCCAAACCAATCTCCTTTTCTATAAAAAAGCTGAGTCCAGATTTCTGCATCACGGGTATTGAACGAGCGAAGGGTATCTGCTGAGTGAGCCGGCTGTGCCACTACCCATTGTGGAATGATACAGTACAGCATGACCAGCCATATTGCTGGCTGTGTTATATTAGTTTTCAACATATTCCCGGATTTGTTCTTTCCAGATCTCATATCCCTCTCCATTCAGGTGCAGGCCATCAATGCTATATTCGGGATTCAATTTCCCTGCTTTCTCGAACACATCAGCAAGATTGATGTAGGTAAGATCCAACTCATCAGAAAGCTCCTGCAGCCGTTCATTGATATAATCGATATCTGTATTGGGACGGGTATAATGAACAGCTTCATCCACAGGCAGCACGCTTTGCACATAAATTTCAGTGTCCGGCGATTCCTCCATTATTCTCTCAATAATCTTGCGGTAATTCCTGACCACGTATTCCTTTGTCTTTCCATAGGCCAGGTCATTGGTCCCAATCATTATAAAAACCTTGTCGGGACTCGATGCCATTACCTCACCCAGTCTTTCCAGCACACCATCGGTATCATCCCCGCCTATTCCCCTGTTCTTAATCCGGGGGGTATTCCCAAATAGTTCAGCCCACTCGGCATTGTCAGTGATGCTATCACCCAGAAAGATAATTTCATTTTCAGTATCGGGGAGTTTTTCAAAATGTTCTTTTTTGTGATAGTAATAGGCTTTCACCGCCCGGTTCCATTCAGCCAGTTCTTCGGCCTTCCGGTCATATGCCATGATGGTATCTATTTCGGCTTGGGTTAGTCTTGTGCTCAGCGAAGGTGGCGCATTCTCTGGTGCACTCCCCCATTCTTTATTGGGTTCGCTGCCCATATCCAGCTCAAGGGTTCCACCATCAATTAAATCACGGTGATAAAACCAGGGGTTACTTAACTGTTTACCGTCTAACTGCGCCGATTGTATGTAGCGGTTTTCATCAGAAACATTATTAGCCTTAATCACAAAAGTACCACCGGGATAATATTTCTCATCCAGGTGAATGGTTATCTTTTCGAAAAGCGGGCTACCGATTTCATAGAACGGTTCTTCAGAAGCTCCCCCGTCCATTTGGAATAGGCCCATAGCACTCATTACAAACCAAGCTCCCATTTGCCCCTGGTCTTCATCTCCCAACCAACCGCCTTGGGGGGTGGTGCCATAATATTTATTCATGATCTCCCTTACCCAAAATTGTGTAAGCCATGGTTTGCCAGAATAGTTAAATAGATAAGCCGCCTGCATATTTGGCTGATTTCCATGATTGACCGGCAACACGCCCATCCCCGTTAAACTGTTAGAGCCTAAATGCTCGGAGTTAAAATTATGGAGCGCCGATTTCTCAAACCCTTCTTCAAGGCGGTTGTTGAATTCATCTTTCCCCAGCAGGCCAATTAAACCATGAACATCATGTGGCACAAAATAGGTGTACTGCCAGGCATTCCCTTCCACATAGCCAGATCCCAGGAAGGTAACTTGCCCGAAGGGGTGGAAATTCTCTACCCACGTCCCATTCGCTTTTTTTCTTCGGATATACCCTACCTCAGGGTCAAACACATTTTTGTAATTGAATGCCCGTTTGGTGAATTCTTTGTAGTCTTTTTCTTTATTGAGGGCTTTGGCCATCTGGGCTACGGTCCAGTCGTCATAGGCGTAGGCCAGAGTATTGGATACCGGGCCTTCTTCATCGGGTACATATCCCAGGGCTATATATTCATCCAGGTTCCTGTTTCCGGCATATCCCCCGGCTTCAAGTGGTCGGCCATTTTCACTTTGCAGCTTCCGAATGGCTGCGTACAATTTATCAATATCATAATTTCGAATGCCTTTGTGATAGGCACTAGTCAGGAAGCTGATTTGGTGAGACGCCACCATAATCCCCGAATATTCTATTCCCGTGGGTCCTTTGGGCAGCCAGCCTCCTTTATCCGAAATTTCCAGCATGGATTTTACCCAGTTATTGGTGAGCCCAGGTGTTGCAAGCGGCCAAAGCTGATTCAGGTTCCAGGTTGAAATCCAGAAGCCATCACTTCCATACAACGGGCTATCGGGATCGGGAAGCTGCTGTACGTTCTCATACATATCCATGTACTTGCCGTTTACATCACTCCAGGTGGTGCGGCCGGCATAGGCCCGGTACATATTAGTGTAGAACTTGGTGGTGTTTTCTTCTGTTCCTCCTTCAACTTCAATAACCGATAGCAGATCATTCCAACTCTTTTTGTTATCGGCTCTCACCTGGTCAAAATCCCAATTATAATGATCCAGTTCTGTTTCGAGGTTCAACCGGGCCTGGTCTATGCTTACCAGTGATATTCCGGTTTGCATCATAACCTGCTCTCCTTCTTCTGTTTCAAACTCCAGGAAAGTACCTACATCCTTATGCCCAAAGCCCGAGGATATCTGGTCTCCATTCCGGTACACACTTTCTTTCACCCATCCATTCATACTCTTGAAGGGTTTATTAAACCTGATTACAAAATGGACCACATACTCATTGTAGTTGGCTTTTCGAAGGCTCTGCTGGTAAGACACCCCCTGAATTTCGTAATCACTTACTTTGGTGATGTTGGTATATCCTATCTCATAGTTGTACTCCGATGGAGTGAGCAAATCAATCAAAATACGTGAAGAATCACTTTTCGGAAAGGTATAGCGGTGAAACCCCGTCCGGGTAGTTGTTGTAAGCTCGGATTTGATATTGTAATCATCCAACAGAACTGAATAGTATCCTGCTTCGGCATGTTCCGTTTTGTGGCGAAATTTGGAACGGTACCCTCTGTCAGGATCTTTCTCGGTACCGGGCTTTATTTTTAGCGGACCATTTGTGGGCATGGTTAGCAATCCGGCCATAGTCCATGAGTGAATGTGGCTGAAGCCGGCTATGCTATTGATGCTATAATCATAACCGGCCTTCCATCCCCGTTCCTGGTTATCGGGACTGAGTTTTACCATCCCGAATGGTATAGTTGGACCAGGAAACATAATCCATCTTGAATCTTCACTCCCCAATAGCGGATCTACATAATCTGCAGGATTTTTTTGTTGGGCGTACAACGAGGATACGCTAATCAGTGTCAAAACAATTGTGAGTGTTTTCTTCATGTCCATTCCTTTTCAATCAAACTAAGTTATCGAGCGCTTTGCAAAACCAAGGATTTTCAAAGCCCTCCGAGCAATACACATCAATACACAAAGCATCAATTTTCACCAATCATCAGTTAGCTGAACTCCCGGATTTGTTCATCTCAATATCTCCTCCTTTGGATGTTATGGTGTAGTACCGGCCACCGTATTTGATGTTATAGAGAGTCCCATCAAAATCCGGTTTATCCTTGTTGTTGATGGGTTGCCCATCAATTCCGGGATAAAAACCAAAGAAGTTCTTGAGCATCACCTGAGACATCGCTATACCTGCTGATGATTCCCGGTTATGCCAACCACGCTGGGCAATGCGAACCCTTGCATATTTCTGTTCTTTATTGGCTCCCCACAGCTCATGTGCCTGTGCCCAAATCCCCTCTTTGGTTACCGGGGCTATGTTGTGATAAAAATCGAGTGCTTTGTTGGGATAGCCCAGTTGCGTAAGTGCATCCATGGTACCGGCAGGCCACCCATCAAAAGCTCCCAAAGGACCATGATCTGGCCGGTCGGAATCTTCAGCAGCTATATCCCGAAGTGATTGCGCCCGCATCCAGTGATCGGTTATTAATTCCCGGTACAGAAAGCCCATCATTTCTTGTTTTATGTCTGCGGGAATATTTTCCGGCACATAACGTCCCAGGAACATAAAATCGAGAGAATGCCGTACTTCAATAGTCTTTCCGCCAGGATATAAGCTATTCCAAACGCCATCTCCGGCATATAGCTTTAACAGCCGTTCCATCATCTCATCAGCTTCCATTCGCAATTCGCTTGCTTTCCCGCTATTTCCTTTCATTTCGGCAAGAGCGGCAGTCTCCCGCATCATCCAGATGTAAGCGGCATTAAATGAGGGTACAATATGCTTGTAGGTGGGTACTGCCTCCAGCAGGTTCCATTCATCATCTCCAAAGTCGGCAAGTTTGTACACATCGCCTTTGGCTCCCTCCTGCCCATAAATGGAAATGCGTTTCCAGTTTAAAGCATAGTGTTCGAGATGTTCATACACTGTTTTTCCATCAATCTCCCGATCGAGAAAAGCATAGTCTTTTGAAATGGTGATATATCCCCTAATCATTTGGAACAAAGCCCAGTAATTGGCGGAATATCCATTTCCTACCCCCATTCCACTAATATTGTCTTTGCCGTAATGTGAACTGGGATCGATCTGTATCCATGAAGCCAGATGCTCCTTCATCATCTGGGGATCAACCACCGCCCACAACGTAGACCACTCGGTGATATCCCAGAAAAAAGTAATGGATGCCCCCCCACCGCGGTCCACCGGTAATAAACACTTTCTCGTGCTGCGGAAGATTGGTATTCATGAGATAGAGCATGGTTAAAGGACCGGTATAGTACACGCGCTTTGCCAGCGAATCTTCTGTCTCCAAAACAGGAAAGGCACCTGATAACAATTCATTTTCGGGTCGAAATATCTGTTCCCATCGTGATTTCCACTCCTCTTCAATCCGCTTGAATTCAGAAGAAAAATTAGCCGCCTGTTGTTCTGCATTACTGATAAGTTGAGCATGGTCATCTCCCGTCAGCATCAGGTATCGAAGCGTATATGACTGTCTGGCTTCCAGCTTTATACTCTTGCGTGCGACAGCCCCGCTATTAAAAAGCTCATAATCCCATCCTGAATCTGCAATCCTGAAAACAGTTTGAGCAGAGGTCTCTTGATCTTGTACTAAAACCACTTGCCCGTTCATTGATGAGCTATATTTATCGCTTTGCAGTATTTCCTCATCAGAAGACCAGCGGAGGGTCTTTTTTACCTGCTGAGGTTTCCCTCCTACCAGCTCAGTAGCTACCGTTTCGATGGAGGTAAAATCCTCATTGAAATACTTGCGTACATTCTCCACTTCCTCATCCCGCGTGGTTGTTTGTCCGTCCATCTTGGGATAGGGATACCACCACTGCCATTCTTCATTCTCGTAGTTGCTGATGAAGCCGATCATATCCAGCTCAAGGTCCAGTGCTCTCTCCTCATTGCTTTGGTTGGTGATGGTGATTTCCCACATCACCCCATCTTTACTTATAGGCATTCGGGTTGAGCTCTCCAGTTTCCACTGCTTCCATTCCACTTTGCGAAGCGCCTGCCAGGCCTGCCATCGAAAATCGGATACTTCCGGGGTCTCCCCGTTAATGCGCAACCTGCCGGTGTGGTATCCTCCCGAATATGGAGCCGAAGCAAACCAACTCACAGAATTAATATCACGGTTGGTAAGGGCTTGCCCGCGGAAATTTCGGATGGAAGGTTCCATATCAACAGTATCGGCCGATACCCACTCCCCGGGCATATCGTCCAGGCTTGGTATATTTTGGTAGATGGAATCTTTTGTTTGGGTACATGCTGTAAATATCAGCACAAATAAGACCATCCAAATGGCCATAGCCGGGCGGGTATTCATAAAATCAGCTTAATTGGTGTTTTAATTTCTGAACAGCGAAGGCATAGGCCCCAAGACTTACTGCATGACTTGCTCCTAGCTTCGATTTACCAACTCCCACACGGGATGTGTCATCATGCAAAATACTTCGGTTACTTCCCGGAACTTGTATTTGCTTCGGATTCCCTTTGATAAACTTCTGAGCCTCCGATTCATCCTCAAGATTATAAATGTCAAAAGACAAGCGATTGGCCACCTTTCCCCTAAAGTTTTTATAGTGACGGTTAAGCTCTTCGAACATGGCAGTGGCAAACAGATCCCAGGCTCCGGTTATCCCGCCGCCTATAACTACAATACCATCAATAAGGGTAAGGGCATTGGCGATTGAGCATCCCAGGGCTTTTCCGAAATCCTCAAATGAGGCTACTGCCGCCTGTTGATTACCAACCTTATTCCCTTTCGCTATTTCATAGATGTCGCCGGGCATCAGGGTGTCATCAAAATCCAGCCCGGCCCGGCTGGCATATACCCGCTGTATAGCGCGGGTGCTCACCGACTCCTCAGCATTCCATTCCAAATTAAAAGGGTTCTGCAGGTTGTGCACCTCTGCACCACAGGAATTATCTCCAGACAGTAATTGTCCATCAATCACAATTCCCCCGCCAAAACCGGTACCTGTGGTCACTCCAACCAGGTTTTTAAACCGTTTGGTATTACCGGATTCTGCTATTTTTTGGTTGATGGAAGGCAGTAAACCGGTCAATGCTTCACCATAGGCAAACAAATCTCCATCGTTGTTGATGAATACGGGAATGCCAAACTCATCTTCTAACATCGGCCCCATGGCCACCCCGCCATTGAAAGCCTTAAAGTTTGGAAGGTTACCAATAATACCATTGGGGTAGTCGGCCGGCCCCGGAAATGCAAAACTGATAGCATCCGGCTGATCATCTATTTCATCAATTACCGCCCTGAACCCTTTTACCAGGTTTTCTAAACATAAATCAAGGTCGTGCGCCTGGGCCGGCAGCCGTATCGGCTCAACAATTTGTTGTTCATCTTTAATGGCAGAAAATACAAAGTTGGTGCCCCCGGCATCGAGGGTTAAAATGGTTTTTGAGGATTTCATCTATTGCTCTTCCTTGTTTCCTTTTCCTAAAATGTACAGTGTGGCATAAGATACATATACCATACACCCAATCAGTACTAAAATTATAACCACTTCCTTTAATTATGGATCACCTTTACCGTAATAGACAGAATATCAATAAAAACAGGGCTCGATAAAACTAATATTCCAACAATAGCATCCATTTAACGGACTTTTTCTTTTTGACCTTTCCTCCTATTTCCACATTTTAGCATGGTATTCAGGGGAAGGTATCTATAAAAGAGGGTTGGACTTCCCTGATCATTAGAAAGTGGTTACTGAGGATGAAATGTAGCAGATCTAATACCCGCGCAGAGAGAAGTAAGGTACAGGAAAGCCGTGCTGTAGCAGAGCATGTATCACCAAACCAAAAAGAAAATTCCGGCACCTTCGAATACCCTTTATATTCCCACCCTGCTATTCCTGATTTGGAAACTGCGCCATCACACCTTTCTGGTTCTGACACCTCTCCCATCCAGCGTAAGATTGAACTCAAGGATGTGAACAAAACTTACGACTGGAAGTTTATTCACCGGGTATACATCAAGGATATAGAAACAAAGTTGATGAGGGACACAGGTGCTACCAGAGAAGTCATTGAAGGCTTGCTGTATAAATATGATCAAGATGATAAAAGTTTTGCTAACGCCCGAAGCCTGGTGGATCTATTTAAGGAAGAGCTGATGCAATCTATCCTCACCGACAGCTATTGGAAACATAAACTAAAGGAAGAAAAAGGAGGCGATAAAGCCTACGTCAGTACCCTGGATCCTAAATATTGGAATAACTACCCCAAAGGTTCATCCCGGTCGGTTGATGATATCTTAACTAATATCGGTTCCACATTGCTTGATCAGCTCAAAAAAGAAGGCAAGAAATCGGAAGGCAAATTAAAGCTTTATCGCTCCATGGATAATAGCGAAGCAAATGCCATACTGGAATGGTTCGAGTTTCAGAAGGTCAAAACGGAAGGCTATGTAAAATCAAAAGAGAAAAAAGATGAGAAAGTATTCAAAGACAAGGATGCTGATATTGGAATCATCCCGATAAAAGGACATCTGGGAGATTATGAGCAGGCAAAAGGATATAAATCGGATAAAAATACGATGCTGGAGTTCACCCTGAAAGCCGGTGCTCACCAGCTTCTGTTCAATCCTGAACACATGGCTTTAAATCCAAAAGGCAAAGGTGCCCATGCCTCCATGGCCGAATATGAAAATCTAACTTCTGGAAAAACGTTTCCCGGGGCCTCTAAAGGGGAAGGTAACCTTCCCGGCTATGTAGGCCTGAAACCGGAATCCAAAGGAGATTTCAGTTTAACCATGGGGACATCAGCTGCCACCCATCTGCTCTTCCAATTGTTTATTCAAAAAGTGCAGAAGGTTGATTAGCACCTCACCATACCATCCGTCTTAACTATTATTTATAGGTGAATGAAAGACAATCCTGTCCACGGTTATTTCATTGTTGCTTGCTCCGGTATCTACACCCACTACCTGCGGTTGATTTTCCAGGTACTGCTTTAACTCATCACACTGTGTATTGGTGGTGAAAGTAAGGTCGAACATGGAGATTGCCCCTTCTATGGTTGCTCCACCATAGGGTTCATTAATGAACAGTAACCAGCTTTGGTTTTGTACCTCTCCGTTAATCTCCAGGGCGATAGTATAGGTCACTGAGTTTCCATTACATTCGCACGTCTGAGTCCAATTACCAGCAGCAGAGTCATATTCCATTGTGATATTAACCACATCACCGGGGCTCAATGCCAAACGATCTCCACCATGACATCCCTTAAATTTTGAAGGGGTACTGGGTGTTGGATCCGTATTCACATATTGACCTGATATCCACCATTGCCCATCGGGTACATTTGTAGGATTAGGGGCACAGCTGCGCATGGTTGCCGGATAGGTAAGTACAGGCTGAAGCACCCCGTTACCAATAGCATCTCCCTGGTTATTGGAAGAATTCCCCGGCTGTAGTCCAGGCCATAAAAACAACAGACCCTTTTGTGGTTTGGACTCCGGTACCTTTATTTTCCCTACCAACTTGGTGAAGTACGTACCCTGTGGAACTACATGATTTACGGATGCAGCATTCTTTTCGTAAGAATCTGCCAGGTTCATTGCTGATCCATACCAGGGATTACCGGCAAAGAAAACGGTATCTCCTGAATTGAAAGTACCGTGTCCTTCCAGCACCATGGTTGCCCCATCCTTAACCCGGAAAAAGTAGGTGATACTGTCGTTATTGAGAGCATGGGCCTGAGCTTCTTCCAGGGTTATCCCATTTAAACGGTCGACCTGTAAACTCCAATCAGCCCCATAAAACTGAGCTTTATTAGCCTTGAGTTTAAAAGCTTTTGATAAATCGGTAGCACTGATTTCTGAAATACCTTCTTTTGTTTTGGTAGTCATATCTCTATATCCTTCATATTTTTATTAACGTTTAACCTCTTGGTAAGGGGTTTACCCCTATACAATAGCTAATTAGTTAAAAAAGATGATAAAACAACTACATATGTATGCGGTTGTTTCATATAAAATCAGGAATAGCTACACATAATGATCGATGCTCTGGGAATGAACAGGCACATTCGTATCGGGGCTATCATACCTGGGGTTTGGTTTATGTGCTACAGGTATGCCTTGGGCAGTGTATTGGTTATTGAAGTGAAAAGTGAAAAGTGAAAAGTGAAAATCAAGAATTAGGAATAATTCAATTAGGAATAGTAATAGCTTTTCACATTTGCCTTTTCACTTCTGCCTTCTGCCTTTCACCTACCCAAGCTACATATTACGCCTGTACTGTCCGCCTACTTCATACAGGGCATGAGATATCTGCCCGAGTGAAGCCACTTTAACGGTTTCCATCAACTCTTCAAATAAGTTTCCATCCGTACGGGCTACTTCTTTAAGACGCTCGATGGCTTCTTCAGCATCTTTCTCATTGCGTTTCCAGAATGCTTCCAGGTTATCGATCTGCTGGCGTTTTTCTTCTTCGGTAGAGCGGATCAACTCAACAGCTTTGTCTTCTTCTTCCTCATTTTCATCTGCAAGGAAAGTATTTACGCCAATGATGGGAAGTTCGCCACTGTGTTTCCTGGATTCGTAGTACAAGCTCTCGTCCTGGATTTTACCTCGCTGATACATATTCTCCATGGCTCCCAAAACACCACCCCGTTCTGTGATACGATCGAATTCGGTTAGTATGGCTTCTTCAACAAGATCGGTGAGCTCTTCTATAAAATAGGAACCCTGGTTTATGTTCTCGTTCTTGGTAGTTCCCATCTCCTTGTTTATGATCATCTGTATAGCCAGTGCCCGGCGTACAGACTCTTCAGTGGGCGTTGTAATTGCTTCATCGTATGCATTGGTGTGCAAGGAGTTACAGTTATCATATATCGCCAATAGTGCCTGCAGAGTTGTTCGGATATCATTAAACTGAATCTCCTGGGCATGCAGCGAACGACCGCTGGTTTGAATGTGGTATTTCAGTTTTTGAGAACGCTCGTTGGCTTCATACCTCTTCTTCATAGCTACGGCCCAAATACGACGAGCTACACGACCTATCACTGCATACTCGGGGTCTAAGCCATTACTAAAGAAGAACGACAGGTTATGAGCGAAATCATCAATATCCAGTCCGCGCGAAAGGTAATATTCCACGTAGGTAAATCCATTGGCCAGCGTAAACGCCGCCTGGGTCACCGGGTTAGCTCCGGCTTCTGCAATATGATATCCCGAAATAGACACCGAATAGTAATTCCGAACCTTGTTCTCTGTGAAGTATGACTGCATGTCTCCCATCATCTTAAGAGCAAATTCAGTAGAGAAGATACAGGTGTTTTGTGCCTGGTCTTCTTTAAGGATGTCAGCCTGAACCGTACCTCTTACTTTAGAAAGTGTATCAGCTTTTATTGATTCGTATGTCTCCTGATCTACCAGTTCATCCCCGGTGATACCCAGCAGCCCCAACCCAAAACCATCATTTCCTTCCGGGACGGTATTGCTGTATTCGGGCATCTGCACTCCCCGTTCTTTAAAATAAGCCTTAATCTGTTTTTGAGCTTCCTCCCATTGGCCATTTTCCTTCAGATATCGCTCCACTTCCTGGTCGATAGCCGTATTCATGAACATGGCTAAAATCATGGGGGCCGGACCGTTGATAGTCATTGACACAGAAGTAGTTGGAGCTGTGAGCTCAAAACCTGAGTACAGTTTTTTCATATCATCCAGGTTACAAATACTCACCCCGGAGTTCCCAATCTTTCCATAGATATCTGGCCGGTAACCCGGATCTTCTCCATACAAGGTAACTGAATCGAAAGCCGTGGAAAGGCGTGCAGCCGGCATCCCCTCACTAACATAATGAAATCGTTTATTGGTTCGCTCCGGTGTTCCTTCTCCTGCAAACATACGGGTTGGGTCTTCCCCTTCTCTTTTAAAAGGAAAAACACCGGCCGTGTATGGAAAATAGCCCGGCAGGTTTTCTTTCAGGGCAAACTTAAGACGCTCACCGGAACTTTGGGTTTTAGGCAACGCAACCCGAGGGATTTTCAATCCACTCAGTGACTCACGAAACAATTTATTCTTGAATACCCGGTCTCGAATTTTAACTTCGAAATAATCTTCCCTGTATTTTTGGAAAAGCTCATCCCAGCCTTCCAATATCTTTTTAGGCAAAGCATCCAGCTTGCTTTTCCAGTGCTCTTCCATCTTAGAGAGATTATCCTGCATCACCTCTTGCTCATCAGGATTCCAGTTTTCTAACTGGTCGATGGTTCCCGAAACCTGATCGTATTTGGCAGCAACTTCTACCTGCTCTTCTACCCACGTATGATAGTCACGAACGGTTTCTGATATTTCAGACAAATACCGAACTCGCTTCCCCGGAATAATAGCCTGTGTTTGAATATCTTCTGCAGGATCTGATTCAACATAAATAGATGTCTCCCAATCAATTGAAAACTTCTCATTAACCTTTTCAACAAGAGCCTTAAACAACCGGTTCACTCCTTCATCATTGAACTGTGCCGCAATAGTCGGGTAGACCGGCATATTCTCAGGCTTGGCATGCCATGATCCGGTATTCCGGATCATCTGCTTACGCACATCCCGGAGTGCATCCAGTGATCCTTTCTTCTCAAATTTATTAAGCACAACCAAGTCGGCCAGGTCCAGCATGTTGATTTTTTCGAGCTGGGTTGCAGCTCCATATTCACTGGTCATTACATAAACAGGCACATCCGAAACTTCTACAATCTCAGTTCCACTTTGGCCAATACCACTGGTCTCCACAATCACTAAATCAAAATTAGCTGATTTGTATAACTCTATGGCGCCCTGCAAGTACTTACTGGTCGACCGATTAGATTCGCGGGTCGCCATACTCCGCATAAATACCCGTTCAGTATCTATGCTATTCATTCGGATGCGGTCTCCGAGAAGGGCACCTCCGGTTTTCACCTTAGAAGGATCAACAGAAATAATCCCAATTGTTAAATCTTCAAACTCGGTAAGAAAGCGACGGACTATCTCATCCGTAAGTGAGCTTTTACCAGCCCCTCCCGTTCCGGTGATTCCAATTACGGGGATAGTTTTCCCAGATTGGGCTAAGCTTTTGCCTTCGCTTGTAACAACTTTCCCATCCTGGTATGTAAGGATTTCATTATGTTTGCCTTCAATAACCGACAGGCTTCTTGCCAGTGCAATGACATCTCTTTCTTTAAGTTTATCGAGATTGGGAGCTGATATAGACACCGGGTCATAATCGCATTCTTCCAGCATGAAGTTAATCATCCCTTGCAGCCCCATATTACTTCCATCCTCAACAGAGAAAATGCGGGTAACACCGGCCTCATGGAGTTCACTGATCTCATCTTCAACGATGACGCCGCCGCCGCCGCCGAAAACTTTTATATGCCCGGCATTATTCTCTTCCAGCAGTTCAATCATGTATTTGAAGTACTCAACATGTCCCCCCTGGTATGAGCTGATTGCAATACCCTGGGCATCTTCCTGGATGGCACAGTTTACAATCTCATGCACCGAGCGGTTATGCCCCAGGTGAATCACCTCTGCCCCGCTGCTTTGCAGTATACGCCGCATAATGTTGATGCTGGCATCATGACCGTCAAAAAGACTGGCGGCCGTTACAAAGCGAATTTTATGCTTAGCCTGATAGGGCTCTATTACATGAGATGAGGCAGAAGAATCAGAATCAGGTTTAGGTGATGTTGATTTCGTTTTAACCGACATAAAGCAGGGTTTGTTTTGAATTGAAAGCGGTTCCAAAAGATACAAAAATGATCCTCCAGTTGTAAGCTCAACTGAACTACTTTACAAATTCCATGAACATTGCTGAATTTTTGCTTTCGCAGCTATCCATGTTTCTTCACACGATCTACATAAAGAATCCGCTTATTGTGTACCATACGTTTTCTGTTTCCAAAGCCCTTAGCCAGGATTATTCACGAAGTATCGGGGCTTCGTGAATAATCCGGGTTAAGTAATTTCACATTCACCCAAAAACATAATGGTTAACGCGTTTACCGGTTGGAGATTAGCTTAAAACAGTATTGAAAGGGAGTAACCTCGCAGCGTCCGCAGGTCCTGCGAGCGTTACGGGATTCTCACTGGAAAGCCGAACGCTACGAGGACCTGCGGACGCTCGTAGGTTCTCTAAATGGTACTTCTAACCGGTAAACGGGTTAATGGTTAATTAATGAATAGAACCGATCAATCGCCTGAAGTTGTATTAACCCGCATAAAGTATTGGATTAAATATACTTTGTGCAGCGGATGGCATTTAAGAAGATATCTTATTTCAGGCCTGGGAATTTTTGTGAGTATACAGGCATACTTGCTGCGTGATCCCGTCCTGGGTATTCTCGCCGCATACTTCCTGTACCAGGCTATAACCAATACCGGCTGTTTTGGAAGAAGCTGTTATACCCCATTGAAAAACCCGCAACATACGGATGGTGAAGAACAAGCCGTATGTACTAAAATAAAAAAATCAGAACCATGAGCTCCGCTAAGAACGAACACCCCTCCTTCTCCAACTTAATTAATGGAGACACCCCTGTACTTGTAGATTTTTATGCAGACTGGTGTGCTCCCTGCAAAATGATGCCTCCCATTTTAAAGAAGCTCAAAAGCATGATGGGAGATTCTATCACCATCATTAAGATTAATACAGAACGAAATACCGACGTAGCCCTTCGATACCAGGTACGCAGCATCCCTACTCTTATTCTTTTTCATAAAGGGCAGGTACTGTGGCAGCAAGCTGGTGTGGTACAGGCTGAACCTTTAAAAGAGATCATAGAAACAAACCTAAACCAATAAGAAAACTTTATGGATACAGAACACTATTACGAAGTTAACCTTGGCTGGCAACAAGATCGAAAAGGAACCCTCAGTTCTCCTGTTTTAGATGAGAGCATAGAGGTGGCTACTCCTCCCGAATTCCCCAAGGGAATGGAAGGGATATGGTCGCCCGAGCATTTTTTTGTAGCTGCTGTGAGCAGTTGCCTGATGACCACCTTTTTGGCTATTGCCGAATACTCCAAGCTTGATTTTAACAAGCTTAGTATAAATGCAGAAGGAAAACTTGAAAAAGCAGACGGCAAGTTTGTGATGAGCAAGATCCTATTAAAACCGGAACTTCGGATTCCCGAACATACTGATCCCAAAAAAGCGGAAAGAGTACTTCAAAAATCAGAAGTTGCCTGCCTGATTTCAAATTCTATTACTTCAACAGTAACTATGGAAACTGAAATAGTAGTAGAAAGGGCCGCTCTTTCAACCTAACCCGGATTATTCACCAAGAAATTTAATCGTACGCAAGGCGAAGTGGAAATGGGAACGGAAGGGTACTGTGGTACCCTGAGTACCCCAATTTTCACTTGAACGCAACGTACGGGGAAATTTCGCCGCCTAATCCGTACCTCAAAATTGGGCTATTACATAAAGCAATTCAACGATAATATATTCAAGTATATAGATCGCCATTTTGCATCCATTCGTGAATAATTCGGGCTAAGCTAAGCTTCAGGACTGCCGTACCCCTCAGTCCTTCCCTTTTTCTTGTGATAGCGGAAGCCCCCTCCCTTTCTCTTCCAGATCCTTTTTATATACAACTGTTCGATATGGAAATGGTATCTCAAGTCCCTCATCATCGAAACGTTTCTTAATAGTTTCCAGCAAGTCACATCCCATTTTAAAAGCAGTGGGCTGATCCATTGCCCAGCTCCATGCTCTTAAGTTCACCGAAAAATCCCCCAAAGAAAGTACCCGCACCGGCACGATGTCTTCTCCCTCCTCTATCTGTTCAGGGGTTCTGTTGTCCAAAAAGCTGGGATGATTTTGAATTTCTTCCTGCATAATGGCCCTGGCCTTATCAATATCAGCATCGTAGCTAATGCCGATGTCAATCCATTTACAAATGAGATCATCTTCATAGTTAGAGTTAATCAGGACTTCATTGCTGATCACCGAGTTCGGAATAATAATTCGTTTATTCTCATAATTCCGAATTACGGTATGTCTCAGGTTTATATCTTCAACTATACCGCTCAAATCTGTTTTCAGGTTGATGCGGTCGTTGATACGATATGGTTTAAAAATCACTATAAAGACACCCCCTATAATATTTGACAAGGCCTGTTGAGATGCAAAACCAACAGCTAAAGCCAATACCCCGGCACTGGCCAGCAATGAGCCCCCTATAATTCGAAACTGCGGGATCAGGTACAATGCAAAGCTGATACCCGAAATATAGATTAGAACAAGTACGGCTCTTTTCAGAAACACGATGCTTGTTAAATCAGTGTCTTCGTCCTTCCTGTTCTTTTCGATATAAACATTAAACAGTTTGGTGGTTACCAAGCCTATTACAATGGTAACAGTTAAGATAACCCCAATAACAAGGGACAATTGCCATGTTTCCCGGGTATAATTTGCAATTATGTCTTCCATATCAGTTGAATTCAATCTTTATTTCGGAGGTAAAACCACGTTGCATAGATATATTATGCTGTATATAGTATGGTTCAGGAGCTTTATAAGGAATTACAGTTCCCGAATCCCAACTCCCGTTTTCATTTCTATCTCTGTATATAATCAGGGTGTATGGAATCGGAGGCAGTCCCGCCAGTACAGCCTTGTGTTGAAGTACTCTTTTTCTGACCTCCTTTCCTTCTGGCGAAAGTAGCTTCAATGTATATTCGTGTGTAGAATCAGGACTGTTAATGGTGATGTCAATTTGCGCATAATCAGTTGAATCCCAAACTTCAGGCTTAAATATTTTTCTGCGTTGTGTCATTGGGTTCCATACTAAAAACTGATAATCTACTCCTTCAATCCATTGCTCCTGGGGATTAATCATCAATTCATTTCGACGAACTTCAATCTCCGGCCAGTCATCAAAATCTACATCTCCTTCAATGACTACAACAGAGTCTACCATCACCTGCTGAGTAATATCAGTAGCATAATGTACCCTAAACGCTTCTTTTTGGGCAATACCATTTATATCGTTTGCAGAAATAACGCGTTGTTTTGTAGTGTCTTCCTGCGCCGACCCTGTAAACTCATACATCCCGGATGTCAATTCATTCCCAGCCAAATCGGTAATCCCCTCTACCAATAAGGTATAGGAATGACCTTCCATCAGTGGTTTTTCGCTTTTGGCCATCAGAACAAAATTATCTTTTTGGGGAATGTATAATGGATACGCCGATGAATAAGGAGTTCCGGAGGAGTCCTGTATATTTAGGAAAAGACTGTCTTTATAGGATATACCTTCGCTAAACCTGAGCCGCATACGTTGGGTAGAAAGCAAACCCACACCCAAAATATCAGGCTTTAGTGTATCCTGCTGCTGGCTGTATATCACATCCAGTGTATCTGTTGAATCTTTAGCAAGGGTGATAAACTGCTTCGAAAAAGGTTGTGCTGTTTCCGATTGTTGATCCCATATCTTATTTCTGTTCCGGTCATCAACCATTAATGCCTGGTATGTCCCCTCCCTCAGATACGAAAACTCAAATACTCCTCCTGTGTCAGTAACAGCCTGATAGTTGGCCCGGGAGCTGTAATCAACGGGGGTTCGGTACAAAAGCACCTTTTTTTCTTTAGCCCCTTTTCCGTTATCCGCCTGCAGAATACGCCCCGCTATTTTACCTGTATCGATCTCATCTCCAGTGGAGATCGCCAGGGTAACCGGATCTCCACTTTTATTATTCCGGGTATCGGAAAGACCGGGCCCAAGAGTGATAATAACCGTGGTTGAGTCGGGTAACTCTTCCTCAAATTCCAGGGTCATTTTTTTTCTCTTCCAATCAATCTTATAGGGAATAAAAAGTTCTGGTTCTACTGTTATTTCTTTAGCTGCCGAGGCACGGTCCACAAATTCATTAAACTGAAACTCAAATTTTCTCCCATCATAATTAGTGGTACCGGTCTCAGGTTTGGTAAATTCCACCACGGGACCTTCTTTATCAGGAGGACCGCCCGAAGGAGCTATAGGAGTAGCACAGGAAACTATCATCCCGCATATAAATAGCACGGACATGTTATATAACAATACTCTTTGCTTCACGTAATTTCTTTGAAGTTAAGTCAAAAATCCTGCGTAATATAGCTAATAATTATCCTTCAATAACAACCAATGGCAGCTAATAAATATTCTTTGACCATATACAGGATTTTCTTCCCGCTTGCTTTGCTGCTACTGCTCACCGGCTGTCATTCTTATGTGCTCGATGACGCCCAGTATGATTTAAGAAATTCATTTGCCGCTGGTAATTTTGAAAAATCGGAGCATCTGCTGAATCGTTTTGAAGAAAAGAATATATACCGCTCGAAGGACGCAGTTTTAAAAAATCTTGAAGGGGGAATGATTCATCACTTTGCAGGCAGTTATGACACCAGTAATACTTATTTCCATTCCGCTGAACAGAAAATTGATGAAGCTTATACCAAGAGTATCAGCCGGGGGCTGGCTGCTCTGCTCGCCAATGACAATACCTTAGTTTATGATGGGGAGCCTTATGAAGATGTGTATCTCAATGCATTCAAAAGCCTTAATTATGTTCACCTTCACAACTGGGAAGCCGCCCTGGTGGAAACACGGCGAATGGCCTATAAAATGGAACAGCTTGATATCCGTATTAAAGGCATAGCTGAAGCCTTCGCTAAAAAGGATACTGCGGAGGCGCGAGAATGGAAATCGGGAGAGGTAAACTTGCAAAACAGTGCTTTCAGCCACTACCTGTCTGCCATTCTATATGCCAAGAGTGGCCATGTTGACGATGCCCGTATTGAATATGAAAAACTGGGTACCGCCCTCGAAGAACAAAAACGACTGCGCCGCTACCCTGTCCCCAGGCATTCCGGCTTAAAAGAAATACTCTATCCCAACCGCTATAATGTGTTGCTCAGTGGATTTACGGGGCAGTCTCCGGTCAAAGAACAAGAAGATATCCGAATCTGGCTTAATGGCTATGACGGAGATGAAGATGAGAGTTTTTATGTGAAGTTTTCCCTTCCAAAATTAACACTGGTAGAAACCCGGGTTCAAAACGTCCGAGCGGTTATTAATGATGAAAAAGTTGTTCCGCTTAAACTCATTGAAGAGATGGACGTGGTATCTGCTGAAGTGTATAGTGCTAAACAACCCATCATTTACACCCGTGCTATGCTGCGCGCCACGGCCAAAGCTACCGGATCCCACCTTATCGCAAACGCGGTACGGAAGGAGAACAAAGGGCTGGGAGCTTTATTTGATATATTGGGTATTATAGGACAAGAAACAACCGAAAAGGCAGATTTAAGAAGCTGGCAAACATTGCCCGGGCAAGCCTGGATGAATGTTGTCGACCTTCCCCTGGGAACACATGAAATCCGGATGGAGTATGTAGCAGCAAATGGCGATGTGCTCTATACCGATATCTTTGATGTTATTATTGCCGAAGACATTCACCTTGAACTGGTAGAATCAATTTATTCATATTAAAAGAACATTAACCCAAACATATAAGACCCATGAAATACGCACTGTTAACAACTCTCCTTATAGGATTTTTATTTACCGGCTGCCGTCCATCCAACAAAGTAACCAGAATGGATCCCAGTCAAACCACAGACCTCTCCGGTCGCTGGAATGATACCGATGCCCGGCTGGTATCCGAAGAAATGATTCATGATGCCTTAACCAAGCCCTGGCTTAACCGCTTTAACCGAAACCATCAAAAACCGCCGACGGTAATTGTAGGGCATGTTCGCAACGAAAGCATGGAGCATATTGACACTGAGGTGTTCACTAAAGAAATGGAACGGGCTTTTGTAAATTCCGGATCTGTGAATGTGGTGGCAAGCAGCGAGGAACGAGCCCAGATTCGCCAGGAACGCCGGGAACAGCAGGAGTATGCCTCCTACGAAACCACAAAAGCCATGGCCAAAGAGATGGGAGCTGATTTCATGATTATTGGTAACATCAGCTCCATTGTTGACGAGACCGTAGACCGAAGAACTGTTGCCGTGTTCTATACCATTAACCTGGAGCTGGTTAATGTAGAAACCAACCAAAAGGTGTGGATTAACAATAAAAAGATTAAAAAGCTGATTGAGCGAAAGAATTACCGGGGATAAGTGCTGCTTTATAATTCAGCATACGAATATTTTATCCAACTCAGGCAGGCCTCAGGAGTTTGTCAGGTTCCATTACTTAATCCCCTATAGTAAGAAAGCTATCTTTGTGGGAGCACAGTTACCGGGGCGATTTGCAGACTTTGTTCGAGTCGCTGCTACCTCCTCGGTCTGACGGCTCCAAGTCCGTCTGACCCGATGGGTGAATTCGAACTCCTGGGCCTTATCCATCGATCAGACGGAACGTTGCAGGATTTGGAGGTACTGGGCAAGTCCAACCGTCAGATCGTGTCCAGGTTTTTTTGATATTTCGTTGTGTTGCTCTTATTACTTGAATTCAGGATATGAAAAAATAGCATGTGCTTCGTAATCATGTATATAGGCGTCCGCATTTGCCGACATATTATGAGTATTAGCACTCCGGTGAACAGCATTCCCTTGAATATTCGCGGCATTTACCAACAAGTTTTGCTGATGTTGAGTTAAAGGAAATGGTGAATCCATATAAGCACTAAAAAGCCCATCTAAATGGATTGAATATTTTTTTGAGTCCATCAGATCGGGCATAAAATGGTTTACCTTACCTCGTCGGTCTGGCGGCTGGAGTCCCTCTGACCGATTGTCTGATCCGAGCAACTCAGCTTTCCCTTTTCTCCAATTCAGGTAATGTAGTCCTAATTCATCGATCAGGTACTGTGTTAAAAATCAAGATAAATTCCTATGTTATTGCTTCAAAGAACATCAGGATGCTTTTGCAGCTGATGTATCTTCTGTAGCCTTGCCTTCGGGCAGGGCTATCTTTTTTTG
>VEMX01000036.1 GCA_009711805.1 Balneolaceae bacterium | reverse complement strand
ACGATCTTGTAGGTCAAGTTGGTTGTATTTTTGCATGATAACACGAATATACCACGCTTGGCCGAAAACCCTGGGGGGATCCCCTCAGGGTTATTTTTTCGTGTTGCACTTATGACTTGAACTCGGGATTTATTTAAAATTATCAGCACCTTAATCTTAAACTTCAAATCAATAGGTGATGAATATGAAAAAGAAGATAAGTTTGTTTATAGGATGCTTAGTTTTTTTCTTTATGGGGTTTTCCCTAACAATTATACATAATGCAGAAGCAAGAATTCCACACCCGGATAAATGTGGGACTGGGTTGGAATGTTATTCAATGCCTGGTGGATGTGGAGAAGGAGTTGGGTGTGTAAGGACATCTTGTCCTTTACATGAGTGTCCAAACGGAGATTCAGGTGGGATGGATGAATATTGCTATTATTGTGAAGATCCAGAGTAATGTATAGTAATATTTTAATTTAAATATCAAAAGCATGGCTGAATAGGCAGCCATGCTTTTTAAAGTAGGTCTATCAATGCAAAAGATAAAACTTATAGGTTTGATGTTATGTTTTCTTTTTGCGGGTGTTATAACTGCAAGAATATTTTTTATTACGGATAGTTCTGATATTGAGGCTACTAATATAGTATATGATACTTTACCGTCTATAACAGCATTTAACTTGCATTCAGAAGTAGTTAATTTATCTGAAGATCTTAATTCAGGTAAAATTAATGTGATATTTGTTTATTCTTTGGGTTGTAATAGTTGTATCTCAGCTGCTAACAAGTGGGCAGAAATATATGCTTTAAAAAAAAATGAGATTAATTTTTTGGGTTTGGCCTATTCTTCCGACAGAGAAAAAGTTCGGTCATTTGTTCAGTCGTTCAAGTTAGATTTTAAACACAGATTAATAGATCAACATAATGCAAATAAAATCCAAGTCAATGATTGGCCAACGATATTAGGAGTAGATAGAAATAATAATGTATTGTTTAAATTTGAAGGAAGCATGTCAACAGACAGTTTATCTTCTTATTTATCAAGTAACATTCAAATGAAGAAATAATGACAAAGAAAGCATCAATTTGTTTGCCTTTATTTTTGGTACTAGTTTTTGGAGGATGTTTAAATTATAATAAGACTCCCGATCAAACTAACGATCTTAAGTATGAAGTAGAAAAAATAAAGGTATTTAAGGGATTTAAAAGTGAGAATGAAGAAACTGGCGAACCTGTGGAAGAACCTTTTGCGCGAATTATTAGTGTGGCTGTATCGGACAGTACACAGAATGTATACATACTTGATTCAGATTATAAAGAGGTTTTTGTCTTTGAAGAAGCAGGGGAATATTTACATTCTATAAAAGGAGGGTATGGACGAGGTCCAGGAGAGTTTTTGTTTCCGAGAGAGGTATTTATTGATGAGAATGAAGGAGTCTATGTCTATGATTACACTCTAAGAAGAGTTTCACTTTTCAGTTCTTCCGGGGAGCTTTTAAATACATTGAGTACAAATGTACCCAGTAAGTCAATGCTGGTGTCAAAAAATGATATTTGGTTTTCTATTTTGGTTTCCAAGAAAAATCAAGTGGTCCGTAGAAGTCTCACAGAAGATTCATTACAATATTATATTCAGGTAAATAAGCGGGATCTAGCATTTAGTCCGAACGGAAGTAATGTTCGTTTAGGAATAGGTAACAATGGACAGTTGGTTATAGCCTCACTCATTCCGGGAATATGGTATAAAAAAGTTAATGATACTTTTGTTCAATCAGGTCAGGATTTACTTGTTGAGGAAGAAGCAGAATTTACTAATGATAATATTCCTGTGACACCAGGTGTGAGTATGGGAATAGGTGGGTTATTTGGAAACAGAATAGGAATAGTATGGAGAGAGTTGAATGTAGTGGATGGTTCGGCTAAAGCAGGGTCTTTCCGATTGGAAATATTTGAAGAAACCGGGGAACATATTGAAACTGTTGAGTTACCTGTGAAGTGGGCAAATGATGTTTTCTTTGATGAAAACAATAATATTTATTTTGCTGTAAGTGATCCGGTTCCAAGTGTTGAAAAATACACCGTTATAGAGTTGAGTAATTAAATTTGGGATGTAGTTTGTTGTATTAAAGTATCATGGGAGTGTAATCTAAACTCTGTCTGATTGGTGGTTAGTTTTCAGCGATTAGCTGTAGTGGTCTGAAAAAATAGGACAGCAAAAACTTAAACGTCAATTTGCTGTTATGAAAAGAAAACGAAGGTTGTGCTGGAGGCGCTTAAAGAGCGAGAAACAATCCAACAGATTGCCTCAAAATATGAGCTGCATCCCAATCAGATTACCACCTGGAAAAGGCAGTTCATGGAAAACACCGATCAGGCCTTCAGCGACGATAAATCTGCCACGGAGCTCAAGAAAGCCGAATCCGAGCGCGATGAGCTTTATAAGCAGATCGGACAGATGAAGGTGGAAAACGGCTGGTTAAAAAAAAAGTTGAGCTAATGCCACTGGAGGATCGAAAACAGATGATTGATGAGACGGATAAGCAGGTAAGTATTAGCCGGCAGAAAGTTCGCCGGTTGATGAAGATTATGCGAATCAAGACGATTTACTGTAAGTCACGTACTACGGTGATCGACCCGGCCGCCTACAAGTATCCGTATTTGTTGCGGGGGCTGGAGATTAACCAGTCGAACCAGGTGTGGAAGATCGACATCAGTTATGTTCCTATGGCTGGTGGGTTTATGTATCTGGTGGGCATTATTGATGTGTACAGCCGCTTTATCGTAGGCTGGGACATTTCCAACAGTATGCCGGCTGGATGGGTGGTAGAAACACTCAAGGGGGCCATTGCCGCTATGGATCCCCCCGGATCATCAACAGTGACCAGGGGGCTCAGTTTACCAGCCATGAGTACATCAGCTACCTGAAAGGGTTAAAGACGGTTCAGATATCGATGGATGGGAAAGGCCGGGCAACGGATAATGCCCACATTGAACGGTTTTTTCGAACCATTAAACATGATAAGATTTACCTGCACATGCCAGAGAATGGACAGGGGTTATTTACTCTTTGTAATGAGTTCATAGAGTTTTATAATACCCGTCGTGGTCATTCCTCGATTGAAGGGCTGCCACCGGCACAAAAATATATCCGGTAAGCGGCATAAAAAATACGGGCCAATCCCATCGCCCCGCGGGCCGGTGGGATTGAACCAAACTAACAATCACAAAAAAGCTGTCCTAACAAACCCGACCACTACAGTAGAGCGTATAATTAATTAAAAAATTCTCAGTCAACTCTGTTTTAGGGAAATTTATTTGGCGAACCTTCCACATTTCAACCCTTCATTTTTTTGTTTCTGTTTTTATCAAATAGATAATATTTTGCATTATTGTATATATTTATTTAAAATTATCAGCACCTTAATCTTAAACTTCAAAGCAATAGGTGATGAATATGAAAAAGAAGATAAGTTTGTTTATAGGATGCTTAGTTTTTTTCTTTATGGGGTTTTCCCTAACAATTATACATAATGCAGAAGCAAGAATTCCACACCCACACCAATGTGGGAAAGCATTGAATTGTCACTGGGTTTCTGAGGGTTGTGGAGAAGGAGTTGGATGTGTAAGGACATCTTGTACTTTGATGGAATGTCCTGATGCGAGGGGTACCAGTGGATATTGCTATTATTGTGAAGATCCAGAGTAGTAAAGAGTAATATTCAAACTAAAGGATCAAAAATGGTTGTTGATCCGATTTTTTGAAAATTGGTTACCACCCAATGTTTATAAATAGTGATGTTTTTGTTTTACGAATTGAAATAAACCCAATAGCCAATAAAAAGCCCCAACCCTACCTGTAAATACTAAATTCCCGTTTATAGAAATCCATATTAAGGCAAATAGAAAGCATAAGGGTATTGGCCAGGAAGGCAGATCCTCCGTAACTGATAAAAGGAAGAGGCAGCCCAATAACGGGCAACATAGCCGAAGCACTACCTACGTTGATAATAAAGTGAATAAAAAAGACCGTAGTGATACTTACAGTCACTAACTGGGCAAAGGGGTGTTTATGGTTGCTGGCCATTTTTAATAGTCGCATAAATAGAAACAGGAACAGAAAGATGATAAGGGTTGTCCCTATAAAACCAAATTCTTCGCCTACTACACAAATCACAAAATCGGTCCATTGAGCAGGTAAAAACTTAAGCTGAGTTTGTGTTCCTTGCATAAAACCTTTGCCATAGAAGCCCCCGGAGCCAAGGGCGGTCTTTGCCTGAATTACATTCCACCCGGCCCCCATGGGGTCATAAGATGGATCAGTGAAAGCAGCAATTCGCGCAATCTGATGTTTTTGAAGTATCTTAGTGAGTGCCAGCTGAACCCCAGCTATCGAAAGTATGCCGGTAATAAAAGAGGTAACGGTAAGCCAAACCCTGCGCTGTATAAAAAAGATGCTTGCAGAGAGAATAAATGCCGCAATTAATCCCAAATACCATTGGATAACCGTCATATATATAATGATGGCAGGAGAGATGATAAACAATGAAACTCCATACGGCAGACCTGACCAAAACAGCATAACAGGTATGAGCGACAGGAATATGAGAGCCGTACCGGTATCATTTTGTAAGATGACCAGCACAGTTGGGATAAGGATGAGGAGAACAGCGATAATGGCATAACGGATGTTTTCAGCTGATATGTCTCTTCGGCTGGTTAGGTAGTTGGCAGTTGCCAGTATGGTGGCAATTTTCATGATTTCACTGGTCTGCAGATTAGCAGGTCCAATTCGAATCCAGCTTTTTGCTCCATTAACTTCTGTGCCGAAAAACAGGGTTAAAACCATCAAAATGAGCCCCAGCGCATACAACACATAGGATAGCTGCACAAAATTTCGGGGCGATATAAACTGTATGCCAATCAATATGATTAGCGAAAGCACAATGGCTATAATCTGTTTATAGAAATTAATTTGAATGTGGCTGGGCAGAAACTCAGAGACGGGGCCCAGGGTAGCACTATAAATGGCCACAAGTCCAATCATGGATAGAGCCATCCAAATAAAAACAACCGGCCAGTTAAATTCTCTGAGGTTATTCATCTAACAACTCCGAGTCTGTAGGTCTGGATTTAAAATTAATAACATAGTCATAGACTCTTTGTCTGTTGATTTCTCCCGTCAAATACTTTTCAATAATAAGGGCTGCAACCGGAGAGGCAGATTGTGAACCATATCCTCCATTTTCAATCAGGACGGTTACTACAATTTGTGGGTCATCAAATGGAGCAAAGGAAGTAAACCAGCCATGATCTCTGCCATGGGGATTTTGAGCGGTACCTGTTTTCCCGGCAACAGAAACGGTAGGGTTTTTGACATAAAACCTGCCGCTGCCTTCCACTACAACTCCCCGCATTCCTTTTTTTACTTCTTCTAAATAATCATCTTTTACCCATTTAATCTTAGGCTTTTGATGTTGAATTCTTTCTAATGAGCCATCTGCCTTTCTAACAGCCTGAACAACATGAGGGCTTATCTTGTATCCGCCATTGGCGATAGTGCTTGTCATTTGAGCAAGCTGAAGGGGAGAAGCAGAAACGAGCCCCTGTCCAATGCCAAAACTAAGCAAGTCGCCAATTCCCCATTTGTTTTTCCCGAAAGCCCGGTTCATATAAGAGCTGTCGGGTACAATACCTGAATTGGCGTAGGGCAGGTCAATGCTGTTTGGAACTCCCAACCCAAAATCTTTGACCAGCTTACTCCATTCATTGAGTTTACCCTGTGTAGCTATATCATCCATCAAAGAGAAAAAGTAGGTGTTACTGGAAAAGGTGATTGCTTTTTCTAAGTCATAGGTTCCCACAGGGGCGGTATCTTTATAGGGTCGGCCTCTTATATAAGCCCCGCTGTTATAGATGGTGGTTTGCGGGGTGATGTATCCCATGTGAAGCCCAATAATTCCCATTAATGGTTTAAAGGTGGAACCCGGGGGTTGCCGGTTCGAGATTGCCCGGTTATAAAGAGGGGTTGTTGAATCTGCATTTATTTTTTGCCAATAGTCTTTATCTAACCGACCTGCGAGGCGGCTTAGATCGTATTGGGGGGAGCTTACCATAGCAAGAATTCCGCCTGTTTTCGGATTCATGGCAACCAATCCTCCCTTTTTACCTTTCATCAGCTTTTCAGCAAGGATCTGAAGGTCTGCATCAATAGTGGTAATAATATCATCTCCCCGGGTAGGAGATTGGTCCATTTTTTCACCTTCAAAAGCCCTCAATGTTTGTCCAAGGGCATTAACCGTCAGGTATTTGACCCCCAGATCGCCTCTCAACTCAGATTCATAGATCAGCTCTAATCCGCTTTTACCTATTTTATCTCCGAGCAGTATCTCATTTGATTTGGCATATTCCTCTTGGTTTGCCTCCCGCAGATATCCGAATATGTGAGAGGCGTTCATCTCAGTAGGGTAATGGCGCTTACTTTCAATTTGATGACCAATACCCGGTAATCTCCATATATTTTCCTGAACCCGGGAAAAAGTTTCAAAGTCAATTTCGGTGAACAAACGCGATGTGCGATTCCAGGAATATTCCTGGGCTTCTTTTACCTTAGCGGTAATAACACTGTCCTGAACTTCCAGTAAAGAAGCGAGTAAAGGGATGTTATCTTTTTTAAAACTGGCCGGGGTAATGGTGAGGGTATAAATAGGTTCATTATCTACAATGAGGATGCCATTTCGATCATAGATAAGTCCCCGGGCAGGATCTACATATTCCTGGCGGACGGAATTTTTTTCTCCTAATGCCGCATAGGTATCATATTCGATAATCTGCAAATAAAAAATACGGCCCAAAATGATCAGAGAAAGTCCGGCCATCATAACCTGAAGGGTTCGGATGGATGTCTTGGTTCTGTTATTTCTGTTCTGAATCATTACTCTATCGACCTTTAAAAACGAAAAGAATAGTTCCTGCTACGGCAGTATATAAACTGCCAAGCAAAGAGAAAATTATAGGATTAAAAGCCGCAGTGTAGGCATCTATAAAACTACTGAGTCCAAGAAAAATCAGGTTGTGAATGAGTGCCGCACCAATGATAGAAAGAAAAACCTGCCAGAGTAACAATCGGGCTTCGGAGTAGCCGCTTATCAATCGGTAAATGAGGAAGCAAAGCAGCGTTTTGGAGAACATATGTAATCCCCATAAATCATACAGGGCATCCTGGAATAGCCCGAGTCCAGCTGCGATAAGCACCAGGTGTAGTCGGTCGTATTTTAGAGCAAGCCACAACAAATAGATTAATAATAAGTCTGGAGTAGCCCCAAAAATGCTGAGGTGTTGAAACAGCAATACCTGAATCAACACAAAAGCTATCCCCGCTAAAATATTCTTTAGGGTTCCTACACTCATTCAAACATCTCGTTGTATTCTTCTTTTAGTTTGGTGATGCTGGTATCAGCTTGAAACTGTATCACAAACCCCTTGACAACTTGGGCTAACTGTACATAAGGTCTGAGGTATATTTGTTGGGTTTCTTTTCCTTCCTGTGGTTCGGTACGGCTAACTACACCTATAGGGATCCCGGCCGGTATTTGGTTCCCATAGCCGGAGGTTTCTACCACAAAACCGCTGTCAACGTTGGTGGTATTAGGTACAAAGTCCATAACCAGTTCTCCATATAGAGTGCCAGCCCAGCTTACAATACCACTGGCATTATTCTCCTGAATTCGTGCACTTACCTTGAAAAGGGAATTATAATACGGCATAACCTGGGAGAAGTCATCATTAGTGAGTACAATGCGACCAACCAATCCATCCGAAGTAACCAGGGGCATTCCTATAGAAACACTGTCATCACTGCCCGCATCAATAGTCAAAAAGTTGTTTAGTCCCTTCAGGTGTTTGCCAATTATAAGTACGGGATGCAGGTCATGCTCATATACGGATTGAAAGCCCAGCATTCTGCGGAGTTCCTGATTTTCCTGCTCAATGGCTCGCAATCGGCTCAATTCATCCTGGAGCAGTACATTCTGTTTTTGAAGGTAGGTGTTGGTGTTTAAGGCCTGGCGATAATCCCGTATGTTAGCAAGTGGTTGTTCAATTAAACTGAGTGCCGTAAGAGATACCTGCCGTAATGTATTAATGCCACCTTGATGCCGGCTTACCATTAGGAAAAGGGCAACAACTAAAAGGGCAGCAGTAACTATGTGATCTTTAGCATCGCTTAATTTGAAAGACCTAAATTGCATTCATTTCCGGGAGATTAGGATATTACGGGTCGATAATATTCAAGATCTTCAAGTATGGCACCGGTCCCTCTTACAACAGCTTTAAGAGGATCCTCTGCAATATGCACCGGAAGATCCGTCGTTTCCATGATTAGCTTGTCTAAATTCTTAAGCAAAGCCCCGCCTCCTGTCAGCATGATCCCGCGGTCCAGGATATCAGCAGAAAGTTCCGGGGGGGTCTGTTCAAGTGATTTGGTAATCGATTCTACAATAGTATTTACAGATTCGGCAATAGCTTCCCGCGCATCTTTGGAGGTAATATGGCGTGTTCTGGGAACACCGTTCACCAAGTCACGGCCTTTGGTAATCATTTCAAGTTCTTCATCGAGGGGAGCGGCAGATCCTATTTCACATTTAATACGCTCTGCAGTTCGTTCCCCAATCAACAGGTTATGGTTTCGTCTAAAATAGTTGATGATATCGTCATTGAGCTCATCACCACCCAAACGCACCGACTGTGCATATACAATACCGGAGAGTGCGATTACCGCAATTTCTGTGGTACCTCCCCCAATATCCACGATCATACTTCCCACTGGTTCGTGTACATCCAAACCGATACCGATAGCCGCTGCCATAGGTTCGTCTACAAGATGTACTTCTTTGGCACCGGCATGCTGGGCGCTGTCGCGTACGGCCCGTCGTTCAACTTCTGTAATGCCACTGGGTACGCAAATAACCATTTGGCGGGTAGTGGAGTACCACTTCATCTTAACTTTCTTGATCATTCCCCGAATCATCTGTTCAGCAACTTCGAAATCGGCGATTACGCCATCACGAAGCGGACGTACCGTACGGATTTTTTTGTGGGTTTTCTCGTGCATCAACCGTGCCTGGTGGCCGGTAGCAACAGGGACATCCTGTTGATTTAAGGCCACAATAGAGGGTTCATCGAGAACAATTTCTTCACCCCGGGAATAAATCAGGGTATTGGCGGTTCCAAGATCAATAGCTATATCGGTATATAAAAAATCGAACAATCCCTTTTTGCGTTGCTTCTTGGATTGATCGTCGTTGGTAACTCCGTGCGTATCTGACATTTGCGAAGTTTATAAAATTTGGGGTTCAGGGATAATCAAATGAAAATACAATATTGAGATTCTATTTGCGAATGTATAAAATCGCGAAGCCAATATTTTTCAAATTAGTGTTTGAAATGTCGTTTTCCGGTAAAGACCATGGCCATACCGTGCTCATTAGCTTCTTTAATCACTTCTTCATCTCTAATACTTCCGCCTGGCTGAATCACTGTTTTTGCTCCAGCTTTAGCTGCGGCTTCCACACCATCAGCAAAAGGAAAAAATGCATCAGATGCAATGGCAGAGCCGCTTAAACTCAAGCCTTCTTCTTTTGCTTTGGCTACCGCTATTTGAGAGGCTTCCACCCGGCTGGTTTGTCCCGAGCCTATGCCCAGCGTTTTTCCCGCTTTGGCGTATACAATAGCATTAGATTTTACATGACGTACTACTTTCCAGGCAAACAAAAGATCCTTCATTTCTTGTTCAGTAGGCTCTCGTTCTGTCACTACCTCAAACGTTTCGGGATTGGCGGGTATGAGATCGGCATCCTGTTTGAGTAAACCGCCAAATATAGAGCGATAAGTGATGAGGGTGAGCTTGCTGACTGATTTCTTAAGTGTGATTAATCGCCGGTTTTTCTTTTGTGTGAGTAAATTTAATGCATCCTCACTATAAGAGGGTGCAATAATAATTTCAGTGAATATTTTATCAATAGCTTCAGCTGTTTCCAGGTCCATTTCCTTATTTACTACAATAATGCCCCCAAAAGGAGACATGGTATCTGTACTGAATGCTTTACCATACGCCTCGCTGAGCTTATCGGACACTCCAACCCCACACGGGATGGTGTGTTTGATGATGGCACAAGTGGGATCTGATGTTTCAAAGTCCGAAATTATATTGAGCGCAGAATCTATGTCCAGGTAGTTGTTGTAGCTGAGCTGTTTTCCATGAAAGCAGTCGATAATATCGTTTTGAGTCCCATACAGTGCCGCTTCCTGATGAGGGTTTTCACCATATCGCAATTCCTGGGAAAGTGGAAGGGATACATTGAATTGGCTGGCTGGTTTTTCTTCGGTTATTTCAGTGAAGTAATTGGCTATAGCCGCATCATAGTCGGCGGTATGATTGAATGCATCCTTGGCTAGTACTCTTCGGCTGCTGAAGCTAATTCCCTTACCCGATTCCAGTTCATTAATAAATGAGGGGTACTGTTTGGGTGAGCTTAAGATGCTTACATGAGCAAAGTTCTTAGCAGCTGCACGAATCATGGTAGGGCCGCCGATGTCAATAAACTCGGTTGCTTTGGCCGGGGTGATGTTATCTTCCGCTACGGTCTGCTTAAAAGGATAGAGGTTGACAACTACAAGCTCTATGGGTTCAATCCCAAGTTGCCCAATTTCTTCTACATCATCTTGATGAGACGTACGGGCCAGGATGCCTCCATGAACGAAGGGGTGCAAGGTTTTAACACGCCCATCAAGACATTCCTGGAATCCGGTTACTTCAGAGACGTCTTTTACAGGAATACCTTCATCTGCAATTACGCGGGCAGTTCCACCGGTTGATATTAGCTCAATGCCAGCCTCATGTAGTTTTCTGGCGAGTTCAGCTAAGCCTGTTTTATCGGATACAGATAAAAGAGCACGTTTTACAGTTAACTGGGTTTGGGGAAGCGAAGCAAGCGGTTTAAGAGACACGGTTGGGGTTAGTTTAAAGTTGAAAGATAGTTTTGTATTACTTCAGGATACAATTTGTGTTCCTGTTTCAGCACTCTGTTAGCAAGGTCTTTTGGAGAATCTTTGGGCTTTACCGGTACTTTGATTTGATCGAGGACAGGCCCTTCATCAAATTCCTCTGTTACAAGATGAACCGTACACCCTGATTCTTTCTCTTTGGCATCCAGTACAGCCTGATGTACCCGAATTCCATAAAATCCTTTACCCCCGTATTTGGGAAGAAGGGATGGGTGTATATTTAAAATTCGTTTTGGGTATGCCTCAATAAGTGAAGACGGGATTTTCTTGAGGTAGCCGGCAAGCACAATCAAATCAGTTTTCCATTCAGTGAGCTTTTTAATGAGGTTTATCGCGTACATGTCCTGGCTGTTAAAGCTGGCTGGATTTGAGATGTAAACAGGGATCCGATTCTGTTGGGCTCGTTCTATAGCCTGGATGTTATCTCTGTCAGATACCAATCCCGTTATTTGAGCGTTTAATTCGCCATTCTTAATTGCATCAATAATAGATTGAAAATTTGAGCCCGATCCAGAGGCAAAAACAACAAGATTCCTCAATGTGATAACCTGATTTAGCTTTTGAGAAGTGCTGGATAAAGATACACAATCTTTGGGAGGGATAAAGGAATTTTTATTTCAGTTAAGAATGAAACTTATTATTCCCTCATCGGTTTCTGGTCACTATCCCTCGATGAAGTATGGAGCGTTGATGGCATATATTGCCTCGGGATTTTTTAAAGTATATCCTTTTTCCTGGTAGAGACCTCCAAGGTTTTTCCCGAAGAGATCGCTTTGAGAGAAACCTTGGAGGTCTTGGCCTGAAATTTAAGTTATTGAAACAGAAAAGACTTTTTGGACAGCTCCAAGCTGTAATCTGTGACCCCTATAGGGTCTTTTAACAACCTGCATAAAGCCAATAGATCTGTTGAGACCTATAGCAGCGTTCACCCAGGCGGACCCGGAGGCTTGGGGACCTCCCGTACCTGCCTGCGAAAAATATAGTAATTATTAAAGCTCCAGCTAATCTGGTTAATGGTGATTTTGATGATAGTGGCAATGGGTATGGCAATAAGCATACCCAATATTCCGGCGGTCTCAGCTCCTATAAGAATGATAAAAAGTATAGCTACCGGGTGCATATCTGTGGACCGGGAAAAAAGCAGGGGCTGGAATACCACATTATCCAATACCTGGACAATCAGTATAGCGAGTAAGCAGGGGATCACCAGGGAAAAATCACCGGTTTCTACTATGGATATGATAACCGAAAGAAAATAACCAATCACGGGGCCGAAGTAGGGGATGGTGTTGGCAAGGCCAACGGAGATCCCAACAGAAAGGGAATTCTCGAGTCCAACAACAGTTAAGTTGAGCCAGGAGACCGAGGCTACCAGGAAGCTTTGCATAAGCACACTGCGGAAATAGAGTCCCAGGCGTTGTTCAATTTTATCAATGAGGGTAAGGGTAGTTTCAAAATACCGGTTGGGCACCATTTTTAACAGGTCGCGTCTGATTTTACTTCCGTCTTTCAGAAAAAAGAAGGCCGCAAAGGGAACCACCAGTACAGCAGAAAAAATGTTGGTAAAAATTCCCAAGGCATTTGAAACAACATTCGACACCTGATCTACATTAAACAGTTGATTGACAACAATGGTTACATTCTCTTCCAGGAAATCTTCCGGTATAAACTGAAATTTCTTGGTGAGTTTGTTTTCCACCTGGTTGGCAATGTCTTGCAGGTTTTCAATATTACGCTGTGCAGTAAGTTCAGCCATTTGATTGGCTACGATCGGGATTACGCTGGTAGATATAAACACAAGAATAAGCAGTACGGTAGCCAGTACCAGGGTAATTGCAATGGTACGGTTAAGCCCATGCGATTGTAAGCGGTTGACGAAAGGATCCAGTATATAGCTGAGTATTAAAGCCAGTACCAGGAAGCCTACCAAAGTGGCATAATTATATAAAATGAGGAGTAGCACAGCTGTCGCAACGCTGCCAATGCTAAATCGGATAACCTTTTCGAGGGTTATATTTCTCATTTTTTAATTAGTTCTAAGAGTTTATCCAGTTGCCTTAAAATACTATCCGAATCGTAGCCTTTTCTCATTAAAAAGTCGAATAATTTCTTTGAGCGTTTTTCTTCGGCTGTTCGCAGAAACCGACTCTTTTTTTTGAGCACCAGTTTCCTAAGGGTCGATTCTACTTTATCAGGGGCAAAAACGGAATTTAAGGCTTGTTCAATCGTGGCTTTATGTATACCCTTTTTAAAAAGGTAAGCTTTGATTTTATACGGTCCCCAGTTATTGAATTTAAATTTGTCGGCGGCATATTTGTGCGCGAACTCCAGATCATTTACATAATCTTTGTTTTCCAACTCCAGGATGATATCATCAAGGTAATCAGCTGAAAACCCTTTTTTAAGAGCTTTTGTTTTTAGTTCCTGCTTGGAATGAATACGTCGTCCCAAAAGACGGAACATATACTCGCGGGCAGCCCAGTTTTCTTCATCCTTTATAATCTGGTCTAACAAAAAAGGCGTTATTTCAACGCCTTTGGATAGATGATGCTTCGTGAGTACAGAATCGGATACTCCGATCAGAAATTGGTCTTCCACAAACAAGGAAAACCGATTTTTGTTTTTTTTCTGAAGCTGGATCCCCGAGATTTTAGCCGGCAGCAGTTTAGCTGCCGACTCTGAATGGGAAGGAGTCTTATTTTCCTTTTTTAGCTTTCTTTTTGTCACTTTGATCTTTCCCATTTTCTGAAATTTGTTCTTCGATGCCCATTAGTTTAGCACGTACCTTCGATTCTATTTTTTCAGTAAGCTCAGGATCTTCTTCCAGGAATTGCATAGCGGCATCGGAACCTTGGCCAATTGGTTCGCCAGCATATCTATACCAGCTTCCCCGCTTTTCAATGATATCATATTCCACGGCCAGATCCAGTATCTCAGAAATCTTGGAAATCCCTTTACCATACATGATGTTAAATTCAACCACCTTGAAAGGAGGAGCTACCTTATTCTTGGCAATTTTCACTTTGGTGCGGTTACCAATAACCTCATCTCCCTTTTTGATGGACCCTATACGGCGGATATCGATCCGCACAGAGGAGTAGAACTTGAGGGCACGCCCGCCGGTTGTGGTCTCAGGATTACCAAACATCACTCCGATTTTTTCCCGCACCTGGTTAATAAAAATACATGATGTGCGGGATTTGTTGATAATACCGGTAATTTTTCTCATCGCCTGAGACATCAGGCGAGCCTGCAATCCCATGTGGGAATCACCCATCTCACCTTCAAGTTCTGCCCGCGGAACCAGGGCTGCTACCGAATCAACTACAATGACATCTAAGGCTCCGGAACGGATGAGGGTCTCTGTGATTTCGAGAGCTTGTTCACCACTGTCGGGCTGAGAGATGAGAAGTTCTTCAATATTAATGCCCAGTGCTTTGGCATAGCGAGGGTCAAAAGCATGCTCAGCATCAATAAAAGCGGCATATCCGCCTTTCTTTTGCGCCTGTGCAATCACCTGTAAGGCAAGGGTTGTTTTACCACTGGCTTCCGGTCCGTAGATTTCGGTGACCCGGCCCCGGGGGATGCCACTCACACCAAGAGCATAGTCAACCATAATGGATCCGGTGGAGATAACATCGATATTCTGGGTGGCACTATCTCCCAGTTTCATGATGGTGCCTTTACCGTGTTGTTTTTCAATTTGCCCTACGGCATTATCAAGGGCTTTTAATCTGTCGTTTGACTTGGCCATGATTATGTGTTTTAAAAGTTAATTTGTTTTCTGCCAATATAAGCAAGCAGGGTGTCACATCGTGTCATCTTCTTTTGAGAAAGAATATATGTTCGATATATGTAAGAGCCAAATAAAATGTAATCCTTACAAAAAAAATTCAGAATCTTGTAAATAAGAGGGAAAAGAACTTAACCCGAATTATTCACGAATGGATGCAAAATGGCGATCTATATACTTGAATATATTATCGTTGAATTGCTTTATGTAATAACCCAATTTTGAGGTACGGATTAGGCGGCGAAATTTCCCCGTAGGCTGCGTTTAAGTGAAAATTGGGGTACTCAGGGTACCACAGTACCCTTCCGTTCCCATTTCCACTTCGCCTTGCGTACGATTAAATTTCTTGGTGAATAATCCGGGTTAAAAAGTATGGTTTCAGAAAGAGGCTGCAGCGGGGAGTCCTCAAAATAGTTTGAAGCAACAATGCGACTTGCAGATCCTTGTTCTTCGACCTCCTCTGTCTCCTCCTTCAACAATGCCCCCGATACTCGCAGAGAGCCCTCAATCAGCGTTGATATGGTTAGTTGCCATGAAGACTGAGGCTGCCATATACTTTCACCTCACCTTGCCGAAGGCACCCCTTATGGGGAAATCCTCTCCTGGAGGAGAGGACTTGCAGGCTAACCAATAGATCGGTTGCTTACTTTTGAGATTTTGGGATCTATTGAAAAAGTCCTTTCCTTGCTGCACCGCAGATGTCTGTACACGTAGCTCGGGGTTAAAAACAAACCTGATGAGTATCTACAAAAATAAAAAAAGGTTCAGCATGGTGCTGAACCTTTTAAGATGTTATAAGCTATACCAGGGTAATTATTTATTGTACCACAGATCTTTAAGTACGGTGGCTTCCTTTTCTGTTTTCTGCCCATTCATTTCCAGGATTAGCCGGTATTTGCCTTCCTGTACATCAGCAGTGATGAACCGGGCTCTTTCAACATAGGCATTGGCCTGTTCTTCGCTATAGCCCCATTCTTTCATACGTTCGGCTCTTTGTTTTACTTGTTCCATTTCCTCTTCCGTACGCTCACGTACGATTTGGTCCATATTCCAGATGGTATGGTTGAGTCCGGCTTCAGCTTCAATATCTAAAGTGCGGAGTTTACGTTTACCTTTATAAATGTGGATAGCTGCGTCTCCCGCCTGTTGAGCATAAAAATAAATATGGGTACCTGGTGCTTCACTTTCCCCATTGAAATTAATATAGGAGGAGTTATTGTTAATGTAGCTGCCCCATTTAACTTTATCTTCTATATCAAACAGATGAACTTTTTTATCCAGAACGGTAGAGCTTAATTTTTGTAAAGGACTGATATCTGCAATGAAAATTCCCCGGCCGTGAGTGCCCACAACAATATCATTTTCTCTTGGATGGATGACAAGATCATAGGCGGGATTGGTTGGATATCCATTGGTTAATTCTGTCCAGTTTTTACCACCATCGATGCTGGTAAAAACTGATTGATCGGTGCCAATAAAAAGCAATTTGGGATTCTTATGATCTTCCTTAATTACATTAATGTTTTCATCCGGGAGGTTAGCCGCAATAGAAGTCCATGTTTTGCCAAAATCGGTAGTTTTGTAAACAAAGGGTCGGAAATCATCTCTTCTGAGGCCAGTATATGTTACATAGGCGGTGCCAGGATGATGAGCTGAAGCTTCTATTCTGCTCACCCAATAGCCAGGATTACCTTTTATGCGATCGTTGAGTTTCGTCCAGTTTTCGCCGCCATCTGTTGTAAGTTGTACATTACCATCATCAGTTCCAGCCCAAAGTTCATCAGGGTTGATGGGGGATTCTTCCAGGGTAGTGATGGTGCCATACTGAATATTTCCCGTACCTGCTGCTTTCACTGAATCATTGTTCGATAAATCGGGACTTATTTCTTCCCAATCTTCCCCTCTGAAGTCTGATCGCAACACTTTATTTCCGGCATGATAGATAACATCGGCGTTATGCTCCGACACGATAATGGGGGAGCTCCAGTTCCACCGCATTTCACGGGCCTTTTCGTATCGGATACTTTTACGTTCTCCGGTTGCCAAATCTACTCTTTGGATGGGGCCAAACTGAGATTCATTGTAGAGGTACCGGTTGTTGGTGTAATCAACAATATTGTACATGCCATCGCCTCCTCCGGTTCGGGTCCAGTCTTCAAGCTGTATAGGAGCGCCATTGGGTTTTGAACTTGGCCCTTTTACCGATCCGTTATCCTGAAGTCCGCCATATACATTATAAGGGTAGGCCATATCCACTCCTACAGAATAGAACTGGGCGAGAGGGATTTCATCAGGATGATACCATGACTTTCCGCCGTCATATGTAATTCCCATTCCATGATCGTAACCCAACAGCATGTGCTTTGAGTCAGCAGGATCAATCCACATTGCATGGTTATCTCCTCCAAAGCGGAAAGGCCTTTTCCATGTTTTGCCTCCATCTACGGTTTCCCACATCCGGATGCCGAGTACATACACATGATCAGAATTATTAGGATCTATTTCCATTTGCTGATAATAGTAGCCGGGGCCGCCTCCCACATCTTCACCATCGGGACTCACTTTACGCCAGCTTTGGCCGGTGTCATCAGAACGGTACACTTCAACCCCTTTTGTGCTTTGGCCTTCTTCGAGAGGGATACCTACCGTAAGCATTCGCAGGCGTTCTTCATAATCGATGCCTTCTACATTTACATTTTCAATATTCGCATAAATGATGTTGGGATCTTTTTTAGAGAAATCCACCCCGATTCGTCCTAGAAATCCGCCGGGTAGCCCATTCTCTAATTTAGTCCAGCTTTTACCGGCATCCGTACTTTTGTAGATGGCACTACCGGGACCGCCGGGATTGAAAGTCCAGGGCTTCCTGATTTTATCATAGGTTGCGGCAAGGAGTATATCAGAGTTGGTGGGATGCATGGCAACATCTACCACACCAATTTTTTTACCATTCGATTCTACCTCAAGTACCTTATTCCACGATTTACCTCCATCAGTAGTCTTGTAGAGTCCGCGCTCCGGATTATCAGAGTACAGATGCCCTAAAGCAGCTACATATACAATATCTGAATCATCAGGATCAATTAAGATACGTCCAATGTGATGTGATTCAGGAAGTCCCATATTTTTCCAGGTCTTTCCTCCATCGGTTGATTTATATACTCCGTCACCGAAATAGGAGCTTCTGGAATTATTAGCTTCACCCGTTCCAACCCAGACAATACTGGTATCGCGCTGATCTACGGTTACATCACCAATAGATACCACGCTTTCATTATCAAAAATGGAGAAGTAGGAAATACCGTTGTTTAAAGTTTTCCATAAACCGCCGGAAGCTGTAGCGGTATAAAAAACTTTTGGGCTCTTTTCTACCACTGCAAAATCAACATAGCGACCACCCTGTCGGGTAGGACCTATATCTCTGAATTCTATTTTATCTGCAATATTAGCTGGTATTTGCTGGGCATAAGAAACGTTCGTGTCTAACATCACCCCGATAAGTAACAAAAATAAGAAGGATTGTATATATGTAAATCTCATGTTGTGTAGTATAGTTATTATGTATCAGCTGAAAGTAATGCAATCAGATTGAAGCACAAAGTACTTATATGGTTTAAAGGCTCACTTTGTGGTTTTTTTACACTTTTCAGTGGGGATGATGGACCAGGATCAGGGATGCGGGTATTTAAGTGAGGTGGCGGATAAAGGCTATTTCCTGTTATAGCTTGAACTCCGGCTTTTTTGTTGCAATTCTACATTGGCGATTTGCGATTGCCCATCGTCACTCGTCCAATAGCGCTCAATCATTGGCTCAATCTTACAATTACCAGTTCCTTTATCCATTAATAAGTCTGAATCAGAGTTTGTTTGTGGAGATTTTGAGTTCTTGCATCACCTGGGTTATTTGTTGAGTTGTAGTATATGGAGCAGGGCCAAACCGAATGACATTGCTGCGAGCATCGGTATATATACCTCTTTCTAAAAGGTCGGCTCTGATTGTACGGGCATAAGGAGAGGTAAGCGATAAAAAACCGCCATTATGCTTTTCGATATCAAGCGTGTGTGTAAGCTGGATGGTGTCAGGATTGAGTTCTAAAGCCAGAAAATGTTCTTTGAGCAATTTTACCTGTTCCACATACTGATCCCGAAGCACCGAAGGGGTGAGCCTCTGCTCCCTGAAAAAGGCCACCACTTTAGCTGCCCTGAATTGGGATGAAGGATCATAGGTAGCACTGGCAAAACGTTGATCAGAGTGATCGTAATGAACTGCAGCTCCGGTCCTGGGCTTATCCAGGGTACTAAATGAGGCGAACCATCCCGTAATAACCGGTCGATAGATACAGTTCTTTGGGAAACGAAGGAAACAGTTAGATTCGCCCCACTGTAGATATTTATATCCCCCGATCAACAGAAAGCAGTCTTCGAGTCCCGCCTCGCGGATAGACAAGGGATATACATTGGTTCCGTGGTAGTCATCAATTAATACAGGAATATTCTTGTGTCGGGCAGCTTCGGCAATTTCAGTGAGGTGTTGGTTTACCAGGCTGGATTCAAAATATACCCTTGAGAGCATCACGGCCGATGTTTGAGCATCCATTTCTGCAATAATACGTTCTGCAAACGATTCATCGGGAGTAGTTGGAACCCGTTCTACCTGGATTCCCTCTTCCTCGAGTCGGCGTAACTGGCGATACATTGAATGGAATTCTCCATCGGTAGAAATGATTTTGGGTTTATTCTTCAAATCAAGGGATGACAGCCAGCTTACCAGCAGTACATGGGTATTTTGCTCCCGGCAATAAAATCCACCTGGGTCATCATAATATTCGCGAAGATATCCACGCAGGATCTCAGTTTTTTGAGCAGCTGCCTCCCATTTGTTATCCACATCCCGGGCACAAATATCAAAATACTCTGTTTGTCCTTCCCGGGCTACATCCGGCCACGCCTGGTGCGAATGTCCGGTAAACAGCAGCCGGTTGCCTACATCAAAATGGGAATAATGGGGGATGAGGCGGTTGGCTAAAGAATCAATATCGGACATTGTAGGAATTAATTGGTTTTATAAAATTTTCACTTTCAGGAGTATATACAGTAAGTAATTGTTGCTGTGGGCGTTAAAATTTAGATCGTATTGCCCACAAGTCTGGAAAAATAGAATGGTGCAAGGTTTTACGCAGGTATTTAACCCCGTCCGATCCCCCGGTGCCTTTTTTGGTGCCGATGGTACGTTCCACCATTTTCACATGCCGGTATTTCCATTCCTGGAGGCCCTCATCATATATTTTATTTTTTTTGGTTTGAATATACTTATCTACTCTAAGAGCCTTTTAAGAAAGTCCCCGAAGGTAAATGTAATCCCTTTTCATTGAATTCGATTATCTCATTAAACCCAATTTTCCTAGTCATTAGATCTTCTTTATCAATTAGTTTATAAATTGGTTCATCTGTTACTGAATAGTCAGAATATATTCTTTTAGTTATTATAATTTGGGGAGTGCCGAGTGGTCCTTTAAAAAGGTCATGGTTATATTTATTGATTCCTGTATTTGCCCATTCCTTTCCAATTATATACTCATCAAAATTTTTATATCATGCGAGATGAATTAATTCTTCATTTAAGTTCTTATCTTTTGATATCCCTATAGAATGAAATCCAAATCCATTAGTTTCCGCTTTAATTTTCAATGAATCTTTAATTTCAATAATTGCATCTGTAAGGGGATCAAGATTTGAAGCGCCGCAAGAAGAACAACCTATGTATATAAATACAAGTTCATATTGTGTTTGCTTTTGATATTGAATGTTAGAAGATAGTATATCTATCTTCTTTTTTAAGATAGTGGCAGAATAAATCTCAGGGACAAAAAAACCTACCAATATCAATAAAGCACCAATTAACGTATTCTTAACTAATTTATTCATTCTTCCAAACTTCAACTCTTATATCCTGATCTACATGTAATACGAAATAGATTTTCTTTTCTAAATCAATGTGTATTATCCGAGGAAGTTCTACATCTAATTCAACATTAGATCCATTTTTAACTGAAACTAAATAGCTAACAACTTCTACGGGTTCAGTTCCTTCCTTATTCCTTATTGCTTGTACTAATATGTAATCACTATTCACCTGATTTATAGTAGTAATTCGATCACCTTTATACCGAAATCTCCACCCTCTTGTTTGTCCATTGTGAACTTTTTCTATGGATTGAAAAGGAGTCAATGAAGACAAATTTGCAACCCACTTTAACTCTCCCTTCTGATCAGTTGCATAAAGATAATTGAAGCTTTCAAAAGTATAAACAATGGTATTTGTATTTTCGATACAGGCAACCTTCCCATTAAGACCTCCAGATAATCTCTTATTAGTTTTCAGTCTTGGTGAATTGTACATGTCTCCAAATGCCGTGATAAATTCAATATCACTTTGAGAAAAAACATGTATTAGGTTGTAGACCAATGAATCTTCTACATTAGGATTTTCAGCCAGAGAACGAACATATACTTCATCATTCATCAAGCAAAAATCAGTAGTAATGATATTTTTCGGTTCATATGTTTGTAAAAAGTCCAATTTATCTTCACTTACATCATATGCTTTAAATGGATGTGGATAGTCTGATTGGTACAAAACAGATTCTGAACTTACATCAACAGCTATTGGCCTAAATAAATCATTCGGACCCCTCCCTTGTACTCCTCCATATATTTTCAAAAGATTTCCACCTGAATCGTACTTTCTTATTGAATAAGTTCTGTTATCCAGTATGTAAATATTGCCAGATGAATCTGTAGTTAAATCTTTAACATTGCCCAACAAATCATGTGATGTAGTTCCTCCTAATTGGAACTGTTTTTCTGAGCTTTGGAAAAAACCAAGAACTGAATCAATTACAACATCAGCGATTTGATATCCTTCATCATCAGTTGAAACTGCCTTTTTATAATCAGGCATATATGAATCAATCGGGTGGTGTAGTTCCTTGTTCTCATTATCGAGACAATTTGAAAAAAACAATGAACATAAAACTATAAATAATAGGCATACACAAAACTTCTTTTCATATTTCATATTGGATTACAACTGTCCAATGTACAGGCATCATCTCTTGATGAAGCTCCATCGTGAGCATTGCAACTCATGCCTTCACTTCCCCCGGGTACAGCATAATAAGGAACACAATAGCCATCGTACTTCCCCCCCTCGACTTCACCAGATACACAAACATCGTCTTCACAATAAATTGATGCATTTGTATTTTGCAAACCCACACTTAATAATAAACCGAATACGAAGCATAATATATTTCTTATTTTCATAACTTTAATACGTGTTTAGTGATTGAACTTTAAATCTTAACTACCTTATACAGCATAGCATGGATCCATCAAACATCCGCCCATTTCAGCATCGCAATTATACCCATCCTGACCACCTGGAACATTTGAAGGATCAGTACAAATACCTATTTCATGTCCATTCCATTCCTGAACTCCTGCACAATCATCATTTTCACAAGGAGGAATAGATGATAAGGATAAGTTGCTAGCTAAAGTATTGAGGAATAAACCTCCGACTAAGAACAAAACAATGCTTATTTTTCTCATATCTTAATGCTTTTATTTTGATTAAAAATAACAATGACAGTAAAATATATTTTTACAAAAAAAGCAATTTGAATGTACTAATATTAAGCAACTAACTGATACAAACATAAAAACTTATAGATAGAACATATAAAAGTGTGCTAACCTACAGGGCCAGGGTCAATAAACTAGTTATTACATAAATATTGAATTTATAACCTAGGAGCCTGTCGGACTTAACAGGCCGAATGAACTGAGAATTGACTCAAAAGATTAATCAAATTTTTGAGGTACTTATTTTGTTGGATGGCTTCAATTAAAAAAAATTACACGTAGATCATTTTAA
>VEMX01000070.1 GCA_009711805.1 Balneolaceae bacterium | reverse complement strand
CACCCCGGATTTTTCGGAGGCTAGCCTCCAATCCAATGCTGTTGACAGGGCGCGAGAATATCCATATTGTGTTTTTAATCTAAACTAATAACCCTAACTAACGGTCAAGCTAATTCAGGGATGGACAATTGCTTTTATTTTTAGCCAGAGTTGTTTACTGGTTCAATATTGAATTGCTGAATTTAGTAATTTGATAACTACACAATTGCCTCCAGTAGTTATATTTTTTAAAGGGACATACCAGAGATTGTTAGCAGTTTTATAAGCCTACAATTAAAACTATTTATGGGGTTATTACAGATGAGAGAATACAAAGAGGAGATAGAACTGGCCATTCGTGCCTTTAAGAATAATATTGAGGATATACATACCGTACAGGAATGGGCTTCTTATGCAAATTTTAGTAGTACCAAGTCATTCAGCAGGCAAATTAAAATACATTTTGGTAAGCCTGCTATTAAAGTGATGACAGAATTGAGACTTCAGAAAGTAATTGAGCTGATGCTTAAATCTCCTGAGGAATCACTGTTCTGCATAGCACGCATGGTAGGTCTGAAAGATGAGAAATCGCTCTATGATTATGTGAAATACCATACCGAGCTGAGTCCTACGTCATTAAAGAAACGAGTCAAAAAGGAAAAATTACGGAGTGAAATCACGGAGTATAATTTAGGAGTAAAAATACAGAGTGTTTTCACGGAGTAAAATTCAGTAATAGAATTACGGAGAGTTATTCAGGAGTAGAATTACTGAACGATTTTTTTTGATTATCGCCCCGCCATATTGAATTATAAAAGCACATAGAAAGCAGCTTGAAATACAGCTGTTAATCTATGTGCCGGATCATTCAATATATAATCTCAGAGGTGGAGAGCCCTGAAAGAGGAAATTCTAAATGATAGGGGACACATTAAAACTTATCGCGGATCAATTAAATACTTTTTTCAAATTCAGGTTCGATACAGAAGAGAATAAAGTAGTACTGGACAGTGTGGTAAGTCCGGATGGACAAATTGTAGACAACACAGATAAAGTAGTAGTCACGTTGGTTAATGTTCAACAGGAGAAACTTACCCGGAATTTTAACTCCTATAAATCGCACTCCAATAACAGCTTTACGAAAGCTAAGCCTACCGTAACCCTGAATCTGTTTGTAGCCATCTCATGTTTGTTTAGTGATAAAAACTACCAGCAGTCGCTCACTTTTCTTTCTGCCGTTGTGAGTTTTTTCCAGAACAAATATGCTTTTACCCACGATAATACCCCTGAGCTCAGCAACCAGGTGGGGAAACTGACTTTTGAGATGGAAAATTTTAGCCCACAGGAAATAGGCCACCTGTGGGGTGTCATAGGTTCCAAATATGTACCCTCGGTCATATATAAAGTAAGTGTGTTTAACTACTTCGGTGATGACATAGATCAGGTTATTCCGGGAACCAGTCAGCCTGAAACCGATGATAAACCAATAGGCGGGTAATTATTATGGGATATACCAAGCTTATTGGCATAGAAGTGGATCACGAGTACTTTGGCGATAATTTCTTTTCGGCTTTCAAAATCGTAGCGGATAAAGAGACTAAAAAATTACTACACAACTATGGGCTGCAAGTAAAAAAGAGACCCAAAGGAATTTATATAGCATGGGATAAAGAGAATGAAGCTTTTTCAACCCTTAATGTTGAAGACCAAAAAATATTTAAACTGTCATTTTACCTGGAGATTTCAGATCCCTTCTTTCAGAATTATACCCAATTAGATTCAAACACTCCCAATGGGGTATTCTGTTTTTCGAATGCAGGGACAGAGGGGGCAGATCACCGCTATTTTTTAGGCAGGAGCCAATACGCATCACTGGAAGATTATTGTATCCTGGCCGGAGACTCATTTATGTATGAAAGAGAAGATTCCGGGAGTGCAGAAACATATACAATTGTGAATCATCTTGGAGAATCGGTATCAGAGATTCAGATAACAGAAAACCAGAAGAAGGTTCCGCTAAAACTTACAGACCTTCCCAATGGAGTATATGCGTTGCGGAAGCAAGAAAATGATTTACTGAATTTTTATAAGGATGCCTCCCTTTTTTGGAAACCGGTTTTCGGAGTTATTGAATTATATCCTTTTGATGAGACCACAGGAATAACAGACCTTTTAAATGGGACTATTTCCGGGTTTACCACCTACATCCTGTCATTTAAAGCCAGGTCAACAATTTGGCGGTATTACATTATCCCCAAGCACCGTTCCGGGGTAGATGATGTAAAAATATCGAATGGAAGAAATGGAGGACCAATCAGTTTTATAAAAAAAGGCCATCAACGCCTCTCTGATGGAAGTGAAGCTGTAGTATTTGATTCTGAATCTGCAATCAGATTAGAGCAAAGTACAGTCAATATGTATCAGTTAAAGTCGGGTACAGGAACAACATTGATTAATGCTTTACCAACACCGTCAGTCAATTTTATAAATGCTAAAAAAGAACACAATCAACAGCATTTCTATTCAGAAATGTATGTCTATTTATAACCTAAAATTACATACCTATGCCTAGTACCTTAAAAACGCCCGGTGTTTATATTGAGGAAAAGAACGCATTTCCCAATTCGGTGGTTGGTATCCCAACAGCTGTTCCAGCTTTTATCGGATACACAGAGAAAGCCGTTAAAAGCGGTGGAAAAAGTGCAATTAATCAACCTATAAGAATTACTTCTCTTGCAGAATTTCATACTCACTTTGGAGGAGGAATAACTACAAAATATACTATTGCTGAAGCAGCTGAGGGAGAAGAAGGTCATTTTACCTCAGGGGGGACCGACTATACCCTTACAGCAGCAGAGAATACACAAGCTTTTCTATACAATTCTATTCGCCTGTTTTATGCGAATGGAGGTGGAACGGCATGGATTATTTCTGTGGGAACCTACGCTGATATAACAGCAGGAGGAATTAAACCTGAGAAGCTGAAAAAGGGAATAGAGCCCCTGGTTCGGGAATTGGAACCTACTATGTTGCTGATCCCTGACGCCCTGCTTCTCGGACAGGAAGATTATGTAGATGTGTCTAAGCAAATGTTGCAGCACTGCGGGTACAAAATGAGAAACCGTGTAGCTATACTGGATGTATATGACGGCTATAAAGACAGAAAAGGGGAAACAGATATTATTGAAAGTTTCCGGGATGCTGTCGGCTCCGACTATCTCGATTTCGGAATAAGCTATTATCCGTGGATCAAAACAACGGTAACGCCTGCCTCAGAAATCGACTATGAAAACATTGATAACCTGGAGGCACTTCAAACTGCCCTAAAGGCCGAAGTAGATAAGAGTGCCCTGAAGGATGAAGCCAAACAGGTATTAAATGATGAAATCGATGCACTCGAAGTACCTGAAGTAGGGGAAGAGGTAACAGAAGAAGACAAAGAGAAGCAGATTTTAACTGAGCATCAAAAACTTATGTCCATCAGCCCGCCTTATAAGGAACTGATGAAAGAGCTCAGAGAAAAGATGAACCTGCTGCCACCCGGACCTGCCATGGCCGGTATTTATACCATGGTAGATAATACACGGGGAGTATGGAAAGCTCCAGCCAATGTAGGTATAGCGAGTACGGTAGCTCCTTCTGTAAGCATCACGCACGACGAGCAGGAAGACCTCAATGTAACACTCACCGGCAAATCGGTAAACGCTATCCGTGCTTTTGTAGGTGAAGGAGTTAAAGTATGGGGTGCCCGTACGTTAGATGGTAACAGCCAGGACTGGCGATACATTAACGTGCGCCGCACCATGATCTTCCTCGAGCAGTCAATTAAAGCAGCCGCTAAAGCCTATGTATTTGAGCCTAATGATGCCAATACCTGGGTACTGATGAAAGGAATGCTTAACAATTTCCTGAATAACTTGTGGAAACAAGGCGCCCTGGCCGGTTCAAGCCCCGGAGAAGCATTTCAGGTAATGGTGGGGCTGGGTGAAACCATGACCCCGAATGACATTCTGGATGGTATTATGCGTATTACTGTAAAAGTAGCCATAACCCGACCAGCTGAATTCATCGTGATCACATTCCAGCAAAAGATGCAGGAATCGTAAATACGATTTACTCAATTGAAATTAGATCTATAAAACTTAAAACACATACATATTATGGCTGGTGAACAACAAGAAAGCAGAGAAAACCTATGGCCGATACCCAAGTTCTATTTTACGGTAGACCTGGGATCAGAAAGTGGAATTGGTGAAGTTCCTTTCCAGGAAGTATCAGGAATGGACCTGGAATCCGAAGTGATCGAGTACCGTGCCGGTAACGACAAACGGTTTACCATGGCAAAAATGCCGGGAATGGTTAAATCAGGTAACGTAACCATGAAGAAAGGGATGTTTAAAGACGACCTGGCTTTCTGGGAATGGTACGAGAAGATAAAGATGAACACTATTGCCCGTACTACAGTTACCATTAATTTGTTGGACGAAACAGGCGCTCCTTTAATGACCTGGAGTCTGGCAAACGCCTGGCCTACCAAGATTACGGTAACCGATCTGAAAGCCGATGGCAACGAAGTAGCCGTTGAAACTATCGAAATCGTTCATGAAGGTATCACACAAAACGATAAAGGTAGTCAAACAGGTTAATGTTTCTATCAACTGAAGATGCGTACTATCCGCCACCGGCGTTTTATTTCAATGTGCAGTTGGTTAGTGCACTTAGTGTTACCAGCACAATGATTTCGGGCGCCAACATTGATAATAGCTTCCAGGAAGTGGAAGGTATTACGGCGACAGTACAAACCGAAGATATCGTCGAAGGAGGGGAAAACCGGTATAAACACCGGGTCCCCACTTCCGTCGATTATTCGAACCTGGTGTTAAAGCGAGGCTATGTAACTAAGTTCTCGGAATTTGCCGAATGGTGTATGGCACGCCAGGAATCAACACTCACTTTTGGTATTAAACCTAAAAACATCATGCTTTCTCTACTGGATAGTGAAGGCTCAATACTGACAGCCTGGTTTTTTGTGGGCGCCTGGCCGGTTAAAATGGAAACATCCGGCTTCAACTCTATGGACAACAAATACCTGATCGAAAATATGGAGTTTACGTACCAATATTATTCGCAGGTTAAAATGGATCCACTGAGTATTGCGGCCAAAGCAGCCAGGGCATTAAAGGAGAAGCTGGCATAATGGCTCTTGAAATCAAAGAACTTATTGTAAAAGTGAAAGTCAGTGAGGAAGAACGGCGAAACCAAAAGACTGACATCAATATGGAAGAACTTAAAGACCAGATCATTGAGGAATGCTTGGCACAAATAGAAGACAAACGAACATGGGGATTAGAACGCTGAGAATATGTCGTTAGAAAAGCTCAAAATAATAGCATATAAGTCGTCCAGCTTTGGGAGTTCCGATAAAGTGGATGAATTCAGTGTAATGATTAACCCCAAAGAGTACTCGCGTACACATGCCATAGAGTATGCCTGCACGCAGGGTATGGGCACCTCGGGTACAGGCCCGAAGTATGTAAAATCGAAACCAGAGGATATAAAACTGGAATTCTACCTGGATGGAACTGGGGCTATCTACGATGCTTCTACCGACGACAGCGTAGAAGACCAGGTGAAAAAATTTAAAGAACTGGTGTTTGATTATAATGGCGAGATTCACAGCAACAATTACCTGCAGTTGTTATGGGGATCGCTCACTTTTAACTGTGTGCTGGAGCAATTCACCGTAAACTATACCATGTTTAAACCTAACGGTTCTCCGTTAAGGGCTAAAATTGATGCTACCTTTAAAGAGTTTATTGACCCGGCTACAGAAGCCAAAGAAGCCAATCGCCAATCGCCTGATGTAACCCATAAAAGGATTGTAAAAGCGGGAGATACTCTTCCAAACCTGTGCTATCAAATATACAGAGACAGTTCCTATTACATGGAGATAGCTAAAACAAACGAACTCGTCGATTTCAGAAACCTGACCCCAGGCACTGTTATCCGCTTTCCAAGTATAAAGAAGTAAGTTATGGCAGCTAAATCACCCGTTTCTTCAAAAACCACTATTGTTTCTTTTTCTATTCTTTTGGATGGTACGGAAATAGACCAAACGTATCAGCTCTCAGAAATTGAAGTTGGAAAAGCGGTAAATAAAGTTCCGTATGCTCAGATTATTTTGTTTGACGGAAGCTCTGCCAAAGCTGATTTCCCCATCAGCAATAAAGATGATTTTTTGCCGGGCAAGGAAATTGAAATTAAAGCCGGGTATCAATCTACAAATACCACCATCTTCAAGGGAATCATCACCAAGCATGGGGTACGTATTCATAAAAACAAATCGGTGTTGGTGATAGAATGCCGCGACAAAGCGGTTAAGATGACGGTAGGTAGAAAAAATGCTTTTTATAAGGATAAGACCGATAAAGATATTATAAGTACACTGATTGGAAATTATGGTCTGTCCAGTGATGTGGATGCTACCACAGTGACCCACAAAGAAGTGGTTCAGTACTATGTAAGCGACTGGGACTTTATGATGATGCGGGCTGATGTAAACAGCCTGATAGTATTAACGGATGACGGTAAGGTTTCGGTAAAGAAGCCGGATACCAGTGCATCGGCCGTGCTGGGGCTGGCATATGGGGGGACCATGCTGGATTTCCAGGCTGAGGTGGAATCGCGAACCCAGTTAAAAGCAGCCAAAGGAGTTGCATGGGACATGGCAACGCAAAAAACCGTGGAGGCAGATGGAACAGCATCGAGTGCAACCCTGCCCGGTAATATTTCCCCATCCACCCTTACCGATGTGATAGGGCTGGATACTTTTCAGTTACAATCGATAAGCAACGTGCCCAACGACGAATTGAAAGAATGGGCGAGTTCTAAACTGCAGAAAGCAAAACTTTCCCAAACAAGAGGCAAAGTAAAGTTCCAGGGGAATGCCGATGTGAAACCCGGGACCATGCTGGAGCTGTCGGGAGTGGGGGATCGTTTTAACGGAAATGTTTTTGTTAGTGCTGTAACCCACCTTATAAAGGGGGGAGAATGGATTACCGAGGCTCAGTTTGGTTTAAATTTCGACTGGTTTGTGGAAGAAGTGGATGACCTGGAGCCGCTGGCTGCCGGGGGATTGATGCCGGCGATGAAGGGATTGCATATTGGTACGGTAAAACAAATTGACAGCGATCCCGAGCAGGCAAACAGGGTGTTGGTTGTACTGCCCTTGCTTGGGGATGAACAAGGGATTTGGGCCCGGATCGCCAACTTCTACTCAACCTCGGACGCCGGCTGTTTCTTTATGCCCGAAATAAATGATGAGGTAGTGGTAGGGTTCCTGGATGAAAACCCCAATTACCCGGTTATACTGGGATCGCTGTACAGTAAAACAATTGCACCTCCCTATACCGCCGATCAGCCCAATACCAATAAAGCGTTTGTAACCAAGAATAAGCTGGAGATCCATTTTCAGGATGTAGACAAAATCATCACCATAAAAACCCCCGGTGGCAATAAAATGATCTATGATGACAAGGAAGGTTCCATCACCATTGAAGATCAAAACAGTAATAAAGCAGTTTTTGATTCATCCGGGATCAACATTCAAAGTAATGCCGATATCACCATAAAGGCCGGAGGGAAAATGAACCTTCAGTCTACCGGTAATATGACGATTAAATCGGATGCCAATGTTGATATATCCGGTTTGCAGATTAGTAACAGCGCCCAGACTAAGTTTTCGGCCAATGGTCAGGCAGCTTCAGAATTAACAGCATCCGGACAGGTAAAAGTTCAGGGTGCCATGGTCATGATCAATTAAAAGTTTAAACCAACAGGATAATTATGCCACCAGCAGCCCGAATAACTGATATGCATGCATGCCCGATGCAAACTCCCGGAGTACCTCCTATACCACATGTAGGCGGACCAATTATAGGTCCAGGGGTGCCCACTGTATTGATTGGAAGCCTGCCAGCTTCGGTACTGGGAGACAGCATCACCTGTGTGGGGCCGCCCGATACCGTAGCCAAAGGCTCGGCAACCGTTATGATTGGAGGTAAACCTGCAGCTCGCATGGGAGATACCTGTGCTCATGGGGGGTCTATAGTGATGGGGCTGCCCACAGTGATGATTGGTGGCTAATAAATGAGGAGAAGGTACGATGGATAAAACATTTCTGGGAAAAGGATGGAAGTTTCCTCCCACATTTAATAAATCCAGAGACAGTGTAGAGCTGGTAGAAGAAGAGGAAGACATAGAGGAAAGCCTGAGGATTATCCTATCTACGGCTCCCGGCGAGCGGGTGATGGAACCCGAGTTTGGCTGCGACATTCATCATCATGTGTTTGATACGATGAATTTTACCCGGGTAAATCATTTTAAAGTAGATGTAAAGAAAGCGATTCTTATGTATGAACCCAGAATTGATCTGCTGAAAGTGGATGTCTATATCAATGAAGATGTCGATGGCAGGCTGGATATTTACCTGGAATATGAAATCCGGTCAACCAACTCGAGAAGCAATATGGTGTATCCTTTTTATGTGAATGAAGGGACCAACCTGAACTTTGATATGAATTAACGAGCTAAAGGAAATGAGCAAGAAATACAGGCAATCAAAAGCAGGATTAAGCCAAAGAAACCGGTGGTTGAAAGGACTGGATCCTGACTATGTGCGCATAGATGATCATTCCTTTGAAGAACTGGTGGCTTTTTCAGCAGAGTATTCCAGTTTCCTTAATTTTTATAATTCACGGAATGTGCTGGATGGTAATTGGAAAGAGCTATTTACCGCAGACCTGACAGTTATACTTTCATTTATTATTACCCAGGATATCAGCAGGTTTAAAATTAATTATAAGCGGTATGAAGTACTTATCGAAACCACGGGTATTAACAATACCGAACTGCTTATTAGCTATTATCGGTCCTTAATCCATTCTATAGTGGAAATGGCCAGCTTATTTCATTTTTGGACGCTGGAACTCAAAACCTATACCGACATGCAAAGTGCATTTTACGATGAACTTCAGCATGCGGTGAACGATCTGAAGAAAAATTACCAACAGTTGCGGGCCTTTAGTAAAGGGGCTGCCCGTAAGGAGGGGATTGAAGCAGAACTGGATGTGGTGTTTGTCAAGAACACTAACCTGGTGATGAAGGATGATCCTGTGGCCGATACTTCCATATATGCGGGAGAGAGTATAGGTGAACGGGTAAAGCATGCAGGAGGCGCACTGAAATCGATTTTTGATTCATTTTATGATACACTCACCTACTTCAAAGCCATTGCGCCGCGTTACCTCGAAGAGAGTTTAAAACATAATGATCATGCGCCCCAAATCGGCCTTCTTTTTGCTTTTTTGAAACTTTATAAAAAAGCCCAGGGCAGTATTAATGAAATTAAAGGACGGCATCTTGATTTTTACTACCGGGAAGTGCTGCAGCAAGAGCCCAGAGCAGCTATCCCCGATAAGGTGAATGTATGTTTACAGTTGTCGGAAGAAACCGATTCTTATTTGTTAAGAAAGGGAACCCGTTTTTTAGCTGACAAAGATGAAGATGGGAATGAACGGGTATATGAGGCCAATAATTTTATTGTCTTAAATCATGCAGATATCCAGGAATTGCGCACCCTCTACAAAAGTAAAAACAAATATGTTGAGGTGGGATGTACAGAAAAACTGGTTTCCGGTATATATGAAGCAAAGATAACAGGAGAAGCTGTTGAAGCAGATGACGGAGAAGCCCGGGCATGGCCAACATTGGGAGAAGATCAGGTGGGGGTTAGCAATGTTGGACGTACCATGAGAGATGCAAGTTTAGGCTTCGCCGTTGCTTCTCCTGCTTTGCAATTGAATGAAGGGGAACGGGATGTAAGCCTTGAGTTTACATTTAGTAAAGAATCCTTTTCTGCATTTAAAGACCAGATCCAGGAAATAGCCGATAATACGGATACCACTTTTGCAGAAGTCTTTTTTAAGGCTTTCGGGCAAGCATTCCATTTGTCGGTTACCTCAGAAGAGGGGTGGATGCATATTCAAAAATACGGAGTGGAATGTCCTTCGCTTAAAGATGAGACCATAGAAACAGATTCCATAGTTGTCAATTTCCGGCTATCGTATGGCGATCCTCCTTTTATTGGTCATGATCCTGAAATTCATGGAAGCGAGTTTGACAGCCAGTGGCCAGTTGCCCGGCTTGCCATAAATAAAGACTCTTTTATATACCCTTACTCCTTGCTTTCCTGTCTGGTGCTCTACGAAGTGGGAATACATGCCCAGGTAAATGAAGTACGGGATATCATAGTGTACAACAACCTGGGACAACTGAGCCTGGACGAACCTTTTCAGCCTTTTGGCCCCACCCCTAAAAAAGGTTCTTATTTACTAATTGGGAGCGAAGAAGTAGTAAACAAAGCCGTACAAGACATCACATTAACGCTGGAATGGGCTGATTTACCAGATGAGGAAGGCGGGTTCTATGATTATTACCGGGGGTACGAAGGGTATGGAATAGATAACACTTCATTCAAAGTAGATTTTTCCCTGTTGAAAGAGGGCAAGTGGGAGTATCCGAAAAAAGAAGAAGACAGAAATTATTTCCTATTTGAGACCGAAGGACAGCAAAGGAGTAGTGCACCGCATCCCTTTGGAAAACTTGCCAGGTCTACTACCTACAGTACTATATCGCTGGAAGAGTTTAAGCTGTCTCCCAACTACGACAAGAATGAAGAACCTTTAAGCTACAACAAAACCACCAAAGCAGGATTTATAAAGTTTGAACTGCAGGGAGATGACATTCTTTTTGGCCATAAAAAATATCCCTTTCTGATTTCTGAAGTATTTCTGGAAAACGCGAAAATCAAGAAAGAAAGGAATAAAAAAGAGATTCCCAACGAGCCCTATACCCCTTTGCTTAATTCCATCAGAGTAGGATACACCGATTATAAGAGTATAAAGTTTATTACTGAAAAAGGTATAAAAGATGAAAGCAGGGCAGGGGAGGCCTATCATATAATGCCCTTTGGTTTCTCAAAACAGGTATACCCATCCGAAGATAATGATCCGGTATACCTGGTGCCCAATGTGAAGGAAAGGGGAAGCCTTTTTATTGGTCTAAAAGGTCTTGAGCCTCCAACTTCGCTGACATTGTATTTCCAGATAAAAGGGAAAAACGTAGCCAGTTTTGAAGATACCAGTTCTGACGTGAGCTGGCACTACCTCGTTAATAATAAATGGCGAAAACTGGCCCCCAGCGAAATTCTATCGGATAGTACTGAAAATCTGCTGCGTTCGGGAGTGGTTAACCTGGAACTTCCGCAAAGCATAGCTAAAGGAAATACCATTCTCGAAGATGATTTACACTGGATCAAAGTGACAGGTTCAAAGAATATTGAAATGATCGGAGATACTGTGAGTATACAAACTCAGGCGGCTACGCTTAGCTGGGTTCCTGATTCTTCTACCGACACTCATTTGCATACGTTTTTGCCGGCTGAATCGATCACATCGCTTGAGAAACCAGTTTCCGAAATTGCTGCTGTGTTTCAGCCAGAACCTTCTCTCGGGGGGAAGTCAAAGGAAAATGAGAAACAGATGTATACCCGCATCAGTGAGCGGTTACGGCATAAAAACCGGGCCATTGTGAGCCGTGATTATGAGCAGCTTATACTGGATAAATTTCCGGATATCTATAAAGTAAACTGCCTGCAGAGTACCAGTACCTACGTAGATGTAGATCCCGGAAAAGTATTAATTACCGTGATCCCTTCATTCAAATATAGTGCAAAGTTCCTGGTTCTTCCCATGGCAAATGTAAGCGTGCTCAGAAATATAAAAGAATATGTACAAAGCCTGGCTTCTCCTTTCGTACAGGTGGAAGTAAGAAACCCGTACTATGAACGGGTACGGGTAGTGTGTTCGGTTCGATTTGCAGAAGGACTCAACAACGGACAAACTATCAAAAGCCTCAATCATGATTTGAAGCAATATTTATCGCCTTGGTTTTATGATTATGACAGGGACATTCGCTTTGGCCGGGAGATTAATATTTCAGATATATCCGGCTTCATCCAATCGAAAGATTATGTTGATTTTGTAACCAAACTGTCGTTGCTAAAGGTAAGTGAGTACGAAGATGAAAAATATATGTTGAGTGATACCGCCCGCAGAGAAATACGACGAAGCTCTAAAAGAGGTGAACAAATTCAGGAGGAGATAACCCCTTCTAAGCCCTGGTCGGTGTTGGTATCAGCTATGAGGCATCATATCGAAATATTATCGAAGGAAGAAGTGATACTGGCCGAACAGACAGGAATAGATGACCTGGAGATTGGAACCAGTTTTATAATTGATTGAATATTATGGCATTAAGAAACAGAAAAACACTTAAGAACTATTTCCAGAAAGGGGAATTACCCAAGCAGGGGCATTTTGAAGATTTCATCGATTCGGTAGTGAATATCATTGATGACGGTATTTCAGTGTCGCTGAAAGATGGATTGAAGATTACACCGCTGGGTGAAATGGGCAGTTTGATCAGTTTTTACCGGGATGTACAAGACGAGTTACCACAGTGGAGTATAGTTCTGGATAAGAGCAATAACGTGTTAAGCCTCAATAACTATGATAAGGAGAAAGTGATATCCTTTACCAGTGATGGGAATGTGGGTATAGGCGTGGAGGAAGCCCGGCACAAACTGGATGTGGATGGTGTAGTTGGGATGAAGGGACGCATCGGAAACTACAGGGATAAGGAGGAAGAACCGAAATCAGTACACAGGGTAAGAGCAGACGGGAACTGGCATCCCATTTTAACCGGGCTGGATGGATCGCATGCCTATGAGATTATGGCCGGGGTAGGAAAAAAGAAGACAGGTAAATACGCTCTGTTGCATGCCACCGCCATTAGTACATATGGAGGGTGGTCGAGAAGTAAAATCAGGAAAACCCAGGCGCGGTATCGGTGGTTTTGGCATAAAATCCTTTTGAGATGGAAAGGAGGTACTTACGATTATGCCCTTGAAATGAGGACTATGTCGGATTATGGGGAAGGCATTTATATAAACTATAATATTACCCGGCTTTGGTTTGATGAGTATATGCGAGACAGCCAGTTAGCAGATAATTCGGATCAAAACCTGTTGGAAGGAGATGATGGCTGAAGAGATGTTATATATCGATCCTGAAAAGAGCAGTAAGGAGAGCCTGAATTTTAATGAGCTCAAAAAGGATGGTATTGGTCTGATTGAACAATACTGTGGAGGTATATGGACCGATTATAACGGGCATGATCCGGGTATTACCATCCTGGAACAACTCATATATGCTCTTACTGAAATCTCATACCGAACTGAATTTGAAGTAAAGGATCTTCTCACCAACCCCAAAGACGGAACTATAGATGAGCGGAAACAGGTACTGATAAGTGCGGATGAAATTATGCCCTGTTCTCCTCTTATTACAAGGGATTATACCAAACTGTTATATGATAAAGTACTTGGAGTGGCCAATGCCTGGTTTTCTCCCATACCGGTAGAGAAATACGGCGTTAATGGGTTGTACAAAGCATCTGTATTTGTGTATGACATGCCTCAGTACCAAAGTCTCCAGGATCGCAAGCGGATACAGCAGAATATAATAGAAGTGTTGTCTGATCATCGCAATTTATGTGAGGATTTCGAGGAAATTGAGATTCTCGAATATGTAGATTTGTTTATAAAAGCTGATATAGAAATCACTTCCCAGAATACCCCCGAAACCATATTGGCCGAAATCTATTTTACAGTAAGTAATTTTATAGCCCCCGAGATTAAACTCTATTCATACCTGGAACTAAAAGATGAAGGGGTTTCTATAGATGAGCTGTTTACGGGCCCTTCCCTGCAGTATGGATTTACAAAAGATGAAGAGCTAAAAGAACGCCCCCTGAAAGTATATGATACACAGATCATAGATATCATAAACAACATAAAAGGGGTCAAGAGCATCAAGAATCTCAAGCTGAGCCTAAACGGTTCAGACTATCACAAAGAGGTGCGTATTGATGATTCGCAGGTGCTAAGGTTCGATTTTGATGTTGACGATGAGGAAGCAGAGAAAAGGTTTAAGTTTTATAAGGGGAGCAATACCCGGCGCATCGAAATTAATGCGCAAAAAACAAAACAGGAACAAAATGTGTTAAAAGCTTCTCAACGCAGGTCTTACCGGTTGGATGAGCAATACAAGAAATACCTGGATGTACCGGCAGGCAGAAAACTAAACCTGGATGAATATTACTCGGTGCAAAATCAGTTTCCGCATATTTATGGGATTAACCAATTTGGCGTTCCCAATTCTGAAAAACCCCTGCGTAAAGCACAGGCCAAACAACTAAAAGGGTATTTAATAGTATTTGAACAAATACTGGTTAACTACCTGGCTCAGCTTTCACATATCAAAGATCTGTTTTCGATTCGGGATATAGAGGATACCTACTTTTTTAAATTGCTCGATAATACAATTATCCCTCATCTCAGGGGATTGTACGTGCTTTCGGAAGGTGAGGAGTATAATGAAAAAGATATTCCGAAGGGGTTGGCAAAAAAAATGAGAGCTCTAACCGATCACTTCGATGATAAGTTGGGGCGAAGAAGTAAGTTTTTGGATTATATGCTGAGCATGTACGGAGAACGGTTTCATCAATATTCCCTTTCCCGGCTCAATTACTACTATACCGAAGAACAAAACCGAGAGAACATCAACGACAACAAAGTTCGGTTTCTGGAAGGAATTCACCTGGTAAACAGGTATCGGGGTACGGCTTATAATTACCAGCAGCCATATGGAGAAAACTATAACATATCGGGAGTAGAGTTTAAGGTGAAGCTATTGCTCGAGATCAACAGCAGGGTGAACTCCCTGGATGGGTGTTCTGTACTCAGCATCTTCGATAACAACAATATCAGGCTGACCAGCCAAACCGAATCGTTTAAGCATGATTGCTACGAATTTGATGAAGACAGCGGAGGAGTCCGCTCTGCCCCTGTGAATGAGACTGCTGTTGAATATGCCTTTGAAGGTGTTTCTTTCGAAGAAACAGAGAAGATGACGAATGAAGAAAAGGAAGAATTACTCTCGCAGATAACATTTATTAACCGTGGAGTAATAGATGATGCCATGCTAAGAGCTGCAATAGATGAGCAGAACTATAAGCTGGGGCATTTAAAAGGGCCCGATACCCATGTGGTTGTGTTGAGAACCATAGCCGGTGATGAACAGGTTTGGAGAAGAATTGGAGTATTTGAAAACTACATGCAGGCTAAAAAAGCAGTTCAGGCCCTTATTGAACATGCCCGTGAACTGAATATTGAGGGGGAAGACTTCCACCTTGTAGAACATATACTGCTGCGAAACAGCCTGAATAGCGAGGAGTTGGTTTCCAAAGAGAGTATACAAGATCTGCATTCTTTATATAGGATACATGAAGAACAACAGCGTGATTTTTATTCGTTCCGGATGAGTGTTGTGTTGCCCAATTGGACCGCCCGGTTTAATGATGTGCGATTTCAAGAGCTGGCTATGGAAACTTTTTACCTGAATATACCGGCGCATATAGCCGTTGATTACCTGTGGCTCAGCCCGGAAGAGATGTGTGATTTTGAACAATCGTATTGTGCATGGATGACCAAAAAAGCCAGCGATGATGCCACCCAGGAGGAAATTGATGAGTTGGCAGTAAAAGTTGAGTTGTTCCTCCGCAGGTACAAAGCTAAAAACAAATAACTATGGAATTGAAAAAGAAAAACAATGAACATTCACAGGCCCCGGCGAGCCAGTCAGCCGCCGGAGAGACTCCTGCTAACCGGAAGTCTGCAGCGGTTTCGCTGAATCCCCCTTCCGGGAAAGTATTGCAGGCCAAATGTGATGGCGAAAGTGCTGGGGGAGAGGGGATGAATAAAGCCTTTTCTAAATCCGGTACCCTTGAAGAACGGGATACAAATCCCCAAAGCTTAAACAGGTAAAGAGATGGATGCTATATGAAACTGCATCAGCATAAAATACAGGAAAACAGTTTCGATATTTCTTTTTTTGGAGAGGAGAAGACTTCGCGTGCTTTTCAGGCTCAGTTTAGTACTATTCTAAAATCGCGGCTGGTGTTGGCAATCGAAAAAGTACTGGATGAATTTTGTGAGGAAGGAGAATACATCAGAATTGATCAGATTGAACTTGACCTGGGTACCATAAAACCCCGCGGCTTTGAGTACGATATAGAGATGAGGTTGAAAGAAGAACTTCGAAAAGCACTCCGCAAAGCAAAAAAGAAGACAAGTTTATATCCGGATACTACACACCAGTCTTTTTCCAAAGCAGATCACAGCATGGAGCTGCTTACTTACTATTTGCTACATGGAGTGTTACCCTGGTGGGCCGATAGAAGCAGAACGTTTTCTCTTGAAGATCTTTTTGTCAGGCTTCTGAAGGACCAAAAAGGAAGGTTCCTGAAATGGCTGAAAGATAAGGGCAGAAACCAGCGTCTTAGAGCCCGCATTGTAAAGCAGTTTAAAGAACCTGCCATACTGTTGCTTGTTGAAAAACTGGCTCCTTCTGAGCTTACTTTTATAAAAGATTTTGTGAGTGATGTGAAGGAAACCCAAAAAAAGAAGCCTGTGATTAAAACGCCTTTCAAGTCGTTTACAGAAGCATTATGGGAGGTGATTCTAAGCTATCTGCTCCAGGACAGAGGCAGTCGGTTTAATAGAAAAGAGTTTTTAAAATGGAATTTGACAAAGCTTTCTGTACGGTATAAAATAGCCTATGAAGATCTCCTGACACAATTCCACAAAAATGTAACAGCTATTGAAAAGAAGGTACATTACCGCAGTGAATTGCATGTGCTTATCAAGGAGATAGCTGAAGAAGAACTTCAAACGGTACATACCGAAAGGAGTACACAAGAACCCGCAGAGGAAGATTTAGATGCATTCATACGGTTTCTGGAGACGGGGACCTTTACCCCTTTTGCACAAATCCAATCGGTCATTGAGTTGTGGAAATCTATACTGCAACAAAAGCCGGATAAAGCAGCCCGGGTTTTGAATATATATGCCGGAAAAGAGCAGGTGAGAAAACGATTGGTAGAGACTTTTACGGATACTGAATTGGCTGAGTTGGTGATTCTTCTTGAGCCGGGGCATGCGGCCTTTATTATCTCTTATGCCGAACGTGCCTCCGAGATTAGGCGGGATGAAAAAGTAAAAACATCCAGTAAAAAAGAGTTTAGGAAATCAGTATGGGATTTCATCATCAAGTATTTGATCAATCAACAAGCCACACGTTTTAATAAGAAAGAATTTGTGAAGCAGGGATTGATGCATCTGGGCATTCAATACCGGCTTTCCTACCAGGAAGTGCTGAAGTATTTTATGCAATTGATCAGAAAGGCGAGGAAGAAATACAAGGTGGCAGCCTCTCTTCCCGAACTGGTGGAAGAACTGTTTGAGGAGGAGATTTCTCCACAGAACAGGAAAAATGTACAAGGACAATTACATTCAGCATTAATTGATCGTTATGACCGGTTGTGGCTCTTGAGGCAGCATTTATCGGAAGGAGTAAGTTTGTTGTCCAGAACCGAACGCCTTAAGCTATACAAGGAAGTGTTTAGCTGGTCGCAGGTGAAAGTGGCTTCTTTTCTGGATGAAGTACTGATCTCCAGGGAGAGTATATACCGCTTTGCAGGAGATATGACGGCTGCGCTGTTCCGTTCTTTTTTGAGAGCCGTAATGCCGGAAGAATACTTAAAGGTGAATGCCTTTTGGGAGGAAATACAGAAGCTGGCAAAACCCGAACAGAAACTCAGCATTAAAGAAAAAAGGGTATACTTTGAAGCTGTTATCAGTGTGGGAGTGCATGGTAAAAAAATTACTACAGAGCTCTTTATGGCTGCCATCGCGGAAGTTGCCTCTTCCTATCATGCAATGGAGGAGGAAACACTAGCCCGGGCATTTAGCAGTGTGCAAGAGGTGAACCTGAGAAGGGTTGAAAGAGAAATTCGACTAAGCCAAAAGCTGGAAATATACGGCCTGTCACCCTCGGTGCCAGTTACGAAGAGCAAAATTCTTAAATCGCTTGATAAAGAAGATATTATCCAGATACTGGATTTCTTGGTAGCCCAACGCATAGCAGAAGACTATATCTATATCAGAGGAAAGAAAGTGAGTATTGAAGAAATACTGAGCCGAGCCTTCAAAGATCATTTTAACACAACAAAAAGCTACCTGGAGAAACTGAGCAGAAAAACAGATACGGTTTCTTTACAGAGAACTGCAACTCTTTGGGAACGTTCCCTGGCAGTAGTTCAGAAAAAGTCGGGACAGATTGCCCATGCCTCATCCTTAAAAACACTGCTGACCGAACAGCTAACAACAGCCAAAGAGAGGCAACAGAAAATAAGGCCGGAGGAAAAAGGAAAGGTATTGTTTGAAAAGATAGTCCGCCACCTGGAAGGGGAAAAGCGGGTGTTTATCACAGAATCGGATTTTATCGCTGCTTTATCGTTTGTTTATCGTCATCACAAAAGAGCCCTGGAGAAGTACCTGTGTTACCATCTCGGAAGCAAAAAAGTATTAAAAAAATGGATATCGGTGTTATCCGAAAAAAGCCTTCTTCGAATACTCCACATTGTAGATTTCGGTAAGCTAAAACAAAAGATTCGCACCGTGGATGAGATTATCAGAGCCTGGGTACCTGTAAACGGTACAACGCCGGGGAGTAAGCAGCTTGGTGAAATAAAGTGGATGATGCTTTTGCATTTCCCCATGAAAAAGAAGAAACCCATTACAGTCATCCAGCAATTCATACAGTATTTGTCGGAGTTGACAGCTGGTACGCGGATAGAAGAACTCCGAAGGCAGCAGCAAATGATTCGTCAGCTGCTTAAAAGCTCTTCTCTGAGAACAGATACAAAACTGAAACAAGTCCTTCAGTCATTTGATGAAGAAGTCGCACAGACATTAGCGGATATAGCTCGGTTTAAAAAAGAAGACCGGATAGATGAAAGTACTCCTGTATCAGAAGAATCTGCTGGCGAGGAAGAGGATGCGGAAGAGAAGGCCAAAAAGAGGGGTGAAGAGGATATGGATGAAGTTGATCCCGAACCGTTCCAGTATATAAGCAATGCAGGGATGGTGCTTTTGGGGACTTTTCTGCCAACTTACTTTTCTCGCCTGGACTTGCTGGATGGTAAAGAGTTTAAAAACCGACAATGCATATATAAGGCTATTCATTTACTACAGTACCTGGTAACCGGGGAAACCGAACACCAGGAATATGATTTATGCCTTAACAAGGTGTTATGCGGGCTTCCGGTTGAAGAGCCTGTTCCGTACAAGATGGAACTTCTTAAAAAGGAAACAGAACTTTCGAACAGCCTGCTGGAGGCAGTAATAGAAAAGTGGGCTGTCATCGGAGAAACGTCCATTGATGGTTTCAGAGAATCATTCTTGAAGCGGGAAGGAAAAATGGAGGACGAAGAGGAGTATTGGAAATTGACGGTAGAGGTAAAAGGCTATGATTTGCTGCTGGATCAACTGCCCTGGAGTATTTCGATGATTATGCACTCGTGGATGGAAAAAAGAATACAGGTAGAATGGAGATGAATTCACTCGTAAAAGAAAAAAATGCCAACACCATTCAGCAGGAATTAAGCTGGCTGAACAAAGTACTGGAAGTACGCTTTCAGCTATACTTTGAGCAAGAATGTGAATATGAAACCATTTATGATTTAGAAACTCCCGATGCAGGTGAAGATCCTTCCATGTATGCTGATGTAATAAAGCATTATTCTATGAGCAAGGCAGAACGTCTGGTATTGATTTTGGCACTCACACCACATGTATCTCCTCAAGTGCTCGACATTTTTTATACCAAGAATGCAAAATACGATCGGGGATTTACAGAGTTTGGGGGCGTTAAAGGTGTTAATCACGGGGGCTTTATCCCAACTGGAGAAACAGCTGTATTCTTGTTGACAGGGAATAATTTGAGCCAGCGATTTAATGCCCTTGGCTTGTTTGGAAAGGAACATTTTTTCTATATCCATAACATCCTGAAGCTGGAGCAAAGCAATAAAAAGGAACCCTTTTTGAGTGGTACTCTTAGTCTTTCGGATGAATACATAGCCTACTTTACCCAAGGCAGTTCTCATGTTCCCGATTATCATTCTGATTTTCCCGCCAAACATATTTCCACTGAACTGGAATGGGACGACCTGGTGCTTACTAAAAAAGTAAAAAACGAGCTCGAAGATGTGAAAGCGTGGCTGGACCACAAAGATACATTGATGAATACCTGGGGATTATCCAAGAGCCTGAAACCCGGATATAAATGCTTGTTTTATGGCCCGCCGGGAACGGGCAAAACATTAGCAGCTACCCTGTTGGGTAAAGCAACCGGGCTGGATGTGTTCAGGATCGATCTGTCGATGATTGTCTCAAAATACATTGGAGAAACAGAAAAAAACCTGGCCGGAATATTTGACCAGGCTGAACATAAAAACTGGATACTGTTTTTTGATGAAGCTGACGCTCTGTTTGGAAAACGCACCCAAACCAAAAGTTCTAACGACCGATATGCGAACCAGGAAGTAGCCTATTTATTACAACGCATTGAGGATTTTCCGGGGGTCATAATATTGGCCACCAACCTTAAAAGTAATATTGACGAAGCCTTTGCCCGCAGGTTCCAATCCTTAATCTATTTTTCTGTACCGGATACCGAAGAACGGTTTAAAATATGGAACCAGCTGCTTTCGAATGGGGCACCGGTATCTGAAGAAATTGATGTAGAAGCTATTGCTGAAAAACATGAAATATCCGGAGGTACAATTATCAATGTGCTCAGATATAGTGCTTTACAGGCTCTGAAAAGAGATCAGCCGCTGATAGAAGAAAAAGATCTTATTCAGGGTATCCGCAGAGAACATAAAAAGAATGGGAAAACCGTCTTATGAACACAAGATTAGCATCTCCCCCTGTTACCTTGCAATGCCTGCTGCTTGTTTTATTAGCATGCCTTGTGATGACCACCTCGCCGCAGGCTCAGAGCCAGGATTCCACCAGCATCGATTCACTCTCACATGCTGTTCATACTCAAAAACACTCAACGCTGACTCCATCCAACGAGGAAGAGTGGGGAGCCTATCAGGGAGTATCTGATTCAGTGAAATCGGTAGATGGATATGTTCTTAAGGAGTCAGTTGAAGTGTTTGGCTGGCATCCCTACTGGAATGGGACAGCCTATAAAAACTATAACTTCAATCTTCTGTCTACCATTGCCTATTTCTCATATGAACTGGACCCCAAAACCGGTTCCTATAAAACCGTTCACGACTGGAAAACAACAGGGTTAATTGATAGTGCAAAAGCAGCCAATCCCAACATCAAAATTCTGCTTACCGTTACTAATTTCGGGAAAAAGAACAACCGGGATTTTTTGGGTTTATTAAGAGGGAAGGGGGAACGGAAGCAAGTGCTTATTGACAGCCTGATGGCATTACTGTCTGAACGTAAAGCAGATGGTGTAGTCATAGATTTTGAAGGAGTGGGCAGGCTGGAGAAAAAATCGCTTACCGATTTTATGGAAGATTTAAGTACAGCTCTGAAGCCCAAGAATTATACCATCGCAATGACACTTCCCGCCAATGATCCCCATGAAATATATGATGTAAACAAACTGGCTTCTTCGATCGACTGGTTTATTGTTATGACCTATGGGTATTATTATTCAGGAAGTAAGAAGGCGGGGCCCATTTCTCCGCTGGTACCTTCCAATACATGGGGGCAGGGAAGTGTACTGACTTCACTCAGTAAATATGAAAAACTGAACCTCCCGGCTTCCCAAACATTGGTAGGAGTTCCCTACTATGGAAATATATGGGATACAAAGTCACAGAAAATTCCATCCGATGTTAAACAGTTTTCTGGGTCTCATACCTATAAACAGATTAGAGAAGATTTTCCTTACGATCCAAAGTTTAACAACGAAAGTTATAGTGCCTATTTCAACTATATACGGGGCGATAACCAAGGATACCGACAGTTGTGGTTTGAGGATCAGAAGTCGTTGGGGACGCTTTACGATCGGGTAATCAAAGATAAGCTTGGGGGTATAGGTATTTGGGCTCTGGGAGATGATGATGGATATACAGAGCTGTGGGAACTGATAGCCGACCGCTTTGGGAAACCAGCTCCCTTAACCAAACCTGAGCAGGAAGAAGCCAAAGCTGATTCTGTGGTAGCCGAAGTTGAAGGTATATGGGCTCAGGTAGAGCATTTCTTTAAAACCCTGACAACAACCATAGAAGAAGATGTCCGAAAAAGATCGGAACTGGAAACACCCGAGGTATTTCTTTTCCTACTGGTTCTTACAATTCTTGTTTTCCCAATTGCTTTCTTTGTAGTATCAATAAAAACCTTTATCAAAGATCATTCCAATGCAATTTATTTTATTGTGAGCCTGATCTTAATAATAAGCCTGATTTTTGATAAAGACATTCTTATTGACAGTCCCGTACAAATACCTGCCTGGGACATGACCTTGCTTCTGGTTGCAACAGCTACCCTGGGGATCTTAATTGCTAATCTTTTGCATTCTATTGTATTCAACAAAGAAGATCTGCCTTAATCAGGATAGTGTAGTGTAAACGATTAAATATTTGATCGAACGATTTCCGGTTTAATAACCTAGCGATTTTCGATCTGTTAATGCTCCTACTTAGCTCTTCTACGTGATGTTCTTGAAAACTGAGATAAGTCATGTGGAGGATAGCCTCCGGAAGATATTCCACAGCAGGGCTGAGACTCAGTATTCGATCAGACCGGTGATCGGTCAGATCGGGTACGGGGTTGGTTTGGTTTACCCCTCGGTCTGCCGGCTGGAGTCCGTCTGACCGATTGCTGGCTCCAGCAAACCCAGCCTTTTCCATTTACTCTCGTTCTGTAGCTCTGCTGCGTAACGTTTTATGGAGGCTCTGTCTCCAACTACAAAAGAAAAAAAGGATAAACTAAAATTATGCTGGATTGAGAGAATAAACAGGATGTTTTGGATGTACCGCTTTCTCTTTTTCCCTAATTCAGGAAGTGTAGTCCTAACTCATCGATCAGGTACTGTGTTAAAAATCAAGATAAATTCCTATGTTATTGCTTCAAAGAACATCAGGATGCTTTTGCAGCTGATGTATCTTCTGTAGCCTTGCCTTCGGGCAGGGCTATCTTTTTTTG
>VEMX01000071.1 GCA_009711805.1 Balneolaceae bacterium | reverse complement strand
CCGTTCCCATCCCGAACACGGCCGTTAAGCCTTGCAGCGCCGATGGTACTCCACCCGGGGTAGAGTAGGTCATCGCCTTCTCCTTTTTTACCACCCTTTATTCCTCCGGAATAAAGGGTTTTTTTATGCTCTCAATTTTGGCGGGCACTTAAAAGCAATGACTTTGAGAAGCGTCTTTGCCGACCAGCTTTGAGAAAGCAAAGCGGTTCAGGCTCTGCTTAATCTGGGCAAATAACGTTACATTCGGCATAGTCAGTGAAAGCCCCGCCTTCGGGGTTTTCACTGACTACTTTTCTAAACGTTTTGGACAGATGTGGATCCAAAAGACTTGTTAAGCTTTTTTTTTGTATACATTATAGTTCTAGTAACAAATAATTGTTACTAGTTATATAAAAATTAATTAAAATTAAAGGAGATATAATGAAAAAGAAAAAAATTCAAAGATTGTTATTCTGTTTTGTTTTTTTGGCTCTTATAGTAGCCGAAGTTGCAATAGTTGAAAAGGGGGGGGAAACGAAAGGTTTAGACTTTGTCACAACTTCTGCATCTGCCTACTATTCTGGAGGAGATGGAGATCAGGGATGTGATGATTTAACCAACTGTGGTAGTAAAGCAACTTGCGGTGAGACAGGTGAAGTAGAGGTGTGTACAATCAAGTGTAAAAGCGGGTCTTTTATTGGTTGTCCCAGACTACCAGATCCAGAATAAGAATAAAGTAGAAAGAATATGAGTAACATTCTTTCTACTATTTTAATAGTGTATTATGTATCAATATATTTTAATTGTTTTGTGTTTTACCATCACATTAATCTCCTGCAATGGGAAAGATGGAAAGAGGGGGGCATCAGAGGTTAATTTGGTTGAGGTTGATTCAAATTCCTATACAAATTCTTTGTTTGTGTATCCAGTTGATATAGAAAAAGATAAAGAGGGGAATCTCTACATTTCAGATCAAATGGGATCACAAATAGTAAAGCTTGGAAGAAACCAGTCGGTACAGATTATAGGAAGTAAAGGTCGTGGGCCTGGACAGTATGATTTGCAAAGTGATATCTCAATTGATGGTGATAAGTTAATAGTAAATGATCAGAATAACCTTAGGCTTCAATATTTTAATTTTGCCGGTGAGTATATCAGATCATTTTTATATGATGAGTATATATCTGATTTTATTGCCTACAATAAATATCTCTATTCTTATATAGCACGCCCAGGTTTAACTACAAAAACGAATCTAAATAAGAAAAAGTTGATTCATGTTTTCGATGAGTTTGGTAAAAAAGTAAACGAATTTGGAGAACATCTGACGATACTGGATAATCTTCCTCTTAATGCAAGTGATTGTCTTATTGAAGTTTATGACAACAAGATCTATGTACTTTTTAAGTTCTTTCCAATTATGCGGGTTTATAGTTTAGAGGGGAAACTGTTGGATGAGTATAACTTGCAAAAAGAGTTTAACTATCAAGAGATGACACCACAAAACTATGATCCAGCTACTTACAAGGACCCGGCTATTATGGCCACCAGATATCTGTTTCGTGCATTTGATGTAACTCAAAAAGGTATATACGTTGGCTTGTTTTCTGAAGAGCTAAAAATAGACTTGTTTAATTTTGCTGGTCATCGTGTCAGAAGGTATACGTATGATGATTATGGTGATAATTTCTATTTGCATGACTTTATCGTTACGAATGAGGAAGATGATTCAGCATTGTTTTATTTACTGGTTACAGACGGAGATTCAAAAGTTGAACTGTTAAAAACAATAGAAGATTGAAAACATATATATTTATTATAACGATACTACTATTAACCAATATTTTTCTTTTTGTACGGTTGAATTCATATCAGACTCAAGAAAACAATAAGGAGGTTTCGTCTGATTTTTTTAATATCAAAAGGAGCGTGTTTCTTTCTGAAGAAATTAAAGAAAATAATGAAGGACTATATATAATTAAGCTATTTCCAGAACAGACATGTAATATTTGTCTTCGAAAAGATGTTGTTATTTTTAATGAACTCTATAAAAATTATTCGAACAAGATCAATATCTATGTTTTAAATCAGGAAGGTAGTGATGAATTAGAAAGATTTGGAGCAAAATTTGAGTACAAAATTTTGAATGAAGAGGAAGCGAATAATTTGTTTGAGCAAGATATATATATAGGGAATCCAATTACTTTTCTGATGTATAACACTACATCAATAGATTATTTTGAAACAAAAATAACTCACTTGGAACAAAGTGATTTTTTTCATAATAGGATGAAAACGATTTTATCAAGAACTACTGAAGAATAAATGATATCCAAGATTGAAGATATAATCAGATCGAAAATTATGGAAAACAAAAATGTGAATAAATCTTCATTTACATCTACTAATAGCCATAACAACTAAAATGGTGATCACCGTCAAAGTGTTGGCCGTAAACGAAACGGATTTCTTTTTTATACAACCCTTTATTCCTCCGGAATAAAGGGTTTTTTTATGCTCTCAATTTTGGCGGGCACTTTAAAAGCAATGACTTTGATTAGTCAGGCAGTAGGCAATTGCTGACTATTATACCTTTCTATTTATGTATATTCTGTTGGTGTTATTTTCCGGCAGATGGTATGTTGCTTATAGAAGTGTACCACTGTATATCAGAAATCAAAATAATATTAAGCGCCATTGCTATGTACCGTATCCAACATTTAAGCCCAAAAGCTACTATTTAGTATATGAATACAATTAAAAGCTGTTTGCTTGTCCTGATCTTGATTGTATCTACAAGGCCTGTTGTTTCCCAAACCCTGGGAGATTGGAAAGCATACCCTTCCTTTTCTACAGTCAATGCCATTGCCTATTCAAATGACACCATTTATGGAGCTACTCTTGGGGGTATATTTTCTGTAAAAGAAAGTGACATTCACTCTACAATGCATACCCTTGACGGTATGCATCGTTCTGACCCAACAGCAATGGTTTATGATGAGGCAAATAACAGGTTAATTGCTGGATATGTTGATGGTACAATTGATGTAATCAACTTAGAAGGGGGCGACATAGTAAGGGTAGAAGATATCCAAAGAGTGACAAGGTTTAATGTAAAGGAGATCAATGCATTCGATATATATGAGGATAAACTTTATGTGTCTACAAGCTTTGGAATAATAGTGTATAAACTTGCTGAAATGTTTGTTGAAAATTCATTTCTAACCTTGGGGGAGTTTACAACAGGTGCAGCAATCAACAATGTGGATATTGTTGATGAGGTGATATATGCTGCTACAGATCAAGGGGTAGCCCTGGGAGACATGAACACGAAGCTTGTGGAAAGCTCGAACTGGTCTGTCTTTAATGAAAGTGATGGCCTTCCGGTTCCCGGCGTCGATGATATTGCTGTTTTTGATTCTGTAGTATATGTAGTGGCGGATACTAATATCTATAAACAGAGCAACGAAGCATGGGAAGCAAGTGACACATTTGCGGATCTGGATGCTAAACTCATCAGCAAGAATACTTCAGCAAACCATATGGCGGTGGCTTCATCCTCAACTATCAGGCTATTAGATTCTGAAGGTAATACAAAGGACATAAATCTTAACAGCCAGAGTTCCATTATCAAGCTTGTTGCTGCCGAAGATGAGCTATATGCAGGCAGTAGAAATGAAGGTATGTTCAGGATTCAAATTAATACGGAAGACCAGGTACATTACCTGCCGGAAGGACCCTATCTGAATTTTTTCTCCAATATTGCGGCCGACAATTCGGTACTTATAGCCGCTTCCACCCATACATTTCCCCAGAAAAATCCTTTTAATCCGATCAAGGGGCATTATGTGTATGAAGGAGGAGAATGGAAGAACTTTAACATTAATACAAATGAAACGATTAGAGCAGTAGGATTTAGTGGAGCTCATACGGTAGCAAGAACCGACTCATTCTATTACATAGGAAGCTGGGGAGGGGGAGTGCTAAAGCAGAACCGAAATACGGGAACACTTAAAGTATTTGATACTTCAAACTCAAATTTAAAGGGATGGAAGGACTCCAAAGATTATGTGGTAGCATCCGGATTGGCCGAAGATTCCCACAATAATATGTGGATGATCAGCTCCGATTCAAATTATCCGTTGAATGTGAATCGTTCAGGTTCGGATGAATGGCTTACTTTTGAAGGGGATGTTTCGGGGGGCAGGACTTATTTTAAATTGTTTGTGGATTCTTTTGACCAAAAATGGGTTACGCTGATTGATAATTTGAACACTGGGAACGGAAGGGGGCTGGCCGTTATAAACACCAATGATATTGAAGACCCTGAAGATGATACCATCGTTACTTTGATTGATTCGCCTGACAATGGAAATCTGCCCGATAATGAGGTAAATGCTATTATTCAGGATACAAATGGTGAGGTATGGATTGGCACCAGCAGGGGAATTGCCCGTTTTATATTTCCGGAACTGGTGATTGATGGCGGACCGAATGAACGGCGGGCCCAATGGCTGATTAATGAGGATACAACGGCTTCTTCACGATATTTATTACGCGATATAAATGTTTCTGCCATGGCGGTTAATGGGGCAAATCAGAAGTGGATTGGAAGCAGAAATCAGGGGCTGTGGCTGTTGAATGATGACGGGAGCAAAATATTAGAACGCTTCACCAAGGAGAACAGTCCGCTTATATCTGATGAGATCCATGACATTACCATTATGGATGAGACAGGCGAGGTGTTTATTTCAACGGATTTAGGTCTGGTTAGCTATATAGATATACCTATGGCAGCTGTAAAGGAAATGAAGAAATTAAAGGTATACCCAAATCCATTTAACTATTCCACCCATAGCCGGATTGTTATTGAGGGTTTAAGCCAGGTTACTAAGTTAAAGGTTCTGGGTGCCGATGGAGTTGTAGTGCATGAACTGTCTGGAAGTGGAGGCAGAATTAGTTGGGATGGACGCGATTATAATGGTAACAAGCTGGGCAGCGGAGTCTATTTTATAGTGGCTTATGAAGAAGATGGACGAGAAAAAGGAGTCGGTAAGGTTGTTATCATCAGATAACATGAATCTGAAAACTGTCTATATTGTTTTGAAGCTTCCCAATAAGACCGTACACTTGTCTGAAAACTTTATATGTAAAGCTTGAAGGAATCTCCCGTCGATATATCGGTCATCATAGTTAACTACAAGGTTAAAGAGTACATCGCTAACCTTCTGAACTCGTTATACAAAGGAAGTAAAGGTTTTAACCTGGAAGTTTTTGTCGTTGATAATAATTCGGGTGATGATTCCGTGTCGTATCTCAAAGAACGATACCCCCAGGTAACATACATCGCCAACACAGAAAATAAAGGGTTTGGCGTAGCTAACAATCAGGCTATAAAAAAGGCCTCCGGTGCATATACCCTTATCATTAATCCTGATACATTGATTAGTGAAGATACACTGAGTACGCTGGTATCTCATATGGAAGAAAACCAACAGTGTGGTGCAGCAGGATGTAAGATATTAAATCCGGATGGTACGTTTGCTCCCGAGTCCAGAAGGTCGGTGCCCACTATCTGGTCGGCGGCCTGTAAAGTATTTGGTCTCAATTACCTGTTTCCGGACAGAAAAGTATTTGGGAAGTACTATCTGAGCTGGATGGATGATGATGAGCAGGCACAAATACCGGTACTTTCAGGATCGTTTATGTTCTGGCGTACCAAATTGCTAAAGGAGTTGAAGGGGTTTGATGAACGCTTTTTTATGTATGGGGAAGACATAGATCTGTGCTACCGGGTGCAACAAACGGATTATCATATTGACTATGTGCCTTCAACTTCAATCATTCACTACAAAGGGGAAAGTACCAAGGGAGGAGATTTACGTTATATCCGGATTTTCAACAAAGCCTTGTATCAGTTTTTCGACAAGCACTACAGTTCCAGGTACAGTTTTCTGTTTAAGATCTTCATCTACCTTGCCATTTGGGTTCGTACGTTATTGTCATTTGCAGGAAGTTATCTAAAACGATCTAAGATTATACTGGCGGATTTGCTGATACTAAACACATCGCTTGCTGTGGGATTTATATTGAGGTATGGGCTTCAAGGGGTAAACATACTGATTCCCGATGGGGTGAAGTATTTATGGATTAATGCCCTGTCTACTCTTTTATACTTGGTTTCAGGTAGTATGCTTGGCATGTTCAAGACTAAAAGAGACTCCTTGTCTACCACGCTAAAGGCGTTGACAATGACCTATGCCGGAGTGGTTATTATTACCTTTTTTGTAAGAGACCTGGCATATACCCGGCTTGGTTTGGGGATCGCTTTTATACTGGGTGTAATTTCCTTTATTTCGTTTAGGCTGTTCCGGGCAAATAGCTCGGTGAGTGGAGAGCATATAAAAGGAAAGCTTAGAAATTCCCGGGTCATCATTGTAGGAGAGAATGAGATGGCGGCCGATATTATCAACAAAATACACTCCAGGCCAGATTGGACCTATGAAGTGATAGGAGTAGTTGGCAAAGAATTGGAGCGAGAGGATAGTGAAAACTACCTGGGAACCATAACTCAGCTTAAAGATCTGGTAAAAGCATATCACCCCGACCAGGTGTTCTTTGCATTGAATTCAATCAGCTATAAACAAATGCTGAAAGAAATCTCATATCTGCAAAAGGAAGAAGTGGTATTTAAACTCATTCCCGATTCTATGGATTTTATTCTTGGGAAATCCAAAGTTGAGTACCTGGAAGCAATACCACTGGTGGAAGTTGAATTTGACTATTCAAAGCCACTTAATAAAATGCTTAAACGAGTGTTGGATTTGAGTATAGCTATACCCACGTGGTTATTGCTTGTGGTGATAACGTGGCCCTCATTTTTGGCTGGAGGTAAAAAAGTGAATATAAAAGGACTCTCTTTTTATGCCGATGTTTCGGCCAACCGCTGGAAAAACTGGTGTAGGATTTTTGGCTATGTAATAACAGGCAAGTTAAGCCTGGTTGGTGCTCCGGCAACCAAAGAGTATGAGAAGTCTACGCAGACCTCCAAAAAAGGGGTTACCGGTATTATACAAATTAGTGAAAATCGTATTCAGACCCGGGATGATGAAGAAAGTTTTGAGCTGTACTACCTGCAAAACTACTCTATATGGATGGATATCGATATTCTTATGAAGACCTTATTTAACGGACCGTCTCCCATACAGACTCTTTCGGATGTGGAACAACAGATGTCATAGGCGGTTCTAACCCGCATATCTCACCACATTTTTTTGGAATCATTACAATTTATTGAATGACAATGAGTTACGAGCACATTTTTGGTTGTTCATTTCTACACCCTGTTTCAGATTGTGTTCTCGTCAAAAATCACCGGGGGCTGCGTTGGAGCTGCAACCGACTTGGTCACATACATTTTGTATGCTCACTGCGTCGGTTTTGCTCCGCCTTGCCCACGGCAATTTTTGACTTCGTGAGATATGCGGGCTAAACCTTTTCGTCGAGCTGTTGAGCCATTTTAGGATACCATTCCCCAAACGTATCATTGGCTATATGCTCTCGCACTTGTTCCATCAGCCAGAGATAAAAAGTGAGGTTATGTATAGAAGCCAGTACAAGCCCGAATATTTCTGAATTCCTGATCAGGTGATGGATATATGACATAGTGTATTTGCTGCAAACATCACTCGGGAAATCAGTATCGAGGTAGTCATGATGATTTTTCCATTTGGCGTTGCGAATGTTAACCCGCCCCATTCGGGTGAAAATCATTCCATTTCGTGCATTACGGGTAGGCATCACACAGTCAAACATGTCTATTCCCCGCGCAACACATTCCAAAAGATTGGCCGGAGTACCAACTCCCATCAGGTAACGAGCTTTGTTTTTGGGCATATAATCTGTGTTCAGGTCCGTCATCTCGTACATAAGGTCGTTGGGTTCGCCTACACTTAAACCGCCAATAGCCAATCCTTCAAAATTCTGATCGGTCATAAACCTGGTAGATTCAATTCGAAGGTCTTCGTAAGTTCCTCCCTGTATGATCCCAAACTGAGCCTGTTGGTGCCCATACAGTGGTTCCGATTCAAGAAAAGCCTTGCGTCCGCGTTTGGCCCAGCGGTGGGTGAGTTGCATGGAATTTTTGGCATATTCGTAAGTACTTGGATAAGGGGGGCATTCATCCAGGAGCATCATAATGTCAGATCCCAGTATGCGCTGAGTTTCGACCACATTTTCAGGGGTGAAAAGGTGTTTAGATCCGTCCAGGTGGCTTTTGAAATGTGCCCCTTCCTCTTCCAGCTTTCGATTATCTGATAGAGAAAAAATCTGGTATCCCCCCGAATCCGTAAGAATAGGCCGCTCCCATTTCATAAATTCATGGAGTCCGCCTGCATCCTGGATAATTTTACATCCGGGGCGCAGATACAGGTGATAGGTATTAGCCAGGATAATTTGCGCTTTAATATTGGTAATTAGTTCGTCCTGGGAAACTCCTTTTACGGTCCCCAAGGTACCCACAGGCATGAAAATGGGAGTTTCTATGTTGCCATGATCTGTTTGAAGGGTGCCAAGACGCGCTTTTGTTGTTGAACAACTCTTTTTAAAGGAGTACAATCTAATATTATATTTTAAAGTTTGAAGTTATGTAGCGTTTTCAAAAATGTTTATTTTGATCGTCTCAAAATAAGAGGTCTAACCCAAAAACCACTTTGATTAATTTAAAAAGATATCGGGAAGTTATTTTCACCAGTATATTGGATTTTCTGATTATACTGGCGAGTTGGTTTGTATTTCATTCATTCTATCCGAATACAATGAATATGCTTATCAATGATTTTGACCTGAACTTTGTGTCGGGCGGGATAGTGGTAAGTTTTTATTGGCTTGGGATTTTTGTTGTAATGGGAATGTACAAAAAGCTATACCTTGTTTCCCGTCTCGATGAATTCATAAAAGTATTCAAAGCCAGTGTGCTGGGTTCGCTGATCTTATATTTCATTATAAACATAAATGAAAACATTTCGATAGGAGATCAGCGCAGTATTACAATGTTATACTGGGTAACTATTTTCACCTTGACGGCAGTGAATAGATTTATCGTGCGCACCATTCAGCGTGTGTATGCTCAGCGGGGAAAAGGGTTGCACCGCACTGTTATTGTGGGGACGGGTTCTACCGCCAAAGTAGCGTACGACGACTTAATCCGTAACAAAACAATGGGGATGCAGGTATTGGGGTTTGTCCAGGTAAATGGGATTGCTCCTGATTACGAGGCCGGTATTAAAAAAGAAGAAGTAATTGGTAAACTGGAAGACATCCAACAAATTATAGAAGAACGCCAGGTACAGGACATCTTAGTTGCCTTAGAGCCCGAAAGAAGGCGGGATTTGGTAGATGTAATATCCCGGATTGATTTCCCTGAAGTATCGCTGAAGCTGCTTCCCGATTTTTACCAGTTAGTGAGTGGGCTTAATAAAACGAACCAGATTTTTGGGATGCCCCTGGTAGAAATTTCTCCTGAACCTATGCCCCTGTGGGAAAAAACGATAAAGCGGGCATTAGATATCATGGTATCGATGGTCGTGCTCATTGCAACCTTGCCCATCTTGCTATTGATAGGGATTGCTGTTCGCCTGACCTCTCCCGGGCCGGCTATTTACAGGCAGAAAAGAGTGGGACGCAATGGGAAGGTTTTTACTATGTACAAATTCAGGACCATGTATAACGATGCTGAAAGACACAGCGGCCCCACCTGGGCACAGCCTGATGATCCCCGAATAACAACGATCGGTTATTGGCTCAGAAAGTTAAGGATTGATGAAATCCCCCAGTTGATCAATGTATTAAAAGGAGATATGAGCCTGGTTGGCCCAAGGCCGGAACGCCCTCATTTTGTAGAGCAATTCAGCCACCAGATTCCCCTGTATACCCGCAGGCTTAGAGTACGTCCCGGAATTACCGGCTGGGCTCAGGTGAAATGGAAATACGATTCATCACTGGATGATGTAAAAGAAAAGACTAAATTTGACCTTTTCTATGTAGAAAATATTTCACTTAAAATGGATGCTAAAATTATCATCAACACTATTATCACGGTTTTAAAAGGAAAAGGGCAGTAACATGAGTTCTGAAGCTTTAGTAGTAGTACCAACTTATAACGAGGGGCACAATATAAGCCGGCTGCTTGCACATTTGATGGGACTGAAAGAACAGGTAGATGTGCTGGTAATTGATGATGGATCCCCTGATGGCACGGCAGAGAAAGTGAAGAAAGCCCAGGATAAATATGACGACCGGATATACCTGATTGAACGAGAAGGAAAACTTGGGTTGGGTACCGCTTATGTGCGGGGGTTTCAATATGCGCTTTCAAAAAAATATTTATACATCTGTGAGATGGATGCCGATTTTTCCCACGACCCGAGTGATGTTGTACGTCTCATTCACGAAGTTAAAGCCGGGCATACAGATGTAGCTATTGGTTCGCGTTATGCAGAAGGTATTAGCATTATTAACTGGCCCCTAAGCCGGCTTATTCTATCTTATTGTGCCAATATATATGCGCGCACCATTACCGGTTTGCCGGTGTTTGATACTACTGCAGGTTTTAAATGTATCCGAAGAGAAGTGTTGGAAACTATTTCTCTGGAAAGGATTAAATCAAATGGGTATGCATTTCAGATTGAGCTGCATTTCCGGGCATGGAAGGCCGGTTTCAGATTAAAAGAAGTATCTATTGTATTCAGAGAGCGCGAAGAAGGGGTTTCCAAAATGTCGAAGGCTATTGTCAGAGAAGCCATATGGCGGGTCTGGGCACTGAAATTTCGTAGTTTATTCCGCGCTTTATAAAACGTATCTGGTGTTCTCGCTTCAGTAAATGAATGCTTATATTATCCCGAATTAAATAAACTGTGATATGCAATATTTGGATTTTGAAAAACCGATCGCTGAGTTGGAAGGTAAAATTGAAGAGCTAAAAAACCTCTCCAATGTAAGCGATGGCGTTCTTAATAATGAAATTGAAAGCCTTAGAGAACGGGTTGATGAACTCAGAGAATCGATTTTTACCAATCTTACCCGTTGGCAACGTGTTCAGTTGGCCCGCCATCCCGACCGGCCCTATACGTTGGATTATATATCCCTGATTACAGAAGAGTTTATTGAACTTCATGGCGACCGTTATCATTCTGATGACAAGGCTATCGTCTCGGGACTGGCTAAAATTGATGGCCAGTCGGTGATGATCATTGGGCATCAAAAAGGAAGAGATACCAACAGCCGGAAGTACAGAAACTTTGGAATGGCTAACCCGGAAGGATATCGAAAAGCCTATCGGCTGATGAAGCTGGCTGAGAAATTTAATATCCCGGTACTCACCTTATTGGATACTCCGGGAGCATATCCGGGGCTGGAAGCCGAAGAAAGAGGACAGGCCGAAGCCATAGCTAAGAACCTGAAACTGATGGCGACCCTGAAGGTACCCATCATTACCATTGTAATTGGGGAAGGCGCCAGTGGCGGAGCTATAGGCATTGGTATGGGGAATGAAGTGTATATGCTTGAGAATACATGGTATTCAGTAATTTCTCCCGAATCATGTTCTTCCATCCTTTGGAAAACCTGGGACTATAAAGAACAGGCTGCAGCAGTACTCAAACTAACAGCAGTGGACCTGAAGGAGATGGAAGTTATTGATGGGGTACTGAAAGAACCGATGGGAGGAGCCCACCGTGATTTCGAAACAACAGCAGCTACGGTTAAGGAACAGGTAAATGAAAGTTTGAAAAGACTGAAGAAGCTAAAACCCGAAAAATTAGTTGAGCAGCGTATCGAAAAATATACAACCATGGGTGCCTGGGAAACCGTTAAATAAGATGTATGACATTTCCCGATAAAAATCCCCTTGCAGAATATGTACACACCCTGAGGAGCAGGTATGGCGAAACCGACCGGATGGGCTATGTATACTATGGACGATACCTGGAATATTTTGAAGTAGCCCGGACGGAAATGATTCGTTCTTTTGGGTTATCGTACCGGGAGATGGAAGAATCCGGCATTATGCTTCCGGTGATTCATGCCGAGCTGGAGTATAGAGCCCCGGTGCTGTATGATGAGGAAATACATATTAAAGTGATGGTATTCGATCGCCCTGCTGTGCGCCTGCAAACCTATTACGAGGTTACTTCGGGATCCAAAGGCCAGATGCATGTACTCGGGCAAGTATCACTGTGTTTTATGGATGCCGAATCCCGCCGTCCATGCCGGGCTCCCTCCGAATTTAGGGATCGCTTTACAAATACCTAAAAACCAGGATGAATCAGCTACGAACTCAACATACAGGAGTTTATTCAGGCTTAGTTGTTGCAGGGCTTTTTCTGTTTTTTGCGGCCTTGGGACCAGGTTTGTATGGCCATACCGGTGCAGGTGATTTTGGATGGCAGCACGCATTGTTCGACTCCGTATGCCACCAGGATCCTGACAGATCCTTTTATCTGAACGGTACGCTAATGGCGGTATGTGCCCGCTGTATAGGTATTTATACCTGCTTTATGATTGGTGTTTTGATAATTCCCGTGGTTGACTATTTTGTACCTCAATCAAAAACAGTTATGGTGAAGGTATTAGTAGCTGTTGTACTGTCAAACTTTATAGATGTAGCAGGTAACTTTTTTGGGGTTTGGACGAATACGTTAAACTCAAGATTTTTATTAGGCTCTTTATTAGGTTTAAGTGCAGCATTAATCTTGACTAACACATTCTTTTTTAACACAAAAATCGGAGTAACAAAATGGACAATGAATACATGGTAGATGAAACACCAAGCTATTGGCCTTCGGTGTTGGTAGCGGGTATAATTACGGGTATAATATTTTCTGTTGTTGGATTAATTGGTAGTTATACAACTATTGGCGGCAGTACAACGATGGCTACGGTTTCCGGAATAGCGGCGTGTTTGTTGGGAGCTTTGGGGGGGATTATCGTGAACTGGCATTATGCCAAAGAAAACGATATCACCTATACAATTGGTAAAGGAGCATTACTTGGATTTCTTACCGCTGTATTAGCTATAGTTATAAGCACTGTTATTGGACAATTGTGGACGCTTATTATTGATCCGGATTTAAATCAGGCACTGTATAATGCTCAAATTGATAATTATGAAGCACAAGGTATGACTCAGGATCAGATAGATATGGCCCTTCAGTTTTCCCCAAAGCCAGGTACTTCTACTTACCTGTTAGTACAGGTGGGAATGGGATTATTGATGATGGGTATAGTAAATGCTATTACCGGTTTAATTGGTGCCAAAATTTTCGCATCTGAAGAATAGAATAAAAGGACTAAATGGAGCAAGCTTCCTCAAGCAAACAACCACCATCTGAGACTTCTTATCAAGACCGTAAATCAATAATACCCTGGATTGAAAGAAATGGTTTTGCCCATTGGGCAATGGCCATTTCCTGGGTTGTAATAGCCCTTGTTGCATTCAATGTAGTAGGGGCTGTGGTAGGTATAATAGCTGTTATTGCCACTACCGGAGCCACTGATTTACAGACCGTGATGGAGCAGATGCAAACCAACTACGATGCCATCTTTCTTGCCAATACCACAGGGCAGGTGTTCATTTTTGCGTTAGCTACGCTATTGTTGGTGAAGTTGCATGCCGTTAAAGGAAAGCGGAGAAAGTTCCTGCGTTTACAAACCAGTTCCAATGTATGGGCTGTGACAGCTATAGCAGTATTACTGTTTGTGGCTGCTCAGCCCTTTATTTTATTTTTGGGGTGGCTGAATTCCTTTCTTCCGGTACCTGAGATTTTCAGCCAGTTACAGGAATCTATGATGGAAACCATCACCAATTATCTGAAATCAGATAATGCCCTGCTTATGGGGGTTTTCTATATAGGTATAGTCCCGGCAGTATGTGAGGAAATCATGTACAGAGGGTATGTGATGCGGTGTTTTGAGAAAAGATGGAGTATAACTACAGCCATCATTGTTTCCGGTATCATCTTCGGGATGTATCATATACAGCCTTCCAATGTGCTTCCCTTGTCGGTATTAGGAATGTTGCTGGCATATGTAACCTATGTTTCAGATAGTTTAATACCTGCTATGGCAGCCCACCTCGTTAATAACGGAGGCCAGGTAATAGCCAGCTCTTTTTACCCGGAAATGCTGGATCAAACCATGACCCCGGAAACCGAACTGCCCTGGGGACTTGTAATACTAAGTGTGATAATTACCGCAGGATTGCTTTACTTCCTGAATACACTAAGAGAAAAAGAGGGTGAAGCATGAGTTTTTTCAAAGGTCCGAATGCAAACAATATAGAGAATTGGGTATGTGTACTTGAAGGGAGTACCGATCTGGAAATAAGAATGGCCAAAAATTACCTTTCCAATTTAAAGATCCCTTCCAATATTCTTTCAAAACGGGACTCAGCTATCAGCCTGAATGTGAGTGAGATGGCTATGGTCTATTTGTATGTCCCCAGGGAGTTCGAAAAGAAAGCCCGCAAAGCCCTGGCCGATCTGGAAGAAAAAAACTCAGACTTTAACCCTGACTTCGACAACGGAGCTTAATTTGGGTGAACTGTTAAAAAGAGTACTCTTTGCTGTACCCGCTGCAGTTTTATTCATCTGGCTTACATGGCTGGGCGACTGGTACTTCAAAGGGTTCATCATAGGTATTGTCTTTTTTGTACAGCAGGAGGTTATGCGGCTGCTGGAAAGTTCGGGCAATCCAACCGATATGTTCTTTCCCTACACCATTGGGCTTTGGGTGCTGTTATCCCCTGAGCTTCCATATGTATTTGAGATTGGTATAGGTATCTTTCTGTTGTTTATAACGCTGCAGGTATTCAACAAAACAGAAGAGAGTATAAGCCGGCTGTCAACCACTTTTTTTGCAGGATTATATGCCCCCGTCGGCTTTCTGTGCCTGATGCTGATTCGCGACTTTGGAACTTCGGAACAGGGATTCCTGCTGACCGTTGCAGTTGTACTTATGGTATGGGGCGATGATGTATTCGCCTATTTTGGAGGCAAGACTTTCGGGAAGAACAAAATGGCTCCCTCCATCAGCCCAAACAAAACGTGGGAGGGTTTTTTCTCGGGCTACCTGGGTTGCTTTGTAGGATTAGCTATAGTCATGTATGCCGTGCCCGTAGAATTTCCCGTATCAATGAAACTGGCACTTCCGGTGATATTGCTGGTAGGTACATTTGGGCCGGTGGGCGACCTCATCGAAAGCAAAATGAAACGAAAGGCGAATGTAAAAGACTCCTCATCCCTGCTTCCAGGTCATGGAGGTTTTTTCGACCGTTTTGATGCCCTTATCCTCGCGGCACCGGCGGCTTATGTATATTTTAAACTGCTCCAGGATTTTAGCTATGTCTCGTTTTAAACTGGAATGGAAAAGCCGGAAACTGACACTTCGGAATGTCTTTACTATTTCCCGCAGTTCCAGATCTCATGTAGAAAACATATTTGTTCACCTCTCGGCCGATGGTTTTACCGGTTATGGAGAAGCTTCTCCCAACAGCCGTTATGATGAATACCCCGAAAGTGTTGTGGCTTACCTGGAAAGTCTGCCCGACGATTTCTTTGATGACATTGAACAGGCAGAGACCTTAACAACCAGGTTGGATGACCATAAAGGACACAAGCCGGTACAATCTGCCAAAGCAGCCATCGAGATGGCCTGGCTGGATTGGTGGGGCAAGTCGCAGGGGCAGCCAGTGTGGAGGTTGTGGGGACACGATTCCCCTGTCGGCCCAATAACTTCCTATACCATCGGGATCGACAGCCCGGAGAAAATGCAGCAAAAAATCCGGGAAGCCAGTCAATATCCGGTGTATAAAATAAAGCTGGGCACCGACCACGACCGGGAACTGATAGCGGCCATACGTGAAGTCACCGACAAGCCCATCCGCGTGGATGCCAACGAAGGGTGGACCTCCATCGATCAGCCCATCCGCGTGGATGCCAACGAAGGGTGGACCTCCATCGATCAGGCCAAAAAAGAAATTGCATATCTTGCTGATCAAAATGTGGAGCTGATAGAGCAACCCATGCCCGCCGCCATGCTGGATGAGATGAAACAGCTTAAATCCTGGTCTCCAATCCAACTGTGTGCAGATGAAAGTTTTGAAGGAGATGAAAAGTTGGAAGACTTATCCCAGGCCTTTGATGTACTGAACATCAAGCTGATGAAAATAGGCAGTGTGGTAAAAGCCCGCCAGGTGATACAACAGGCCCGCCAGCTTGGATTACACATCATGATTGGCTGCATGATTGAAAGCAGCCTCGCCAATGCCGCCGGGGCCCTGGTTGCCCTCGAAGCCCAATACGCCGACCTGGACGGACACTTATTGATAGGAAACGACCCTTTTTCCGGCCTTAATCTGAATGAGGATAAGAACGTTGTATTATCGGATGCCCCCGGATTGGGGATGAGGTTTGTTTAGGTGTTCTTTTTTGGGTATTGCTTGAACTCTTTTCGAGATGATTTAGATTTCAGCTCGTGATTCTAAGGTCGTGTAATTAGTTGTGGTTTGAACTCTTTTCGAGATGATTTAGATTGGAAAGATGATTGGGAATACTACAAACCTGTTGTGGTTTGAACTCTTTTCGAGATGATTTAGATTTCAGCTCGTGATTCTAAGGTCGTGTAATTAGTTGTGGTTTGAACTCTTTTCGAGATGATTTAGATTTTTGGTTTAATAGCTGCAAGAAAAAAAGGTGTTGTGGTTTGAACTCTTTTCGAGATGATTTAGATTCATTAGCTACTCACGAAGATGCTAATTCAGTTGTGGTTTGAACTCTTTTCGAGATGATTTAGATTCGGCTTATGCCAGAACCTCAGAGACGTATAGTTGTGGTTTGAACTCTTTTCGAGATGATTTAGATTTTTTTCACCATCCGGCTGTTGAACGGGCTGGTTGTGGTTTGAACTCTTTTCGAGATGATTTAGATTATGCCCTATATAATATCGCCGTTGCAAATAGTTGTGGTTTGAACTCTTTTCGAGATGATTTAGATTTCAATTACCTGCGCTGAAGGAGACAGAGCGTTGTGGTTTGAACTCTTTTCGAGATGATTTAGATTAATAACAATAGGAGTGTCCCGCCTCCATAGTTGTGGTTTGAACTCTTTTCGAGATGATTTAGATTAGTTGGTGGCTGATTAGGATTGGTTAAACCGTTGTGGTTTGAACTCTTTTCGAGATGATTTAGATTTCATAGTCTACAGCTTGCACGGTATTCGTGGTTGTGGTTTGAACTCTTTTCGAGATGATTTAGATTCTGGATCACTTTTGGATTTCTACCTTGGAAGTTGTGGTTTGAACTCTTTTCGAGATGATTTAGATTAGACAGCCCATTTCATCAACTGCAAAAGAGGTTGTGGTTTGAACTCTTTTCGAGATGATTTAGATTCACATTTAGTTCACATGCAAAGGAATTCTTGTTGTGGTTTGAACTCTTTTCGAGATGATTTAGATTAAGCTGTGATTACAAAGCATTCTACTACCTGTTGTGGTTTGAACTCTTTTCGAGATGATTTAGATTGTTCCGGCATTGTAAATGCGGTTCCTAAAGTTGTGGTTTGAACTCTTTTCGAGATGATTTAGATTTTGACCCATTTTCCTGTACCTGAATCGTATGTTGTGGTTTGAACTCTTTTCGAGATGATTTAGATTTTTTGAAAGCAATTATGAATCTATACGCCGGGTTGTGGTTTGAACTCTTTTCGAGATGATTTAGATTGTGTTCAACAATCTTCCGGCACTGTTGACCGTTGTGGTTTGAACTCTTTTCGAGATGATTTAGATTATGATAGACCAATGACTGAGGATGTAAGCGGTTGTGGTTTGAACTCTTTTCGAGATGATTTAGATTTCGCTATGGATTTTACAATCTCTTCCTTCGGTTGTGGTTTGAACTCTTTTCGAGATGATTTAGATTTAAATGTAGGGTGGGGTGCAAATGAAGTTCGTTGTGGTTTGAACTCTTTTCGAGATGATTTAGATTTTTGCGAAGGCAAATGAGCTGACAGCTAAAGTTGTGGTTTGAACTCTTTTCGAGATGATTTAGATTTCGCTATGGATTTTACAATCTCTTCCTTCGGTTGTGGTTTGAACTCTTTTCGAGATGATTTAGATTGAAACAGGCGGAAACAACAACACTCAATGCGTTGTGGTTTGAACTCTTTTCGAGATGATTTAGATTCTTAAGGGAAAAGTATCCTGATTTTATTGGGTTGTGGTTTGAACTCTTTTCGAGATGATTTAGATTATAAACTGTTAATCTCTCTGGCAATGATGAGTTGTGGTTTGAACTCTTTTCGAGATGATTTAGATTGGCCTTCCACAAACTTCAGATTAATATCTGGTTGTGGTTTGAACTCTTTTCGAGATGATTTAGATTAGAAGATGGAACCTGGAGCGAAACCACAGCGTTGTGGTTTGAACTCTTTTCGAGATGATTTAGATTCGTACAGGATGATATACGGGATTTAATCATGTTGTGGTTTGAACTCTTTTCGAGATGATTTAGATTCCTCATGGATAGATGCCATTGAAGAACAGGTTGTGGTTTGAACTCTTTTCGAGATGATTTAGATTGATGCAGAATAAATTGAGGTATGCACGGCGGTTGTGGTTTGAACTCTTTTCGAGATGATTTAGATTTAAATGTAGGGTGGGGTGCAAATGAAGTTCGTTGTGGTTTGAACTCTTTTCGAGATGATTTAGATTTTTGCGAAGGCAAATGAGCTGACAGCTAAAGTTGTGGTTTGAACTCTTTTCGAGATGATTTAGATTGATGAAGATACGGTCTGGTGAATCATATATGTTGTGGTTTGAACTCTTTTCGAGATGATTTAGATTAGGTAGCTAATGGCAACCGAAAACATTCAGTTGTGGTTTGAACTCTTTTCGAGATGATTTAGATTTAATACCGTTGATTATATCAAAGATTATCTGTTGTGGTTTGAACTCTTTTCGAGATGATTTAGATTTAACGAAGAAACGCTTATGAACATGGCTACGTTGTGGTTTGAACTCTTTTCGAGATGATTTAGATTTTTGCGAAGGCAAATGAGCTGACAGCTAAAGTTGTGGTTTGAACTCTTTTCGAGATGATTTAGATTAGAATCTGGGTGATATGGTTAAGAATCTATGTTGTGGTTTGAACTCTTTTCGAGATGATTTAGATTTCCAGCTATTACAGGGCCAATAGAAGCAAGGTTGTGGTTTGAACTCTTTTCGAGATGATTTAGATTATAATACCGTTGATTATATCAAAGATTATCGTTGTGGTTTGAACTCTTTTCGAGATGATTTAGATTGAGTGCCAGCGATACCCATATCACCCGCTTGTTGTGGTTTGAACTCTTTTCGAGATGATTTAGATTCGATTACCTGGATGAGTTGGCCAGGGATCTGTTGTGGTTTGAACTCTTTTCGAGATGATTTAGATTAAAGAAAGGATTAGAAAGTACAAATTCTGGTTGTGGTTTGAACTCTTTTCGAGATGATTTAGATTACTAACCTATCAGATATGCGAGCTTCAGTAGTTGTGGTTTGAACTCTTTTCGAGATGATTTAGATTAGAATCTGGGTGATATGGTTAAGAGCCTATGTTGTGGTTTGAACTCTTTTCGAGATGATTTAGATTAAAGAAAGGATTAGAAAGTACAAATTCTGGTTGTGGTTTGAACTCTTTTCGAGATGATTTAGATTATGCCCTTTTTGAGGGAACGAAAGACCATGGTTGTGGTTTGAACTCTTTTCGAGATGATTTAGATTACTAACCTATCAGATATGCGAGCTTCAGTAGTTGTGGTTTGAACTCTTTTCGAGATGATTTAGATTAGAATCTGGGTGATATGGTTAAGAGCCTATGTTGTGGTTTGAACTCTTTTCGAGATGATTTAGATTAGGTTCTGTTCAAGTGATTCTCTCGCAATCACTTGTTCAGTTCTTAGTCCTGAAAAGTCAGAACATTTGCAACTGTTTAGGGGCTTTTTCTGTCGCTTTTCTTCGTTTTCCATGGAAAATCTTCATTTTTCCAAACTGTTTGTCAGTAATGCGCATTATGCGAACTTCTCCGTCGGGAGGCAAGATTTTTTTAATACGGCGTTCGTGGACATCCGCATTTTCTCTGCTTGGACAATGACGCGAATACACTGAGAGTTGCATCATCATAAAACCGTCTTTCTTAATCCTGATTCTAAAATCGTTGGCTTCTTTAATGGCGGCTTTAGTATCTACTGGCAGATCGAACATTACAATCACCCACATCGTTTTAAGTCCTCCGAACGTTTTCATACTGCTGACGTTTAAATTTGTACCGGGAAATCCATTTTCTTGGCATCTCCCGTAAAACAATCCACTAATGACGAAGCCATGAGGTGCAGGGATTCCAACAAAGGATATTTCATATCTCTGATGAGTACGTCCTTTGTTAGCAATGCCAATAAGGGCTTTTTGGTTTCTTTTGTGACTGGCACTTCCAGAGTCCCGTTTTGATCGTATATATCATACACGGCACTATCCACAAATGGACGCATGGGTTCCATGATATCATCTGCCAGGCAATACGCATTATATTGGTTGTGGTGATGAATGCCCATGGAAGGATGCAGTCCGGCAGCGGTAATGCTTCTTGCCACAGCTGCACGAATCACTGCATATCCGTAGTTCAGCAAAGCATTGATATCTTCTCCATCCGTATTTCTTCTAAATTCATCATTCTGAAACAGAGCCTTCCAGTATTTGCGGGCTGCACGGGCTTCCACATTCTTGGGGTCACCTGAATGGACTTTCTTAATGAGCGGCTTTAATCCAAAATGCTCTCCGTGCTTTTCTTCTAAGACCAATGCCTGTGCACTGATTTTTGCACGAACCACTTGTTGCCAAAGCCTCTTTTTAAGTGGTTTAGTAGCTTCGGCCTGAATTTGCAGCCGGGCCTGATGAAGCTGATTATCTTCGAAAGGGAGTAACAATCCTTCTGGCATATGCTGTCTATTGCAAAATAGGACTGCCACATTTTGTTCCAGCAGTTCATACAGCAGTTGATGGGTGTAACTGATAGCCGGGTGTGAAAGCACAAGCAGTCCCAAATCTTCCACGGGAATGGAGTGAATCTCATCCTTTTTTTTAAGCAGCATTTGTTTGTGTTTAATGCTCAGATGAATAGGGCCGCTCGATATTTCAACCGTACGTTTAATCATTAGCAGGATACACCTTACCAATAGGATCTACTTTAACTTTTCTGATATTTAAGTTTCTTGGTCGAGATAAAATCTTTTCAGATTGCCAGTTTGATGAGACAAGATTTATTTCGCTCAATTGAATTCTTTTATCAGTTTTAATCATCTGGACTCTATACAATTTCCCATTGTCCAGATTCTTAACGGATTCATTGATACTTAACGAATAAAGAAAATTTGAAAATTCAGGATGATCTCGCATTACTATTTTTTCTTTGTCTTTTATTCGTCTTGCAGCTTCCATAGTAGGAACAACTACTTCATCTACTGTTTTATCTCCTTTACTATTTATTTTTTCATATATGGCAATGTGATGATTGTTGCCGTAAATGGCATATTTGTAAACTTCACCTTTTTTATCTTCGAAGTAAGTCAAATTATTTGAGTTTTTTTCTTTCTCAAGCCGGACTTTTCTAATCGGAACTGTTGCTTTGGATGAAATTATGCAAGGAGGATTTTCCTCAAAGCTTTGAATGGCTTTATCTTGGGATAGACCGTTATCCATTCTTTTCTGAATTTCTGATTTTATAATATTTCTTACTCCAGGATCTTTTATGCATTTTACATCGTTAGTAAGACTGGTGATTCTTAATTCATGTACTGGCTTTCTAACAGCAACCATTTCTTTTCTTTTTTTTGTTGGTTTGCTTTCAGTAGTACCATAATATGTATCTTCATGAAATGAGCCAGAAACCTTTCTACTAACTCTATGTGAAACTATAATCGAGTTAATTGCATCAATTGCATCTTTTCGAAACGATGGCCATGGATAAGAAGATGTAACTCTTTTTTCACTTTTAGCTCTTCTTTTCAGTTCATTATTTCTATACTTGGCTCCTTCCCCTTCTTCCATCCATTCAGCAGAATCTATTTTTTTATTTTCATCACTCAGCTTCTTAAGAATTGATGGGGTGGTTAGTGCAACAACTAATGCATCTACGGAATGATGTCTATGATCCTCTCTATTCTTAATTTCATCCCCATCATGGTTTAGAATGCTATTCAGACTCCATAAATGTCTAAGCAAAGCAGTTGATTGTCCCTTAGCAATTTGTATTTTTACAGGCCATTCTTCACTCCCTAATTTGCTTAAATATTTTTTCGCTTCACGACTTATGTAACGAGTGTCGTTAAGCTGACGACTAATAAAATCATCGAGTTGAATTTCTTTTTGAGTGAATTTTCTTCTTTTTTTCCACGGGAGTTTTCGAATTCTTTGAAGTAAGTCATCTTCAGCAATAATACCAGCTTCAACACATTCCCAAGGGGTTCTGTTTCCTTTCTTGGCATTAATCGATGAATAGCTTAATGTTTTATTCATGAAAGAATCATCCAGTGTTCGACTAAATGGAAGTATATGTTCTACTTCGATTTCACCAGAAAATAATGCTTGTGGAGGTATTGTTTTTCCGGTATAAGGACAGATTTCCTTACACTCTTTCCATAATTTATATCTGATTATGTCAGTCCGGCTTGGTTCTTGAATACTGTGGGGTTCCTGTTTTAAAGCTTTTATTGCTTGTTTATTCTTCTTTTTATACTCGCCTTGTTTCTTACTTATATGCTCTCTTCTCTTCTTACTATTTTTTAGTTCTCGAGCCAATTCTACTCTAATCGTATCAGGAAGTCCATATGTTCTAATTATTGCATTAACCACTTTTCTTAATTCAATTAGGGCATGATAAACTACTGGATTCTTAATTTTTGGTGGCATCGGTAGTTTAAAAGTAAGCAACTTCTCTTTATCTTCTTTTTTGTTACCGTAAACTTCTTTTATCACTCCATTTTCTCTTAACCCATCTTTTAAAAGGGGTAGTAGTTTAGAAATTGCTTTTTGAGAAAATCTGCCATAACCATTCTCTAGTGTCAAGTCAAGTATGTAATGTCGGTATAAAGTTGTATCTTAAAAGAAACTGCTATGACTTCCTACCATGTCACTCTTACCGACCAAGAACGCTCCCAGCTTGAGGCTATAAAATCCAAGGGA
>VEMX01000087.1 GCA_009711805.1 Balneolaceae bacterium | reverse complement strand
GGAGGAAGCAAATAGGCAGTCTCACGATCCACCAAGCGAAAATTAACAGACATTAAAGTATTTTTGGTTCATTGGAAGTTCAACCTAAACTAATAATTTAACCTCAGAAAGTCCGACAGGCTCCTAGGTCATCATCTGAATTCGTTACCTGAGATAGGTAAATTCGTCCAACAGTTTTGTCTCTGTTATACAACCAATTGTGGCTATCTTCTTGGACGAAGCCAACGGGCATTTGTATTTCGAGTGAATTAAAGAGAGTCTTTGGATTTGTCTCCATTATTTTCGGTTCGTTTGGCCCACAACCGAAAATAATGAGCGTCAATAAGAATGAAATAGAAATTTTTTTCATAATTAGTATTTTTTTGAGGTTATAGAAATGCCAGCAATAGATATAGCTATAAGAAATATTGCCATAATGATTTTTTCTGGATTGGATTCTCCGATACCAAACAGTAAAGAGAAAATACCACTTGCTCCGGCAACTCCTGATATTGCATAGAGCAAAGCAGTAAATCCTTGAACTGCTGTCTCTTTAAAAATTCCTTTAACTATATCAGAAAATTCATCAAATGACATTGATGCATAATTTTGGGCTTGCCTTTTGGCATTTTTTGCCCAACGATTCAAATCAGGGTTTACAAATTCTTCTTCCTCGAAATTTTGCCCTCTGCTTGTGCTACTTTGATACTTGGTTTCTTTTTTCTGATAAAAATACTCCTCATCATATTTAGTTCTGGCTTCTTCATCAGATAAAATTAAATAAGCCTTATTTATTAAAATAAATTTTTCATGAGCATCTGGGCTGTCGTTAACGTCTGGATGGTATTTTAAAGCAAGCTTACGATATGCTTTTTTAATTTCTTTTTCTGTAGCATCTTGACTTACCCCGAGAATTTCGTAGTAATTTTCCACGATATTATTATTACCAATTAATCTTTATTCAACGTTAATTCATTATTTTCCTCTTCTTCATTTGACTTGAACATATTTCTAATTCCATAAAATAGGCCTAAAGCGAGAAGCGCTAAAAATGTTTTACTAACGCCAGCTTCTTGAAGAAATATGCCAATAACAAAGAAGCCAACTACTAATAAAATCGTTACAGTTATCTTACTTCCTTTACCCATTTCTTGATTTCCCATCACTTAATCTTTTTTGTTTTTGGTTTGTTCAAAGAAGTCTTCATTAATAGGTTCTACATTTTTTATTGCTTTTATAACCATTTTAAGAGGAAATTTGTAGATTGTTCTCTTTGAATCATTAGATTCAAGTATACCTTTCGGAGAGTATGACATTTCACCCTTTGAAATATTTTTATCCTCATCTTCAAATAGTTCTACACCATTTTTACTAATGCTTTTAAATGTGCAGGGAATAATTTTTTCTTCATTATTTGGCTTTCTTTTAATGATGTTAATTCCACTTCCGAGTAGTGGCTCTGCTTCAACTAATAATACATTAAGTTCGTCTTTGTCCATTGGGGCATGTGTTTAGTTTAAAAAGCCTGCTAACGAAATTGCGCATAACCGGCAGGCGCAACAGTGTCGAATTAGTTTAAAAAGATAGATTAACTAATAAATGAAAGGGAGGCAAGGAGATGCGAGGCCTGTCCGAGTTAATGCGCGGGTTATGCCCAAACTCAATCTTGAAACGAAGTCATTATACCATCTTCAAAATAAACATATCGTCTTGTTGAGATACTTCCATAAACCCATTGTTCTCTGGTAGAATGTGCATTAACTGTTCTATTTACATCATTTGGACGGCCCCAAGATGCTCGAACCATATCTTTTGACATGCCAATTCTTATAGAACCATTTAAAATGTCTTGTTTATATTGCTGTTTAATTCCTGAATTATTTCGGACAAATCTCTTTCTTCTTCGTTGAATGGGGCTTAATTTTGCTACTTCTTGTTTTGAAGTTATACTTTCATGTACCCATGCATCACGATAAATTGAATTGATATCATTCTTTTCATTAATGCTTCTTCTTAAATTTTGGTCAACGATGTATTTGATTTTTAGCCATTCACCTTTTTGATCTTGTACAAAAACTTTTTCTCCTTGTTCAAGTTGTGTGATTATATCGCTATTTGTATTTGGGCTTTTCCTTAAATTGCCAACAAAAGTTTCGATCCACCTTTTGTCCTTCTCTATATTAGTAAGAAGGCTATCAACGATTTTTCCCTGTTTTGCACTTTTTTGTTTTTCTATTCTGCGTTGTTTTGCTATTAACTCGTCGAGCATTTCTTCTTTCTCAAAATACCATTTAGGTATAAACCCTTTTTGACCACGGTAACTAACGTTAATAAAATGACTGGTTGTGATACTAAGCATAATAACTTCTTCGCCTTCAGGTATTTGGGCGATCTTATCACTCATGATGCCATCAGATTTATAAAGATCTGTACCTGATTTTAGCTTTAGTACCGTTTTATCTTTCTTAATTGTATCAAACTCAATTTCTGCAATTCTCTCTTTTACCTGTTCAATATGTGATTGAACAACATCTAAACTATCTGATAGCTGGGATTCTATATTCTGAAGATTATTTAATTCTGCTTGAAGCTTTTCTACAGAATCTTGCCCATAAACTTGATGAGTGGTCAGAATTAAAATGACAAACAAGATGATTTTCTTCATAGCTTCCTGATTTAATAGTTTGGGTATAACATATAATTATGTGGATTGAAGGAATGTGCAAAAATTCCACATAAAATGACAAATCAATTGTTTATGGATATAACAGAACTTCATATAAATGTTATCCAGAATTCAAAAAAATATAATTCCAGATAATATTTCTTGATAAAATCTGTAAGGAATAGCTCGTGAAATCGCTCTTACACAAAAAAATAATGGGTAATACAATGAAGAAACCAAAATTGTTAGAGCAGGTACGTGCCGAAATAAGACGTAGAAATTATAGCTATAAAACAGAAACCGCCTATACAAACTGGATTAAGCGTTTTGTAAAGTTTCATAATTTCGAGCATCCAAAAAATATGGGTAAATCTGAAATTGTAGAGTTTCTGAATCACTTGGCTACCGGCAAAAATGTAGCGGCCTCTACACAAAACCAGGCCTTGTGCTCCATCGTGTTTTTATACGAGCACTTATTTGAACAACCCATTGGAGCGCTCGATAACCTGAAAAGAGCAAAGAAACCAAAACGTCTTCCGGTAGTGCTTTCAAAAAATGAAACAGGCAGGGTAATACACCACTTATCCGGGGTAAAAAAGTTGGTTGTTCAGCTTCTGTACGGCTCTGGCTTAAGGATTTCTGAAGCGCTCAGGCTTAGGGTTCGCGATATTGATTTTGAATATCAACAAATTGTGGTCAGAAATGGCAAAGGCCTGCGCGACCGGGTAACCATTCTTCCTGAAAAACTCCAGCCCTCCCTGAAGCGGCATATTAAAAAGGTGAAAAACCTGCACCTACAAGATCAAAAAAAAGGATATGGAAGTGTTGTGCTCCCCAAAGCATTGGCTCGAAAATATCCTAAAGCTGAATGTGAGTTTGGATGGCAGTACATATTTCCATCCAAAACCAGAGCTCGGGATCCAAGAAGCGGCAAATGGCAGCGCTATCACATTTCAACTTCAACTATCCAAAAAGCCGTAAAACAAGCCTTTAACCTTGCACAGATACATAAAAAAGCTGGCTGCCATACATTCCGCCATTCCTTCGCCACCCACCTCCTCCAAAACGGCTACGATATCCGCACCGTACAAGAACTCCTCGGCCACAAAAACCTGAAGACCACAATGATCTACACACATGTGATAAATAAAGGAGGTCACTACATCAAAAGCCCGGTGGATATCCTGTAAATTGCCATTTTCCTTTTCACCCCATCACCCCATCACTTCCTCACTCCATCCCCTACATACTCTCCGGTGCAGAAATGCCCAAAATAGTCAGTCCATTCCGGAGGACCTGGGCTACGGCTTCGGCCAGGGTGAGCCGGGCGTGGGCTATGTTTTTATCTTCTCCCAAAATACGGCAGTCGTGGTAGAAGCTGGTGAAATCGGAAGCCAGTTCATTCAGGTACGTAATCACATGGTGCGGCTCCCTCGATTTGGCGGCATGTGCAATCACCTTCGGGAACTTGTTCATCGTTTTGATGAGAGTTATTTCTGATGGGTGGTTCAGCAGAGAAAGATCTGCCTTTCCGGAAAAGTCGTATTCCTCGGTTACCTTTCGCATCACGCTGCAAATGCGGGCGTGGGCATACTGCAGGTAAAACACGGGGTTCTTTTCGCCGGCTTCTTTAGCCCGGGCAATGTCAAACTCCAGGTGGGTGTTGGGGGAACGCATGAGGAAGAAGAAGCGGCTTACATCAGCACCTACTTCATCCATCAGCTCATCCAAAGTCACAAAGTTGGCTTTACGGGTGCTCATCTTAAAGGGCTGGCCATCCTTTACAATAGTCACAAACTGGTACACCACCACGTCTACCTTATCGGGATCGTAGCCCAGTGATTTAATCCCGGACAGCACATCAGGATAGGTGGCAATGTGATCGGCGCCAAATACATCCACACACAAATCAAACCCCCGATCCAGCTTATTGGCATGGTAGGCAATATCGGGCAGGCGGTAGGTAGGCTCGCCGGTACTTTTCACCAACACGGTGTCTTTGTCTTTGCCGAACTTGGTGGTTCTGAACCAAACAGCGCCGTCTTTATCATAGGCGAGATCCAGCTCCCTGAGCTTAGCTACCGTCTCGTCAATTTTGCCATCTTCGTACAGGCTGTGCTCATTAAAAAAGGAATCCATTTTAATTCCCATCCGCTCCAGGGTCTGACTGATATCAGCAAAAATTGCTTCCTCTGCTTTTTCCTTGAAGGGTTTTTCATCCTCGGCATCCAGCAACCCTTCTCCCTGTTCATCTACCAGCGACTGTGCGATATCGCGGATGTATTCTCCCTGGTAACCATCTTCGGGGAAGTCACTCTCTTTACCTAACAGTTCGTTGTAGCGTGCCCGTACACTTTCACCCAGTACCCGCATCTGCCGGCCGGCATCATTAAAATAATATTCACGCTCTACTTCGGCTCCCGTCCATTCCAGCAGGCGGGATACAGTATCCCCCAAAACAGCATTACGGCCATGTCCTACAGTAAGCGGTCCGGTTGGATTGGCACTCACAAACTCGACCAATACTTGCCGGCCATCGAACTCATCTGATTTTCCAAAATCCGTTCCCTGTTCGAGGATACCCGCCAGTTCTTCAAACAAATAATCATCCGCAAAACGAAAATTAATGAAACCAGGACCGGCTATTTCCACCGCTGAAATTTTATTTTCATCATACTGCAGCTTTTCTACAATCTGCCCGGCTATAGTCCGGGGGTTGTTTCGAAGGGGCTTAGCCAGTGTCAGGGCAAGGTTGGTGGCTGCATCTCCGTGTTCTGGGAGGTTGGGTTCTTCAATGCGTATCTCAGGTTGTTCGTCTAAATCAAATTGTTGGAGAGATTCGGTAAGAATCTGAATCAGGTAGTCGTTCATTCTAACATTTTTTCTTAATTCGGCTCAAAGATAAGAAGTAATTGGCAATTAAGAATGAGTCAATGTTCAATGTTCAATTATCAATTAAGAATTAAAAATGTAAGAATGAATTGATGTTTAATTGGCTGTTAAGTTTTCATGTTGTTAAGTGTTGTGATTTTAATTTTAGCAATAATTGCCAGTATTTCTTCACATTCATTTAGCATAGACTCAGTAATATTACTACCTATCAGGCCGGTATCTTTAAGTATTCTTAGCCAGTATTTTGTTTCCCGGGCTTCCTTGTACGCTATTGAAAGTTTATGAACAAAATCCTTTTTTGATTCTGCACCTATAGCCTCCTCAGTATTAGCACCAATAGAAGTACCAGCCCTCAAAAACTGTCTTGAAATTTCATATTGACGCGTATTTTTACATATATCTAAATGAAGCTTAACTACACGTACTGCAAATTCATAGGTTTTATGTTGAATAATATTTTGTGTTCTCATAAATCTACCCTCACCTTAATTGATAATTGATAATTGATAATTGATAATTGATAATTCAAAAAAGCTTCTCACTTCTTAAACTCACGAATTTGTAGCCGGCTATGATTACGTGATCATCTACAGGGATACCGAAGAGTTTACCGCATTTGGCCAGGCGTTTGGTGAGCTGGATATCGGCAGAAGAGGCTTTGTTGTTACCGGAAGGGTGGTTGTGGATGAGGATGATGGAATTGGCTTCGTTCAGAACAGCCTGCCGCATCACTTCCGCTGGTTCAACGATGGTGGATGTCTGTCCGCCCGAGCTGATGTTATGAGAACCCGTCAATATCTTATTCGGGTTTAGAAAGGCCACGATAAATGTCTCTTTGGTGAGGTGGCGCAGCTTAGGGCCGAAATAAGCATTTACATCTTCGGGAGAGGTGATTTGTACTTCTTCTCCCATTCCGGCCACTTGTATGCGCCGGGCCAGTTCAAAAGCTGCTTCCAGGGTGATGGCTTTCACATTGGCGATACCGGGAATCACTTTGAGAGATTTCCAGTTTTTGCGCACCAGGTTATGCAATCCATCGAACTGGTTGAGCAGGGCACGGGAGGTTTCAATCACATTCAGTTTTTTGGTCCCTGTGCGAAGCAGGATGGCCAGCAGTTCGGCATCCGAAAGAGACTCTGCTCCATAACGCATGAGTTTCTCGCGGGGCTGCTCATCCGGCTGCATCTCTTTAACCGTGCGATTGTGATATTGTTCAACAGAAAAGGATTCACGTTCAGACATAGTTCTATTCATTTGGTTCTATGGTTAGATCGCTGAACCGCCCATTCCTTACAATTTTGATGGAATTTAGTGTTTATTTGTATTCCGGAACCTATCGGATATGCATTGCAAACGAAGAAAAAAAAGAACTGCCAGTTCTTTTTTATGCAGCTACGTTAAAATTCTTTTCTTCGAAACAGGTAATAACTTAACCCAAGAAAGGGGAGGGCTGAGGTAAACAGTTGCACCATCATTTTCAGGGTAAAGGCATCGGCTATCAGGCTTAAATCACTAGCTCCTTTTAGTAAAAATGAATAGAGTATAGTAACCGCCCCGGCACTTGGGATGACATAACCGAGCATGTCTCCTATCTGAATTATTAATTCGGATTGTATCCCAAAAGCAGGGAATGTTTTATCAGCCATAAACAAGATGCTGGACAAGGGCCCGATTATGAATACCAGGAAAACAGCCATCAAAGAAGATCTGCTTATCATCAACACAAGGTTGATGGTTGCATAGTACATAAAGGCTAACAGCGGGTAGCATAGCATGGCAAGAATTAAACTTACAGGCATTATCCCGGCGAAAAGCATGGTGTAGGTGGCAATGGCGACAATACTGATCGCTGCATAAATCAACATAATGATAAAAACCGCGGCAATATCGCCCAGGAAAAATTCAATGCGTGATATCGGTTTGGTCAATATGATAGCAGCTCGTTCCTTCTTAAGATTTTCAGCGAGATGTATAGGCAGGCCAATCATTAAGTTCAGCACTACAAACGACATCATATGTAATCCTGTCTGGGCACTATCTAAGGGGAAATGATTACCAAATAAAAGTTCAAAATCGTAGGCTCCCTTGGGTTCAATGGTTCCCCAGATTGCAGCTGCTATTACAAAAAGAATGACAAGTGCCGGCCATACCATTAACACATAGTTGTGTTTTATATGAGCGAGAGTAAAACGGATCATGGCTGTGCTCCAAATTGAGGTTGAAAGTAATTCAGGTAGTAAGCTTCCACCGAGACATGCTCTTCTATTATCATTTGCCGGGAGGCCGAATGAATGATTTCACCATTTTTGATAAGGTGAATGGTATCGCAAAGCTTCTCAATATCAGACAGTATATGGGTGGTGATGAGCAGGCTGATGTTTTTCTCTTCCCTCAAATACTTCAGGTAAGATATGATGTGCTGCTTTCTCACCGCATCCAGGCCATTCAAAGGCTCATCCAGTATATAGAAAGAATGATCACCCAAGAGCGTATGCATGATAGCAGCGGTTTGCCGCATTCCTTTAGATAGTTTCCCGAATTTTTCATCCAGGTAATCAATATTCAGATCCGAAGCCAGCTGCTCAATTCGTTCATCAATCGATGTGCCTTCCGGCGGGTTAATGCCTCCGAATACTTGCATGGTTTTGCGGACAGTAAGAAATTTGGGGAATGAGAAATTTTCAGGAAGATAGCCCACTTTTTGGCGGGCTTCTTTTTGGGTGAAATCATACCCCATCAAATTAAGAGTTCCGGCGTCGGGTTTAACCAAACCCAGCATAATTTTGATGAAGGTTGATTTTCCTGATCCGTTGGGCCCCAGCATTGCAGCAAACTCCCCTTCGGCCAGCTCCAACCCCTCGATATTAAGTGTGAAAGCTTTCTTCTTTCGGGATTTGGAATAAGATTTAGTCAGTTGATTGGTTGTTACAATCATGAGTTGTGGGTTGATTAATCGTCAGAATATTCAAGAATATCGCCGGGCTGGCAGTCGAGGGCCTTGCAGATGGCTTCGAGGGTCGAAAACCGGATGGCCTTGGCTTTACCGGTTTTTAGTATAGAGAGGTTGGACATAGTGATATCCACCTTCTCGGAAAGTTCGGTGAGGCTCATTTTCCGTTTGGCCAGCATTACATCCAGGTTTACGATAATGGCCATATTACACCGTTAATTTTAATTCCTGGTATTGCTCATATCCCTTTTCAAAAATCAGAGCCAGCACATAGATCAAAAGTGCTGCGGTAATAAACCCAAAGTCGGCAGAACCAACATTTATTTCCACACGGTGCTCTTGCATATACTCCCCAAAAGGTGCCGATAGAAAAGTATGATAAAGCCATCCCACTGGACTAAGAGCCAGTATCGAAATAGAGGTCTTTTTTATTCGGTTCATATTCGTTGGGGTAAATACCTGTTCAGATTTCAAATCTCTGAGTATAGATCGCAATTGGTACACTCCATAGATCACAACCAGTTCAGCCATGAAGATCAGAACAGATACTATAAAAAAAGTAGAAGGATAGTATTCGGCCAGATATCCCAACTTGACCGATGCAACAGCCGAATCGATATTCATAAAGTCGATGGTACTATCCGGAGAGAATAGAATAACCTGGGTAGATATGGGAAAGCTCAAGGTGCTGTTCTGTAAATACTCCGGTCCTCCGGTGAACGCCAGAAATACAATAACCGGAAACAAAACACACATCGCTATTCCTGCATACCAGGCGAGGTTAACGATGACATAACTAAAATAAAGTGCCTTGCTGTGGTTGAGATTGCTCATAGTGTATCAATAATCAAATAGTGAGTTCTTGTTCTTTCTTTAAACGATTTCCTTCTTTAAAAACGTAACCGATCACAATCATAAAAATGCCGAGAATCATGTAATCGCCGAATACCTGGACTCCTGTTATCTGGTATCCGGCCTCAATACTGAGTGTTTTTAGAGAACTTTCAATAAACTGATTAAGAATGAAGTCTAAAGTAGAGGACAAAAAGAATATCCAACCAATACAAAACAGGTAGAATGGATTCTTTTCATGAAACGGTACCTGATCGATTATGCTCTTAAAAATTTTACTAAACAGATAAAGTACTATTGCCATTGCCACCAGTTTAATATGTTCGAGCACATAAAGTAGAAGGATTACTGGCGAAAAATCCCAACTATCAGACTGGACAAAGAACATGGCATCAGCAGGGTTACGAATAAATAGAGAAGACTGGGCATCAATTACTTCTGTTGCTCCTTTTATTGATTCTATCTGAACCCGAACAGAGATTTCTCCAAGAACTGGAGAAGGATGCCCCAAAAGCAAGCTGAACAGTACAGTCAGTATAATGCCTAATGCAATCAAGCCTGCTCCATACCAACTCAAGTAATACAACAGGTGCGCCAGCGTCCAGTCATTTTTCAATTTCATGATCGATTAGTTTTGTTGACCTCTATGCCAAATCAAAATAAATAATACATGAAAAGCAACAATTATTTATTGATAAACAACAAATAGTTGCTGTAAAAGAAAAAACAGCAATTTTTATTCGACAACCTGTCACCCGTTAGCCGTCACCTTAACTTTCAGCTATCGCTTCCGCCCATCAAAGGTTCGTTGAAGGCCCGAATGCTGGAGTTGGGAAGTCCTTCAGGGTAGGTTTGTTTTACCATTTTGAGAGCTTCAATCACCAGTTCCAGGTGCATTTCCTTGGAATTCTGGTAAAAAGATTGGACATCATCGGAAAGTTTGGGCTTACCGTGCAGGGGTTTATCACTCACGCAAAGTAAGGTGGCGTGAGGAATTCGATACCTGAACCCATTGGTAGCCACGGTAGATGATTCCATATCAATAGCTACGCTGCGGCTTTGATGTATTTCCTGCTGAGTCCGCACTTTAGAGAATTCCCAGTTACGGTTGGCAGTAGTATATACTGTTCCAATACGGTGGTTCAGTTCGTGGCGGTCGAGCACTTCTTTAAGGTATCGGTTTAATATATAATTGGGTGATACGGGAACGCCGACAGGGAAAAGATCATCCAACACTTTATCGGCACGCATATAGCCGTTGGCCAACACAAAGTCGCCTATATCCTGGTGATTTCGGAGTCCGCCGCAATGCCCCACCATGATCATGGCATCGGGGCGAAGAACCCCCACATGATCGGTAATGGTTTTGGCATTAGAGGGCCCCACTCCGATATTGATAAGCGTTACACCGGAATTGTTATCGAGTTTATGGTGGTAAGCCGGCATCTGTACAGTGCGGTTGGGTTTCACAGAGCCAGGATATTTATCCAGGAACACCTCAACATGCATGTCATAATTGGTGAAAAGTATATATCGCTGGAAATCAGCAGCATTGGTTCCGGTATAATGCTGAAGACGATCCAGGGAGATATCAATACGTTCGGCACGGAACAGGAATAATTTCTTCTGGGTGATATCCCAGTCATCTTCATCTACATTGTCGAAGAGGGCTGGATTATTCAGGGGCAGAATCTCCCTCGAGGGCTTGATGGTAATCTTGGCTCCATACCCCAAAAGTCTTTTGATTTCACGTTTCAGATACCACCGGTAGGCCTTGGGTTGTGCCAGTTCACCGTCTATTACAGGATTGTGCTTCGACCAAGATCGTTCCACAATCATTTCAGGATATCGTCCGGAAGTGTAAATTTCTTCCATCAAATCACACGCTTTATCAATAGCTTTTTTAAGTTCTTCGTCCGAAGAAAAATCATCTTGTACTAATTTAAGCGCGTCAGGCATAGATAATGAGTAGTCAGTTTTTGGAATTTACAATTGAACCCTGGATTACAACTACAGAGCAAGTCGAATATACAACGAATATATTCAAACTATTGAGTAGAGAGATGAAAATCGAGTCCGAAAATCACCAGGCTACGTTTTCAGTTATAAAAGCACCCGATTGGGTGAATGTGATCCCGGTGACGGCTGAAGGGGAAATAGTACTGGTAGAACAATATCGATATGGGATAGAGCAAACCACGCTGGAACTTCCGGGCGGAGTGGTAGATCCCGGCGAAACACCGGAAGAGACCTCCAAACGAGAACTGGTGGAAGAAACCGGTTTTGCCGGTACAACCATTGAATACCTGGGAAAGGTAAGTTCCAATCCCGCCATTTTCACCAATTATACACATACCTACCTGATTGAAAACTGCACCAAGGTAAAAGAGCAGCAACTGGATGGAAATGAGAGGATTAACGTGCATATAGTAAGTATGGAGGAGTTTCTTGAATATGTAGATAAAGGATGGGTCCATCATTCGCTGGTAGTGGCAGCAGTAGCCAGGTATCTGCTCAAAAAAAAGAAGCTTCGCTTATAAAAAAGGGGAGATTTGTTCTGTTCATAATCCGGAAGAGCCTTTTTCCAAACGTCCTATTAAACTATTTTATCATCATTTATTTGCTAAAGTGTTTATCATAAATGCTCAAAATTAACGAACGTCAGTCATGAAGAAGATTTTATACCTCATACTTTTTTCCTTTTTTATCACTCCGAATGCAATCCAGGCTCAGGGTTTTCCGGATGAACTTACATTAAAAGATATTTTCCATGAGCCTTTTATTCCCGGAAGCCGGCCCAGTTTTTCTCACTTCTCCCCGAAAGGAAAAACCATTTATTTTAGATGGAACGATTCTACTACATCAAAAACGGAATTATTCCAGGTGGGGCTCAGTGGTAAAAACCTAAAAAAAGCCCCTGACGGCGTACGCCGAGGTTTTGAACTTTCGCCCAATGGGGATAAGCTGATTTTTAGCCGCCGGGGAGACTTGATTTTAGCAGATGCCGATTTTGAAAATGAACGTACTATTGTAGCCTCAGACGGTTATGAATATAATGCTACCTGGAACGCAGATGGGACAAAATTTGCCTTCATCCAAAATGGAGATGTGTGGATTTCGGGCGTAAATGAAGCCTATATGAAACAAGTGACGAGCCGAAAAGAAGAAGACCCCGGCTATTCCATTATTGCCTGGGCCGGCGATGACCGGTTAGTACTATACCAATGGGATAACTCAGACAGCCGCGAGTATTACTTCCCGGAATATACCGGGCGTTATGTGCGAACCGGAGCAACAAGAAGAGGTATTCCTACCGTTAGTATTCATGTAGCCTACATCGACTCCAATAAGGTTGAGAAAGTTATAGAGCAAAAAGGAAGGCTTAGCCCGGATGTAAGTGCCAACGGTCGTTACCTGGCTATTGATGTGGCCGATTCGGCGTTGAAGAACCGCAAGATTATACTTCATGATCTGGATGAAGGCACAAAAGAAATTATTTTTGAAGACTCTACGGAAGGCTGGCTCTATGGGATGGAGATGGAGTTTGCTCCTTCGGGCAATATGCTCATGTTTCAAAGTGAAAAAGATGGTTGGAATAATATTTATTCTATTGATGCAGCTACGGGGGGACTGCAAAAGCATACCTACGCCGACTACGATATCCCATGGGTGGCCTGGCTTGATAGCCATACTATGGTGATTGCTACCACCCAGGATGATCCCGGTGATGTGCAATTGATGAAGCTGGATATGAATACCAATGAGCTAACGCATCTTACTACAGAAGAAGGGCATCGCAGAAACTTCAGACTAAGCCGTGATCACCGGTATGTAGTGTATTCGAAAACATACTTTAACGAACCCTTCGATTTATACTTGGTTGATACTAAAATACCAAGAAGAGAAGTACAGTTAACACATTCGGTGCCTGAATCTTTTTACGAATATGACTGGCAGAAAGAAGACTATGTTAAAGTAAATAGCAGAGACGGAGAGACAAAGTTGTCGATGTCGGTATTGAAGCCGGCCCGGAGAAATCCTGACGGAAATCCCGTAGTGGTATTTGTGCATGGAGCCGGTTCACTGCAAAATGTATACAAAGGTTGGTCTTCAAGTTATTGGAGAGAGTATATGTTTAACCAATATCTTGCAAAGCAGGGTTATTATGTGATAGAGGTAGACTACCGCCACAGTACCGGCTATGGGCGTAAGTTCAGAGAAGATGTTACAAACTGGATGGGGAAATATGAAACCCAGGATATTGAAGATGGCCTGGCGTACCTGGCTGATAACTATGTGAAAGCTGATACCTCAAGAGTAGGAATTTATGGGGGGAGTTACGGAGGTTTTATGGCATTATATGCTGTAAGTGTAGCTCCGGAACATTTTGATGCAGCAGCAGCCTTACGTTCGGTCACAAACTGGGAAAACTATTACTACAGCAATCCGGGTTATACATTACCCCGGTTGGGGACTCCTAAACAGGATTCGGTAAACTATGCCCGAAGCTCTCCCTTGACTTATGCCGATTCACTCACCAAGCCTGTACTCTTGCTTCACGGATTGATTGATAATAATGTGGGGTTCCAGGATGCAGTGCACTATATTGAAGAGTTGATACAATCGGGTAATGAGAATTTTGATATGATGATGTATCCCAGCGAACGCCACAGCTTTCGTGATGAAGATGCATGGTATGACGAGTACAGGCGTATTTATGCATTCTTTGAAGAGAACTTGAGGCAACATTAAAGAAGCAGTAAGCTTTTTGAATCGAAAAGAATAAGAAATGTATTAACTCCCAAAACAGTTGTGGCGGCGGATACACAACTTATTCGTCATGACAATATTAAACCGTAAAATAATGATCTGGTTTCTTGGGATTATACTCTTTGGGGTGTTGGGGATTGCTTTGACTGGATGGTCTGTTTCTGCACCAGGATATCAGGGGCCGAAGTCGGATCATTTTAATGGTACTACCTTTCAGAATATAGGAGGAGTGGATTCCAAGAATTTATGGCAGGTGCTGAAGTGGATGATAAACCGTGAACAAGGAGAGTGGGTTGAAATGACAAAGTCAGACGTATCCTATGGAAAGCCTCCCGCTAAAAAAGTGGAAAAGGGCCTACAACTGACGTACGTCAATCACTCGACTTTTCTTATACAAACGGCCGGCTTCAACATTCTAACAGATCCGGTTTGGGCCGAAAGAGTAAGTCCGTTTAGTTTTATGGGGCCCAGGAGAATGCGCCCGCCCGGAATTCGTTTCAGGGATTTGCCCCCGATTGATGTAGTACTGGTAAGTCACAACCATTACGATCACCTGGATATAGACGCTCTGCAAAGGCTGAAAGCTGATTTTGATCCCCTGTTTTTGGTTCCCCTGGGAGTAGATTTATATCTGCAAAAGAAAGGAATCTCTAAAACAATTTCGATGGATTGGTGGAACGAAGAGCAAGTAACCGATACGGTTTCGGTAGCTTTTGTACCGGCACAGCATTTTTCTGCCCGGGGCATGTTTGACAGGGATAAGACACTTTGGGGCGGTTTTGTACTCCAAAGCCCTGCAGCTAATATCTATTTTGCAGGCGATACCGGTTATGGAAGTTTTTTCCCGGAGATAGGAAAGCGATATGCTCCCATCAAGATAGGTCTGATCCCAATTGGAGCCTATAAACCCCGGTGGTTTATGTCGCCAGTGCATTTAGATCCCGAAGAAGCCATACAGGTGCACCATGATGTAGAGGCTGAGGTAAGTATTGGCATGCATTATGGCACCTTCCCCCTGGCCGATGATGGTCAGTATGACCCCCTGAATGATTTAAAGAAAGCCCTTGCCCAACAGGATTCTACCCCTGATTTTAGAATTCTTGAAGAAGGAAAAAGCCTAATGTTTAACTGATGCGGGTTTGGTAAATAGCCTTGCTACGTATTGATTTGACCTCTTTGTCCTGAGTGAGGAGGAGAAAATAATAAACACCTCCATCTGCGAGGGATGTGTGAGCCCGGCGAACCAGCCCGTGGCAGTCTCCCTATTCATGGCAATTAGTGTGGGCAGCGTTGATGAATATTCTAAACACATTTTGGGAGATAGCCGCTCTGCTAGACACATCCTTAATTAAAGTCACTAGTTCTTTACATGCTCAAGTCCCCTATAAGGGTCATTCAGAGCGATAGCGAAGAATCTTCTTGTGGTCTGCTTCTATATAGTTTATCGGTACTAATCCTCAAAACACTCAAAGCTCTCTTAAGTCTTACAGCGAGTATCGGGGTTTCATTACAGAAAACGAATCCCGTCGAGCGCTGACTTAAGAGCAGTAGCTCCGCAAGTCTCTGACTTGCTTTAGGAGAAAAAATTGTTGTACATACCCAAGCTCGCCCCACCCCTTTTTACTATGAATGACAAGGTTTGGCTTCATGATTTCCTCAAAAAACTATCGATTATAGCCCTGTATATTCTTCCCCAGAACAATATCCCGCCGGCCAACCAAAAGCCCATTTTTTTTGGATAGTTTGAGGATACTGTTATTTCCACCTCTTGGTTTTTTCTGGTTCCGCTGCCGATCAGTAATGTTAGGATCACCTTCAAATAAATAACTTCCCAGCCAGTAGTATTTACCGTTTGGTTCCAGGATGGTGGGATGGATGTGAGCGGGGTTTCCGGAGTAGGAACCCGGTTTAAAAGTATAGAAGGCATATTTGCCATCGGAGCCTGTTTTAACCCATCCACGAATAAAGCCGTGGCGGCGGGCCCATCCTTCCTCGTCTCCCGTTGTGGGATATATCCCTTTCTGATTGGTGTGGTAAACATACAGGATCACACCCTCTGCCGGAGTCTTGCCATCGTTCTCGTAGATGGTACCGGTAATTTTAAGTTTGGGAGTGTGTTTATAGAATCCGGGAAGTGTATCTGTGTTGGTGAGTTCCCGGCTTCCGTATTCAAAAACAGCTTCGCAGCCTTCACACGGACCACCAACCAAGCTGCCTTGTCCCACCAGAGCAGATGTTGACATAGCAGTTAAAAAGAAGAATATGATTCCAGTTCTTACTATTGATTGCAGTTTCGAATAATTCAGTACTTCATCCATTATGTTGTTCCCGTTGTGTTATTAATGTTTATCAATCAACAAAATCTTCAAGACCATGCCTAACCCATTGTATTGAAAGGTGAGTTTTGGTCTAATTAAACCAGTAATTCAGCTTAAACACCACTCCCCGGTTTTGCGGCGAAAATCGATTGGTATCATAATTATCGTTGAATACGATATACAGATCCGACATTGCAGCAAAGCGCCACTGAATACGACTGTTCAGGTTAAATCGGTCGTTTTGAGTATTAAACTGTAGAAAGGTGGTCCAGTTCAGGTTGTTGGAAAAACTGATTTCTGCTTGTGGGCCAACAAGGTGCAAGATGGCGTTTCCATACTCACCGGGGAGGTCAACTTTATTGCCAATGTAATTAATTCCAAAATTGCCCCAGGGTTGTTGTCGGATGTTGATGTTCCCGCCAACCTCGATACGGCTGCCATTATAGAAACCGCCATAAGATCCATTCACTTCCCAGTTAACAACACCTCGCCTGTCGGAATCGTAGGATAACTCAACCCGGGCAAAGTTGTAACTTTTGGCGGGTAAAAAACTATTCCCGCCAATTAAATCGGTAGGAAAGAGTAACCGGATTTTACTTTGTCTCAATGCAATCTCAAATGACCCCTTGTTAAAAGTGTTTAGAGAATACCGGAACTGGCTGATCCGTTCTATATTATTGCCATCGGTTTCCCAAGCTGCGTTAGTCCAAACGTTAAAACGGTGGTTGTTAATCCAGTCCGATTCAGGGCGGATAGAATAGCTAAACCATGGGTTGGCGAAGTAATACCCTACCCTCTTCAGGGAGTCGCGGCTGGCATCGTGATGAAAAAGCCGCGGGGAGAACCCTACATCACTAATATAATTTGTACCCAGGCGGTCCCCTGTGAAACCCAATACCAAAGTTCCGTTGTTATAAATCATAGTAGCTCCTGCGAAGGATGCGTCGCTCAGTTTTTCCTCTGTTTGCGCCCAGTGATACCGGAGGTTTCCTGTGAACTCCCCGGAAGGAGAAGTGTAGTTGAGCTCGGCTCCTAATGTACGATTATAGTTGTCGGATTGAGCGTTGAATTCATCAAAAGCACTCCGGTTGGTTAAGAGGGCTTTAATGTTTGTTCGGCCGACCAGTTTTTGCTGGAAAGAAGCGATGGTATAATTATTGGCAGCAAGATCGCCAGAGGCTCGAGTATGCACATTCATAATCCCTGTGCGAAGGGTAGGTGTTAAATTACCTGTAACCCGTGCTCCAAATAAAATAGGGACGGCGTTGCCATTGTTGAGGCCAATTTTTCGGGAAAAGAAAGGCCGGATTCCCCATGTCCCGAAATCAGAAAAAAGGTCACTGTTCTCCAGGAAAAACGTACGTTTTTCGGGTAAAGAAATACTGAACCGGGTCAGGTTGGTTATCTGCTGGTCTACATCTACCGTAGAGAAATCGGGGTTGATGGTCAGGTCAGCTTTAAGAGAAGAACCCACCGGTATTTTGGCATTTCCCCCGATTTTTATTTCATAGTCCGCAGTTTCTTCTGTAGCATAGTTGTTGGTTCCCGACCCTAACACATAAGGTTGAATAACAGTCCGTTTGCTGTTTGCAGGGGGTTGTTTCTCGAGCTTTAAGGTGCCCAGATGGCCCATGTCGATCCCCGGGAATCCAAGAGGAACCCTGTTCCATGTAGAGTACTCATTACGTTTCATATCATTACGCACAAAGTTAATTCCCCACTCCTGTTGTTCAGAATTATAATTGAGGGATTTAAAGGGGATGGCAAATTCAGCAATCCAGTGATCTTCATGGGTTTTAACGGCACTGAACCAAACATTATCCCAGTTGAAATCTGGCCGGGTTCTGGAATTCTTCATTCCTATCTGTCCGTCCAATTGTGCACCGGCAGCATTCACCCCAAACAAAAACCCACTTACTTGCTGATTGAAGGGATCCAGAACAACGCTAAATGCTTCACTATCCCAATGGTATTCTGGTTTATCTCTTTTAAGAGATTTGACGAGAATGTTTTTCTTACTCTGATAGTTAATGGCAGCTACGTACAGGTATTCATCGTCATATACGATCCAGGCCTTCGACTGATTGACGGCATAGCCGGTATCGGCCGGCCACTTGTTATAAAATTGGGAAGTAAAACCAGCTTCTTCCCAAATAGCTTCGTCCAGTACTCCGTCAACCTGTATGGCAGATGAAATGTGTTGGGCATTGATTTGTATATCCGGATAACTAATTTCCTGGCGGGCATAAGCTGAAGAAAAAGAAACAAAGTATAGTGTGACAAATAGAAAAAATATGCGCATGGCAGAACGTTGTTGGTTAAATTCTATCTGGAAATACAAATCACTTATGTTATATATGGAGCCTCAGGATGGAGAACAGCCTGAGTGGCATTAATACCCCTTTTGGTACAACGGATGCTATTCGTCATGTACAAGCTGGTGTATGCGGCCAGAAACCATGTATGTGCAGATTGGGGGCAATAATATTCTGTTTTAACTGCGGGGATAACTACATTGGGCATTACTTATGAAAGGAGTTTTTGAAAAATATCAGTCTACACAAGAGCGGGCTTTTTGGCATGTTCTTTTTTGGTTGGGATATATCGCCACCTATACATTAATTTATGGGAGCCATGCCCGGTCGTTCAGCGATGAGTTTATCTGGATAGTGATATACCTGCCCATGAAAATGGCGGCTACTTACTTTATACTATACTATGTGCTGCCCCGGTATTTTTTGAAAAAAAGATATGTGGCAACGGCTGTATTATCTGTTGCGGCCATCATAATAGCTTCTCTTTTACAGTTTGTTTTAGATCTGTTTATATCAAGTGATCTCTTACATAGTTTGAAAAGGGGGGGCGCTACATTTTTATTGACAAAAGTAATGAAGATAACGCTGGGGGTTTACCCGGTGGTGGCCTTTGCTGCTTTTGTGAAATTGGCCAAGCATTGGTACGAAAAAGAGAACCAGGCCCAGGAGTTGAAACACCAGAAGCTGGAAGCGGAACTCAATTTTTTGAAAGGACAAATTCATCCGCATTTCCTGTTTAATACCCTGAACAACTTATATGCCCTTACACTAAAGAAATCGGAGTCGGCACCGGAAGTGGTGTTAAAGCTGTCTGAATTGCTGAGTTTTATGTTGTATGAATGTAATTCGCGGACGGTGGCCCTGGATAAGGAAATGAAGCTGATAGAGAATTATATATCCCTGGAAAAAATCCGCTACGATGAGCGTCTTACCGTTCACTATAGCAAAGAGGGAGATATTTCAGGGAATGAAATCCCCCCTATGTTGCTGCTTCCCTTTGTGGAAAATGCCTTTAAACACGGGGCCAGTGATATGCTTGAGGAAGTAGTGGTAGAAATAAAACTATCGGTAGAGAAAAGTACCCTGGATTTTACGGTGGAGAATACCAAGACCGATGGGGAATATGCCGAAGAAATGGAATACCAAAAGGGAATTGGATTACAGAATGTAAGACGCAGGCTTGAACTGTTATATGATGGCGGCTACCATCTTGATATTGAAGATTCCGACAAACTGTATAGGATTAACCTGCAGCTGCAACTGGATCAATTAATGAGTAACGGTAACGACAAATGAAGCAAAGCTGTTTTATCATAGATGATGAACCCCTGGCTATTGAGGTGATCGAGTCTCATATAGAGAAGCTGGATAGCATCGAAATAAAAGGAACTTTTCAAAATGCGATAAAGGCATTTCAGGCATTAAAAGACACACCGGTTGATTTACTGTTCCTGGATATCCAGATGCCCCGGCTGTCTGGTATTGAGTTTCTGAAAACATTAAAAAATCCCCCATTGGTTATTTTCACTACGGCTTACCGGGAATATGCCCTGGAGGGATTTGAACTGGATGTTGTGGATTACCTGCTTAAGCCCATCTCTTTTGAACGCTTTCTGAAAGCCATCGATAAAGTGATGAGCCAACGTAAAGCCCCATCTCCCGAAAAAATAAGTAACGGGGATTCCGACTCCGAAGCTAACTACCTGTTTGTGCCCGTGAATAAGAAATACATCAAGATATGCCTGGAGGAGATTTTGTATGTGGAAAGCAAGCGGGATTACGTGCTCATCAAAACAGAGAGTAAAGAAGTGAAGACGAATCAGACCATTACATATATGGAAGAGCGTTTGCCTTCGGAGGATTATTTGAGAGTGCACCGCTCGTTTATAGTAAACCTGAAGAAGATGGAAGGCTGGTCTCATACGGAGGTGGATTTGCCCGGTTTGCAAATTCCCATCGGACGCACCTACAAAAATCATACGCTGAAAGTACTGAAACAAAGATCCGAAGTGATTTGAGAGGGTAGAGGAAAATTAACTGTGACAGAAATGATTTCTGTGATTATTTGAGGGGCTATCACAACTATCATACTTAAAGAAAAAAAAGTCCTATGCTGATTTGAGGGCAAGAAAGAAAAAATAATAAAAGCCTCCTTCTGCGAGGGATGGGTGAGCCTGGCGAGCCAGACCGTGGCAGTCTCCCTGTCCATGGCAACTAATGTTATCAACGTTGATGTATATCCCACCCATATTTTTGGAGATCGCCGCGTCGATGCTGTATCGGACCTTATTTAATCCTTGGAAGCGCCGGAACGAGAAAAATTCAATCAACGCCCTGATGCCTCCCTCATCGGTTCCTGCTTTCCATCCCTCGATAAACCATTTTTAAAGCCTGAAAAGATTCTTCAATTCATGTGTCATTTTTGTACATTCAACTCATAGAAAAATTGAGTATCGAATGTCAGAAAACTACCGCGCATTAACCCGAAAATATCGTCCGCATACTTTTGAGGATATTGTTTCCCAAGAGCATGTGAGTAACACCATTCAAAATGCGATTAAGCAAAACAGGCTGTCTCATGCTTATATGTTTTGCGGTCCGCGCGGGGTAGGTAAAACCACTATGGCGCGGGTGCTGGCCCGAACCATCAACGAAATTGACTCAAGTGTAGACGGGGAGTCGTTGAACACCACCCTCAATATTGTGGAGATGGATGCCGCATCCAATAATAAGGTAGATGATGTGCATCACCTCAGGGAAAGCGTACGCATACCCCCTCAGAATGGGCGCTACAAGGTGTTTATAGTGGATGAGGTGCACATGCTCAGTAAGGCGGCATTTAATGCTTTGCTGAAAACCCTGGAAGAGCCGCCTGAACACGCAATATTTATTTTTGCAACCACCGAACCTCATAAGGTACTGCCAACGATATTGTCCAGGGTTCAGCGGTTCGACTTTAAGCGGATTGCGGTTGAGGAAATTGTACACCGGCTTCGGAATATTTCACTGGACGAAGATATTAGTATTGATGAGGAATCGTTGCATGTAATAGCAAAGAAAGCTGACGGAGCGTTGCGTGACGCTCTTGGATTGATGGACCAGGCAATTGCCTTTTGTGGAGATACCATCACGCATGACGAATTGCTGCAGGCCTTGAATGTGGTAGGGGCTGAGCGTTTGTTTGAGTTTATGGATTGCGTAAAGCAGAAAGACGCTGATGCCGGATTGAGCCTGATTGACACTCTGTTGCAGGAAGGATATGATATCCAGGAATTTTTAATAGGGCTGGCAGAGCATATTCGGAATTTATATATAGCTCATCACAGCGAGCAATTGTATTTGGTGGAAGCTTCGGCCGAAACCAAGAAGCGGTATAAAGCATCGGCTCCCGATTTTACAAGAGATGACCTCATGCGAATGCTCCACATTATCAGTGAGGCTCAGATCAAACTTAAAGATGCCAGCCAGCCTCGCATACAGTTCGAGATCACCCTGCTCAAGCTCATTCACATGGAACGCACCGAGCAGCTGGAACAACTACTTAAAGGGTTGGATGAATTAAAAAAAAACTCCGGTAGCTTCGTAAACGGTTTGGCATCCCCGGCAAAAGACAAAAAAGAGTTAGAATCATCCCCGGAAGCGGTTAATGATCAGGCTGAAGCCGCGGATACGGTTTCGCCAGAAAAGGAAGAAACTTCAACTCCCCAGCCTGAAGAACAAAAAGTATCACAAATGGCAGATGAGGAAGTACCCCGAGAGGCTGCAGTTGAATCTGAATCTGCACCAGAGGAAGAAGTTATAATTGAAGAACCTCAGGATGATGAGTTTGACCTGGGCCGTCCGGCTTTGGAAACCGACCTCTCCCGAAGGATAAAGTTACTGGATAAGAAAGAAGCTGAAGAGCATAAGCCGAAAGCTAAACCCGGGCCTGTTCAATCGGAAGAAACACCACATAAGAAAGTAACAATTGAAGATGTACAGGAGGTGTGGGATGTATACCTGGAATCTATTAAGGGAGAATTCCCCATGTTGCTTCATTTGCAGATGGAGCGGGCGAAAGTAGAAAAAGTAAAAGGCGCTCAGCTATATATTGCCTGTGATAATGAATTTGCGAAAAATATGCTGGACGAACAGTCGAAAGAGCTGTCGCGAAAGCTGAAGGAATGCCTTGGATGTTTTCTTCGTTTTGAGATCACGGTTTCAAAATCATCTGAGCAAAAGAAAAAGACGCAAAACCCTTATGAGCGTTTTAAAGAATTACAACAAAAGGATCCCCTGATACGTGATATCGTTGAATTGTTTGGGGCAGAATTAGAATATTAAAAAAAGACAGAATTATGAGTGACTTTGACATGGGAAATATGTTTGGCAAAATTCAGGAAATGCAATCCAAAATGCAGGAGGCGCAGGAAAAGCTGAAAGATGTAGTAGTAGAAGCTGAAGCCGGCGGTGGAATGGTGAAAGTAAAAGCCAATGGAAAGCGTCAGCTTATTTCGGTAACGATGGATGAAGACGTTATTGATCCTGATGACAAGGAAATGCTGGAAGACCTTATTGTAGCCGGAGTGAACAAGGCACTGGAAAAAGCCGAAGAAGAAGGCCAGAAGCAAATGCAGGATATGTACAAAGGCATGATGCCCGGCGGCGGTATTCCCGGAATGGATCTTTCAAAATTCGGACTATAGTAATTTTAAATGCTGCAATTTTAAATGTTAAATGAGAACCCTTATTTAACATTAAAGCATTTAACATTTAACATTAAAAAACGTGCAGATAACTTCAGAGTATTTAGAGCAGGCCATAGAACAGCTTGCCAAGCTTCCCGGAACAGGGCGTAAATCGGCTCAGCGTATTGCCATCCACCTGCTAAAACAGAATGATGAATATGCCCTTAAACTGGCCAATGCTATTGTGAACCTTAAAGAAAAGGTGACCCGCTGTTCTACATGCGGCAATATCAGTGACAAGGATCCCTGTAATATTTGTGAAAACCCAAAAAGGGAAAATGGTCAGATTTGTGTAGTGGAAGAATTCAACGATGTGTATATCATTGAAAAAACGAATGAATTCAGGGGGCGATACCACGTACTGGGGGGGATCATTTCACCCATGGATAACATAGGGCCGGATAAATTGCGCATACAGGAATTACTGCAGCGAATTGGCGGGGATGAAAATATAAATGAAGTGATCCTTGCCCTGAATCCGGATGCGGAAGGAGAAGCTACCTCTTATTACATCAACAAGCTGTTGAAACAATATGAAGTGGATGTAACGCGAATTGCTTACGGGATTCCCATGGGTACCGAACTTGAATTTATAGATGAAGCAACACTGAGCAGGGCATTTGCCAGCCGAAATGCATTTTAAAAAATCTTTGAAAGACCAGTTTTGCAAAGCTTTCTTTAATTTTGTTGATCTTCAGTTTATAATGCTTTATCTAATGCGGCATTAAGAATTTTGTATAATAATACCTTCATATATAACCTTTAACAATACCTCATGCATTTTTATGTACTGCGGTTAAAAAATTCCAGGAAATGAAAAAATTTATATTGTTTTTGTTATTAGGCTTTGTGAGCCTTGGTGCTTTTGCACAAAACCGGTCGTACTGGCAACAGGAAGTAGATTACACGATGGAAATTGATGTAGACGTGGAAAAGCATCAGTACTCCGGTAAGCAAACCTTGGTTTACACCAATAATTCGCCAGACGTACTTAACCGGGTATATTACCATCTTTATTTTAATGCATTTCAGCCGGGGAGTATGATGGATGTACGCTCCAGGACTATTGAAGATCCCGATGGCCGGGTTAAAGATCGCATTTACCATCTGGATGATGATGAGATAGGATACCAGCGGGTTAACAGCCTTAGCCAGGATGGAAAAGCGGTTGAGTACGAGGAAGATGGTACGATCCTGGTTGTAGAACTTAATGAGCCTGTTAAACCCGGAGAATCTACTACTTTTGAAATGGAATGGGATGCACAGGTGCCGTTACAAATACGCCGTTCAGGCTGGAACAACGCCGAAGGTGTGGAGTTTTCGATGAGCCAGTGGTATCCGAAATTGGCAGAATATGATTTCCAGGGGTGGCACCCCAACCCATATATAGGCCGGGAATTTCACGGCGTATGGGGCAATTTTGATGTGACTATCAACATTGACAGAGATTATATTGTAGGTGGATCCGGAATCCTTCAAAACCCGAACGAAATTGGATATGGTTATGAAGAAGAGGGAGCTAAGGTGAACCGTCCCTCCGGCGATAAGCTGAGCTGGAATTTTGTAGCAGAGAATGTAATCGACTTTTTCTGGGGAGCCGATCCTGATTTTGTACACACTACTGCCCAGGTTCCCAATGGTCCCCAATTACATTTCCTATACCAGGAAGACTCCGTTGATGTACAAGCCACGGATGCAGAGAACGAACAGTATAAAGCAAACTGGGAACAGCTGCCGGAGTACACCGTCAGGGCTTTTGAATATGCCAATGAACATTTTGGAGAGTATCCATATCCACAATTTACTGTTTTACAAGGCGGTGACGGCGGAATGGAATATCCTATGGGTACATTGATTACCGGTGGCCGTTCGCTGGGCAGCCTGGTTGGGGTTACCGTGCACGAAATGTTTCACAGTTGGTACCAGAATGTGTTAGCTACCAACGAAAGTTTGTTGGAGTGGATGGATGAAGGCTTCACCAGTTTTGCTTCTTCAGAAACCATGGCTCATTTGTTTAACCGTAGTGGAAATGTGCATCAGGGTTCATACCGGGGCTATCAGTTTATTGCTGAGAGTGGGAGCGAAGAACCCATGGTTACCCATGCCGATCACTATAATACCAACAGGGCGTATAGCATAGCGGCCTATTCTAAAGGGGCCGTATTTTTATATCAGCTAAGTTATATCATTGGGGATGAAGCATTCAGAAGAGGTATGCTGAACTATCATGAAAGCTGGAAGATGAAACATCCTACTGCCCTCGACTTCATTAATATTATGGAAAAAGAATCGGGTATGATCCTGGACTGGTACTACGAGTATTTCGTTCAAACAACGAAATCAATTGACTACGGCATTAATGCTGTGGCCGGGGGTGTCGATAAAACAGTGGTGAAACTTGAACGAATAGATTTAATGCCAATGCCTGTCGATTTGGTGGTTGAGTATACCGATGGCAGCAGTGAGCAGTTCTATATCCCGTTACGCGTGATGCGTGGAGAAAAACCCAATGAAACCGACATGGAGCGAACGGTACTGGAAGACTGGCTGTGGGTGCAACCAACCTACAAGCTTACTCTGCCCAAATCCGTATCTTCTATAAAATCGATTACGATTGACCCGACAAATCGGATGGCAGATCTCAACCCGGAAAACGATTATTTTGATGTTGAGAGTATGTTAAACGATTAATCATAAATTTTGATGATAGGTGTCGTACCAGGAGGTGTGACACCTTTTTTTTTCATAACCAAGAATTAAATGTCTGATAAAGATTACGCCAAACTATCACTTGAAGCTCATAAAAGAGCCAGGGGAAAGATATCTATTGAACCTAAAATACCTCTCAATACCAAGGATGACCTGAGCATAGCGTACACTCCCGGTGTAGCTAAGCCATGTGAAGAAATAGCCCTGGATAAAGAAAAAGCTTATGACTACACCTGCAAAGGAAATCATGTAGCCATTGTAAGTGATGGCTCTGCCGTGCTGGGCCTTGGAAATATTGGCCCGGAAGCCGCTATGCCCGTGATGGAGGGAAAATCTGTACTGTTCAAAAAGTTTGCAGGGGTGGATGCCGCTCCCATTGTTTTGGATACACAGGACACAGAAGAAATCATTAAAACAGTGAAGATGATTGCTCCAGGTTTTGGAGGGATTAACCTGGAAGATATATCTGCTCCACGCTGCTTCGAGATTGAGGAACGGTTAAAGAAGGAACTGCCCATCCCTGTTTTTCATGATGACCAGCATGGCACCGCTATAGTAACGCTGGCAGGCTTATACAATGCCATGAAGCTAACCGGCAAAAAACTGGAAGACCTCTACGTGGTGGTAAATGGTTCAGGGGCAGCCGGAGTAGCTATCGTAAAGCTGTTGTTTAAAGCCGGGGTAAATGATGTGGTAATGTGTGACAGCAGGGGCATTATCCAGAAAAACCGCGACAACCTGAATCCTATTAAAAAGGAATTGGCAGAAATTACCAATAAAGGTCAGCGTACGGGCAAGCTGGAAGACTCGTTGAGTACAGCCGATGTATTTATAGGAGTTTCGGCACCTAATGTGCTTACCAAGGAGATGATTGAGCTGATGAATGAGGATCCTATTATCTTTGCCATGGCTAACCCAATTCCGGAAATTATGCCCAAAGAGGCTAAGGAAGCCGGCGCGGCTATAGTGGCCACCGGCCGGTCTGATTTTCCCAACCAAATTAACAATGTATTGGCCTTCCCTGGTCTGTTCCGTGGCGGATTGGATGCCCGGTTGAACAACTTCACAACTGAAATGTTTATTACCGCAGCCAAAGCCATCGCTGATTGCGTGGAAGATGTAAACCCGGATCACATCATTCCAAGTCCATTTGATGAGAAAGTTCCTGGGCGGGTAGCACAGGCTATTAAGGAAAACCAGTAGGTTTTTGTTATTGCGCCATAGGATGCCCTGAGCAGGTGATTAGGCAGAAGTGGAGAAGGCAGAAGTGAAAAGCCGGGGTTTTTCCGTGAGCATCCCTTATGGGTAAAACTATTTTGGAGGGAATTATTCAATTAAGAATTAAGAATGGTTCAATTAAGAATTAGGAATAATTCAATTAGGAATATGCGTATTCAGTTCCCCCCCCCTTTCACTTCTGCCTTTTCACTTTTCACATGTTGGCCATTTTGTTCATTTGAGACTTGGTATTGGACTTCATTTCAATCTGAATGCCCGGTGTTTGAATTAAACTCCACTTTTCGGTTATTGATTTAACCTAATTTTCTCGGCAATGCTATAAGTTTAACACAGGAAACAGAAGATTCTTAAAAGCCTGCGTTGTTGACTCTGTTTGTGAATGTAGTTCTATTTTGTGTAGTCCAATTTTGCGTAAAATTGGCGTGCGTAACATTTCCATATAATTCAAACACCTCTTCTTTTTCAGGAGAGTAATCGGAATCTTCGTTATATGCTTTGTATCTGTCGAATGCATTCATATGAGCATTAGTAACGTTCCCTTGATAGATAGGGACTCCAGGGGCACCTCCCCCCAAAGGTATTATAAAAAAGAGGACGCCCTGGATTTGTTAGCTTTAAAGTCCCTTTAACTTTTAACTAAATCCATAGGAGTCCTCTTATGAAAACCTACAAACAAGTATACATAGCCATCGACCTACATA
>VEMX01000099.1 GCA_009711805.1 Balneolaceae bacterium | reverse complement strand
ACGATCTTGTAGGTCAAGTTGGTTGTATTTTTGCATGATAACACGAATATACCACGCTTGGCCGAAAACCCTGGGGGGATCCCCTCAGGGTTATTTTTTCGTGTTGCACTTATGACTTGAACTCGGGGGGTATATTCCTTTTAAAGCCTGCATAAAACCAATAGATTTGATCTCCTTGAAAAAACATATTCCAGATACAATCAAAGCATAACATGTGCTTCATGAATATTCCCATCCATAAGAATACCGCGGGCTATCAGCAGTAGTCCTAAGAAAATGGCAAAATACATAGAAAAAGGGCGTAGCCTGGACCTGATTTTGGGGCTAATAAAAGCCGGAGCCATATTCAGCATCAGCATAGCTGGAATAGTGCCCAGCCCAAACAATGCCATATATGCCATGCTGTGCAGGGCTGTGTCTGTTATTAAGGCAACGGCAAGTGCGGTAACAACAAAGCCACAGGGGAGGAGTCCATTCAGGGCTCCTATCACAAACACAGAACCGCTGTTTCGGTCTCGGTAGAGGGAGCCGATAGCCTTATTAATTTCCCTGGTCAATGAGGAGTAAAATGCGCTGTGTGTCTTCCTTTTTTTGATTTTTGGGAGTACCGCGAAGAGAATAATACATATGCCCAGTACAATAGATAACATATTTTGATAGCCGGCTATAGTAGCTCCCATCCCAAAAATCCCCAATACAAACCCCAGAAGAGAATAGGTGAGAACCCGCCCCATATTATACAGGGAGCCCCGAACAAACAGAGTTCCGGCGGTACTATTTTTTCCGGGAACACTGAGAGCTATAGGGCCGCACATTCCTATGCAATGAAAACTACCTAAAAACCCAAGTGCAAAAGCTGTCCAAAGTGCCATGTTAATCCTAATCCCTATTATGTGTTAACAGACCAATCGTATTATATAATCAAACTATGATCGATTCAGGAAAGCCCTCTATTAGCCATCCTGAATCACTATTCCTCAAATCAGTATATTCTTTTCTTCAATATAAGAAAGAGAGTCAGACTTCCACTCAACCGTTAACTTCCATCGTCCCTTTTCAAATTCTTGTACCGGTATAACTTGCTGACCTTCACTATCCAGTTTTAGTTGAAACCTTTTGTCTTTGGCAGAATCATTCGGGCGGTAAAAGGTGATATGTCCGTTTAATGAATCTGACCGAAGAGTTTCAGGAAAATATATTTTAATAGAAACGGTGGGTTCATCAAATAAAACCAGCACCGGTTCTTTCAGGTTTTCAGCTCGTTGCTTGCTGTCTATTGTTTGCTGGTATTCCACACCTTCTTCATAATGATTGTTTGATACCAGGTAAAAATCGAGGCTAATGAGATAACTGACTACACTGAGTGTAGCAATTACAAATATGGTAACGGCTAAAAATATTCCGGTTCCCCAGTTAATTCTTTTCATAATGTTAGTTATTCCTGTCTGCCGGACCTATAAATCCGGAACTCACGGTTTCAATTTTTTCACCGTTAGCATATACGCTAAAGGTAATTTCTGTTTGTAATCCTGACAACTGATTATTGGATAGTTTTACCAGGAAACGGCCTTCAGCAGAGTTTTGAGCAGGGATGGTTGATATATCACCTAATGATACAATTTCACCCTGAGGTTGCTCAAGCCGGAGCTCATAATTCATTTCTGTAAATGTCTTATTTATAACTTTGATGTTATAGATATTGCTGTATTTATCATCGGGCAGTTCCTGAAACAGCGTGCCTGGTTCCCTAAAGATTGTTGTCTCGGTATCTGCCCGCATGGTCAGTAAAGTGATGAAAGTCGCTACTAAAATCATTAGCACGGCGCTATATCCTGTAATACGGGGAGTTAGTATTTTTCTTTTTTCTTCCCGGATAGCATTCTCAGAAGAATAGCGAATGAGCCCACGTGGTTTGTCTATTTTATCCATTATCGAATCACAGGCATCCATGCAGGCAGTACAGTGAACACATTCCATCTGGGTTCCATTTCGGATATCGATTCCCATGGGACATACTTTCACACATTGGAAACAGTCGATACAATCTCCGAAAGTTTCATTTTCAGAGAAACCCAGATCAGCCAGCGTAGCTTTTCGGTTTTCAAGTTGATAGCGGTTTTTAACGCTGGCCCGGCTTTCTCCTCTCTTATAGTCATACATCACATTGATGGAGTTATTATCCAGCATTACGGATTGCATACGACCATATGGGCACACAAAATGGCATACCTGTTCCCGCATGAAGGCAAATACTCCGTAGAAAACACCACTGAAAATGATCATTGATGACAGCCCGCCGAGATGTTGAGAGGGAGGGTCTGTGATGATCTCAAACAACTGATCTTTCCCGATGATGTAGGCTAAAAACATATTGGAAATGAGGAAAGCGATGCCGTAAAAAACGGTGTGTTTGACTACTTTCTTCTGAATCTTTTTAAAACCCCAGGGAGCACGATTCAGGCGAACCTGAGCCGCAGCATCACCTTCAATCCAGTATTCAATTCTCCGGAAAACCATTTCCATAAAAATTGTTTGGGGACAGGCCCATCCGCAAAAAAGCCTTCCGAAAATAGCGGTAAACACCACGATAAAGAGAATGAAGGCAAGCATTCCAAAAACAAGCAGGTGAAGATCCTGCGGCCAGAAAGCCACTCCAAAGATGACGAACTTCCGCTCCAGGATATTAATCAACAGCAATGGGTTGCCATTGATGGTTATAAAAGGACCGGAGAAGAAAAAAGCGAGCAAAACAACGGCTACAATGTTACGAGCTGTATAATACTGGCCCATCGGCTGTTTGGCGAAAATCCAGTTTCGCTTTCCCTGTTCATTTACCGTGGAGAGGTGATCTCTAAACTGCTTCTTATCGGTGCGTTGTTTATTGTTTGTTGATGCCATTATTGAAAATATCTCTCTTAATAAATGTGATCACAATATCAGATTGCGATCACATTTAGCGAATGAATGCTCAAAACTATTGAATAGTACAGGGTTGCGCCCTGCTTTCGTCAGTTGCTTTGGCATTGGGAGGGTCGGTTCCCTGCAGTGATGCTATATAACTAATCAAACTTTGCACTTTTTCGTTGCTGAGGGCCGCCCCGCTTCCATAAGCAACCATGCCTTTATCAGGGAAACCGGTGATGATACTTTGAGCAACTTCTTGGGGACTGCAACCATGAATCCAATATTCGTCTGTCAGGTTAGGCCCAACCATGCCTTCTCCCAGGTTACCATGGCAGGTAAAGCACAAATTACCCGTTCCTATAAATAACTCTTTGCCTTCCTCAATGCGTTCCTGATCGTCAAGAAAGGCCCAGGTAAAGTCGGTGCTTTCGGTGGGACCAGGTTGCTCTCCGAGGTTATACTTTTCCTCGGCAGCAGCCATCTCCATTTCATATAATTCGTGCTGATCAGGTCCGTCGAATACATAATAATACATCATGTAGCCAACGCTGAATGCAATCGTGAAATAGAATAACCACAACCACCAAACCGGCATGTGGTTATCCAACTCTTTTATTCCATCGTATTCGTGATCCAGCAGCAGATCTTTTTCGTCATCTAATATTTTCATAGCTCTGATTCTTTGAAGTTAATTTCATCGTTATTGAGGGGAAGGTTGGCAGCATCATCCCAGTGATGCTTTCCTTTTTTGATGAGGTAAATCACCAGCAACACAAAAAATGTGAAAAAAAGGATGAGTGATATACTGGGAAAAATCCCAATGCCTTCCATCGATCTTAATACTTCTTTATACATGCTTAGTCCTCCACAATATTAGCGTCAATACGGCTGCTGGAGGGTAGATTCTCCCAGGGCGTCTCGTTTCCTTTAATATCTACTCCAAGCCGCTGCAAGTATGCAATAATGGCTATGATCTGTTTGTCTGAGGTAACTTCTATACCCTCAATTTCACCAAAGCCGTTAGCCTTCAGCCCATTGGCTATTTCTTCAGCCTGGGCTTTCATGTCTTTGATGGCCAGGTTTTCATATCCCGGTGCATATGGAACTCCCACCGATCGCAAGGCATTAATTCGGTTTGGCATACTTTCATAGTCCATGTCTTTTTCAAGCATCCAGGGGTAGGCAGGCATTATAGAACCCGGTGAGGTGGAATACGGATCATACATATGACGCAGGTGCCAGGAATCGGGGTACTTGCCACCTATGCGATGAAGATCGGGACCGGTTCGTTTGGATCCCCACAGGAATGGATGATCGTAAACAAACTCACCTGCTTTGGAATATTCGCCATACCGTTCGGTTTCTGAACGGAAGGGACGTATCATCTGCGAGTGGCAGTTATTACAACCTTCGGCTATGTAAATATCGCGACCTTCTATCTCCAGCGGTGTATAAGGTTTTACACTTTCAATAGTTGGTACATTCGATTTCACCAGGGCTGTAGGTATATATTCTACCACACCTCCAATCAGAATTACAACCAGTACCAGTACGGTAAGTTGAAGCGGACGGGATTCGAGACGGCGGTGCCACGATTCCTTATGCCCTTCAGCAGGATTAATCATAGCTTGGGCTTCGTCTTCCTCCGTCATAGAGAAGGAACCCTGGCGGGAAGTTTTGAACAGGTTATATGCACCTATAACAGCACCTATAATAAACAAGCTTCCTCCCACCGCACGCAAGGCATACATAGGAATAATCTGTATGACTGTTTCCAGGAAGTTTGGATACTGCAGAAGTCCTTCTGCTGTAAACTGTTTCCACATCAGGCTCTGTGCGATACCGCCCCAATACATCGGGATGACATAGAAGATGGCTCCCAGTGTAGCAAACCAAAAGTGAACATTGGCCAGCTTAACGGAAAAGAGTTTGGTATTGTAAATCCGTGGGGTAATGTAATACAACATCGCAAAGGTAAGCCCTCCATTCCACAACAAAGCACCATTATGTACGTGCCCGATGATATAATCGGAGTAGTGAGCAATAGCGTTTACATTGGCTATCGAGAGCATGGGGCCTTCGAAAGTCACCATACCATAGGCGGTTACACCTACTACAAGAAATTTGAGTACCGGATCTTCGCGAACACGATCCCAGGCCCCCCTCAGGGTGAGAAGACCGTTCAGCATACCTCCCCAGGAAGGTGCAATCAACATCAAGCTAAACACGGTTCCCAAAGCCTGAGCCCAGCCGGGAAGAGAGGTGTACAGCAAGTGATGAGGTCCGGCCCAGATATAAATGAATATCAGAGACCAGAAGTGAACAATGGATAACCGGTAAGAGAAAATAGGCCGGTTCGCTGCTTTGGGAATAAAATAGTACATGATTCCCAGGAAGGGGGTAGTTAAAAAGAACGCTACCGCATTATGCCCATACCACCATTGAACGAGGGCATCCTGCACACCGGCATAAATCGGATAACTTTTAAGCAGAGTGGCCGGCACCTCAAAAGAGTTCACTACGTGGAGTACAGCCACCGTCACAAAAGTAGCAATGTAGAACCAAATGGCTACGTAAAGATGCTTCTCCCGACGCTTCATGATTGTCATAATCATGTTAAGACCGAAAATGACCCAGATTAAAGTAATGGCAATATCTATAGGCCATTCCAGTTCTGCGTATTCCTTACTGGTGTTTATCCCAAATGGAAGCGTAAGCACAGCAGATACAATAATGGCCTGCCATCCCCAAAAGTGGAAATTGCTGAGCTTTTCACTCCACATAGAGGCTTTACAAAGCCGCGGAAGTGAATAGTATACTCCGTAAAAAATTGCGTTGCCGGCAAAGGCAAAAATGACTGCATTGGTATGCAGCGGTCGTAGTCGCCCATATGATAGCTCCGGTATGAAGCCGAGGAATTCAGGATAAATAAGTTTGAGGGCAATGGTCAATCCTACGATAAAACCAATGAGGCCCCAAAGTAAAGTAGCGATCCCGAATTTTCGGACAATGTTATTGTCGTAATGAAATGATTCTAATGACATTAGACATCCCGATTTTTTGTTTCTTGATGGTTTTTGTTTGAAGTTTTTTTCTCGTCAAAAAGCATTCGCATAGAAGGGGTATATGAATCGTCATATTGCCCGCTTTTAACCGCCCAGAAAAACAATCCCAGAAAAAGAAGAGCAACGAACAGGCTGAATCCTATAAGCAGGAATATTACTTCCATATTCTGAGCTCCATCTTTTGTGCTTTAAAACGAGTCGCAAAAAAAGTAAATATCATCACACTCACCGAACTGAGCGGCATCAGGATGGCAGCAACCAAAGGGGATAGCTGCCCGGTGATGGCAAACGCCAGTCCGGTTATGTTGTATAAAAGTGAAAGTCCAAAACTGGCTAAAATAATGTTCATGCCGGCTTTGGAGAAACTGATAAACCGGTTCAGCTTTTGAAGGCTGTTTCCTTCAATGATAGCATCACAGGCGGGCGAAAATGAGCTGGTATCATCAGATAGGGCAATACCAAAATCACTTTGCTTAAGGGCCCCGGCATCATTCAGCCCATCCCCTATCATGCTCACCTTTTTGCCGGATTGTTGCAGCTTTTTGATGAAAGCCAGCTTGTCTTCCGGCGATTGGTTGAAGAGCATTGAATTGCGGTCGCCAAAATAGGGGGTAAGGTTTTCTTCTTCGGTATTATTATCTCCCGAAATTAAGAAAGTGGCTACCCTTTTCTTTAATGTTTTCAGAAGCGGAGGGAGCCCTTTTCTTAGTACAGCTTGTACCCCGAAAAACCCAATGTACTCTTTATTTATAGTTACATGGGAGAGTGATCCACTATATGTAAATTCAGGAACTTCAGCTTCTTTTAAACCGGTGTGTTGTAAGATAAAATCGCGGGAGCCCACACATACCTGGTCAGAGCCCATATGTCCGCAGATGCCTTTTCCTAATTCTTCATCCATATGATCAGGCTCCAGGATATTTACTGCAGGAATATAGGAGGCGATCTTCTGGCTCATGGGATGAATCGACTGCCGGCATACAGATGTTATAAGCGATTGCTGCCGGGCCGTTAATTCATATCCTTTGTATTCAATATGGGCTTCTTCGGCTTGGGTGAGAGTTCCTGTCTTATCAAAAACCACGGCTTCAGATTTTGCAAAATTTTCAAGGAGCAGGCTGTTTTTGACAAAAAATCCATTCAGGGAAAATACATTCAGTACTGATCCCAGGGTAAAAGGTGTGGACAGGGCAAGCGCACACGGGCAGGCAATGATAAGTACCGCTGTAAAAACGGATAATGCCTGTTCTATTCCATAAGCCGATAGCCAGTATAAACCGGCTATACACGAAATCCCCAATACGGCAGAGGTAAAATAAGGGCTGATTCTATCAGCAAAGGAGGTAAGTGTAAGCTCCTTTGCCGGGTTTTGAAAGGCCTCATTATTCCATAGGCTGGTGAGGTAGCTGTTTTCCACTTCTTCCTGGATCCGGAACTGTGCAGAAATGCCTTTAACCCGTCCCCCGGCATATGCAAGGTTCCCCTGTTGTACTACTTGAGGTTCCGATTCTCCGGTAATAAAACTGTAGTCAATAAAAGCTTCATCAGACAACAGTATAGCATCAGCCGGTACTAATTCCTGGTTACGAAGCCTGATTTTATCACCGGCTTTCAGTTTATCCAGCGAAACAGAAATTTCTTCCCCAAATTCACGAATTACATTTACCGCAATAGGCAAATAGGATTTATAATCCCGGTCGAAGGAAAGGCGGTCAAATGTTTTTTTCTGAACCAGCTTGCCAATTAGGAGGAAGAAGATAAGCCCGGTAAAAGAATCCATATAGCCGGTACCGGTTCCCGACACAATCTCATACACGCTGCGGCTGAATAAAGCTACAATACCGATAGATATGGGAACATCCAGGTTAATCCCTCGTTGGCTGAGAGCTGCAAAAGCAGATTTCAGGTAATCGCTGCTGCTGTACACCAGTACCGGCAATGCAAGTAAAATATTAAGTACCCCGAAAATAACCCGAAATTCGATGCCAAGGCTGGTTTCTGTGGTATTGAGATAGTCGGGAAAACTGAACAGCATAATATTTCCAAAGGCGAAACCGGCCACTCCCAACTTTAACCAAAGAGATCGGTTATGAGGTTTTTTCTCTTCTTTTGAATAGAGTTTTTCCAGCCGGATCTCCGGTTCGTAACCAATAGTAGTTAAAAGCTCTACTATAGTTCTGAGGGTGGTTTTTTCGGTATTTATTAACAGGCTTATTTCCCGATTTAAAAAATTCACGGTACTCTTCTGAATCCCTTCATCCAGTTTGTAAAGGTTTTCAAGAAGCCATACACAGGAGGCGCAATGTATATTGGGAATGTAAAGAGAAAGTGAAATCTGATGATCATTTTTGAAATCAGTAATTTTGTCCAAGAGTTGGGGGTCTTCCAGGTACTCAAACCGTTCTCTTCTTTTGGCCGATTTAAAGGAGATGCCCGGATTGGCCTCAAGGTCGTAGTAGGTGCATAAGTTATGATCATCGAGTAGCTGAAATACCGTCATACATCCCGAGCAGCAAAATGCTTTCTCCTCAAAGACAACAGGATTGTCATCACAGTCTTCACCACAGTGAAAACAAGCCTGGGCTGTTATGGTCGGTTCAGCTATACTCATATATTATTTGCTCTCTTTTGCAACTCTTCCTGAAAATTGCAGCCTTAAGTCAAACCATTCCTGGGTTATTTTTCCCTCAATTTCATCAAAGGTGGTTGTGACCAGCCACTCTTCAATTTTCGTTCTTTCCGATGCCCAGAATTCATGAAAAGGACAGGGTTCAATATTCCCACATCCTTCAATTCCCATAAAACACTGTCTGAAAAAAGCACTTCCGTCAATAGCGTTAATGACTTCCATTAAGCTGATTTTCTCCAGAGAGCGTGCAAGGTATACTCCACCTCCCAAACCTCGCTGGGAGTTTAAAATACCTGGAGCCTTTAGCTTGGCAAGAATTTGAGAGAGATATGCTGAAGGACAGTTTAAAGATTTGGAGAGTTCTGAAGCAGAAACGGCACCGTCACTTTCAGATTTAGAAATGGCTATAATCGCTGAAATAGCGTATTGAGCCCCTTGTGAAATTAACCTCATATGACATTTTATTTTATAATATTAATAATCTAATATCAATATTAGATTTTACTGAGATTCCGAAATAGAATCAAGCTAAGCCGACAATTTTGATCGAATCTAAAGAAGAAAAGAATTCATTCTTTAAGAAAAGTTCACACTTGTTGGTTATCATTTCATAAATCATACAATTGAATAACAGCTATGAGTATTTATAAATCAGCAGACGAGGCGGTAAAGATTATAAAATCGGGAGACCGGGTTTTTGTACATGGTATTTCAGCTACCCCGGTACAGTTGATACAAGCTATGACCAACCGCCATCAGGAATTAAAGAATGTAGAAGTAGTGCACTTGCATACCGAAGGGCCTGCCCCTTACGCCAATCCCGAATATTCAGATAGCTTTTTTGTGAATGCTCTGTTTGTTGGGGCTAATGTGCGCAAGGCCATCAACAACGGGAGGGGGGATTATATACCCGTCTTTTTAAGTGAGGTGCCCTATCTGTTCAGAAATAACATTATGCCTTTGAATGTGGCATTGGTTCATGTGTCTCCACCGGATAAACATGGATATTGTTCACTTGGGGTATCGGTAGACGTAGCAGTTGCAGCGGTACAGGAAGCCAAATATGTGATAGCTCAGGTTAATCCCAATATGCCGAGAACCCACGGGGATGGACTTATTCATATTAACCAAATAAATGCGCTCGTAGAAGTAGATGATGATTTACCGGAACAAATAGTTCCGGAACCAAACGAAGCCGAACTGCGAATAGGTCAGTATTGTTCGGAACTGATAGATAACGGGGCAACCTTGCAAATGGGGATTGGAGCCATTCCGAACGCGGTACTCAAAAGTCTGAAAAATCACAAAAACCTGGGAGTACACACCGAAATGTTTTCAGACGGGGTGATTGAACTTGTTGAACAAGGCATCATCAATGGAAAGAAAAAGAAAATTCATCCCGGAAAAATTGTAAGCGGTTTTGTAATGGGATCCCGGAAGACCTACGACTTTATTGATGACAACCCCGTAGTAGCTATGCTGGATATTGCCTATATCAATGACACGGCTGTTATACGAAGAAACCCTAAAGTAACAGCTATCAACAGTGCGGTTGAAGTAGATTTGACCGGCCAGGTATGTGCCGACTCCATTGGAACCTATCACTTTTCAGGTGTGGGAGGGCAAATGGATTTTATCCGGGGTGCTTCACTTTCGCCTGGCGGGAAGCCTATTATAGCGCTTCCATCAACAACGAGAAAAGGGATCAGCCGTATTGTTCCATTTCTAAAACAAGGGGCGGGTGTGGTAACAACCCGCGCTCATGTCCACTATGTTGTAACCGAATATGGTATCGCCAATTTGTATGGAAAAAACCTGGGTCAACGCGCCAAAGCGCTTGTAGATATAGCCCATCCCAACCACAGGGAAGAACTTGATAAAGCAGTTTCTGAACGATTTGGGAAATAACTGAGAGAATAGAACCCAGCTGACAGGATGATGAAGTTGAGAGCAGTTATGGATTATCATTCCTCTGTATAAATATAAATTTCCATCTTCAAGTTAGAGCCTTTTATTAAATAATCGTACCTTTGGGCTCCGTCAACTCAAATGCTGAAATCACTTTATTTATAATGTCGCAAACAGCAACTAAAGAACCCGAAGTAACACTCGAATTAGCTCTTGACCATGGGCTCACTGAAGAAGAATTTGAAATGATAAAAGACCGGCTGGGGCGTATTCCTACGTTTACAGAGCTGGGTGTTTATTCTGTGATGTGGAGCGAGCACTGTTCGTATAAAAACTCCATTATTGAGCTGAAGAAGCTTCCCCGTGATGGTGAGCACCTGCTGGTAGGTGCCGGAGAAGAAAATGCGGGTCTGGTTGATATAGGCGAAGGCCTCGGATGTGCTTTTAAAATTGAAAGTCATAATCACCCTTCCGCTATTGAGCCTTATGAAGGTGCTGCAACAGGGGTCGGCGGTATTCATCGCGATATTTTCACCATGGGCGCCCGCCCGGTAGCAAGCCTTAACTCACTTCGTTTTGGTTCTATGGATAACCCGAAAGTTCGCTACCTGCTGGATGGCGTGGTCCGGGGTATTGGCGATTACGGTAACTCATTTGGGATCCCCGTAATTGGCGGTGAAGTTTATTTTGATGAAAGCTACGAAGGAAACCCCCTGGTTAATGCAATGAGTATTGGCCTGGTGAAAGAAGGGGAGACGGTTTCTGCAATTTCTGAAGGAATCGGCAACCCCGTTATCATTGTAGGGGCCAGCACCGGCCGCGATGGTATTCACGGTGCTACTTTTGCTTCCGAAGAAATCAGTGAAGAAAGTGAAGCAAAACGCCCAAGTGTACAGGTGGGTGATCCTTTTACAGAAAAGCTGTTATTGGAAGCCAGCCTGGAAGTACTTAAGACCGGCGCTGTTGTAGGTATGCAGGATATGGGAGCAGCAGGTATTGCATGTTCTACGTCTGAAATGACCGACAAAGGCGGACAGGGTATGAAAATAGACTTGGATAAGGTGCCCGCCCGGGAAGACGGTATGACGGCCTATGAGTTGTTACTTTCTGAAAGCCAGGAACGGATGCTTATTGTAGCCGAAAAAGGCCGTGAACAGGAAGTGATTGATGTATATGAAAAATGGGATCTTCACGGTGTGGTGATTGGTGAAGTCGTTGATACTGAAAATGTAACATACTGGAAAGAGGGCGAAATCAAAGCCGATATTCCAGCCGAGCATTTGGTGTTAGGTGGTGGTGCTCCGCAGTATGTGCGTGAAACTAAGAAGCCGGGCTACCTGGATGAAGTACAGAATTTTGATGTGTATTCCCTGGATCACCCCTCAGATTATGCAGATACCATAAAGAAATTATTGAGCTCTCCCAATATTGCATCTAAGCGATGGGTGCATGAGCAGTACGACACTACAGTGCGCACCAATACCGTAACCTCTCCCGGCGCTTCCGATTCCGGGGTGATCCGAATTAAAGGAACCAATCGGGGGCTGGTTGCTAAAACCGATTGTAATGGTCGCTATGTGTATCTGAACCCAAAGAGAGGCGGGCAGATAGCGGTGATTGAGTCGGCCCGGAATGTAGTATGTTCCGGAGGTAAGCCGATGGCGATCACCAACTGTCTCAATTTTGGAAATCCTTATAAACCGGAAGTATACTGGACATTTAAAGAAGCTCTGAGCGGTATGGGCGAAGCCTGCCGCGCACTTAATACCCCGGTGACTGGTGGTAATGTGAGTTTTTACAATGAGAATCCAAATGGGGCTATTTTTCCTTCTCCCATTATAGGAATGCTGGGGCTTATTGAGGATGTGGAAAAGCACACCACTACCCCCGCATTTAAGAACGATGGTGATGTTATACTGTATGTAGGAGCTGACCGTACAGGTTTGGGCGGCAGTGAATACCTGAAAACTATCCATGAGCTTACCAAAGGGGATGCTCCTGCACTGGACATCGACTTTGAAGTACAGCTGCAGGAAGCCTTGCTGGATGCGATAAAAAGCGGATATGTGACTGCGGCTCACGATATTTCGGATGGCGGCCTGGCTATTACACTGGCAGAAATGGCTATCTTTGGCAAGAAAGGAGCTTCGGTTTCTCTTGATAAACTGGACGGATCTGATCTTGAAATACTGTTTAGTGAAGCACAGTCTGGTGTTGTGATTTCCATCGACCGGGATAATTTTAATGCAGTAAGCGAGCATTTTGCGAAAGCCGGAGTCCCGGCGGTACAGCTTGGAGCCGTAGCAGGAAGTTCATTGAATATAGAAGGAGTAGGCTCTCTGGATATTGCTGAAATGACCACCCTCCACGAGTCAACCATCCCCCAAGCAATGGAAGCATAAGTTAGCAGTCAGCTGACAATAGTTTGTACAATTAATGTTATTGACCAACCCCGTCAGACCTCAAAGGCCTGACGGGTTTTTTATGTTCTTGATGGAGCAGCAATCCCGATTCCCCCTCGCAAGGAGGAATTGATTATTGTGCTGTAGGCATGCCTTGGACAGTGTAATGGCTGTTAGGCCGGGGCTCGACATATGATATGTCCCGGAACTACCCCACAGGGGTTAAACCATGAATAACCCCGGATGCAATCCGGGGTATCGATACCACCACCAAACCTTCGCTCCCGATAGTGGTAAAACCTCTTTTCTTTTGCAAAGGTTGGGCTATGAGTTTATTGTGGATTGGTATCGATAAACTGGGTAGGGTAGGTCATAAGAAAATCCATTGGAAATGTCTCTGATTGACGGTATCGGTTTTGATATTCCCTCCAAAAACCTCATATCATTTCCCCTCTTGATTATTCAAAAGGATTTTCCATTTTGTAGCAGTGTTATCCATTAACAGAAGGCGATGCAACTTCCATGGTTTTGTGCAGCCCTCTTAAATACCTGCCTGTTATGAAGTATTTGTTACTTGTTTTACTGTTTGTCAGTCCTTCGTTGTTATTTGCCCAATCCGGTATTTCTGATCTAAAACCCGAAGAATACTTCGACTTTTGGGTGGGAGAATGGATGGTGAGCTGGGATGAAGACAATGGCAAGAAAGGCAGCGGTACCAATACCATAGAAAAAACTCTGGATGGAACCGTGATTCAGGAGCATTTCAGAGTGCATGAGGGTAAGAGCAAAGGGTTTAAAGGGACGAGTATTTCGGTATATCAGCCCCGCTTTGAACGGTGGAAGCAAGCCTGGGCTGATAACAATGGAGGCTATTTTGATTTTGTAGGCAAGATAGATGGGGAGAAACGTATCTTCCAGACAGAAGTGGTGGAAAGGGAAGACGGCAGCCTCTTCACCCAGCGTATGGTATTCTATAATATTACAGATGAATCCCTGACCTGGGACTGGGAATCCTCGAATGATGGCGGAGAAAACTGGACGCTAAATTGGCGTATTTTTTACGAACGCAAAAGATAGAAACCAGGCTAAGAAAATGTATCAGGCTACTTTGGGAACGGCTCGCTGAAATCCCTGCCGGTTTACGTGGCCAATGTACTTGCCTATGATGCGTACTTCTTCGAACACATCCGGTTCAATCACGATATCGTCGTAATCTTCGTTGGCAGGTTCCAGGCGAAGCCCATTATCATCCCAGAATACTTTTTTGAGGCTGGTTTCGCCATTATACATGACCGCACCAATATCGCCATCCCTGACATCGGTATCCATCAGCAGCACAAAATCTCCGTCCGAGATACCTACATCCTTCATGCTAAAACCGGAGACACGCAGAGCAAATAAATCATCAAGGTGAGGGAAAAGGGTATCCATGGTGATAGACCCCAAATCGGCTTCAACGGCTTCCTGAAGGTAACCGGCGGCAATTAGCCCGCGAATGGGAATGCCCGGTTTTTCTTCACTTTCCCCAATAAGACTTTTCTTGTCGGTAGGGAGGTCATATTCCTCATCATTCCTTTTAATCAAATATCCCTTTTTCAGCAAGGCCTGGATATTTTGCGTTACGCTATTGGGTGACTTATAACCAAAATGGTCAGCAATTTCCCTATAGGTAGGCCACACATCGTGTTCATTTTTGTAATCCACGATGAAATTAAAAAATTCCTGTTGTTTTCGTGTTAAATGTGCATTATCCATGTTGAAAAGTAAGGTTAATGTATAAAACATGTGCAATAAACGGAGTTTATGGATGAAGGTCAATAATAAATGTGTAAAAAATATGTGTGTACTGTTACCTATACTCTTATTGGTTGGATGTAATAGCCAGACACAACAGGTAATTCCTGAAGAATATCCCGAATTATATGAAGCCGTCATGCAGCGGGATGCAGCTGCAATCATGGCATTTACCGATCATTCTGATGAGGAGACGGCAGCCCAAAGCTGGCGGGCTATGATCAGTACCCCGGTTGAAGAGATGGATGAGTTTATCAAACAAGTAAAGCAAACAAACCGATATGTTGCATGGAAGGCGCTTTCACGCAAAGAGCTTACAGCCCAACAGCTGGACGTATTGCATGCCGACTGGTTAGCTAATCCCGAATTAAGGGAAGGGATAAGCCTGGTGCTGGGACTTCAGGGAAATGAGAAATCGCTCCAGCTACTGGTAGAACATTTTGAGGATATACAGTCATCGACTCATGAGTTTGAATCGGCGTTAGCTACGGGAAGACTCATTGGACAGTTTGGCCTGGAAACAGAGATGGAAGACAACATTATTGCTTATGCTTTGTCTTTGAATGATGAGATACTCACCAGGGCCTGGTTGTATGGGTACTACCGGGACGAGCAACCTATACACAGTACAGATGCGATTACCCAAATAAGGGAGGCTTATAGCGAGGTTGAAAATCCACGTATACGGCAGTATTTGCTGAGCCTTTCTTTCCAAAATATTGGGCAAGAGATGCTGGGAGATATTGAGGTAGCCACAATTGAAGACATGGATGTACAGCTGGCTACCGAATTGGCCCAGCATACCGACAGCCTGGAATGGTCTGACAAGCTTGAAAAGGTATACACTGCTCTACTGAACCATCCCAATCCAATAGTGAATGAAGTGACCCTTTCTATGGCCGGTGGCAATGAAGATAAACCGGATATTTTTGATGAGGTCATCATAAACAAAATTGTAGAAAATGAAAATAAAGACGCAGCATTGCGGCTTTCGGCTGTTATGGCTCTTGAAGATGCTTCCGCCCATAAAGACCTTGTTGATGAGCTCGCTGAAGCCGGAGATTATCTTCTCACAAAACAGTTTTCTATTTACCGTACGTTTTTCTCCAATTCAGATTTTTACGCCCTGGCATCTTCTGTCCGTCAAAGTGAAAACAGGAGGGAAACACTTTCGGCCTTAAGGGCGATTAACCGCTGGTGGTCTTCTCTTGATCCGAAAGAAAAAGAAGCAATAGGCATAGATGAAATCCGGAAACTGGTGTTTGAGGTGCTGGAGAGTGGTGATCGTTCGATGACGTTTTCTATAAGTTCTTTGTTGAATGATGCTGCAGTAATACAGGCAGAAGATTACCAAAAGCTTCATCAACTGTTAAACGCTTATCAATTACCGGAGGATGTAGCCGTCTTTCAAGCTGTTGCGGGGGTGTTGAAAACTCATTTTGAAGAAAAGGCAAAGCCACTGATTGATTCGCTGGCAGCTATAGGGAATACGGACTTGAACCGCACCTTATACCGGCAGGATTGGGATGTGCCTGAAACTGAGGAAGACGATAGCCCGGTTAAATTCAGGAAACCAGGCTGGGAGCGATTGAATGAATTGGGATCTCATCCAGTTTGGGTATTGGAAACCACCAGGGGAACAATCAAAGTTGAAATGAATGTACGGTTAGCCCCAGCCACCATATCGGGTATGGACAGCCTGATTACAGCCGGTGCTTACGACCATGTGGCGTACCACCGGGTGGTGCCTAATTTTGTAGTGCAGGGGGGCGATGTTGGTACCGGTGATGGGAGCGGCGGTCCCGATTACACCGTACCTACTGAAGCTTCAGAAATACAGTACTGGAGAGGACAAGTTGGAATTGCAAGTGCGGGAACCGACACGGAGGGCAGTCAATACTTTTTCATGCATCAATGGAAACCACATTTAAATGCACGTTATACCATTGTGGGATCGGTGATTGAAGGTATAGAAGCCGTAGATCGCATGATGGTGGGTGATAAGGTGTTGCGAAGCTACTGGGAATAATTATTCACAATAATGAGTCCGCTTTTATTGTATGAAGCCACGTGATCTGAATAACAGACTAAAAAATACATACCACAATATTACGGGTAGTATCGGCTTCTACCCAACTATGATGTCGGTAGGTTTTTTCCTGTTTGCCATCCTTATTATGAGCATAGAGTATCTGGATGTGTTTATGCGGCTCAAGCAGTACATCTCTATTGTATTGGTGAATGGAGCAGATAATGCCCGGTTGTTGCTCAACACTTTAATTGCAGGGGTATTTTCTCTTACGGTTTTTAGTTTTTCTATGGTGATGATTGTACTGAACAGGGCAACAGCTACTCTGTCGCCACGGGTAATTCCGGGGCTAATTTCTCAAAAGTCTCATCAGTTTGTACTTGGATTCTATTTGGGCACAATTATCTATTCTCTGATGTTAACTGTTAATATTAACTCGCCTTCTATCGAAGAGTCGGTTCCGGGATTGGGTATCCTGATTAGCTTGTGTTTTGGTATTGCGAGCCTTGGCTTATTTGTCTATTTCATTCATTCGATCTCCAAAACCATACAGGCGGATAACATTCTGAACAGACTGTATAATGATACCCGGAAAGAGCTTTTTGAATTATATGGGAAGCACAGCCATGATCATGATAAGGAAGTAGAGGCAGAGGAAGAGATGCCGGATACATCTGAATGGGAGGCTATTGAATCGGTAAATTCGGGATACTTCAAAATGGTGGAAGTGTCGGGCTTATGCCGTTTGTTGCAAGAGTATGATTTAAAGATTAAGATTACTATTCCTCATGGTTTTTTTGTGGTTGAAGGGTATCCTTTTTTACAACTTAATAAACCAATTGACGATGAGGAACTGGCAGATGAGATCCGAAGTAAATTTATTTTCTTTGTGGAAGAATATGTAAAGGATCACTACAGCTATGGTTTTAAGCAGATTTCAGAAATAGCAGTAAAAGCGTTAAGTCCGGGGATAAATGATCCGGGAACGGCTATTCGAGCCATTGATTTGTTGACCATCCTTTTTAAAATAAGAATGGAAAACGGGTGTATGGAATTTGAGAAAGATGTAGAAGGGGAAGCCAGGGTTTATTATCGGGAGCTTTCTCTGGATGAACTGTTATATAAAACGATGACGCCCATCCGGGCCTATGGTAAAACAGATGCACTGGTAGTAATGAATTTACTGGAGAGCTTTACCAATATGTTGTATGCCCAAAAAACAGCCCAGATGGAAGAGGTGCTTGTCCAACATATCAAAGGTATTATTGAAGATGCAGAACAGGCTTCATTTAACCAGATGGACACTAAAAAAATCAACGATTCCATTTGCCAGATAAACAGACTGATCAACAGAAATCAGAAACTGGAGATGCTAAATGAGTAGGCCAGGTTCGAAACTAAAGCCGTCCGACATCAGATCTGGGCAAATACCCAATTCCGAAGTATTTCTTTAAAGCGAAACGAATAGTTGCGGATTATTGATCCCTCTCCATTTTCATAACATTTGTCTGCTACTTTAAAGTAGTGGTTGGCTCCGGGCACTACGTCAATAGTAAAATTGTCCGGTATTCCCGGGGTAAAGATATCATCAAATGCATCCAGAGCCCAGGATGAATAGACTTCCCCATCATTTTCAGCAAACAGAAAAAGGGAAGGTACTTTTAATGCCTGTATATAATTGGCAGGATCAAAATCCTGCTTCATTTTCATATGCCTCCACCTTTTTGTGAGAGGTAAGATAGAAACCCAGTTTTCGTGAGATTGTGCTTTTTGGGTTGCCTTGGTTAAAGCTGCTGTACTGTCCTGCCCGTCACAAACATACTTACTGTGATATTCATTAATCAGTTGGCGGGTGGCCTCATAAGGAGCTCCGGCCAGCGATATCATTAACTTTATGTCTTCAGGGATTTCAGCAGCAACAATCTGTGCCACCCAGGCATCTTCATCATGCCCGATAATTCCAATCCGGGAAGAATCGATTTCTCTCCGTTGTTTGAGATATTTAACAGCTGCTTTGGCATCTTCAGCGAATTCCTGGAAATTGGTACGCTGCCATTTCCCTGAAGAAGAGCCAACACCGCGGGGACTAAAGTACATTACGCCAATTCCGGACTGGGGAAATATGTTTTCCAGGTTTTCAGAGATAAAGGAAGCTCGGTTTGGGTGAAAATCCCCCCATGGGGTAATACCTCCCAAAAAAAGCAGAACAGGAACATCATTTGCTCCTTCTGGCAAAATAAGGGTACCCGAAAGCAGATGGTCTCCATTTCGAAAAGCTATATCATCCTTTATTACCTCATTTTGAGCTTGCAGGTCAGCAACAGAAAATATAGCCACAAGAAAAAATACGAATAGAGATTGTTTCATAAACAAAGATTGAATTCCGGGGTAATGTTTCTGGATGATTGTTTAACTAATTCTATTTTTTATATGCTGTATCTGATGTATATGTCTTCGTGTATGGTAAACACAAAATATAATCCACTCTTTTCTGGTTAAAAAACCAAAAAAGCGATGTTCAAATTTTAGACAGAGTTCATGGGGATTTTTTTTCTTAGCTAAATCAGTAATTACTGTTCTGTTCTTTTTGAAACTGGAGAGCAAAGCGTCTTTACTTTTTTCTCCTTCGGTTGGCAATATAGCTCCGCTGGCTTTTACCTTGGTCTCAAAATTTGTGAGTTTCTTTTTGATCGTATCTATTTTTGAGTCTGTATCCCGATCGGTAAGGGGTTTGGTTTCACCATCTAAAAGCTTTGCAATGCCATATTCCGAGCGATACATATGTTCAACTACATTGGCAATCGACCATTCCCCTTCTGCAGGCTGTGTATTGAAGATATCTTCTGGCACACCCTGAACTTCTGCAAGCAATTCTGCCGTATTTTCTTTTAGCTGATCTGTAAATTCCATAGCGTCTCTGTTTTCGAGGCATTTAAAGTAACTGAATGAATTGAAAAAAACTTTTAATTTCTTGAAGCCTTTAGCGGTGTGGAAGTTAGCAGGTCAATCATCCAGAACGAGCTCAACAGGCTCAATGACTACCGGCTGGTTACCTGCCCTTCCACCGCCTTTATTTTGGTGGAATATCCACTAACTTATACTCTTTCCCAAGCATAGGATGACGCCTTGATTTGAGGGTAGGAAAGGAAATAATAAAAGCCCCCACCTGCGAGGGATGTGTGAACCTGGCGAAGCAGCCCGTGGTAGTCTTTTTGTTATTGGCAGTGGGTGTGAGCAGCGTTGATGTAGATACTAATCATGTTTCGGGAGATCGGGGTATCAGGCCTTATTTAAGTTTTTAGCCTCCTCGCGCGCCGAAGACATCCCTTGGGGTTTGGCCAGATCTACATCAACGGATTCGTCTCTTTGGGCAGCTTGGACAAGGGGTTGCAACCCCTTACCGATTCTATTGAGCTTATTAAGAGGTTGTTTGGGTATGGGGGTGATCAATGGGTTGTAGCTAATTTACTTGACAAAGCATAAACGCTGATATACCATCCTGCCACAAATTTTATTGTTTCACCAACACGTCATGAAGATCCCTCGCTCCAGGATGACTCATTGACTGGAGGGTATTCGGGGATTCTGGCTCAAATCCATATCAACGAGTTTTTCCCTTCCATTAGGCACATCTTGGTGTTAACGAAAATAAAGTTCACCTTAACATCTGCACACTCAAACACCTACAGAACATTGCCCTAATCATTTCCTTTGGGGGTGAAGGCCTGAATACCGGTAATCTCACGTCCCAAAATCAATCCATGTATATCAAATGTTCCTTCGTAGGTATTCACTGACTCAAGATTCACCATATGGTGGATCACGCGGTAGTCACCCGTAATGCCATTACCCCCATGCATATCGCGGGAGATACGAGAAATTTCGAGCGCCTTGCCACAGTTGTTTCGTTTGGCCAGTGAGGTCATAGATGGATGATCGCGCCCGGCATCTTTAAGCTGCCCAAGCCGGAAGGCCAGCATCTGCATAGAGGTGATATCTGTCATCATATTAGCCAGTTTGGTTTGAATCAACTGGTTGGCTGCCAGCGGCTTTCCAAACTGCTTACGATCCAGCACATATTGTCGTGCTTTCTGATAACAAAATTCAGCAGCACCAACGGTTCCCCAGGCTATGCCATAGCGTGCACTGTTCAGGCACATGAATGGCCCTTTCAATCCTTTGATGTCCGGGAATACATTTTCATCGGGGATGAATACATCTTCAAATACCAGTTCTCCCGTTTCGGAAGCCCGCAGCGACATCTTGTACTTGGTAACCGGTGCAGAAAAGCCGTCCATATTCTTCTCAACCAGGAAGCCGCGGATGACTCCTTCGTCATCCTTATGCTCTTTGGCTTTGGCCCATACTACAGCTACATCGGCAATAGGGGAGTTAGTGATCCACATTTTAGCCCCGTTCATAATCCATCCGCCATCAGTTTTAACCGCGGTGGTGACCAGTGAGCCGGGATCTGAACCGTGATCAGGTTCGGTGAGTCCGAAACAGCCAATCATTTCTCCCGTGGCCAGTTTGGGTAAAAAACGCTGTTTCTGTTCTTCCGTCCCAAATACAGAGATTGGATACATCACCAATGAAGATTGTACACTCATAAACGAGCGGTAGCCGGAATCTACCCGTTCCACTTCGCGGGCTATAAGACCATAGGCCGTATAACTTGCTTCAGAGCCACCGTACTCGGCAGGTACTGTAACGCCCAAAAGCCCCATTTCACCCATTTCCCGGGCAATGTCCTGGTCAAAAAATTCTTCAGTATTTCCTTTAAGGGCCCGGGGTTCCAGCTTGCTTTGTGCGTAGTCTCGGGCAGTTTCCATAATGAGGCGGTCTTCCTCATTCAGTTCCGATTCGAAAAGATAAGCGTCATCGATGTTAAACAGATTTTTTGACATTGGGGGCTATTACATTTTTTAGCAGTTCTGTAGTTGCTGGATGTTAAGAAAAAAAAGAGACAGGGTGAACTCAAAAACAGCCCGATTTTCAGTCTTCTTCCGGCACTTTTAATTTGTATGAGTAGATGGTGGGTTCGGGATCGGTTTTTACTTTATAGGCATTCCCGTACGGGTCGATGTGCTTGATGGTGCCTCGTTCAGGAGAAAAGCCTTCACCTGTAATTGAATAGAGTAATGTGCCATCTGGATCATAGAAATCGGTAGAATTCCGATTGATTATTTCAAGGCCATGGCTGTCTTCAGCTATTTTATCCGGATCAGAAACATTGGTAGGCCAGAACGCTTCAACAATGAAATATCCATTAGGGAATACCTTGGCAGATCCCAATCCTCCAAATGTTCTAATCCCCCTGCTTTGCTCTGTTGAATAAAATCCGGGGCGTACTATTTTGTCAAAGTCTCTTGTTATTTTTTTTATGAGTTTACCTTCCAGGTTATAGGTTGTCAGGCTATAATCGACGGTACTGCCGGCTATAATAAATTCATCAACTAATTGTACAGCAATCCCAGCACTTACTCCTTTGGGTATTTCCAGATCACCAGACTGATCAATTTCGAAGTTATTAATAAGCTGTAGCGAATCTTGACTGTAATCAAAGGTATAAATATTACTTCCTAAAGCCCCTCTTAAGAATGAATTTATGACAAGGACATCTTGGCTGGTTATTCCCACTAATGAAGCAAAAGAAGTTTCTTTATCAAAAGGTTGGCTTGCAATAAAATTACCGGATAGATCGAACCGGTCTAAACGGGAGCCACTCAGGTTTGATATTAAAAGTACATCATCATGGATAATCATATTACGGGCATACTCAAAGTCACCGGGTCCGCGCCCTTTCTGTCCTGTTACCCAGCGTACGCTACCATCCGGAGAAGCAGAGATGAGCTTGTTTTGTCTTCGGTCTAAGAAATAGAAATTCCCATTTGAGTCTGTGATTAAGCTTGTGAATCCCGTGAGTATATCATCCCCGTGGAATTGTACTTTTATGGAATCCTCCAACACTAACTGAACGGGCGGATTTTCAGAATCCTGGTATTTGCCCCAGGTGGGATTATTGACGAAACCATCCTTCGCATTAACCTCTTCAGGTGGTGAGTCTGAACATGAGAAAGTGACTAATGAAATTATAATAATGGGTAAAAGCAGGGGGTATCTAATTGTTTTCATTCGGGAAGTTTACTTTATATTTTCGAATAGATGTTACGGGATAGTGATTTAGGAAATATGCATGTCCTTTCTGATCAATATGAGTTAGGTATCCCATATCAGAGCTATTTCCATCTGTCTCAAAAGAATAGATAAGTTTACCGTTGGGATTAAAATAGTCCAGGGTATTTCTATAAATTACTTTTTCTTTTTTTTCGGAACGTACATATTGGTCAGGATCTGAAATGTTGGTTGGCCATGCAGCACGTACTGCAAAATGTCCATCCGGGAAAAAATAAGGAGCTTGTACACCCCCAAATGATCTCACTGATTGTTGAGTGATCCCAGGCCGGACAATTCGGTCAAAATCACGTGTTATTTTTTTTACTGAATTTCCTTCCAGGTTGTAGAAGGTGATGAGGTACTCTCCAAAGTTTCCTGATACTATGTTTTCCTGAAAATAAGATATTCCTGTACGTATGCTTCCCCGCATTTTTAGTTCAACTCCCTCCAGTTGTTGAATAGGGAAGGCCTTTTGCTTCTCAAAAGAATTAGAATAATCAGCTATTGCAATCATGCTGCCAATGTTACTCCAATATGTTCGGGAAAGAATCAGGTGATTTTCATCCGTAATACCGATAACCGAAGCAGAAGATAAATCTTCCGGAAAAGCTTGCGACTCAAGATAATTCCCATCCAAATCGTAAGTATCGAGACGGCTTCCTGACACATTGGAAATATAAAGCTTGTTGTTGTGCAGGGTAATGGATCGTATCGACTCAAAATCACCAGGCCCCGATCCTTCTTGCCCGCTTATCCAGCGTAGTTCACCCTCACTGGTTAATGATATAAGCCGAGGCTGATCAAAATCATAAAAGTAGAGGTTTTCATTTTCATCAGTAACCAAATAAGAGGGAGAACCAATCAAAAGATCATCATCTTCTCTAAACACATATTCGTGTATCAGCTCATAAGTAACAGGGGGGTGTTCTTGTTCCTGCCATTGGCTGTATTCAGGATTCGGGATGACCTGGGTTTCAGTTTCATCATGCTCTGCAGTTTCTGGTGCAGAGCAACTGGTTAAGTGAAAAGCTAAAATGAGAATAAATATTGTTTTTGCTTGCATGAACTATTTATTTGGGGCTGTAATTGTAACCTTAAACTTCTTGATATGGGGAAAGGGATCCAAAAAGCTGGAATACATATATCCTTTCTGATCAATATGAATGGGTGTACCTAAGTCGGGATTGGAATTTCCATCTGATTCCAAAGAATACAGCAGTTCCCACTTGCTGTTATAGAGATCAATGGTATTTCCATTATCGAAGTCCCTTATTTTGCCTGCCATCATTTCCTTAACAAATTTTTCTGGATCTTCTATATCCAAGGGCCAGCTTGCTGAGGTGATATAATAATCTTCGTTTAATTTAAGTACCGGGTTAATGCCCCCCAAAGTTACACTTATCACACCTCCCTCATCTTTAAAAATTACGGGGGATACCAGTTTATCCATATTGCGAATTACGGTTTTTGTTTTGGTACTATCCGCATTGTAGAATTGAAGTTTGTAGCTGACCATTCCAGGGGTAACCAATTGATTGTCTACTATGCTGGGATCTGAGAAAGAACTACCTGTCTCTGGTATTTCCATATCTTCGGTTATATCAACCGTAAATGAGCGTATTATATTGGTTGGTTTTTCGGGATCAACAATCAAAAAGGTACGGATCAGCCCACCACGTACACCTTTGCTTAGTACTAATTTTCCCTCCATAAACCCAACCATTGATACAGGGCGCTTATTATCAGTGAGTTGAGGAGGGGTGAAGCTGTTTATGAAATCTCCATTCAGATCAAACTGGTCAATACGGCTGCCATACATATTCTCGATATAAATACTGTTATCTCCATCCCAGGTCATATTACGTGCATTTGTAAAATCTCCCGGACCTTCGCCTTCTTTTCCGGTCACCCATTTTAGGTTCCCATCGGGTGTATAACATACAAGGCGGTTGCCGCCGCTATCCAGCACATACAGGTTGAGGTCCTTATCTGTAAACACATCGGTAGATCTTGTTAATAAGGCTTCCTCCACATTTTCGTCGGTACCATATGCTGCAGTTTTGGTGAAGTTGAGAGGGGAGTGTTCACTATCCTGCCAATGTCCGTATTCAGGATTTTTAATAGTTGTTTCTTCATTTTCTTGCGTGGAAGGAGCTGGACCAGAGCAAGCAGTTAAAACAAATATTATGCTAAATAAAATGGGTTTTGCGTAGTTCATGATCTCAAGGTTTAGGAGGAATAATGGTAACTTTGATTTTCTTGAGGTAAGGGTATGGCTCAGGAAAATAAGAGTAAATATGCCCCTGCTTATCTGCAGTAAGGATTTTTCCGGCATCTTTATGATAACTTCCTGTTGAGTGTATAGAATAGAGTAGTTCAAAGTTCGAGTTTAGCAGGTCGAGGGACCTTTCATATTCAACAGGAGTTGCACTATTATTAAATATTTTTTTTAGGTGTTGTTGGGGATCTTCCACATTTTTAGGCCAGTAGGTTTGTTGCAAGTAATAATCATCACTGAACGGTATGGGAGCAGATGTACCACCATATATATCCACGATAGAGCTACGGTTTTTTTTATTGAAGATTCCCAAAGTTATATCGGCATTATAGTTTCTGGAAATTTTCTTTTGGCTACGACCCAATAGATCATAGGAGTAAAAATAGTACCCATTTTTACTCCCAACATATACCTGCTGGTCAATTACATTATGGTCAGGCATTCTATAGTGTCCGAGGGGAAGTTGTATATGAGGGTGATCCTGGATGTGAAGTGCTGAATAAGTATTAAGGTTATCATTGTTTATTTCAGCAATTATAGTTCTGGCTGCATATTCTTTTGTAACAGGGCTGCTAATAAAAAACTTGTTGGGAGCTATATAAAATAAGTTTTCAGGGAAGAAAGGCCCGACATCAGGAAGTATATAGGAACTTAAATAATTTCCATTCATGTCGTATTGGTCAATTCTTGTATTTCCTTTATCCAATACATAAAGGTACTCCTTTTGATCCCACGCAATATCTCGTGGGGTTAAAAAATCTCCGGGGCCGCGGCCTTTCCGTCCCACAGCCCATCGTAGTTGTCCATCGGGTCCAAAGGAAATAACTTTTTCTGATTTGACATTGAGGAAGTAAATGTTGCCGGAATCATCTGAAAAAAGTCCTCTTATAAAAAGATGCAGCATGGGCAAGATTTCATGAATTGATTTATCTTCGGCACCAAAGGTTTGGACGATTTCGAATTGAACAGGAGGTGCATCTGCATCCTGCCAAATTCCCCACTCAGGATTTTTAATTTCTTGGGTTTGCAGCTGTTGAAAAGAAGCCTGAACGCTGATTGTACCCCATAACAATAACACCACACTAATAATGCTTAGGCGGCATATTTTATAAATCAATAACATAGACCCGAAATATTTTGCACTTTGGGGAATATGCAGATTTAATGTTAATAAAAAAAACCTGAGTGGTTAAGCTGCAGGTTTAGATATTGCAGTATAAAATTCTATCAGGCCAACGACTTTTTTAATTCCCTTGCTATAATAAGCCGCTGCACTTCAGTTGTTCCTTCACCAATAGTCATTAACTTGGAATCACGGAGGAAACGCTCAACGTGGTATTCTTTGGTGTAGCCATATCCGCCATGGATTTGCACTGCTTCCAGGGCTGCCCGTACCGAAAGTTCCGAAGCAAATAACTTAGCTTTGGATGCAGCAGTGGTATACGGCTTCCCCTGACCTTTAAGCCATGCCGCACGATGTACCAGCAGGCGGGCGGCATCAATTTCAGTCGCCATGTCTACCAGCTTCCCTTCCATATACTGAAAATCGCCAATGGGCTTGCCAAATTGTTTCCGTTCCATGGAATACTTCAGCGATTCTTCCAGGGATCCACGGGCAATACCCACCGAGAGTGCACCAATACCTACCCGGCCGCCATCCAGCACCTTCATGGTATCAATAAAACCCTTGCCTTCTTCTCCCAGTAAATTCTCAGCCGGTACTTCCACATTTTCAAAAACCACTTCGGTGGTGTCGGAGGAGTTCATGCCCAGTTTGTGCATGCCAGGGCCGGGTTCTACACCGTCCCACTCCCGTTCAACAATAAAAGCACTAATGCCTTTGGTTCCTTTATCGGGATCTGTTTTGGCCAGTACTACATACACATCCCCAACCGAGCCCTGGGTGATGAATATTTTGGAGCCATTTAAAATATACTTGTCTCCCTTTTTAATGGCGGTGGTGCTCATGCCCGAGGCATCGCTTCCTGATCCCGGCTCTGTTAAACACCAGGCCGCCAATTTCTTAGCTGAGGTGAGTTCCGGCATATATTTTTTCTTCTGTTCATGATTGCCGGCTATGGCAATATGTCCGGTGCCCAGGGAGGTGTGGGAAGCGACCGTAAGGGCCAGGGAAGCATCCCAGCGGGCAATTTCTTCGATGGCAAGGCAAAAACTCACTACATCGGCTCCGCCTCCTCCATATTGTTCGTCATGATAAATGCCCATCATGCCCAGTTCACCTAACTGTTTCACAATGTTGTGAGGAAATTTCTTAGAGGCATCACGCTCCATTACATCGGGTGCTACATGACGTTGTACAAAATCTCTAACACTGTCTCTGATGAATTTCTGATCTTCGCTTAGCTCAAATGATAATGTTTGTTCAACTACTGAATCCATAATCTCTTTTAAAATAGTATTCTTAATTTTTAATGGAACCGCTTCCAAGATAACAGTTTTAATGTATAATGTCGTTCTCTGATCTGTAAAAATTTGAAGACTCCTGTCCTCAACACAATCCCAGCCCAATCTGGGGCAGCTTGGACAAGGGGCTTTTGGAGGAATGGGTTTATTTACCTCGTTCCTAACGTCCTCGTTGGGAATGCCTTGGAGGACCTCCCGGTCCGACAGTACGTGGGCTTTACGGATACAAACTTCTATTCAATTCAACGACCCCAATGAAAAACACCAACTGAGTTAGAGCATAAGAAGATCCTTCTGCCGCAGAGGTCCCCACGGGAGCTCGTTCTGATGACTATTTGATGCCTTTCCTTCTTACTACCGAACAGAACGGCTCTGGATGACCTTGATTTGAGGATAGGAAAGGAAAAATTAATAAATACCCTCATCTCCCGTGGGGACCTCTGCGGCACTCAAGGAGAGGGCTTTTCAATAGGTCCAAAAATCTCAACAGTGAGTAACCGACCTATTGGTTAGCCAGCAAGTCCTCTCCTCCAGGAGAGGATTTCCCCATAAGGGGTGCCTTCGGCAAGGTGAGGTGAGAGTACACGGCAGTCTCCCCGTTCACGGCAACTGATGTGGGCAGCGTTGATGGATATCCCAACCATATTTTGGGAGGGCGTCGCGTTGGTAACAAACCGGGCCTTATTTAAGGTTTGAGCTCCTCGAATGGCTCCTCCCCACGGGGATCCTTTGGGAGAAGCGTCTTCTTATGATGTGGGTGGGTAGGGGGCTGGGTAATTTCTTTGGTGTGACTTCAAAAAGAAAATGGAGTAGATTCTGAGAAGATTCATCGCTGTCGCTCTGAATGACTATCAATTGAGATGTTATAACTGATTTCGAGTTCAAGTCACGCAGAGGCTACCGCCTCCCGAAGGCTACCGCCTCCCGAAGGTATTATAAAAAAGAGGACGCCCTGGATTTGTTAGCTTTAAAGTCCCTTTAACTTTTAACTAAATCCATAGGAGTCCTCTTATGAAAACCTACAAACAAGTATACATAGCCATCGACCTACATA
>VEMX01000042.1 GCA_009711805.1 Balneolaceae bacterium | reverse complement strand
GCCAATTCTTGATGAGAGGCCTTGATAAAGTCAAAGGCGAATGGAAGCTAGTACAATGCGCTTACAACCTTAAGAGAATGCACGCCATGGTCAGCCATTAAAATGATCTACGTGTAATTTTTTTTAGGGGTCAAGACAACTTAAGCGGTTCTTGACGGATGAATGTTAACAATTTTGGATACATATTTTCTTTACGATAATTAAATCGAAACTCAGACTCTTTTAGATACAAATAGAACGTGGACGGATGCATTCCCCGGTACTTGACCAGTCGGGTCTTAGCAAATCCCCAGAATCCTTCGATTCCATTTATATGACTGGTCGAGGTGTCAAATTCATTACGCCTATGATCGACTCGAAGATGTTTGGCATAGCCCAGATCTACCAGTCCGTTATAGCCTCTCCACCCATCAGAGTGAATGATGCTATTAGGACTTACTTTGCCTCTAATAACCCGCCGAAGGCTCTTTTTCGAAGCATCTGGGACAATTTCTGTATACACGTTTCCATTACGTTTAAAAATTCCGAATACGATGGTTTTACCTCTGGCTCCCCGGCCTCGTTTGTCTTTGGCCCGGCGGGCACCGAAGTAAGATTCATCTACTTCAACTTGACCACTAAAAGGAGATTCATTCTCGCAAAGCTGAGCAATGCGCTGGCGAATCGCCTTCAAATACTTGTTCACAGAATTACAACTCAGATGCGTTAATTCGGCTATCTGAGTGGCGGTCAAATCCAGACAAAAGAGCTTCGAAAGCTTTCTGAATTTGGCCTTTGAAATTCGTGAACGGTAAACATATTTATTATTAATTGGCATGCAACAACTTACGGAATTCTAAATTTCCTTAAGTTGTCTTGACCCTTTTATTATTGTTTTAACGGCATCTAACAATACTCATCTACTCTTAAAACAATTCTAATTTAGTCCTGTTTTGATCGAAGAGCCTCACATAACTCCCTGTTCCCACGTTTGGAAATAAAAACAAAAATGAACTATAGAAGGCACAAAACATTACCGCCCACAGTTTGCAAGTATCATTTTTTTTGCGATAATTGCTATCAAACCTTGAACACCATTATGGATTGAATGATGAGGATTTTTCAGGTCTTGGTATTTACATTGATGATATCTACCCCTGCTCTGGCACAACTTCAGAATGTCCCCAAGCAGCAACCCATACCAGAACTTCGATTTCTAACACCTTCGCTTGAAGTGCAAAATAACCAGTCACTCCAAATCTCTTATGATTCCATTTTCCCTAAAAAGAATAAAGGGCTATTAGTCGTTGGCTGGCTGACACAAGACCTGAGATATAAAGACCCCATCGACCGCTTTAACACCCGTTTTTCGCATACTATGCGGGCCTTTGATAGCCGTTCTGTTTTTGAGTATAAAACCTTGTACCAGAAGAATTACCTTCTTTTATCAAAATGATTTTTCCTATTTATGAGTGACCAGTTTATCACAACCCATCTTTCCCAAGGAGTTTTAACTATAACACTTAACCGGCCCGACAAGCTCAACAGCTTTATTTTTGATATGGCTGATGAACTGAAATTTGCATTCGCCCAGGCAGAGTCCAATGATGAAGTTCGCTGTGTACTGCTTACAGGTGAAGGTCGTGCCTTTTGCGCCGGACAAGATTTAGCCGAGGCTATTGAGATTTCGGATGATGATGAACGGGATTTAAGTGAAATTGTACACCACACCTACATCCCTATTATAAAAGCCATACGCACCCTCGAAAAACCAGTAATATGTGCCGTTAACGGAACGGCAGCCGGAGCTGGAGCCAATATCGCCCTGGCCTGCGATATTGTAATTGCCAGCGAAAAAGCGGTGTTCATTCAATCCTTTTCGCAAATTGGCTTAATCCCGGATAGCGGAGGAACCTATATTTTACCACGTCTGATTGGACTGGCTCGCGCTACAGCTCTCACCTTTCTCGGTAAGAAGGTCCCAGCAAAAGAAGCTGTGGAAATGGGTATGATATGGAAATCATATCCCGCGGATGAATATCTTGATGAAGCAAAAGCTATAGCAACAAAACTGGCAAGTATGCCCACCCGGGGCTTTGGACTCACGAAACGCGGATTTAATGCCGGCTTCTCCAACAGCCTGGAAGATCAAATGAAGGTGGAAGCCAAGCTCCAGGCCGAAGCTGGTGGAACACGTGATTATAAGGAAGGAGTTCAGGCCTTTCTGGAAAAGCGGAAACCTGACTTTACGGGCGAATAACAATCACTGATTACTCAGATTCTCTCTGCGACCTTTGCGAAAGTTTTTGCGTACTCTGCGTGAACAAAAATCCCATTCTTAATTATGATTATCCAACTCAATAAATCCCTCAAGACACTGCTTATTCTTGAAGAACTCATGGTCTTTGTTGGCTCGGTTATTCTGTTTGCCTTAGCTACTTCTTATTCCTGGTGGATTTACGCCCTGCTGTTCTTCCTCCCCGATATCTCCTTCCTGGGATATGCTATCAACAGCAAAACCGGCTCAATATTTTACAACCTGTTGCATCACAAGGGCGCTATGGTATTGCTGATTTTAGGAGGATACTTTGCAGAAATAGAATCCGTATTAGCGGTAGGAATTGTATTTCTGAGTCACTCTGCCTTCGATCGCATTTTTGGTTACGGTCTAAAGTTTAGCGATGATTTCAAGCATACACATTTGGGGTGGCTTAATGCTTCTGAAGAGGTGAAGTATCAGGATGAATTTCTTAATGAGGGGTGAATAAGCTGGTTGAAACGGTTCTTGATTTTATGACTAACGACCCACCCCTGTCCCCTCCGAGGAGGGGACTGTTTGCTACATTGGAAATCCCAACCACGAAAAAGTATAGTATGTATCAGCTAACCGGGCATACCCCTCCTTTGTGATGTCTTTCCAAAATCTCATGCCCTATCGGGTAGCACTTGTTTTGTAGTTCTGTGTTCATTCAGTATTTCATCAGCTGCCACCTGGCTCTCTGCGGCATTATAGTTTCCGTGTTCTTCCAACAGGCACCTAAGTTCTGACTTTAACGAGCGCTTATTGATTTTGGCTCTCAGCTTTAACCTTTTAAGTGTTTCTTTATTAATATCAAGAATTAATTCACTCGGCATATCTCCCTCCTCTATATTATTATCCTTTCATTACAATAGCTCATTTATAATATACTTTCAATTACTTTTTTTGCCCTACATTCCGCTTCAGATTCATTATCTTGGAAGCGATTTTCTAAACGATTAAGACTGTTTATTTACTATGATTACAGAAGACGCAAAAATTGGTGTAGTAGGTGCCGGAACCATGGGAGCCGGCATAGCACAAGTAGCATCCACACAGGGTCACCAGGTGTATTTGTATGATGCTTATTCGGAGCAACTCGAAAAGGCTGAACAAGGTCTGGTTAAAATCCTGAATCGGCAGGTTGAAAAAGAACGCATGTCTCAGGAAGAAGTAGACGGCATTCTTTCCAGGATAGAATTTGCAGACAACATTACCATGTTCGGGGAATGTAGTTTTGTGATTGAAGCCGTGATTGAAGACCCTGATGTAAAGAAAGATGTATTTTCCCGTTTGGAAGGTATTGTATCCAAAGACTGTATACTTGCTTCCAACACCTCTTCTCTTTCTATTGCTTCTATCTCATCCGCTCTAAAAAAACCGGAACGTTTTTTAGGAGTTCACTTTTTTAATCCAGCTCCTCTGATGAAGCTGGTGGAAGTAGTCCCGGGCATAGCAACCGATCCTGAAATTGCAGATACCACCCGCGATTTTATTCAAAGCTGGGATAAAATCACCGTTTCAGGTAAAGATACTCCTGGCTTTATTGTGAACCGGGTGGCCCGTCCTTTTTATGGGGAAGCCCTTCGCATTTACGAGGAAGGTATCGCCGATGCCCCTACCATCGACTGGGCTATGAAAGAGATTGGGGACTTCCGTATGGGACCTTTTGAACTCATGGACCTGATTGGCCATGATGTAAACTATGAGGTTACCTCTACAGTCTTCAAAGCATTTTATTACGATCCCCGCTTCAAACCTTCCTTTGCCCAAAAGCGAATGGTGGAAGCTGGCTGGCTGGGGAGAAAGTCGGGACGTGGGTTCTACGATTACCGCAACGGTTCATCCAATCCCGAACCCACAAAAGATCCGGAACTGGGTCAAAAGATCTTCAACCGTATCCTCACTATGCTGATTAATGAGGCTTGCGATGCCGTATTTATGGGGATTGCCTCTATTGAAGATGTTGACCTTGCCATGCAAAACGGCGTAAATTATCCCAAAGGATTGCTGAAATGGGCGGATGAAATTGGCCTTCATGAAGTGCTGGATAGAATGACGGCACTGCAGGTGCAATACCGGGAAGATCGTTACCGTCCAAACCCTCTCCTAAAAAAGATGGTTAGCGAAGGTAAAAACTTCTACGAAAACGAAGAATAAGAATAGCCATTAGCCCAACCCCTTCGCCCACACAATCTAAATTTCATGAGCGATAAGCATTTAAAAGTCATCCGGCATATGCTCGACAACGATCCTTTTTCCCAGTGGATGGGTGTTGAGGTTCTGAACTCAGCACCGGGCCATTGTAAAATATCCATCAGCATAAGAGAAGAGATGACCAACGGCTTTGGCGTGTGCCATGGCGGCATCACCTTTTCGCTGGCTGATAGTGCCCTGGCTTTTGCCTCAAATTCGCATGGCAAAATATCCCTGGCCCTGGAAAATAACATCAATTACACCAAAAAAGTCTCAGTTGGAGATACGTTGATTGCTGAAACGGAAGAACTCCAAAACGGTCGAACCATTGGTGTATATAAAATAAGGATCACCAATCAGGATCAGCAACTGGTTGCTGAGTTCCGGGGCACAGTTTATAGAACCGGGGAAAGGCATAGTTGAGGCTTTAGATATAAGATTAAAGATTTGAGAAATAAGACTGAGGTTTTGATATGCATAATTACAAAAAACTAAAGGTATGGGAAAAGTCTTTAGATCTGGCTACTACCATTTATGATGCCACCAAGGAATACCCCAAAGAAGAAAAATTTGGAATTGTGTCTCAAATGAGAAGATCTGCGGTCTCAATCAGTTCAAATATAGCAGAAGGGGCTGGGAGAAGTTCGGACAACGAATTCAGACAGTTCCTGAATATCGCTTTTGGGTCCTGCTCAGAACTGGAAACTCAGCTCATCATCAGCCATCGATTAAACTATATTCAGAAAAAAGTATATGAGGAATTATCTCTTGATCTCACAGAAGTTCAAAAAATGATATTCACCTTAATTAAAAAATTCTCTTAAATCTTTTATCTAAGATCTTATGTCTAATACAGAAGCATACATTATTGACGGAATTCGAACTCCAATCGGGAAATTAAAAGGAGCACTCTCCCCCATCCGGGCTGACGATTTAGCAGCTATTCCCATCAAAGAATTACTGAACAGAAATCCTGAGATTGACCCCAAAAACATTGAAGATGTAATCCTGGGATGTGCTAATCAAGCAGGCGAAGACAACCGGAATGTAGCTCGTATGGCAGCTTTGCTGGCCGGACTTCCTGTTTCGGTACCCGGCGAAACGGTAAACCGGCTGTGCGCTTCTGGAATGAGTGCTACGGTGAAAGCCTACCATGCTATCAAAGCCGGAGAGGGTGATGTCTTCATCACCGGCGGGATGGAACACATGACCCGGGGTCCCATTGTGTTAGGCAAAGGATCATCTCCCTATTCAGGCACCACCGAAATGCATGATTCTACGTTTGGGTGGAGGTTCATCAACCCAAAGATGCATGAGATGTATGGTACTGACGGCATGGGAATCACCGCCGAAAATGTGGTGGAGATGCATGATATCAACCGGGAAGATCAGGATAAATTTGCCTCATGGAGTCAGCAAAAAGCAGGAACTGCCCGCGATTCTGGCCGCTTGGCAAAAGAAATCATTCCCGTGGAAATACCGCAACGTAAAAGTGACCCCATACTGTTTGAGCATGACGAGTTTATGAGGCCCAACACAACACCGGAAATCCTGGCAAAGTTAAGGCCCGCTTTCAAGAAAGACGGATCTGTAACCGCAGGGAATGCTTCGGGGTTGAATGATGGTGCCGGGGCTTTATTGGTTGCATCAAGCAAAGCAGTAGAAGAGTATAACCTCAAACCCAAAGCACGCATTGTTGCACACGCAGTTTCAGGTATTGAACCCCGTATTATGGGATTAGGCCCTGTGGAGGCTACTCAAAAAGTCATGAAACGCGCAGGTATGAGCCTCGATGATATGGATATCATTGAACTGAATGAAGCTTTTGCAGGGCAATCACTGGGTGTAACCCGAAAGCTGGGCATAGATGATGCCGACCCCCGGCTCAACCCCAACGGAGGAGCTATTGCACTGGGCCACCCGCTCGGCATGACCGGCCAACGCCTCCTCCAAACAGCCACGGTTGAACTCCACGAAAAAGAATCTCACAAATATGCATTGTGCACGTTGTGTGTAGGAGTGGGGCAGGGAATGGCTGTTATCCTTGAGAAAGTCTGATGGCATATTTGTTAATGGGAAATGGTGATTGAGTGAATGAGTATTGAGTTAACTTGTAAGAAAATGTATAAATTAAGTGAACTGGAAGTTTGGAAATCTGCCAGAAAACTTCGGATAAATATTTCGGCGTGTGTTGCAGAACTCCCTTATGATGAGAAATTCAGATTAAGAGATCAGTTATTACGTTCATCCCGTTCAATTGCAGCAAATATTGCAGAAGGACATGGCCGGTTTCACTACCAGGAAAACATTCAATTTTGCAGAGTAGCCCGAGGTTCTCTTTATGAAACAATAGAACATTTAACCTGCGCGATGGATGAACAGTTCATCTCCAAAACTCAATTTGATGAACTTAATGATCAATTACTTCATTGCTTGAAAATATTGAACGGATATATTGCTCTATTTAAAAAAATCGAAGAATAACACTAATTAACTTAGTCACTTAATTACTTAATCACCAAGCCATGATATACGAATTCAACGGTTATAAACCTGTAGTTCATGAATCCTCTTTTATACACTCGCAGGCAGCTGTAACCGGCAATGTAATTATTGGGAAAGATGTATATATAGGTCCCGGTGCCGCCATTCGTGGCGACTGGGGCAAGATTGTGATAAAGGATGGATGTAATGTACAGGAAAACTGCACCATCCATATGTTCCCCGGTGTAACAGTGATACTTGAGGAAAGTGCCCACGTCGGTCATGGTGCTATAATCCACGGTGCCCACCTTGGAGAAAACTGCCTGATTGGGATGAATGCCGTCATCATGGACAATGTGAGAATAGGAAAAGAATCCATCATAGGAGCCTTGGCCTTTGTACCAGAAGGTATGGAAGTCCCTGATCGCAAGGTGGTGGTTGGAAACCCTGCTAAAATCGTAAAAGACGTCACTGATGAAATGGCCGAATGGAAAACCAAAGGCACAGCATTATATCAACAGCTGCCGGGCGAATTGCATGCAACTCTTAAAGAATGTAAGCCACTGAGGAAAATTCCGGAAGATCGGGAAGATCAGAAAATGGGATATGAAACCTGGAAGAAGACAAAGTTTGACTCATAAACTGTGGCTGGTAAAACAGAACTTATTTATTCAATCCGTTGAACGATCCAAAAAATATTTATTCCATGACTAAACCAGAAAACCAAGAACTGATACAAGTAAGAAGCTATATAGAAGGTGAATGGTTAACCCAAGGCGAAGAAACCGACCTGATTAGTGCGGTAACTGGTGAACCCGTAGCCCAATTGGTGGAAGCCGACATTGATTACAGGAAAGTCTGTGAATATGCACGATCGGTTGGCGGGCCTAAACTTCGTAAGCTCACCATTCATGAGCGGGCGTTTAAAATTAAGTTCCTGGGTAAATACCTGATGGAACGCAAAGAAAAATATTACGATATCTCTGCACATACCGGAGCCACCCGCACCGATTCATGGATTGATATTGAAGGGGGACTTCTAACAGCCTTCGGGATTTCCAGTAAATCGCGGCGGGAGCTGTCGGACCTCCCCTGGCATGTGGAAGGGGAGGTAGAACGCCTGTCACGCAAAGGAACATTTATGGGGCAGCATATCTGTGTTCCAAGACGGGGTGTAGCCGTCCATATTAACGCTTTTAACTTTCCTGTTTGGGGGATGCTGGAAAAGCTGGCACCTGCTATCATCTCCGGGATGCCTGTAATTGTGAAGCCATCTCCGACTGGCGCTTACCTCGCGGCTGAGGTATGCAAAGATATGATTGAGTCCAATATCCTTCCTGAAGGTACCATCCAATTCATTGCAGCAGATAAGCCGGGCGATCTGCTCGATCACCTGAATAGCCAGGATATGGTGGCCTTCACCGGCTCGGCGGCTACCGGGCAAAAGCTGAAGTCCCATCCCAATATCATTGTTAATAATATCCCGTTCAACCTGGAAGCCGACTCCCTGAATTGTTCAATATTGGGTGAAGATGTAACCCCGGATATGGAAGAATTCAACCTTTTTGTGAGAGAAGTGGCCCGGGAAATGACCGTGAAAACCGGGCAGAAGTGTACCGCTATACGCCGAACCATCGTACCTGAAGACCGAGTTGAAGATGTGATCGAGGCCTTAAAAGTACGCCTTGACAAAACAACCATTGGCGATCCTGCACAGGAAGACATCCGCATGGGGCCACTGGCCAGCATAGATCAGGCAGAACGTTTTGAAGAACAATTACAGGAACTTGCTGAAATCACCGACACGGTATACGCTTCATCCAACAGAGACCACAAAGATGCGTTTACCACTCCCCGTGTACTCGTGTGCCACAAACCCATGCAAGTGGATGAAGTTCACCAATTGGAAGCTTTTGGACCTATGACTACCGTCATGCCCTACTCATCCACACAGGAAGCTATAGACCTGGCTAATAAAGCAGATGGTTCCCTGGTTGGCTCTCTTTTTACTGCTGATGACGAACTTGCCCATACCATCACTATGGGATGTGCACCATACCACGGACGTTTTATGGTGGTAAACCGAGACTCTGCACAAGAATCAACCGGACATGGTTCTCCTATAGCCTCACTCGTACACGGTGGCCCCGGGCATGCCGGCGGCGGTGAAGAATTAGGGGGAGCCCGGGCAGTTCTCCACAATATGCAACGTATTGCCTTACAGGGATCTCCCACTACATTGAGAAATATTGTTAAACAACATATAACAGGAGCAGAGACAAGAGAATCTGAGAAGCACCCTTTCCAGAAATATTTTGAAGAGCTGGAAATCGGCGAGGCACTAACAACAGACAAGCGAACCGTTACTGACAAAGATGTGGAAGAATTTGCTGAACTCAGCGGCGACAAATTCTATGCACATACCGATCCTGAAGCTGCATCCAGGTCTCTTTTTGGCAAGATTGTAGCACATGGGTATTTCGTGTTATCGGCTACGGCCGGCTTGTTTGTTCATCCTGATGAAGGCCCTGTTATGCTAAACTATGGACTGGAGAATCTGCGCTTTGTAGCCCCAGTGGCTCCTGGTGATACCATTCAGGCTAAACTAATTCTTAAGCGAAAAAATATCCGTCAGCAAAAGAAAACGGATAAATTTCCTTTTGGGGTGGTCTATTGGGATGTAGAAGTGACCAACCAGAATGAAGAGCTGGTAGCCGAATATACCATCCTCACCTTGGTTAAAAGAAAACACAAGCTGGATATTGATGAGGTGTAGGTAACTTTAAACTATATAACAAACGACCCACCCCTGTCTCCTCCGGGGAGGGGAATTAAGGGGTGGGTAAAACCCCTACTGGTTTTTGTACCTATAGAACAAGATATTGGTAATACTGTACTGCTCCGGAAACTATGGTTTACTGAAGAAATAAATTATTAATTCTGGGTTCGGAATTTTAATTTTGGCCCATTCATCATTCAACAATTGATCATCAACACATGGCACAAAACGGATCTGTAAATCTATCTGTAGAGAATAATATTGGGACTATTGAATTCTATCATCCCAAGGGAAATTCGCTGCCCGGCGCACTCCTTAGAAAATTAGCTGAGACCATTACTTCTGCCGGTAATAATGATGACATAAAGGTAATTATCATCAAAAGCCGGGGGGATGGAGCCTTTTGCGCCGGGGCTTCTTTTGACGAACTCATAGCTATTGAAGATTACGATACCGGTAAGCATTTCTTCATGGGCTTTGCTTTGGTATTAAATGCCATGCGCAGCTGCACCAAACTCATCATTGTTCGGGTACACGGTAAAACGGTTGGCGGCGGGGTTGGTATTGCCTCTGCCGGCGACTACACCTTTGCAAGCCGGGATGCAGCCATCAAGCTAAGTGAGTTGGCGTTGGGTATCGGACCATTTGTAGTAGGACCTGCCGTAGAACGCAAGATTGGCACCAGTGCCTTTGCAGCGCTTTCTACGGATGCAGCTTCCTGGTACGGTGCTGACTGGGCTCAGCAAAAAAATATGTTCAACAACGTATTTGAATCTACCGGGGAAATGGATGAAGCCATCGCAGAATTATCTGGTCAACTGGCCAAAAGCAGTCCTGAGGCAATGAAGGAGCTGAAAAAAGTATTTTGGAAAGGAACCGAAGATTGGAACCGTTTATTGGAACAGCGGGCTGAAATTAGCGGCCGCTTGGTTTTGTCTGATTTCACCAAAAACTTTATAAGAAAATTCAAAAATAAATGAGGTATAATTTTATTCTATTTGGGGAAAGTGATATTCACGATAGTGCCTTCTCCATTTATAAACTCTACGGTACCGCCAATTTGGTCGGTCAGTGATTCAATAAGAGTAATTCCCAACGAAGTTCTTTCCTGACTTAATATGTCCCTGGGAATACCAACTCCATTATCTCTTACACAGAGGTGGTATTCATTCCTATTCTCTTTTATGCTGATAAATATTTCTCCTGTCATATTATTTGGAAAAGCATGCTCGTAGGAGTTGCTGATTAATTCATTCAGCAGTAAGCCGCAGGGAATGGCTTTATTCACGTCTAACTTATCAACTTCAAGGTTGCTTTTAACTTCAATATTCTGGTTGGCTGCTTTCAGAGAGTTTGAAATATTTTGGATCAAATCGTACACAAAATCATGAATATTGATATCCGCCAGGTTATCATTTTGGTACAGTTTTTCATGAATAGTAGACATTGTTTTGATGCGGAGCTTGCTGTTCTCAATGGCATCTTTGGCATCTCCATCCTCCATCTGCCACGACTGCAGATCGAGCAGCCCCGAAACCACTGCCATGTTATTCTTAACCCGATGATGAATCTCTTTAATAAGTACTTCCTTTTCAAAAAGGGCCGTTTTAAGATCTTTGGTTTGTTCATCTACCAGTACTTTTAGTTTTTTCTTTTCAACCTTATTCAGATAGATATCTACCAAAAGAAAGAACAGACTAACTGTTGCCACTAGAGCCAATAAAATAAACCACCACGTTAACCAAAATGGTTTTTCTATGGTAATAGCTATAGAAGTGGCAACATCACTCCAATCCGAGGTTACCGATTTTGACATAACCAAAAAGGTGTACTCCCCAGGACTCAAATTAGTATAAACAGCTTCCCGGCGATCAAAGCCTTCATTCCAGTCTTCATCAAAACCGTTTAGTTTATACCGATAAAAAATACGGTAAGGATCTTTGTAATTAACAGCACCATATTCAATTTCAAGGTTGTTCTCGTGGTACTCAAGATCAACCGATGCTGTATTTAATTCAGAAACTTTCTGATCGAATACCAATTCCCCATTTGCATAAATCTGTCTGATAAATGTTAGTGGTGGATGTTGCGGGGAAATTTTAAATTCTTCATTGGGTTCATGCCTCATTAATCCCTTGCGTGCAGTACCAAACCATAAATTTCCTTCTTCTCCAACCAGAGCAGCCCCTCCGTTAAACTCTGCTCCTTTGCCATAATCCTGAAGTGAAAAATGCATCTTATCCATATTTCCGGTAGCATACCACCCTTCAACATCATAATAGTTTAACCCGCCATTGGTACCCTGCCATAATCCACCGTGATTATCAAATAACAGGGAGATTGTTTCTGGCAAATAAACATCATTAGTCTCGAATGTCTCTATACTGACCCCATCTGTGACCTCAGCATTTCTCTTGATTACAGAAATACCTTTGTTGGTTCCTACCCAAATATTTCCTCTGCTATCTTCCTTAATTTCATAAACGCTTTTTCCTTTAAGCCCGTCATCCTCGGTATAATATTTAAATTCATCTCCTTCCTTTTTAGCAATACCACCTTCTGTTCCAATCCACAGATTTCCTCGGCTATCCTGGAATAAAATAGTTACAAACGATTTCCAGTATTCATCGCTGGGGTCGATGAACTCAACATCTCCCTTCTGGTACTTGATTACCCCCCTCTCGGTCGCCATCCATATTTCACCCTTATCATCAACTAAAATATCAGTAGGGTAATGGCTCATGATTGATTTATTGATGTCTGAACGGAAAAAATTCTCACCGTCAAACTCAATTAACCAATAGGTATATGTAAGCAACACCAGATTACCATTGGGCAGACGCTCTATATCCCAGATCTCCTCATCATCAGCAAAAATATCCTCAGGAATGGTATAAAAATTCTCGTACTCTCCGTCTTTGTAGCGCCCAATCCCTTTATGAGAACCATACCATATCGCTCCTTCTTGATCCTTATAAAGGCTGGTAATGGTATTAGTTTTCAACTCAGATGTATTGTCAAAAAACTTAAATTTCTTATCCTTAAATATGCTCACACCATTACCGTCGGTAGTGACCCAAATAGTACCATCAATAGCTTTGATAAGCCGGTAAATATAGTTGCTGCTCAAGCCATTTTTTCGGGTAATGTGGGTATACTCTTTGGTTTCGGGCTTATACCAGTATATCCCTCTGCGTTCTGTTCCAATCCAAATGGTCCCATCATTTTCCTGGTTAATATTGTAGACATATCCTAATCTATCTCCGTTAATCTCGGTAATGGGACTCAGTTCTCCATCCCTAATCTTGGTAATACCATTGCTGGTTGGCACCCATATTGTTCCATCAGATGTTTTATAGGTTTGGTATGTGATCCGCTCGCTCAGGCCATCTTCTTTTTGATAGGTTTTTATAATTCCTTCGCCTTCTTTATATACCCCAAGCCCATCGCTTGTTGATATCCAGACTTCATTATTCTCAAAAAACTGGATATCCCAAATTGTGTTACTGGGCATCCCATTTGTTGTATCCAACCTGGTAAAGTTGGCCCCATCCCACCGAAGTACTCCATATTTATTGGTACCAAACCAAATCTCACCCATTGGGGATTCTGAAATATAGTTAACCAGCATGCTATCTAACACGGAATGGTCGGGGTGATACCGCATAGAGTCTGAATCAAAAATCCCAACACCTCCCATTTCTGTTGACACCCAAAAACGTTCCTGAGAATCTTCAAAGATATCATAGATAAGCTCATCATTAAGCCCATGCTCCTTGGTATAGGTTTCGTAATCATAGCCATCAAATTTTACCAGGCCATAAGCTGTGGCAAACCATACCAATCCATCCTCATCAAGATGTACATCATAAATTTGACTGGAGGGCAGTCCATCATTCACAGAGTATGTCTTAATGTTGTACTTCTGGGCAGAAGCAACATTGAGACTGAAGACTAAAATCCCAAATAAAATTAATGTTATAACTCTCACTATTCGTATCCTAAAAGCTTAAAACCTATTCAATATGCGAAAATTATTGGTTTTACTAAATTAATAATGGCTTATTAACCATTATACTATGTTATAGTAACCAAGCTCCCCTCTCAACCCAGAATATTTAGCGTAATATTCATTATTATCGACCAAAACCATTTAATAATTAAGTTATTCCATGAAACACATAATAGCAATACTCGGTTTATCATTTCTCTGCTGTAATATATATGCACAAGATGAATGGAATGTATCCAACCCGGATATAGGCTCAACATCAAACCTCACCTTCACCACCAATGAGGGAACCTGGATGAACCTGGATGTAAGTCCGGACGGTCAACAAATTGTGTTCGACTTGCTTGGGGATATTTACCTGCTGCCTGTTGATGGAGGCAAGGCTACGGTACTCCGGGGCGGACATGCCTACGAAGTACAACCGCGTTTCAGCCCGGACGGTAACCGTATTTCATTTACCAGTGATGCCGGAGGGGGCGATAACATCTGGGTTGTGGATACTGATGGTAACAATGCCCGACAGGTAACCGATGAAAACTTCCGGCTGCTTAATAATGCCGTATGGACACCCGATGGGGAATACATCATCGCCAAAAAGCACTTTTCTTCTACCCGATCGCTGGGAGCCGGCGAAATTTGGATGTACCACACATCAGGAGGCAGTGGTATTCAGCTGGTTGAGAAAGCCAATGATCAGCAAGATATTGGCGAGCCCTGGGTTTCTCCCAATGGCCGTTATGTGTATTACAGCCAGGACGTATATCCCGGCGGAGCCTTCCAATACAACAAAGATCCTAACAGCCAGATTTATGTAATTCGCCGTTACGATCGCGAAAAAGGCGATATAGAAACGGTAACCGGAGGTAATGGCGGAGCAGTACGTTCGCAGGTATCTCCTGACGGCAAGCACCTTGCCTTTGTGCGTCGGGTACGCACTAAATCAGTGCTATACCTTAGAAACCTGGAGACAGGTGCTGAGTGGCCGGTTTATGACAACCTCAGTAAAGACCAACAGGAGGCATGGGCTATCTTTGGGGTATATGCCAATTTCAACTGGATGCCTGACAACCGCCACATCATTATCTGGGCCAATGGCAAAATCAACAAAATTGATACTGAAACCGGCCAGGCCGAAGTTATTCCTTTTGAAGCTGAATCCAGCCATGATATTGTAGAAGCTGTTCGTTTTAAACAGGATATTGCCCCGGATAAATTCAGAGTTAAAGCAGTACGTCAGCTTGTAACTTCTCCCGATGAAGACCACGTGGTATTTGGGGCTGCCGGTTACCTGTGGACCAAAGATCTGCCCAATGGCAAGCCTGAGCGGTTAACCAACGCTGACCATTTCGAATTTGAGCCTTCTTTCTCTCCTGATGGAAAACAGCTAACATATGTTTCCTGGAGCGATGCGGACATGGGGGCTATTCATATCATGGATTTGAATACAGGCAATACTCAGAAAATTACTTCAGCCAAAGGAATATACCGGGAACCACGCTTCTCCCCCGATGGCAACACCATCGTATTTCGCAAAGAAAGTGGAAATGGCCAGCAGGGATTTGTACACACCCTCAATCCCGGTATTTATACTATTCCGGCTGATGGGGGCAAAGAAACATTGATTACAGAAAACGGTGCCATGCCCCGATTCAGCGAGAACGGCGAGCGTATTTTCTACCAAACCGGTGGATATATTTTTGGGGCCATCGATAAATCATATCGCAGTGTAAACCTGTATGGAGAGGATGAAATCACCCACTTTACATCCAGCTATGGGCACGAATTTGTGCCCAGCCCCAACGGTAAGTGGATGGCTTTCTCTCATCTCCATAAAGTATACATCGCCCCTATTCCAACTTCCGGTAAAACCATAGCCCTTACTCCCAATACCACGGCTATTCCGGTAAAACAGGTTTCTTCAGAAGCAGGATATCATATGCACTGGTCGGCTGACAACAACAAACTGCATTGGATGCTTGGAGAGGAATATTTTTCGGTAGATCTAACCAATGTATTCTCTTTTGTTGATGGTGCCCCGGATGAACTTCCCGAACCACCCAAAGAAGGACTGAAGCTGGAACTCGATCTGGATACCTATGTACCGGAAGGAGTCATCGCTTTCACCAATGCCCGCATCATAACCATGGATGGGGATAAAGTAATTGAGAATGGCAGCATTGTAGTGGAAGGAAATGAAATCAAAGATCTTGGTGCGGATATCGATATACCGGCTGATGCCAAAGTGATTGATGCTGCCGGCAAGACCATTATCCCCGGGCTGGTAGATGTTCATGCTCATATTGGCAATTTCCGGCTTGGCATCAGCCCGCAACAGCAATGGGAGTATTTTGCCAATCTCGCTTATGGGGTGACTACCGCTCATGATCCCTCTTCCAATTCTGAGATGATCTTCTCGCATGCCGAAGCCATAAAAGCCGGACATATGGTAGGTCCCCGTGTGTTCTCTACCGGAGTGATACTGTATGGTGCTGATGGGTCCATCAAAACCGAAATTAACAGTTATGAAGATGCCCTTTTTGCCTTGAAACGAACCAAAGCCTGGGGCGCTTTCTCAGTTAAGAGCTATAACCAACCCCGCCGTAATCAACGCCAGCAGGTTATAAAAGCCGCCCGCGAGCTGGAAATGATGGTAGTTCCGGAAGGGGGATCATTCTACACCCATAATATGAGCATGATCCTGGATGGACACTCTGGCATTGAACATAATGTACCAGTTGTTCCTCTTTATAAAGATGTACAGGAATTATGGAGTGCCAGCGAAACCGGCTACACCCCAACCCATGTGGTAAACTATGGGAGTAAAAGCGGGGAATATTACTGGTATCAAAAAACCAATGTATGGGAGAATGAACGCTTGCTTACCTTTACTCCACGCAGTGTTATTGACCCCCGTTCGCGCCACCGCGAGATGATACCCGACGAAGAATACGAAAACGGCCATATCCTTACCGCCGAGTCTGGCAAACTGCTTACCGACGCCGGGGTAAAGGTAAACCTGGGGGCCCATGGACAGCTACAGGGACTGGGTGCACACTGGGAACTCTGGATGTTTGAACAAGGCGGCATGACCAATATGGAAGCCCTGAGAGCAGCTACTATGAATGGTGCCCATTACCTGGGAATGGATCACAAAATCGGTTCTCTGGAAAAAGGAAAACTGGCTGACCTGGTAGTGCTGAACAAAAACCCTTTGGAGAATATCCGCAATACCAACTCTGTGGTTTATACCATGGTTAACGGCCGCCTGTTTGACGCGGCCACCATGAATGAAGTAGGTAACCAACCTAAGGAACGCCTGCCATTCTGGTGGGAACGCAATGGTTACGATAAGAAATTCGACTGGCACGCTCACACTCTGCAAGCGGCAGGCCTGCATTGCACGTGTTTCTCAAGGCAATAATTTGGCCCTGTTGCTTATTACCCAAAGACCTCCTTAATTAAGAGAGGTCTTTTTTATGGGTTTAATATTGTACTATGGCAACATGTAAAAACTGTGGGGTTAAATTCGAGGGGCAATATTGCTCTGCTTGTGGGCAAAAAGAAAACACAGGCCGTATAACCATCCGCGATATGGGGCAGGATGCATTGCATTATATCTTCGACTATGATACCCCCTTATTACGCACCAGCAGAGAATTATTGGTGTCTCCTGCTCAACTAATTCGGAACTACATAAAAGGAGAACGGAAAAAATATGTACACCCAATCCGCTATTTTATCCTCATTCTAGCTGTGTACCTGATTTTTAAGCAGTTGCTTGATTTTGACCCTATACAAACGTTTGAAGAAGCTACCGGAATTCAGCAGGTAGATAATCCAGAAGCTCCCTTTAATTCTCAGACCTCCGATTTCTTTGCCCGGCATATCGATTATTTCCTCCCTGTGTTTATAACTACTCTGGCTGTGATATCCCGGTTTATATTCAGAAAATCAGGAGTATATTTAGCCGAGTATCTTACGCTCTCACTTTTTGTAATATCAGAATATTTTTTTCTGTCAATTTTCACCCTCATATTAAGTTCTGTTTCCCCAGGTTTTTTTCTGCTTAACTATCTCATTGTTTTTCTTTATCCCCTGTTGGTACTTATAGCTTTCCATACCGGCAACCTTTTGCTCAGAATTTTAAAAAGTGCCTTTGTGGTATTTATTGCCTGGTGGCTGTACGTCTTTCTGAGTAATATTATTTCTGCATTTATCATTAGCATCTTCAATCTCTAAGAGTAGGTTGGCCATCCCAATAATCCTCAAAGAAGGTTCGCAACTATTCTAATAAGCTTGGTATTTTTTACCGTTCACAACCATCTATTATTTATATTTCATCAGGAGCCGACATCACCAACAAAAATATTACCGCCTTACTTATTGCAGCCGCCGGGGTTATTTTGTTTTCATCCAAAGCCGTTATGGTAAAGCTGGCCTACCAGTATCACATCGACGAACTTTCACTATTACTGCTGCGCATGGTGTTTTCCCTCCCCTTTTACCTGGCTGTATGGATGTATAAACGGAAACAGTGGATACAAAACCCCATGTCAGGCAAACAATACTTGTTTATCCTCGGGCTGGGTTTTATCGGATATTACCTGGCCAGCTACTTCGATTTTCTGGGGCTTATGTATATCACCGCCAGCCTGGAACGGCTTATTCTGTTTACCTATCCCACCCTGGTCCTAATCCTCAGTGCCATCTTCCTGAAGAAAAGAATAACCAAAGCACAGATCATAGCTATTCTTGTTACCTATGCCGGGCTGGCTATCATTTTCTGGGACAACCAGGGAATCACATCAGGGACCAAAGAAGAGGTACTCATGGGCTCCATGTTTGTGATGATCAGTGCATTAACCTATGCCATGTACCTGACCGGGACCAATTTTCTGATTGGCAAAATAGGTACACTCCGGCTTACAACACTGGTAATGAGCACTTCCTGTCTGGCGGTTATTATTCATTTCACTGTTACTTCCAATCCCAACATATTTGGCTATAGCTACCAGGTATATCTTCTTGGTATTTTGATGGCGGTGTTTGCCACTGTGCTTCCCTCTTTCATGATTAATGAAGCCATTAAAAGAGCCGGAGCCCCGGATGTTTCTATTGTGGGAAGCATTGGCCCGGTATCTACCATTTTGCTTTCCATGATGTTTTTAGGAGAACGCCTGACCCTGGTGCAATTAAGCGGGGCGTTAGTTATAATCTCTGGTGTATTAATCATTGGACAAAGCAAAAGACGCGCTTCACTTAACAAATGACACACACCGACCTGATAGATGAGCTGAAGGATTTGGGAAATCCTGAGAAAGCAGAACATTCCAAACGGTTCTTTAAAACCGGTAAGGGAGAATACGGAGAAGGTGATAAATTTCTGGGTTTAAAAGTCCCGCCAATGAGAAAATTGGCCCGGAAATATCACTCTATGGATTTAAACGAGGTAGCAAAGCTCTTACATAATGAATATCACGAAGTTCGTTTAACAGCTATTTACCTGCTTGTTTTAAAAATTAAAAAAGGTAATTCGCAGGTGCTTGAAGAAGTAACCGATTGCTATCTTAATAATTTAGAGGGAATAAATAATTGGGACCTTGTAGATAGTTCCTGTTATAAGATTCTGGGACCCTACCTGGAAAACAGAGAACGCGACCTGCTCTACGATTTTGCCCGTTCCGATGATTTATGGAAAAAGCGAATAGCTATGATTAGCTGCTATTACTTCATCAAACAAAATGATTTTAATGATGCCTTGGCTATAGCTGAGATACTTGTAAACGAAGAGCATGACTTAATGCACAAGGCTGTGGGTTGGATGCTCCGGGAAGTTGGGAACCGGAATCTGGCTGAAGAAGAGAAATTTTTAACAAAATACTATCACCAAATGCCACGAACCATGCTTCGTTATGCCATCGAAAAGTTTGATGAGCCTTTAAGGCTCAAATATCTGTATGGGCAAATTTAACGGATGGCCGTCTATTCTTTCTTCTCAAACTGAACGGTAAACATCGTCCCGGCATCTTCACTATTAGATGCAAACTCATACTCTCCTTGCAGCTGTTTGCAGAGTGTGCGAATGAGGCTGGCTCCCAAAGAGTCCGATTCTTTAAACTCGTTAATATCAAAACCATCCCCGTCATCTGATACCTGCATATGAATGGTACCATTGTTTTCATTTAGTTCGACTTCTATACGTCCTTTCTTCCGATCAGTAAAAGCATGTTTATAGGAATTCACGATCAATTCATTCAGCAACAGGGAACTTGGAATGGCTTGGTTAACACTGAGTGAGACCGGCTGCACACTGGATACCAAACTGATGTCTTTTTCCTCACTCATATGCATACTGCTGATAGCCTGAAGCAAATCGTTTACATATTTGTCATATTCAATAAAAGCCAGCGACTCGTTTTGATACAGCATCTCATGAACCAGGGCAATCGATTGAATTCTGAGCTGGCTTTCTGTTAAAGCCTCCTTAACAACATCATTATCTGCCTTAAAACTTTGCAGCTGCAACAGTCCGGATATAACCGCCAGGTTATTCTTAACCCGGTGATGAATTTCAGCCAGCAGTACTTCTTTTTCCTGAAGTGATTCTTTTAATCTTTCCTCCTGTTCTATGCGGCTCGAAATATCGCTTGCAACAAATACACAGCCAATAAAATCTCCTTTGGTGTCAATTAAATCAGCTTCAGAAAAGATAACCGGAATTTCTTTTCCGTTTTTTGTTTTCAGAGAGTACTCAAAAGAATTGTTATCACTTGCTTCCTTTTTGTTTGCTGCAAGAGGATCAAAAAACGCAGCAATATTTTTACCGGAAAACTCTTCTTTAGTATACCCCAACATAGTTGTAGCTGCAGAATTGGTAATTTGTAACATTCCTTCCGTATTAGTTACAAAGAGAGCTTCCTGAATAGATTCAAGAATGTTGTTCAGAAACTCCTTGGATACCGTTTTGTTTTGCAGATTAGCTGCCATTTCATTAATGGTAACCGCCAACTCTCCTATCTCATCTTTAGAATCGATCTGTATCCGCTCGTCCAAATTTCCTTTACCAATCTCGCTGGTTGTTTTATTCAACCTGGACAGGGGATTAGCTATCGATCGGTAAATATATACTGCCAGGGTTACCGCAAACAGGATTGAACAAAAAGTAGCAATATAATTAGCTATGGTTGCCCGCTGCAGCGACTCATTAAGTTTGTCTATACGTTCCTGCTGAATAGATAATGCATAGGAACGCAGCGGGCTTATCTGAGGAATAATGTTATTTCTAAAATAAGGTTCAATAGAAGACATGAACATCATATTGGCCTGTTCAAAATCTTCCGTTCCCAACTGCAACCATTCTCGTGAAAGCGACTTATACACCTGATAATTCTCATCAAGTTCTTTCACATTTTCCGGCAAACGCTTATCCTCTTTTAACATTTGCTGAAGTGCATCAAAGGCCTGCTCAAATTTGGTTAGCTCCAATTCGAACTTATTTTTAAGTGCAGAAATAGAAGGCAGCTCCTGGACAGTACCTACTTCAACTTCACTTCCTTTAGTCTCACGAATGGCATTTAAAAAGATGATACTTTGGTATAGGCTTCGTTCCATTTCACTGGTGTGAATTACAATGGCGGAGCCTTCATTTACATAGCTTAGCTGTTCAACCCTTACTTGTTCTGTAAACCGATTGGTAATTATACCGATTAATGCAAGCAGTAAGCTTATACAGAAAAACCCAATTATTATTTTTGTTCCTAATCTCAATGCAACTATTCCTTATAGATTAGTTGCAAACATATAGAATCCTGCAAGGAATCACTACCCAATAAGATTAAAAATTTTTCCGGCAACAAAAGTTTTCCTTTTTCAAAATTTGAGAAGTTTATCTACCTGTTTAGCAATTTTTTCGGTAGTTGGAAGTACTGAATTCATTAATCCCACATTATAAGGTACGGGAATATCTGGCATAGTAAGCCGTTCTACGGGGGCATCAAGGTACATAAAAGCCTCTTTCATAATTTCTGATACAATTTCAGCACCAAAACCAGCCGTCTTATTATCTTCATGAACTACCAGGCAACGGTTCGTTTTTTTCACAGATTTGAGCACGGCCTCTTTATCCCAGGGCATTAATGTTCGTAAATCCAGAATATCTGCCTTTATATCTTGTGCTTCAACTGCGGCTTCGCAACGCTCGCACATAGCCCCCCAGGTTATTATGGTGATATCTTCTCCCTCACTCAATTTTTTAGCTTTTCCAAAAGGAACAACAAACTTATCACCGGGATAAGGTTTACGCGCATATTTAGCGTCCAGCAAATTACGGTGTTCAAAAAAGATAGTTGGGTTATTACTTCGCATGGCACTTCTCAACAGCCCAACGGCATCCTGGGCATTACTGGGCATAGCTACCTGCCAGCCTATGGCATGAGTAAAAAACACCTCGTTGCTCATACTATGCCATGGGTCTCCACACTTCGCAAACCCTCCCGGCATGCGTACCACAATCGGAGCGGCAAAACGATTCGCTGTTCTCCATCGGATAGTTCCACAATTATTTAATTGTTCGGTTGCCGGATCTGCATACTTACGAAACTGAATTTCTGCTACGGGCATTAAACCTGCATAAGCCAATCCTACCGATCGGCCTATAATCCCTTCTTCCGACAAGCTGGTATCAAACACACGTTGTTTACCAAACTGAGACTGCAGGTCCATGGTAGCTGCATGCACCCCCCCTTTCTGGCCAACATCCTCACCAAACACCATCAGCTTTGGGTTGGTTTCCAGCTCATGTTTCAGTGTTCTGCGTATCGCTTCTACAATATTGATTCGCTGTTTTTCAGATTCCGGAGTTTCACTGCTTTCAGGAAAACTGTGATCTTCCACCACTAAGCCGCCTACAGTTTGCACCTTATCTTCCGCAAACACATATTTCTCTGTCTCTGAAGTATCCGGTTCCGGACGATTTAAAGCCGCTTGTGCTACCTCTTCTATATTCTCTTTAGCTTTTTTCTGCCAGTTCTTCCAGGTTCGTTCTGTAACATGCTCCGGAACCATATACTCTTTCAGCTTATTGAGCGGATCTTTCTTTTCTTCTTTTTCAATAAGATCATCATCTTTATAAGCTTGATTATCCTGGTAGGAGTGACCATTCAGGCGAGGGACCGTAAGCCTGATCATAGCAGGCCCTTTTCGGTCTCTTACATAAGATACAGCCTCTTCAAGAAGTTCAGCAGATTCTTCCGGCACTGTTCCATCTCCGTCATACAGTTTTAAATTTTTAAAAGACTGAAGATTATTGGTAATAACTCCCCCCGGAGTCTGGAAATCGCTGGTTACCGAAATGCCGTAACCGTTATCCTCAATATAAAACAGAACGGGCAGGTTTTGTGTAGTAGCAATAGTTAAAGCCGACCAAAAACCATTGGTAGCTACCGAACCATCACCCCCGAGAATTACTGAAATTGCTCCTTCATATTCTCTTTCATTCAGCTCTTTTCTTCGATACTCTATCCCCTGAGCCCATCCTATAGCTGGGGTATACTGCGAACCTACATCTCCGGCCATGGGTAATACTTTAGGACCGTCTTTATCCGGTTTGTTGCATACCACGCCAATATCACGTCCATTGCTATATCCGCCCGACTTAGCCATGGGACCTGCCATGGCATCTTCTTCAGAAAGGCCTAACGAAAGCAGCAGCGGTCGAGAACGGTAGTACGCACTGGCGGCGTCATGTTTATTCGTGAGTAACTTTCCCAATAAAATTTGACCAAGTTCATGTCCACGAGCCGAAAATTGATATAGGACCTTTTTTTGAGGCACCAATTCCGATTCCTCTTTCTCATCCATCGCTCTTGATGTTAAAAATAGATGAGCTACTTCCTTCCAGTCAACATTCAATTTCTTTTTTTTCTTCTCTTTGGTCGCAGACTTACTCTTAGCCATAAAATATCTTATCAATTAATTCTTTGTTACTTCCAGAAAAGTATCCTCAAAATGCTGCATTTCCTCTGGCATTCCCACTGTTATTCGAATGCAGTTTGGCAGTCCAAATGCATTTATGCGTCGTAAGATAACTCCTTTTTCAAGCATCTTTTGGTTAAAATTGATGGCCTCTTCTTCTGTAGGAAAAACCATCATTACTGAATTAGAAACAGATTTAACGTAGTCGACATCCTGTTCGTCGAAAAACTCATATAATCTCTCTTTAGCTTTTTCTACCACCTCTATACTTTTTCTCAGATGATCCTGATCGTTATAAGCTGCTAAAGCCGCCGCTTGCCCAAGAGCCGTTGGCTCAAATGTGAGTTTTGTTTTCATCATATTGCGGATGACCTTCTTATGGGCAATTCCATATCCAACCCGAAGGCCGGCAAGCCCATAGGCTTTTGAGAAAGTTCGGAGCGTTATGATATTATCATAATCGTAATCCAAAACCTGGGGATAATCCTCTACATTTCCGGTATACTCATGATAAGCCTCATCCATCACTACCAGAATATCTTCAGGCACTTCTTTCATCATCCATTCAAACTCATCTTTAGTAATATAAGTACCTGTGGGGTTATTGGGATTTGCGATATAAACCATTTTAGTTTGATCATCAATGGCATTTACAATGGCTTTTATATCGTAACGGTAATCATCAGTAACAGGAATTTTTTTTAGGTGAACTCCCCGTACCCCAATCTGTACAAAAAATCCTACAAAAGTAGCTGAAGCCGTAATGGCATTCTCTTTATTCAGAAAAAAAGTTTTACAAAGCATTGAAATAATACTTTCAGAACCAGCTGCAATAATTACATTTTCATCTTCTACATTATTTCTCTCTGCAATTGCAGCTCTGAGCTTTCTGGCTACCGGGTCAGGGTAGTCCTGAATTTCTTTAAATACTTCGTCTATTGCCCCTTTAACCTTAGGGCTGCATCCCAACCTGTTCTCGTTAGATGCCAGCTTTGCAATTTTTTCTGGTTTGTATATATCTGCTACTTCGGCTATTGTTTTTCCGGCTACATATGGTTTTAAATGTTCTATATTTTTTGGAATTAAAGATCTACCGGATGTATTATTCATCTAAGCCTACTTATTTTTTTAATTGAAGATTTAAAGTTAAGACTAAAAAAGCGCTTTTTCCAAGCTTCATCTGTTAATTGAACTATTTATTCTTCAACTTGTTTGGGCTTGAAAAGAACTAAACAGATATTCTACTTATGGATAAAAACATCATTGTAACGGGTGCCAGTCGGGGAATTGGCTATCAAACCGCTCTTGAACTCGCCCAACAAAAACACACAGTAATTGCGATTGCCCGTTCTACAGAGCGCCTTGAGAAGTTGGCAGCGGAACGCACCGAAGGAACTATAATTCCCCTTCCTGCAGATCTGACTTCCCAAGAGGATATCAAGAACATTGAGCAACAATTAGCAACGATGGATGGAATCCACGGTTTAATTAATAATGCAGGTGCTGTACAACGCAAGGCTTTTATGGATACCGATATGGAAGATTGGCAAAAACTGGTGGATATCAATCTATATGCTATTGTCAGCTTAACTCAAGCCATTAAACCGCATATGCCGGCTGGCAGTCATATTGTAAATATATCCAGCATGTCGGGTTTCCAGGGATCATCAAAGTTCCCGGGACTCTCGGTTTACGGGGCTTCCAAAGCTGCTGTTATTGGTCTTTCGGAAGTATTGAGTACCGAATTTGCAGAAGATGACATCGCCGTTAACTGCTTGTGCCTGGGTGCAGTACAAACCGAAATGCTGGAAGAGGCTTTCCCTGGTTTTGAGGCTCCGGTATCAGCCCAACAAATAGGACAGTATGTGGCTAATTTTGTACTTAGCAGTCATCATTTTTATAATGGCAAAGTTCTTCCTGTTGCTTTAAATAATCCAGAATAACCATACAACTATTTTTATATTTCCTAAACTGAAAAAATCTTACTGTTCGCTGATGAAGAAAATACTTTCCACTGTTTTAATTTTGATCTCAGTTTGTCTTTTTCCATCCAAAAAATCAACTGCTCAAACCATAGAAATCCTTGCGGGCAATACGGTTAACGGTGCCATGACCGGAACTCTGCTTGGTGGGGCAGCCATGGCTCTGGATAATAACACAGACTTTGCCCCTCTGCGGGTTGGCTTGGGACTTGGAATATTGGGAGGAGTAGGAGCCGGTGTTTATGATGTCACCTACGGTAAAGGAAATGAAATACTGGTATCGGGTTTGTTCAATGATGGTGAAAACAGCAGTATCATAATTCTGCTGGATACTTTTTATGGAATTGGAGCCGGTAGTATCATTGCTACTTCTGTAATGCTTGTAGCCAATGAACCGTTATTGGATGGCTTACAATATGGAGCGGCTGTTGGAGCTATTGCCGGGTTTGGGTTTGGAGTATTTGACTCTTTTGTGCTTGCCGAGCGTATTTCGGCTGGATCAGCAACTGTTTCTGCTCCATCAGATATTGCCTCTGGATTGATAGGAGTTTCATTTAATAATGGAAAAAGCCTTGGCTTCCTGAGCCCCTCACTTATAAATACCTTCGACTTTTCGGCAGGTCAATTGCAAACCACACTTAAACCCACAGTAGAGATTATAAACCTTCGACTGAATTTCTAGGAATTAGCCTTCCTCATTACCGGGTAATGCCAGTTTTTTGATAATGGCTTTTACCGTTTCCATATGTCCCGATAACGAGTGGTTCAGTCCATCAGGAAGGTAGTTCCATGCCTGGGGGGCTTCCTCTCCCATTCTATAGCCCAACGGATCTATAACAGCCCCGCTTTTACCTGCAACAACTTCACGTACCTGTGCCAAATCCTTTTCTTCTATAGTGAAATCATACAGTGGGTTTTCAGCCAGCATTTCAGCTATCACGGGGGTTGGTGTAATCCAGAAGAGGGGGTTTTCTACTCGTGCCTCCAATACAGACTGGATGGTTTCAATATTTTCCCAGGTTTCGGAAAGTGGCATTAAAGTTCGCTCAGGAGCTATATTTAATCGTTGGGCATCAAATGTACCCAAGGCTACAAATACCCAGTCAGGCTCATGAATCACCACATCCCGATCAATTCTGCGAAGAGCTTCCGCAGTTGTATTATAGGACACTCCTGCATTTATAAACTTAAAATTTGCCTTTTCTACCGATATTTCGAGCACATGCTTTAAAATACTAAACCAACCCTGGGCATCTTCGGTATACGAATCGCCCAATGCTACAATAGTTTCTTCGCCGTCTAATGGTATATCATCCAGTATTTCTGATATGTTATCATCTTTCAGAATCTCCAGTGCAGCTTTTTTTGCATTTTCCTCCATATTGCTGCGCATTTCTGTAAGCTCTTCCAGATCTAATCCCATCAAATGGGCTTCGGGAGCTACATTATTCTTACCTGGAAACAGCGTCATTCTTTTGGAAATATGAAAAAACGGAACCATAAACTGTTCCAAAATCTCTTTCTCTTCCTGGTTTGCTTTTTTTATGTCGGCCATCTTAGCTATCTGCTTTTTTCTTAATTAATTGCTTTTTCAATTTAGCCACTCCCGTACTTGCCGGTTCTTTAAAGTGGATCCAGCCTTCATTATTCAAAAGCTGCGGAGTGGAAGGATCTATAATATATTTTGAAATTTCAGGCTTTGCATAATTAACCAATCCTGCTGCTGGATATACTGCTAATGAGGTACCAATAACAATGAGTATGTCAGCTGACTCTACCTCTATAGCGGCTGTTTCCAGCATAGGAACCATTTCCCCAAACCAAACTACATGTGGCCTCAATTGGCCTCCATCCTCTGCTGTATCTCCTATTTTAATAGGATCGGCTCCTATATCAATAATAATTGAATGGTCTTTTTCACTTTTGGCTTTTCTGAGTTCACCATGCAAGTGAATCACATTAGATGCTCCTCCTCTTTCATGAAGATCATCCACATTCTGGGTTACAACTATCACCTCATAGTACTCTTCAAGCTCAGCTAAGCCAATATGGGCGGGGTTTGGATCAGCTGCTGCAGCTTGTTCTCGCCTTAAATTGTAGAACTCAAGTACTTTTTGGGGGGCTCGTTTCCATCCGTGGATAGAAGCTACCTCATTAATATCGTAGCCTTCCCATAGTCCACCGGCATCCCGGAAAGTTTTAAGTCCGCTTTCCGCACTTATACCTGCACCACTTAGTACAACTACTTTTTCTTTAGGCATTCACACCCATAAATTGAAACCAATGGCTATCTTGCTGATAGTTTTCAACAACACTCGCCTGTTTTCCATATTTATATACATGCATAATGCTGTTAATCTCATCCTGTAACGTCTTAACAGCATTTTGCACTAATTCTTTGTTAAATCCCTGTTCATTTAAATCGAGCGTAAACTCCATCGATATCATTCGGCCAAGAGCTTTGCCCAGTTCTACCAACTTACGTTGAGGCATTTGAGGATCTAACTCAAAATTAAAGGCATCCTTAAAATACTCCGAAGACTTATTGGTGAGCTTATAATCCTTCAAAAACTCATATAGATTATGGTTCTTCATTCGCCTCATCATTTTTAAAATAGATTCTGATATCTGTTGATATAGAATATCATTGGACCCTTCAAAAATCTGAAATGGCCGGCTATCTACCACCGATCTTCCTGCTATATGATCCAATCTATATCCCTTTGCTCCGGTCAGCTGAAGAAGTGATTGAGAAGCACTTTGCATAAAATCTGTAATTACCGACTTGATAGCATTGGCTTCCACATCCATTCGGGATGTATTTCTATCCAGAGGAACATTGGTACTGGTGAAATTGCACATAGCCGAACACACGGTAAAGTAAGCCTGCAGCTCTGATATTCGTTTTTTTACCTGATCATAATTGAATAAACTCTGTCCACCCACAAAGCGGGATTTACAATGATCGATAGCTTCATCCATCATCCTTCTTAAAAAACCCATCCCCATTCCGGGAAACTGTAATCGGCTTCGGTGAAGAAGGTCCAGCATCATAGTTACCCCCGTACTCTTAGGTTGCAATCTATGGGTTTCCGGTACTTTAATATCTACTTCATTTCTTCCATAGGGGAGCATATACAGCCCCAGGTTATTAAAGTATTCAACCACTTTAATTCCTCCATTGCGGCTATCATGTATAAAGAAAGAGATATCTCGTCCTAACTTCCCTTTATCATTTTTACTACGGGCAGTCATCAGCCAATAGTCGGCCATCCCTGTTAGTCCTGCCCAATGCTTCAAACCTTGAATATGGTATTTATCCCCTTTCTTAGTATATGAGGTTTGCATTTTAAGGGCGTCTGAGCCATAATCCGGCTCGGTAATCATTAACCCTCCCATCTTATTTGCATTTATGATACGGTCGTAGACTTCCGCTTTGGCTTCATCACAACCATAATTTGCAAGTGGTTGCAAAAAGAGAGCTCCATTAATTCCCATCATTAAAGACAAGGGTAGAGACTCATAGGAACTTGTTTCTAACATAGATAAGGCTTCTGCAGTAACTCCGCCGTATCCTCCATACTCTGAGGGAATGAAAGCACTTAAGGGATTTAAATCCAGTATATCCTGCAGAACGGAATCTTCGATACCTCTCGTTAATGTTTCTTCCTGAGCTTCTTTCCTTTCACTGAAGAAACCAGAAAGCTTCTCTTTGTATTCTTTTATAAATGTCTGAAAGTCAAACTTCATGTCCTAAAGGCTAATTACTTGTTGGGGCGTTTAAAGCAATATAATATAAGCATTGTTTTCCGGGATTTCCTCTTTACAACAAAATAAACGCATATTAATCTCTCTTATACAAACTAATTTCCAACTCTAACTATTCCCTTTTTCTAGAAAAAAGCAACTACTGTTTATATAAAAAAACCCTTTATTCCGGAGGAATAAAGGGTGGTAAAAAAGGAGAAGGCGATGACCTACTCTACCCCGGGTGGAGTACCATCGGCGCTGCAAGGCTTAACGGCCGTGTTCGGGATGGGAACGG